>JBCQVS010000034.1:0-22884 GCA_047172885.1 Rikenellaceae bacterium | reverse complement strand
GGGGTTGCAGCGATGTCGATCTTACCTGTCGAGGTCTTCACGAAATCGGCTCCCGCGAAGATCGAAAGTAGCGAGGCTGCGCGGATCAGCTCAGGGGTTTTCAGTGCTCCGCTCTCGATGATCACTTTGAGGCAGGTCTCGGAGTCCATCTCGTCACGGATCACCTGCACCTCGCTGGCAGCTTGCTCATATTGTCCCGTAAGCATCATGCCGACGTTGAGCACGATATCGACCTCATCGGCACCGCTCTCGATGGCCATAGCCACCTCCAGGGCCTTCACCTCGAGGAAGGTCTGCGATGCGGGGAAGCCTGCAGCGACACTGGTGATGCGCATAGGCGTTCCATCGACCACAAGCCCTACGGTCTCCACGAAAGAGGGGTAGATGCAGATCGACGCGACATTGGGGATGTGTGGGTAGGCTTGGTAGAACTCCACGCACTTGGTGGCGAACTCCCTGACCGACTTCTCCGAGTCGTTGCACGAAAGAGTTGTGAGGTCGATCGCCGAGAAGCAGAATTTGTAGACCTCGGGGGTGTAATTACGCACCGATAGCTCCTTGAAGTGCGTTACTTGAGCCTCCACTTGCGCCTCTGAGGCTGCTGGGGCATATGTGCTGAGTATATTTGTGTACTCCATAGTTGTAATATCTGTTTGTGACAAAGATAAATAATAAATTGGTGCGGTGCAAGTGGTGAGGTGAAAATTTGACTTGAGGTGCTTGGGGTGCTTGGGGACTGTCCTGCGCGGACGGCGGCGGGGTGCTCCCCGCGGAGCTAGTTATTTCTTGCGGTTTGGGGCGCTGATCTTTTTAAGATCATCGTATAAAAATAGAGATAAGTAGGGTAAAATAATTATTGGTGTGTTTTTAGGAGTGCTATTGGAGATGAGATTTTTTTGCTATTGAATCGAAAATATAGTTATTCTATATTGAGATTTAATAGTGAAAAATATCGCTCCAAGAGTGCTTTTAAAAATATGGCAATAATTGTTTTACACTACTTAATAGCTTCAAAAAGTGTGCAACCTCATTACATGATTCAGGAGCAACATCCAATTCTAATCGTCCTTCGTTATCACAACTGTCTTCGATGATACCATCCCAGTTAAGAATTGTAGCGCCATAGTCACTACCATCACGCCACGATACAGAGCTTACTGACTGAAACATACTCATTATTTGCGCTATAGCTACAGGGCCACATCCGGCCTTTAGTCCTGGAGAAAACATGTTATATGGCTCGTTTTGGCCCCAATTAACATGCAATTTATACGTTGGAGGATCAAATACACTTAGCGTATAGTCACTTTAAGATCTGGTAGAAATAGCCTCATTAGCGGAGTAATTAGCAATATCTTCAGCGATTTTTGCTGAAGTCATATCTAGAAAAAACTCAAAATTTGGATTCTCAGAGACTGATTCACTTGAAAAATCACCACTATCGATATAAGCAAAAACTGGATCACTACGTCTATCAGCTCCAACTAACAAATACCCATTGTTATCTGCTAGATTTACAGCATAAAGTAAAGTGTCGATTCCATTTTGATCCTGCAAACTTCTAGTAACATCATTAGTCACTCGCACAACATCTACATCCTCGACCGTGTAGCTACGACCATCAGCTCTCGTATTATCTTTGTTGACATCTTCAACAAATTGCAAAGCTATCATCTTCGCATCTTCAATACTTATCTTATAAGACGCCTGCACCTCATTAATCTGCGACTTCTCAACAACTAATAAATCTTTCTTTGACATGAAACAGTCAACAAGAAAGGGAAAAAGAATAAAAGAAGATTTTTCATGATAAATTTATTTAAAATTGGTAATTACTTAGTCCGCAATAGTTAAATGATTTCACAAATGTAAATAAAATAAATTGTATATACGAATAATCTTCTATTTTTTTACATTAGGCGCAGCCCCCTTGTTTCGTCCTCCCGAACCACTCGCTTTTGTAGATTCTTTTCTCGAGTCTGGAATGACGTGTAAGAATAAGCAGGGAAAAATGTTAAAATGGTGAATGCATCAAACTCAAACACCCACAAAAAAAACGTCGCAATCTCTTGCGACGTCTTAGTAGTGGATAGGGGATTCGAACCCCTATGTCCTGCGTGAGAGGCAGGTATCCTAGCCCTTAGATGAATCCACCGTTTCATTTTGGTTGTGCAAAGGTAGCGTATTTTTTTGTATTTGCAAATTTTTGGGTGAAAAAAGTTAAAAAAAAGTTTTTCAGCGTAACCTTACCTAATATGATATAGGATTAAAAGAAAAGTTATTGTACCTTTGTGAATTCAAAAAAAGAGATTTAAGATGGAGTTTTTCAGCACTATATTATCGAGCTACCACTGGTATGGTTTGGCACTTTTGGCACTTACCATTGTATTGCTCTCGATTCAAATTTACTACTACTCGTTTCGTTTCCGCCGATTAGGTAACTACCTCAATAAGAACCGCATGAAGCTGCACGACACTCCGCCACCAGTGTCGCTAGTGATCCCGATGTTCTCCGAGGATCGCCAATTTATCGACGATGTGGTGCCGCTGCTGCTCGACCAGGAGAAGGTCGAATTCGAGGTGGTTATAGTCTACGTGGGTTGCGACAGCGACTTCTTTGACGATATGCTCTACCTGCGCGATGCCCTTAGGAACTTCACCGCTACAAAGATCGAGCGCAACGAACGCTTCCCGATCTCGGTGAAGACTGCGCTCAACGTGGGAATCAAGGCGGCCAAGTATGAGCACATCATCTTCTCGACCACCGACGCACGCCCCAAAAGCAACCAGTGGCTATGGCTGATGTCGCGCGGTTTCCAACGCGGAAATGTCGTCTTGGGATATTGCGGCGTCGAGACCGAGGATAATAAGTTCGACTCGTTCTTTATCCGCACCACGCGCCTTTTCAGCTCGATGTTGTGGCTCTCGAGCGCCATTGCGGGCAAGCCTTACCGTGGCATCCGCTCGAATATGGGCTTCACCAAGACACTCTACTTCGGCAATAAGGGCTTCAACCACCTTAATATGAATATTGGCGAGGATGATCTCTTTATGCAGAAGATCATGAAGAATGGCAACACCAGTGTGATCCTCTCACCTCGCGCAACCGTTCTGCAACGCAATTGGGGACGTATGGATGGGCTTATCGACACCTCGCGCTACTATGGCTCGGCTCAGAAGCTCTATCCTGTGGCGGCACGCAACTATATCTCGTGGGAGATGACTAGCCGAGTGTTATTCTTTGTGCTTAGCCTCGCGGGAATCATCTTCCTGCCGTTGGAGCTTAAGGTGCTCTTTTTGGTGCTGTTGCTCATCAGGCTGTGGATCGTCACTGCATCCCTAAAGCAGGTCGCCAGGCGCCTAGGAGAGACCAAGATTGTTAAGCGATACACCCTCTACGACTTTCTGAGCCCGATCTTCGCGCTCTTTATGGGCTTCATGATGCTTAAACGCGACAAACGAGTATGGAGATAGAGGAGATTATCGTAGCTCCCGATGCCGCCTTAGTTCAGGCGGCCCTCGAGGGTGATAACCAAGCCTTCGAGGCCCTCATTACGCGCTACAAGGAGTCGATCAGCCGCCTCTTTATCTCGCGCACAAATAGCATCCACGACACCAACGACTTGATGCAGGAGACACTTATCAAGGCTTATGTCAACCTCCACCGCTATGACTCGCGCTACACCTTTGGGCAGTGGATATACACCATCGCTCGCAACACGCTTATCGACTCGCAGCGACGTCGGCATGAAGATTTCTCTCTCGAGGAGAGGTTCGCCATTCTCGACGTGAAGAGCCCTTCGCCCGAGCAATGCGTGATTAATAATCAGGATCGCAAGCTCATTGAGCTCTCCATCGAGCGGCTTAGTGCCACTCATGCGCAGCTTTTCCGTATGCGGTTCTTGGATGAGTACTCCTATGAGGAGATCGCCGAGAAGCTCGGCATGCCACTGGGGAGCGTTAAGACTAATATTCATCGGGCACGCGCCAAGATGTGCGGCTATTTGCTCGAGGGAGACGAGTAGGAACAAAAACATAGTTTTTGAATCCAAACTCGTTTGGTGCCCGCGCCGGCATTAGGCGCAGTCCCCTTTGCTTCGCCCTCCCTCACAAAAAAGCACTTTTTTGAAGAAAAAGTGCGCAGAGGGCGAGCAGATCAAAGATCTGCAATTATTAAACACGAAAACGAAAAAACATAATAAATGGAACTAATAAAAAAATACTTTCCCGACCTCACCCCGCGCCAGGCAGAGCAATTCGAGGCCCTCTACGACCTTTACGCCGAGTGGAACTCGAAGATCAACGTGGTCTCGCGCAAGGACTTCGACTCATTGTACCTGCGCCATATCCTCCACTCGCTAGCCATTGCCAAGGTGTGCCAGTTCGATGCTGGAGCGCGCATCTTGGATGTCGGCTGCGGAGGTGGATTCCCCTCGGTGCCCCTGGCGATCCTCTTTCCTGAGGCGCAGATCATGGCGGCGGACTCCATCGCCAAGAAGATCACCGTGGTGAGTGGTATCAAGGAGGCTTTGGGGCTTGACAACCTCACCCCCTGCTGCACGCGTGTGGAGCAGATCCCTGCACGATTTGACTATGTCGTCTCGCGCGCTGTGACCGCCATGCCGACCTTCGTTGGTTGGGTGTGGAACAAGATCGAGCGGGGTAAGAAGGGGACGCTGCACAACGGCATACTATACCTCAAGGGTGGTGACCTTGCGGAGGAGCTTGCGCTAACTGCCAAGAGATGGGACATTTATGAGATCTCGGAGTTCTTCGCGGAGGAGTTTTTTGAGACTAAGAAGGTGGTTTATTCGCGGAAGTAGGTTTCTTACTGGCCTAACAGCGGCCGGCCGCCAACCTACGGTTGCCATCCCCAAACCATCGAGTGCAACCTCGGTATGCTGGGATTTTAAAACCACAGGTTTTAATAAATATGGAGAGTATGTTAGAATCGAAAGTTCACTTTCGAGGCTAATATACTCTCCATATTTACTATAATCTATAAGATTATAAAAGAATCCCAACATAACGCAATAAAAAGAACAAAAACGACAGTTTTTGAATCCAAGCTCGCTTGGTGCCCGGCCGGCATGAGGCCAGTAAGAAGCACAATAATCCCCAAAAAACATTAGAAACATAATGAAAATGTTAATTTTTTATAACAATTATGAAGTAAAGCGTACTATTATTGTAAAAAATTAGTTATATTTGCTAGCAACAATTATAACAACAACTATGTACGGAAAGTTAAAAGAGCATCTACAAGAGGAACTTGCGCAGATCAAGAGCGCAGGATTATACAAGAGTGAGCGAATTATTTCGTCGTCACAGAGTTCAAATATCGAGGTTGCGGGGCGCAAAGTATTGAATTTCTGCGCCAACAACTACCTGGGCCTTTCCGATAATGAGCGCCTTATCGAGGCGGCGAAGCGAGCTATGGATGCCCGCGGCTATGGCCTCTCGTCGGTGCGTTTCATCTGCGGATGTCAAGATATCCACAAGGAACTGGAGGCCTCTATCGCGGAGTACTTCGGCACGGAGGATACTATATTATACGCTGCCTGCTTCGATGCCAATGGCGGAGTTTTCGAGCCCCTATTCTCGTCCGAGGATGCGATTATCTCGGACTCGCTGAACCACGCCTCGATTATCGACGGAGTGCGCCTCTGCAAGGCTGTCCGCTATCGTTACGCCAATGCCGATATGGAGGAGCTCGAGAATGTCCTCAAGCTCGCTCAGGCTCAGCGCTTTAGGATCATTGTCACCGATGGCGTTTTCTCGATGGATGGCAATGCGGCACCGCTGGACAAGATCTGCGAATTGGCCGACAAATACGACGCCCTAGTGATGGTCGATGAGTGCCACTCGGCAGGTGTGTTGGGTGCTACGGGTCGCGGAATCACAGAGCTCTACGACCTGCGTGGCAAGGTGGATATCATCACGGGAACACTCGGCAAGGCCTTCGGCGGCGCTATTGGTGGCTTCACCACGGGACGCAAGGAGATTATAGACATGTTGCGCCAACGTTCGCGCCCTTACCTCTTCTCGAACTCGTTGCCTCCAGCAGTGGTTGGTGCGGGCATCGAGCTCTTTAAGCTACTCGGGGAGAGTGACGAGATTCACTCGCGCCTAGTTGCCAATGTCGAGCGCTTCCGCACAGCGATGATTGCCGCAGGATTCGACATCAAGCCTACCGTGTCGGCGATCTGCGCGGTGATGCTATACGATGCTCCGCTCTCGCAACAATTTGCGGCAGCTCTGCAGGAGGAGGGGATCTTCGTCACTGGATTCTACTACCCTGTGGTGCCGAAGGATCAGGCTCGCATCCGCGTTCAAGTATCTGCTGCTCACACCTTTGAGGATATCGACACCTGCGTCGAGGCATTCACCCGCGTGGGGCGCAAGCTAGGGGTAATCGCATAATTGACCAGAAAAAATTCAAAAAAACCGAATATATAACTAACATCATGGCTAAGACACAACTCAACGACATTGATCGTAAAATCCTGAAATTTCTTATCAAAAACGCACGTATGCCCTACTTGGAGATCGCACGCGAGTGTGGCATCTCGGGAGCTGCGATACACCAACGTATCCGCAAGCTCGAGGAGATGGATGTGATCCAAGGAAGCAGAATCTTGGTGAACCCCAAGGCTTTGGGATTCGATGTCTGCGCCTTTATCGGCATCACTCTCAAAGATCCGCAGATGCTTCTTAGTACCATGGAGAAGATTATGTCGATCCCTGAAATCGTTGAGAGCCACTTCGTTACGGGAGACTACAACATCCTCGCAAAGCTCTACTGCACCGATAATGAGCATATGATGCGCACGCTGTTCGACAAGCTGCTCGCCATCCCTGGCGTGGCTTCGACTCAGACGTTCCTTTCGCTTAACGAGAACTTCCAACGCCAGATTTATTTGAACTTTTTGGGGGAGGAGTAGGGTTCGCTTGGGGTGCTTGGGGACCTGGGGACTGTCCTGCGCGGACGGCGGCGGGGTGCTCCCCGCGGAGCTAGTTTTTTCTTGCGGCTTGGGGCGCTGATCCTTTGGATCATCGTATAAAAATAGAGATATATAGTTCTTTTGAGCGAGCTCAACGACCTATATATCTCTATTTTTATATTTTTGCTTCGCAAAAACTTACCCCAAACCGTGTAGCAGCTTACGCGTTGCTTCAACCCATTAACTGTGAGGAAAACTTCGTTTTCCGTATCCAAGCTTGCTTGGTGCCCGCGCCGGCATTAGGCGCAGTCCTAGGTCAATCTAGAAGCCAAAACCAGCCCAATACCCCTCAATCCACCCAAGATCCAGCGGCAGGGTCACATATTGCGGCACGAAGAAGGCCAGCAGCAGCAGTGCCATAATCAGAAAATATATGAAGTTCACCACGCGGCCATTGAGGTTCACCAGTGCCAGCGAGGCCAAGACAACAGTCATCGGAGTGACTAGCGGCAGGGTGAGCATAGTAGCTGAGGGTGAGACAATTGTGGCGAGTGAGGCGAGAAACATCACGATTATAATCTGCAACCGCACACGGCTCTTATGCACATCGCCACCGACCCACAGCAGCGAGAAGAGCGAGAGTAGCAGCCCCAGAGCGACGATCAGAAACCGAAATGGCAGGATCACGCTGAGGCTAAAGAGGTTCGAGGGGTGAAGAAGCTGCTCGAGCATCGTGCGGCCGACAAAGAGGAGATCCTCGCCCATCATCCAATATATATAGGAGAGGGTCGCGATAGGCAGCAGCAGCCCAAAAAATGAGACTATCCACTCGCGCGAGGTGACATTAATAAGTATCAGCGCGATCGGCACAACGCCCCACATCACCACGGCCGAGGGGTAGAAAAGCGGAAGTAGCGAGAGCAGCAGCGAGGCATTGAACAGCGGCCCAAGGATCAGACCATTGCGCACCGAGATAAGGAATCCACCCACAATTTGTGCACAGAAGGCCGCCAGGAGCACCGAGAGCAGGAACTCCTCGTTGAGACACACCGCCCAGAGTAGCATTCCCAGCAGTGGAATTTGGATGTGCGTGGTGGTGGAGTAGAGGTTGTTGCGCGAGACTAAACCTCCGAGGTTGATGGCCAGAAGAAAGATCACTATGCCAACTCCGATGGCCGACAATACGCGGTGAGCATTCTGAAAGTCAGTGACATAACCGCCCAACATCGAGCCGCATGGCGCTAGGCCTACGCCAGTATGCTCGCCCATGATAAGCGAGTAGACACCAATGAGGCAGGTGAAGAATAGCGTTGCGAGCGAGGGCAGAACCTGCTGGCGGGTGATGTTGAATTTCATCTTTTTAGTTTTCACAAAAGTAGTAATAATTCCGCGAACAACAAAGGAAGTCAAAAACGAAGTTTTATTGCTCGTCATCCCGACTTGAGGGAGGGTTGTTTTCGTGTATTGCAGATCTTCGATCTGCTCGCCCTCAGCGCACTTTTGTGCCAAAAGTGCTTTTTTATGAGGGAGGGCGATTGCTTGGGGACTGCGCCTAATGCCGGCGCGGGCACCAAACAAGTTTGGATTCAAAAACTTCGTTTTTGTTCTTAACTAAAAAAAAGTATAATTTCTTCAAAAAAACTTTCTAATCTAAATTATTTTATATAAATTTGTTACAGGTTATAAGCAACAGTGTCAAACTAAAAATATACCAGAGCTATGAATGTTCAAAATCTAATGGCTGAACTCGAGCGCAAGCACCCCGCCGAGAGCGAATTCCTACAAGCGGTGCACGAAGTATTGACAACCGTGGAGGAGGTCTACAACCTTCACCCCGAGTTCCGAGCGCTGAAGATTGCCGAGCGCATGGTTGAGCCCGACCGCATCTTCACCTTCAAGGTGACGTGGGTCGACGACAAGGGCGTGCCCCAGGTGAACCTCGGTTACCGCGTACAATTCAACAACGCGATTGGACCTTACAAGGGAGGACTCCGCTTCCACCCCTCTGTTAACCTCTCGATTCTCAAGTTCTTAGGCTTCGAGCAGACATTCAAAAATGCCCTCACTACACTGCCAATGGGTGGTGCCAAGGGAGGCTCCGACTTCAACCCTAAGGGCAAGTCGGATGGCGAGGTGATGCGCTTCTGCCAAGCATTTATGACCGAATTATGGCGCCATATCGGACCTGAGACCGACGTTCCTGCGGGAGATATCGGCGTGGGAGGTCGCGAAATTGGCTACCTCTACGGCATGTATCGCAAGCTCGCGCGCGAGAATACTGGCGTGCTCACAGGCAAGGGCATGACCTACGGCGGATCTTTGATTCGTCCCGAGGCAACTGGCTTTGGCGCGGTCTACTTCCTACAAAATATGTTGGATGCTTGCGGCGGCACACTCCAGGGCAAGGTGATCTCACTCTCAGGATTTGGAAATGTCGCTTGGGGAGCTGCTAAGAAGGCTACCGAGCTGGGTGCCAAGGTTGTAACTATCTCTGGCCCTGATGGATATATCTACGACCCTGCGGGACTCAATGAGGAGAAGATCGACTATCTGCTCGACCTACGTGCCACGAACAACGATGTTGTGGAGCCTTACGCAGCCGAGTTCCCAGGCTCGACATTCTACGCGGCTCAGCGCCCTTGGGGTGTGAAGGTCGACATCGCTATGCCTTGCGCAACGCAGAATGAGCTTGGTGGCGAGGATGCTAAACTCCTTATTACCAATGGTGTACAGATCGTAGCCGAGGTGTCGAACATGGGATGTACTCCCGAGGCGATCGAGGCACTCCTCGCAGCCAAGGTGCTCTACGGACCTGGCAAGGCTGTCAACGCGGGTGGCGTGGCGACCTCGGGCTTGGAGATGACCCAAAACTCTATGAAGCTCAACTGGACAGCCGAGGAGGTTGATGCGAAATTGCACCAGATAATGAGCTCAATACACCAGGCTTGCGTGGAGTATGGCGCTGAGGGTGAGTATATTAACTATATGAAGGGCGCCAACATCGCGGGATTCATCAAGGTGGCTCGCAGTATGGTGGAGCAGGGGGTGATTTAGGGTGCTCTTGCTTGCGTTGGGGTTCTTGAGGTTCTTGGGGACTGTCCTGCGCGGACGGCGGCGGGGTGCTCCCCGCGGAGCTGATCTCTTCTTGCGACTTGGGGCGCTGATCCTGTTCGGATCATCGAAATAAAAAATGTGTACTTATTAGTTTTACGAGCGAGCTCGACACCTAATAAGTACACATTTTTTATTTTTTTTGCTTCGCAAAACCTTCCCAAGTCGTGTGGCAGATTACGTTGCTAACACTCATCAACAATTGAAATTTGAATGGCGTGTAAGGAAAACTTCGTTTTCCGTATCCAAACTTGTTTGGTGCCCGCGCCGGCATTAGGCGCAGTCCCCTAGCTTTTCTCCCTCCCTCCTAAAAAAGCACTTTTTTGAAAAAAAGTGCGCAGAGGGCGAGCAGATCGAAGATCTGCAATACAAACCCAACGTTCACCTAACGCAACCCGCCCGTGCGTCATCCCAGACTTAAGAAAAGGATCTACAACCCCTGCTACTCTGCTGGTATACATTGCGTTAGATCCACTCGCTCTTGTAGATCCCAGATCGAGTCTGGGATGACGGGAGAAGAGAGCGGGTCAAGGATAATGAATCGGATTTCGAGTCTGGGATGACGTGAGAAAAGAGCGGATCAAGGAGTATAGGATGATGCCCCAACGTAAGCTGCCACACGACTTGGGAAGGTTTTTGCGAAGCAAAAAAAATAGAAAATGTTTGTTATTAGGCGTTGAGCTCGCTCAAAAGACTAATAACAAACATTTTCTATTTCGATGATCCAAACAGGATCAGCGCCCAAAGTCGCAAAAAGATCAAAAACGCCAGTTTTTGGATCCAAACTTGTTTGGCGGCCGGCCGCTGTTAGGCCAGTCCCCAAGCAAAAAAGCACCCCTACTCCCGAATAACCCGAATAGAGTTATCCTCACCGAAGGCGATGATTGACGAGGGTTGTCGTGTAGGTTTTCCCTCGAATCGTGGGTGGACTATGTAGTCTACGCCATCGAGGATTTCGCGATCTATCTCGTTGAATCTCTTGGGAGTAGCTTCGCCCGAGAGGTTCGCGGATGTTGATACTATGGGGCGTCCGAACTTATAGAGTAGCTTCTCGCAGAACTCATGTTGCGGGATTCTCACGCCTAGGGTTTTCTCCTCGGGGATGAGGTTCGCAGCAAGTCCTGCGGCACCTGGAAGGATCGCGGTGAGGGGCTTCTCGCTCATCTCCATCACCTCAAAGGCGATGCCTGGTGCTTTGTTGACGTAGCGCACGATTTGGTTGGCATTGTGGCAGAGCACGAGCATTGATTTCTTATCCTCGCTGCCCTTGAGGGCATATATTTTTGCTACCGCCTCGGCATTTGTGGCGTCGCAGCCTATGCCCCACACAGTGTCGGTTGGGTAGAGGATGATGCCGCCTGCGCGCAGGTGTTGAATTACTTCGGCTATGGTTTGGTCTAGTGAGGCCATAATTTTTCTATTTTTTAGTGTTTGCGGAGGGCTTCTAGTCGTTTAGCCCAGCGTGCTTTAAGCTCATCGCCACCCTCCTCCAATTCAGTCCATTGGGTGTAACGCTCGAATTTCTCAGGGTAGATATCGCGCATATTGATCAAAATCCCAGTCTCCTCGACCTCGCCAAAATCATTATTTAGGAAGGTGTCGAAGGTCTTCATAGAGGGCGAAAGGCTCATGTAGGCGTTGAAAAGTGGCGGGATGGTCTCACCTCGCTCGCGCACCTCCTGCATCAAAATCTTGTAGTTCTCGTCGTAGCTTGCGCCCGTGAAAGTTGCTCGGCAAAGCTCCTCCGAGGCACCCACCTCTAAAGGTGATTTTGCCGACATAAGCTGCTCAGGATCTGGGAAGTAGTGACGGAAGAATGAGATGATCAGATCACGCGCCTCCGAGTTGAAAGTGGTGTACATAGTGATCTTGCCAAAGAAATATTGGCTCTCGGGCGAGAAGACCATCAGCGCACCTAGGCCATCCCAAAGGTTATCCAACGCGTAGATTCCCTTGCGGTTCACCCGCGGTTGATACTTGCACTGCACGAACGATCTTCCTAGCTCGATGGTGCGTGGCATATAGTTTTCGCGGAAGGTCTCCGAGAAGTTAAAATAGTGCTCCGTAGAGAGATATTTCGGGTGCGATCCTTGGCAGATGATAAAGCGGTAACCGCCCACGATCTCCTGCTCGGTAGTGTCCCAAACGATAAGTTGTAGATACCCATTTTCCGCCAGATCCGCAGAGTCAATATCGACCTCCTCGCCAGTGCCACCACCAGCTACGCGGAACGACTCCTCGCGCAGACGACCAACCTCACGCATCAACATTGGGCACTCGGCAGCCGAGAAGATATAGATCTGATTGTCAGCCTTGTTGGTTGCGCGTACACGTCTTTCGTCGGTGAGCTCCGCGAGGAGAAGTTCTCTCGCGATAGGTTCTATAATAGGGATTTGCATATAACGTATGTAAAAGTGTAATTATTACAAATATAGCCCTATTTTTTCAAAAAACTATTTTTTCGCACACTTTTCCAAAGAATACGTCTTTTTACGTACTGCTTCAACTTGCTCCTTTGGAGAGCCAAACGCCTTCAACTCCTCGGGTGAGATGGGCTCTCCGACCCTCATTGTGAAGTGTTTTCCAGCTTGACGGAACATACCATCGACCAAGAAAAGCATCTCGATATTGGCCTTGATACCCAGCGCTTTACGGAATTTATACATTCTATAAAATCCTTTGTGGAGCGACCCTTCAACGTGCATCGGAACGACCTGTCTGTCAGTGGCATGAGCTCGTCGAACAAAGGTATTTTTCCACTGCAAGTCGGTAATTTTTCCATCCACCACCCGCGAACAAATTCCCGCAGGAAACATCAAAATCGGATGATCTGAGGCGAACCCCTCCTCGAAAAGTCGCACATACTCTGCATTTTGCGCACCCAAGGTGTTCACAGGAATCCAAATTGGCTTCAGCGGCTCGAGGTGCATCAAGATGTCGTTCACCACCACACGTGCATCGCCAAAATGCTCGATCAGACAATCGGCAATCATCATTCCATCCATGCCTCCAAAGGGGTGGTTAGAAGCGAAAATATAGCGCCCTTTAGGGTCTAATTTATCCAATCCCTCGATGGTGTAGGTGATCTTCCAGCCTTTGAAAGCATGGCGCACAAACTCTTGTGGCGAGTAGTTCCAGCCAGTGCTAATTATCTCATTTAGACCATCTTGGTGGAGAATTCGCTTGAGGTAACTATATACAAAACCTGGGATATATTTTGCCGCTTTGGGGGCCTTCGAGGCGATAACTGCGGGGACGTCTATAAGTTTCATGTTTGAGCTATAAAAGTTGAAAAAATATTATTGCACAAATATAGCTTTTTTTGCAACAATTTCGCTAACTTTACACCCAAATATTTCCACGAAAAAGATGATCGAATATAAAAGTGACTACCACACCCCTGTACTGCTCGAGGAGTCGGTGCAATTGATGAACATTACCCCTGAGGGAACCTACGCCGATTTGACCTTTGGCGGAGGTGGTCACTCGCGCCATATCCTCTCTTTTTTGAGCGGAAAAGGTGCACTCTATTCGTTCGACCAAGATCGTGATACTAAGGCCAATGCGCCTGAATCTGAGCATTTTCACTATGTCGAGAGTAATTTTCGATTCTTGCGTGGTGCGCTGAGGTATCGCGGGGTCACCGAGGTCGATTCGATCCTTGCCGATTTGGGGGTTTCGTCGCACCATTTCGATGCTGTTGAGCGTGGTTTTTCGTTCCGTGGATCGGCTCCTTTGGATATGCGTATGAATCAGCGGGGGAAACTTACCGCGGCCGATGTGGTTAACAACTATTCTAACGCTGAGTTGATCCGCATTTTCCGTGATTGGGGCGAGTTGCCTACTCCTTTTAAGATCGCTAATTGTTTGGAGAGGGCTCGCGCTTTGGAGCCTATAACCACTACTGCTCAGTTAGTTGCGGCGGTTGCTCCGTGCACCCCAAAGAAGGATGAGTCGAAGTTTTTGACCAAGTTGTTTCAGGCACTTCGCATCGAGGTTAATGGCGAGATGGAGGCACTGAAAATGGCTCTGGAGCAGAGTCTTAAGGTGTTGAAGCCTGGTGGGCGATTGGTGGTTATTTCGTATCACTCTTTGGAGGATCGTCTGGTGAAGAATTTCCTCAGGAGTGGAAATTTCGAGGGTAAGGTGGAGAAGGATTTTTATGGTCGTTCTCAGACTCCGTTCGAGCTTGTTACGCGTAAGGCGGTGGCGCCATCAGCCGAAGAGATCGAGCGGAATCCACGTTCTCGGAGTGCTAAGATGAGGGCGGCGATTAAGGTGTAAATAGTTAGGAGTTATGCGACAAGAGGAGTTTGACAAATTTGATCCAGAGTTCGAGCGACGGATCGAGAGTGAGATCATCCACGTTGAGAGGGATGAATCGCACAGCTTCGACGTGGCCGATGAGGATCCCCAGCTCCCTTTGACCGAGGAGCAACAGGAGGCCGAGCGCCTAAGAGCAGAGGAGGAGCAGCAAGCCCGCGAGGAGGAGGAGCAAGCCGCAGAGCGCCAACGACGTCGCGAAGCCAACCCCTTCTGGCAATTTATCTCGGGCAACTGGCTGATCTTGGAGAGCGTAACGGTCTCGTACGGCAAACTGATGGTAGTGGCTGTGGCTCTGATCTTTAGCGTCGCTTCAATCTTTATTTCGTTCCACTTGAGCGAGGTTTACACCACGCGCGAACGTGAGGTTCAGCTACTTCGCGAGCGATCGTTGGAATATCAACGAGTACGTTTCAACAGCACATCACACTCGGCAATTGTCAAGGAGTTGGAGCGCAGAGGGATCCCCTTGTACGATATGCAGGAGTCAAAAACAATTATAAAATAGCGATAACACCATGGCCAGAAACCAAGCTAAAGATAGGATGCTCAGGCGCGCCAAGAATATCTTCCTCATCTCGATAATCCTCGTGGTGATGATCTTCGTGCGTATCATCTACATCCAATTTTTCTCGCCCGAGGTGCGCTACAATGCTGAGCGATTCCACGATAAGATCTTCTCATGGCAAGAGATCCCTGCACATCGAGGCTCGATCCTCGACCGCGATGGCGACCCTTTGGCTGTGTCGATATATAGCTACCAAGTGATGATGGATTACGGCAGCGAGGGTTTCGACAACTCCGAGCGATTTAAGAGCCAGAGCGATTCACTTGCCAAGTTATTGTCACGCTATTTCAAAGATAAATCGGCCGCTCAATATGCTCAAGCGATGCAGCGCGGACGTAAGGATGGCTACACACTTAAGTACTTGAAAGACACCTCAGTACTGCGCTCCGAAGGGTGGTGGTACAGGCTCTTGGATCGACTTCGCGACGATCGCTTCGAGACCATCAAGCTCTACGACACTATTCGCGACCATAAGCCTGTGGCACTTCTTCCGCGCGAGGTTGATTTCACCGAGTGGCAGGAGTTGAAGAAGTGGCCAATTTTGAATTACAACATGGGTTACACATATAACCTCCAGCGCACCGACTCGCGCGTATACCCCCATGGTGAGTTGGCTCGCAGCACCATCGGCAAGCTCTACGAGGATGATACTCGTGGTCGCAGCTACGGCGTGGAGGATGTATACAGCAAGGAGCTGGCAGCACACCCTGGCAAGATCCAACGGCAGCGGATTGCTCGCGGATTTTACGGTCAGGTGCTCGAAGGTGATAATGTTGAGCCTGTGGATGGTGGCAATGTTGTCACCACGCTCGATGTCGATATCCAAGATGTGGTGTCGCGGTCGTTGGAGAAAGATATCATCCGCCACAACGGCATCTGGGGCACCTCGATTGTGATGGAGGCAAAGACAGGAAATATCTTGGCGATGGCCAACCTGCGCAGGGTCTCGAAGGGGAGGTATGTCGACGACTACAACTATGCGCTTCGCTCGCGCTTGGAGCCTGGTTCTACCTTTAAGGCGGCGATGGTGATGGCGCTCTTGGAGGAGGCTGGAATGTCGCCCGACAAGATCTACGACTCGGGAAATGGACGATTGTTAACGGTCGGAAGTGCCAAGGCGCAGGATTCTCACGCGGGCTACTCGGAGGTGGATCTGCGCACAGCTACGGTGCAGTCGCTCAATGGATATTTCGCCAAGGCGGCATATGATGAGTTTAACCATCGACCTGCTAAGCTCGTCGATTTCCTCCGCTCGCTGCACCTGGATCGCAATGTGGGACTCAAGGAGTTTCAATCTATCGACCCGAGCTTCAGAGCGCCAGGGGATCGGAACTGGACGGATGGCAACACGGTGCCCTACTTGGGTTACGGCTATGCTATCGAGCTCTCGCCGATCCATGTTTTGACACTCTTTAACGCCATTGCTAACGATGGAAGGATGGTTGCGCCACGCTTAATTAAGGAGTTTGAACGAGATGGCAAGATGATCAAGGCGGGTGGCACAGATGTGTTGAATCCAAAGATCTGCTCGGATAAGACACTCAATATCTTGCGCGGATATTTGGAGGATGTCGCCACTGAGGGCACTGCCAAGGCATATATGGGAGGCTTCAACGAGTTCAAGGTTGGTGCTAAGACAGGTACGGCCAAGGTGGCTCAGGGGAATATCATCTATGACGATGGTTACTACTTGGGTAGCATGGCAACCTATATGCCAGCCGATAATCCAAGATATACGGTCTACACGGCGATCTACACTCACAAGGGCAATGGCGCATATTATGGAGGTCCACTCACGGGAAATATCCAGCGCGAGATTGTCCAATATCTCTACAACTCCGAGGAGGAGTGGTATGATCGGGTTCCGCGCAGTGATGAGAAGCACTACCCTACGGCTGTCAAGGGTGGTCAGGTGAAGCAGATTGAGGAGGTCACCTATCAGCTGTCACCCCGCACGGCACGCCACGCGGGGGATAGTAAGTGGGGCACAGCTTCGACCGATAGCCTCTCGCATGTTGAGATTCAGGATATCGAGTACTCTACGGTTTCGATGCCCAATGTTGTGGGTATGGGGCTTAAGGATGCGTTGTTCTTGTTGGAGCGTGCGGGGTTGCGGGTGTCGTTCTCGGGAAAGGGGACGGTTAGGTCGCAGAGTATTAAGGCTGGGAGTAAGATTTCGGGGGGTATGGCGGTAACGATTCGGTTGAGCTAAGATCAAAAACGCAGTTTTTGCATCCAAACTTGTTTGGTGCCCGCGCCGGCATTAGGCGCAGTCCCCAACGACCCAGATCAATCGCCCTCCCTCACAAAAAAGCACTTTTGGAACAAAAGTGCGCAGAGGGCGAGCAGATCGAAGATCTGCAATACAAACTCGACGTTCACCTTTTCCCGTCATCCCAGATCGAGTCTGGGATGACGGGAAAATAAAACCGATCAAGGAACTTGGGGAGGTGCAAAGGAAAGTATTGACGCAAAGGAAAAGAAACAATGAAAAAACTAAATAAAATAGTAAACCCAAAAGAGGCAACAACCTGGCGAGGCGAAAAGGAAACACAGATCACCTCACTGGAATACGACTCACGCGCCGTGCAGCCCAACAGCTGCTTCTTCGCCCTGGTAGGCACAGCAAGCGATGGTCACCAATTCATCGACTCGGCCATCGAGCGAGGCGCAAAGGCGATAGTTTGCGAAAAATTACCCGAAACCCTGCACGACGAGGTAACCTACATAGAGGTAAAAAACAGCCACACAGCCTTGGGCGCAGCAGCAGCCGAGATGTACAACCACCCCAGCCGAGAGCTAAAACTAGTCGGCATCACTGGCACCAACGGCAAGACCACAACGGCCACACTGCTCTACGACCTGTTCCGCTCAGCAGGCTACAAAGTAGGTTTGATCTCCACGGTGAGCTACTGCATAGATGATAAGAAATTCACCTCTACTCACACCACCCCCGACGCTGTGCGACTCCACTCGATGATCCGCGAGATGGTCGACTCAGGCTGCGAGTACTGCTTTATGGAGGTATCGTCGCACGCCGTAGTGCAGCAGAGAATCGCGGGTCTGCACTTCGCAGGGGCCTTGTTTAGCAACATCACGCACGACCATTTGGACTACCACCACACCTTCGCCGAGTATATCAAAGCGAAGAAAGGGCTGTTCGATTCACTACCGAAAACCGCCTTTGCCCTAACGAATATCGACGATAGAAATGGCGAGGTGATGCTCCAAAATTGCCGCGCTTCGAAACACACATATTCCCTACGATCAATGGCCGACTATAAGGCGAAAATCGTCGAGATGCACCTGGATTCCATGCTCCTAAAATTGGATGGCCAAGAGATTTGGGTGAGCTCAACTGGCCGTTTCAACGCATATAACACCCTGGCAATCTACGCAGTAGCTAGACTCTTGGGACTCACGGAGCAAGAGACCTTGGTTGGAATCAGCTCACTTAAAGCGGTCTGCGGCCGCTTCGAGACAATGCCCCTCAAATCAGGCGCCACAGCGATTATCGACTACGCCCACACCCCCGATGCATTGGAGAGCGTTCTTGAGACCATCGAGGAGATCATCTCCCCCGAGCAGCAGGTGATAGTGGTCTGCGGATGTGGCGGAGATAGAGACCGCACGAAGCGCCCCGAGATGGCACGAATCGCCACCACGCACGCCTCACTCTCGATCTTCACCTCGGATAACCCCCGCACCGAGAGCCCCGAGGCGATCATCAGCGAGATGGTTGCAGGGGTCACCGACACCACTGCGCGACACATCTCGATCGTGGATCGCAGGGAGGCAATCCGCACCGCCATAATGTTCGCCAAGGCTGGCGACGTGGTGCTCGTAGCGGGCAAAGGACACGAAAATTACCAGATAATTGGAACCGAGAAACACCACTTCGATGACCACGAAGTTGTTCGCGAAATGAACTAAAAAAATTAACCATATGAAAATCTTAAACCTTAATTCGAAAAACAACTAACGATGTTCTACCACTTATTTAAGTACCTCGAGGAGATTGGCCTGGATATCCCTGGCGCAGGAATGTTTCAATATATCTCCTTCCGCTCCCTGGCAGCGATAGTCACCGCACTTATCATCACCATCTTTGTGGGTAAGCGGGTGATAAACCTATTGCAGCGCCTACAAATTGGGGATGACGTGCGCGACCTAGGGCTCGAAGGGCAGCTCTCGAAGCGTGGCACACCCACCATGGGCGGGTTGATAATTCTTGTGGCTATACTCCTACCCACCATTCTCTTTGGGCGGTTGGATAATATCTATGTACTGCTGCTTATCGCTGCCACCATCTGGCTCGGAGCACTCGGATTCCTCGATGACTACATCAAGGTGTTCCGCGGGGATAAGGAGGGGTTACACGGGCGCTTCAAGATCGTCGGACAGGTGGGACTCGGACTTATCGTCGGTCTTACCATGTGGTACTCGCCCGATATCGTTGTGCGTGATACCGAGAAGACCGCCATCGAGACCCGCTTCACAAACTCGGATGGACAGGAGGAGGTATTAACTCAATATCGTGTTTCACCCTCGGGGGATGCTCACAAGTCATCCGCCACAACGATTCCATTCCTCAAAAACAACCTGCTCGACTACAAGCGCCTCGGGGCTGATAACGATATCCTCACGCTGATAATATATGTTATTATGTCGATCTTCGTGGTTACGGCCGTATCCAATGGTGCCAACCTCACCGATGGGCTCGATGGGCTTATGACGGGGGTCTCCATACCTATCACCGCGGTGCTCGGAGTATTCGCTTACCTCTCGGGAAATATTGTCTATGCCGACTATCTTAATATAATGTATATACCCACCAGTGGTGAGCTCGTGGTATTTGCTGCGGCACTCTCGGGGGCTCTCATCGGATTTCTGTGGTATAACACCTTCCCTGCCCAGATATTTATGGGGGATACAGGGTCGCTCTCCGTGGGTGGTATCATCGCTGTGTTTGCTATATGTATCCGTAAGGAGCTTGTGCTGCCACTACTGTGTGGTGTCTTCCTTATTGAGGCGCTCTCCGTGATGATTCAGGTGGCATACTTTAAGTATACTAAGCGGAAATGTGGCGAGGGGGTGAGGTTATTTCTGATGTCTCCTCTGCACCACCACTACCAGAAACGAGGGTACTTCGAGACTAAGATCGTTATGCGGTTCTGTATCGTTTCTATCTTGCTGGCGGCGCTTAGTATTGCTACTTTGAAGATGAGGTAGTTTTTGCGTTGGGGTCGTTTGGGACGTTTCTTACTGTCCTGCGCGGACGGCGGCGGGGTGTTCCCCGCGGAGCTGTACTTTTTTTGCGGTTTGGGGCGCTGATCTTTTTAAGATCATCGAAATAAAAATAGTTGGATTTTCATTCTTTCGAGCGAGCTCGACGTCTGAAAATTCAACTATTTTTATTTTTTTGCTTCGCAAAAACCTCCCCAAACCGAGTAGCAGCTTAACGTTGCTAACACTCATTAACAATTACAATTGGCATAATCTGTAAGGAAAGCTCCGCTTTCCGTATCCAAACTTGTTTGGTGCCCGCGCCAGCATTAGGCGCAGTCCCCAACGCAAGCAAGCTGTTTCGCCCTCCCTCCTAAAAAAGCACTTTTGTTCCAAAAGTGCGCAGAGGGCGAGCAGATAGAAGATCTGCAATACAAACCCGAGGTTCAGTTATTGTTGTCATCACACACCCCTTGAGTTGACCCCTTCTCCCGTCATCCCAGACTTGAGGAAGAGTCGGTGAAAGGAATATGTAAAGGAAGAAAAGAAAGTGAAGAATAACCCCAAAACCCCTGTTCATAACCCCCGAAATTCCGTTAATAACCCTACAAAAATCGTTAACAACACCCCCAGAATTTGTTGATAAACCATGATAAATGTTGACGATAACAATTGATAACTTTTGGAGAATTTCACTTGACAAGGGGAAATTTTTGTATATACAGAAGTAATTTAAAAAAGTCAAGTAAAAGTTTTCAAAAGTTACTCTAACTATTATTGTAGTATATTTTCGATTGTTGTTAATTAAAATAGATGTTGAAATGTTGATAAATGTTATAAACAATTGTTAACTTTGCACCAGAGGTAATAAATTATAAATTGTTAATTGTAAATTATAGTAATAAAGAGATCGCAAGAGAGTAAAGATAATAAAGAGATATAAAAGATTGAAATTGAGTTGAGTAACCTCGAATGTTAATAGCAAATCAAAGGTTTGCGTAACTGAGGCTGTTTAGATTTATATTTTGAAAGTGAACTTTCAAAATATAAATCTAAATAGTCACAGAGGATTGAGCATCAATCCATTAACATTCGCAAGCAAAAGAACAAAAACGACAGTTTTTGAATCCAAACTTGTTTGGTGCCCGCCCGGCATTAGGGCAGTCCCCAACCAACGCAAAGTAATAAACAATACAACCCAAGCAATGTTAATAATCTCCAACCCAGAAATGTTATCAACACTATCAACAGCTATTATATTTATTATTATAATTATATATATTTAAATAAAAAGAAAAAAAGAGTCAGATGAACAGAGAAGAAAAAATCAGAAGAATTGAGGAGTTGAAGCGTAGTCGAGGCGCAGTGATTTTATCGCACTACTACACTACGGAGGATGTTCAGGGAGTAGCGGATTTCTTGGGTGACTCGTTGGCTCTTTCGATCAAGGCTCAGAGTGTGGAGGCTGATGTGATATTGTTTGCGGGTGTTCACTTTATGGCGGAGACGGCTAAGGTTCTCTCGCCCGAGAAAACTGTTTTGATCCCCAGGACGGATGCCTTGTGCTCATTGGCGGATTCGTGCAAGGCGGAGGATTTGGCTGCGCTGAAGGCGAAGCACCCTGAGTGTATGGTTGTCTCGTATGTGAACACCACGGTTGGTGTGAAGGCACTCACGGACGTCTGCTGCACCTCGTCGAATGCGTTGGAGGTAGTGAAATCCATCCCGGCAGATAAGCCGCTTATTTTTGCCCCTGACCGCAACTTGGGCTCCTACATCCAGAAGCTCACGGGCAGGGATAATATGATCCTCTGGGATGGCGCCTGCCACGTACATGAGGAGTTCTCATTGGAGGCTATTTTGATGCTCAAGGCTGAGCACCCTGCGGCGAAGATTGTGGTGCACCCTGAGTGCAGACCCTATATCGTTGAGGTTGCAGACTTTGTGGGCTCTACGGCAGCGATCTTGGAGTATTGCGGAAGGGAGGAGCATAGCGAATTTATCGTGGTTACCGAGGCGGGTATCTTGACCGAGATGAGCAAGAGATACCCCGAGAAGCGATTTATTGCGGCGCCACCAGTGGACTCTACTTGCGGCTGTAATAATTGTAACTATATGAAGATGATCACCCTGGATAATATTATCTCTACGCTTGAGAATATGTCGCCTGAGGTAGTGTTGGATGATGAGGTTCGTAAGGCTGCTGAACGGAGTATTTTGAATATGATTGGGGTTCGGTAATTTATAGCTGAACTTTGGTTTGTATTGCAGATCTTCGATCTACTCGCCCTCTGCGCACTTTTTGGAACAAAAAGTGCTTTTTTAGTAGGGAGGGCGAAACAGCTTGCTTACGTTAGGGACTGCCTAATGCCGGCGGGCACCAAGCTTGGATACGGAAAACGAAGTTTTCCTTACAGTCAATGGGTTAAGCAATGCGTAAGCTGCTACACGGTTTGGGGTAAGTTTTTGCGAAGCAAAAATATAAAAATAGAGATATATAAGTCGTTGAGCTCGCTCAAAAGAACTATATATCTCTATTTTTATACGATGATCCGAACAGGATCAGCGCCCCAAACCGCAATAAATAACTAGCTCCGCGGGGAGCACCCCGCCGTATACACCCAAAATAGGCATACCCCCATGAAACCGCGATTTCAGGCAGGTCGACCATAAAATTCAGGTGATTTTGTTGATATTTATTTGTGTGTTTTT
>JBCQVS010000033.1:0-23202 GCA_047172885.1 Rikenellaceae bacterium | reverse complement strand
ATTCCGCTTGATCGTGGTAGCGCTCTCTGCATTGCCAAAATCCGTATGCCTTCTTCTCGAACATCGGAGTTTGACCTGTTAGCTTGTGGTTAAGCTCCAATATTTTCGCTGGGGTGTCGGCAGCAATAAGGAAGTAGTCGATAGATGTGCCGGCCTCGCTGCTGAATACAGTTTTGTTAAAATCTGGTTTGTTATAATATAGGTTTCCCGCGATCGGAGCACCTGCGTTTTGGAATGTCATAGAGTATGTGCGACCTGCCTCCAATTCGATTCTACCCGAAAAACATGTTGGCACCCAGATTGTTGCGTAGTCGATGATCGTTTCGTCGTCGATTGTCACCTTGATCTGACCTTTCATGCGGGTTGCATTGCTGCTATACGCAAGGAATGTGTACAATCCGCTTTGGTCGGGTGTGAATGTGGTTTGGCGGATGTTCGCCTCCTTGTCCACCGTGCTCTTCGATGTGATTACATTCTCAACGTCGATGGAAGTTGACTCCTCGGCAGCTGCTGCAACCTCAGCCTTCTCGTCGAAAGTGATTTCGTTTAACGCTTGGTTGAAGTCGGTCACTGCGTAGTTGTTCCAAAGGATCGCGTAGTTGTTGGTCGACACTACGAATGGAACGGCAACCTCCTGGTTATATTGGATCATGCGCATTGGCACACTTCGCCAATTCATAATTCCGCTTTGGAACTGTCCCAAGCCGTAAAGTGCCTCATCGCCTACGGTGAAGGCTTGCGAGACAACGTTGCCGTCGATCGCCTCCTTGGAGATAAAAGTTCTCTCCGAGCTTTCGCCTACCAAATGTTTGCCTTGCTTGTCGGTATACTCGATTACGCCATCGCTGTTAACACTAACTACGATATCGGATGTTGATATCTCGACTTTGTCCGCGCTCTCCTTTAGCTTCCATTTTACTCCTTGAGGCTCCAAAACTGTTGTGTAGTTTGGGATTATGCTTTTTGGGGTGCCTGCGATGGTTTTGCTAACGTGGATGATTCTGTTGTCGATCACCTCTAAGCAGATCTCGAGGCTATCTTTTTGGATTTTCACAGAGTTCTCACTCTTAGAGACTTCGTGAATGAAGCTAGAGCTGCAGCTGCACAAAGAGAGTAGCAGTGCAAAAAGCCCGATTGGTTGGATTAAGCGAATTTGTTTCATATTACTTAGGTTTTGTTTAGGTTATATATTTTGCAAGATAGTAATAATATGTATAATTGCCATGAAGTTATGTTAAAATTACACTAACTTTCAGGGACTTCACAAAAAAAAGTGACCGATAAAAATTACCAGTCACCCTTGCATTCCATATCATACCCTCGTTTACGAGAAACTATATAGTGGATTCTCCTCTTGCAACTCCGCGATGCATCCTTTAAGCACCTCGACACAGCGGTCGATATCGTTTGGACGAATAACAACGCTTGCCACATCGCTATCCGAATAAGCATACATATATTGAATAAATAGATCCTCCTTGGCTAGCGCGTCAAGCACATGCGACAGACCACCCGCAACATTAGGCACATTGATACAAAGCACCTCGGTGCGGCTAACCTTGTAACCAGCATCCTCCATCACCTTTTGCGCATAATCGACATCGGGAACCAACAATCGAAGGATACCAAACTCGATACCGTCGGCAACCGAGAAGGCTCTCATACTCACGCCAGCCTTGCTTAAGATCGAGGTTGCTTCGTTGATCATACCCACCTTATTCTCCATAAAAATTGACAATTGCATAACTTTCATTTCTCTCTCCTCCCTTTTTTATAATTTACGATTATCTATCACTCTCACCGCTTTACCCATGCTGCGCTCGATGGTGCGTGGTGCAACCAACTTGATCGCTGGGTTTAGTCCCAACATGCTGTGCATACGTGCTGCAACCTTCTTCTTGATCTCCAACATCTGACCGATATTATCGCTAAATGCCGCAGCTTTAACCTCCACTTGCACTTCGAAAGTATCTTGGTTGTTAACTCTGTCGACAACGATCAAGTAGTGAGGCTCCAACTCCTCGATAGCCAAAATCACCTCCTCGATTTGCGATGGGAAGACATTCACACCGCGGATGATAAGCATATCGTCGCTACGACCCACAATGCGAGTCATGCGCACGTTGGTTCTGCCGCACTCGCAAGTCTCGGCGATAAGCGAGCAGAGATCTTTTGTTCGGTATCTGAGCAGCGGCATACCCTCCTTGGTGATGGTTGTAAATACCAACTCGCCTTGCTGGCCATATGGTAGTGGCTCGAGGGTGTCGGGTGAGACGATCTCTGGCAAAATATGATCCTCGACAATATGCGAGCCATTTTTGTATTCGCACTCGTACGATACTCCAGGACCCATAATTTCGCTCAATCCATAAATATTATAGGCGTCGATTCCCAAACGCTCCTCGACCTCCTTGCGCATACTCTCGGTCCAAGGCTCAGCTCCAAAGACGCCAATTTTGAGGCTCATATCCTCGCGCTTGTAACCCTCAGACTCGATCGAATCGGCCAAGTAGAGTCCGTACGATGGGGTAGTGGTGATGGCAGTAGCCTTAAAATCGCGCATCAATTGAATCTGCTTGCGAGTGTTACCTGTGCTCATTGGGATTACCGTAGCACCCAAATTCTCAGCTCCGTAGTGTGCTCCCAGACCACCAGTAAAGAGACCATATCCGTAGGCCACCGAGACAATATCCTTGTTGCTAATGCCAAACGAGGTGAGCGATCGAGTCATCATCTCCGACCAGATCGAGATATCTTTGCGAGTATATCCAACAACTGTCGGAAGTCCCGTTGTGCCCGATGAAGCGTGAATACGAACGATCTCCGAGAGTGGCACTGCAAAGAGGCCATAAGGGTAATTATCGCGCAAATCCTGCTTGGTTGTAAATGGAAGTTTCACAATATCATCCACCGTGCGAATATCGTCGGGAGTGAGCCCCATCTGCTGCATCTTCTCGCGGTAGAATGGAGTATTGTGGTATACTCTGTGTACTGTCTTGCGAAGTCTTTCGCCTTGCAACTCACGCATTTTCTCACGTGACATGCACTCTTTGGTTTTATTCCAGATCATTTGGGTTATCTTTTTTTAGGGTTGTTTTACTTTTTTGGGTGGTCGGCAGCAAATTGAGCTAAGCGCTCGTCGAACATCTCTAACTTATCTTCGGTCATTCTCGATGTGCAGGCTCTAACGCCCTCTCTAAGCGAACCTGTTGTTGAGAGCGAAATCGAGCTAATTCCATAGTGGACAAATTCGCTCACCAGTTCACTGCAGCTCATATCGCCGTAGCCCATCGTGAAGAAAAATCCATCGCCAATTTCGCGATCTATATCCTTGTCATAGACCACGTTAAATCCGTGGCGATGCAAGATCTCTTTCATCTTCACAGCTCGGTGAGCATACTCCTTGGTCGCCTCGACGAAATTAAACTCTCCATCGCTCGAAGCGCGGAACATAGCTGCCAAGGCTACTTGTGCCGAGTGGGTTACACCCGAGGTGATCATATACATTATGGCGTTGGTAAAGGTGATTCCGAAGTGACCACCGCCGTTGTAACGCTTAGCTAGTTCAGGGTAGATTCTGTTGAAAAGAGCATTGCCCACACATGCTACGGCCACTCGCTGACCTGCGTAGCTGTAAATCTTCGAGCTCGAAAGGAACAAGATGTAGTTATCCGTATAACGCGCAACCGTTGGAACGTAAGGCGCCTGGAAAGGAATACCGTAATTCTCGCGAGAATCCAAGCCAAAGTAGGCCAAATCCTCGTGGATTATAACGTCATATTTGGTTGCCATTGTGCCGATGATCTCCAACTCCTGCTCTGTGAAGGTGATCCACGTTGGGTTGTTGGGTGAAGAGTAGACTATCGCTGCGATATTTCCCTCGCATAGCTCCTCTTCTAACTTCGCTCGAAGCGCCTCACCTCGATACTCAAAGACATCGAACGAGCGATATTTAACACCCAAGAGATTTAACTGCGACTTTTGGATTGGGAAACCTGGATCGATAAATAGGATAGTATTCTTTTGGGGTGATAGTTGGCTGCAAATCGCAAAGGCTCCGAATGATCCTGCCACCGAGCCCGTTGTTGGGATGCAGGATGCTGGCGCAACGTCGACATTGATAAAGGCTTTGATAAATCTTGAAGTTTCATCCTTGAGCTCTTTGACTCCCTCGGCTGCGGGATATAGCGAAGCGACTCCATTCTCGTGAGCCTCCTTTTCGGCTGCCATACCAATCTCGCAAGGTTTCAACCCAGGGATTCCTTGGTCCATACGCACAAAAGGGATTCCAGTTTTTCGCTCCAAAGTAGCTGCCAGAAGCAACATCTGTCCGATTGTAGCTGACGAGAGTGAGCCGATTTTAAGCTCCTCCATCGTTGCCGCAACGATCTCTCTGCTAAATACTTCGCTCATCTTACTTTGCTTTTAGTTGGTCTGCAACAGCCTCTACTCCAATGTTAAAGGCTTTGATGTTGGCCTCGATCACAGCCTCACCCTTGCGAGCAAAGATTCTCTGGATGCCTCCCTTCAAATCCTCACTCTCGATTCCAAGAATCGGCGATGCTGCGCCTAGGAGCAAGATATTTGCCGAGCGGCTTACGCCACCATCCTTAGCCAACTGCTCCACATCCAAAATCAAAACATTTGGCAGTGCGCGAAGCTCCGCGAGGATAGCCTCCACATCGGGATAATTCGGAATATTGATAAGTGGCGCAGAAGAGGTCACAACCCAACCACCCTCCTTGAGGTATGGCAAGTAACGAAGTGCCTCCATCGGCTCCAATGAGATAATAGCATCGGCACCACCTCGAGGAATCAAATCCGAGGCGATTGGCTCGGAGTTAATGCGCAAGTTTGTCTGCACGTCACCTCCTCGTTGGCTCATTCCGTGAACCTCGGCTTGTTTGATGTTGAGCCCCTCGGCACGTACTGCCTCACCGATTACTGCTGCTATTGAGAGGATTCCTTGACCTCCCACTCCTGAAAGAATTATATCGCACTTCATGACTATTTCTTTGATTTTTTCATTGTTTGTATACACTCGCGACGTGGGATGATCACCGAAAGACCATCATACTCGATCTCCTCGCGCAAAGTTTTCTCGATCTCCTCCATGTTCTTTGGAAGGGGCACTACTACCTTGATGTGATCTGGATCAACTCCCAATCCGCGACAGATAGCCTCGTATTTGTACAATCCTGCCGAGTGTTGACCTCCCGTCATAGCGGTTGTCAAGTTGTCCGAGATAATTAGAGTCATGCGGCTGTTGGCATTTACTGCGTCCAACAACCCAGTCATTCCCGAGTGGGTGAATGTCGAGTCACCAATCACTGCAATTGCTGGGTGTTGCCCCACATCGCTAGCACCTTTGGCCATTGTGATCGAGGCACCCATGTCGATGCAACTGTCGATCGCTTGGAATGGTGGCAAGGCGCCAAGTGTGTAGCATCCGATATCGCTAAATACTTTTGCTGAGTCATACTCCGCGACGATCTTGTTGATAGCAGTGTAGACATCCCTGTGACCGCAACCCATGCACATTGCAGGTGGTCGAGCCACTACGCTCTCGCTAGCTGGAAGTGCCTCTACGGCTGCCAATCCCAAAGCCGATTTGATATTGTCGGGGGTGAGCTCACCCATGCGTGGAAGTGCTCCATCTAGGCGACCTACAACTGGAAGCGTGTCGAGCGCTCCGCGCAACTGCTCCTCGATAAATGGTTGTCCATCTTCCAAGATAAGTACTTGGTCACACTCCTCGAACAAGCGCTCGATAAGTGGCTTTGGGAGTGGATATTGCGAAAGTTTGATAGCGGGGAAAGGAACCCCTTCAGGGAAATTCTCGTTAAGGTAGTTCCAAGCAATGCCTGCTGCGATAACGCCTAGTTTTTTGTCCGCACCCTCGTGATAAAGGTTAAACTTCGACTCCGTAGAGCGCTTCACAAGCTCTGCCTGCTGCGCAACAACCTCTGCGTAGCGACGACGAGCAATAGCAGGAAGCAAGATCCAACGACGAAGATCATCCTCAGAGTAATGGATCGAATTCTGCTCTCGACGCTCCGAGAGCTTAATCACCGCACGACTGTGCGACATACGAGTTGTAATGCGCATAAGGATCGGAGCACGAAGCTCTTCCGAGAGGTCAAAGGCGTAAGCCATCATATCGTAAGCCTCCTGCTGAGAAGATGGCTCGAGGGTTGGCATCAATGCAAATTTAGCATAGAAGCGTGAATCTTGCTCATTCTGTGACGAGTGCATCGAAGGATCATCGGCAACCAAAACCACTAGACCACCATTCACACCCGATATAGCCGAGTTGACAAAGGCATCGGCAGCGACATTCAAACCAACGTGCTTCATGCAAACTAGCGCACGTTTGCCGACGAAAGAAACTCCCAAGGCTGCCTCCATAGCGGTTTTTTCGTTGACGCACCAATCGCTAAAGAGCTCGGTTGCCTCTGCAGAGTTTTGAATATATTCTGTGATCTCGGTCGATGGAGTTCCTGGGTAGGCATAAACTCCCGAAATTCCAGCGTGGATAGCGCCCAAGGCTATCGCTTCGTTTCCTAAAAGTAGGACTGTGTTCTCTAAGTTCATATGTTAATTGTTCTGTTTATTTTATTTCAAAATCATCGGCATCGTTGAGCGCAGGGAATTTTGCTCGGAATGCCTCTAAAGCCTCTTTGTCTACTTCGAATGTTGCGATGCCTTCGGTGTTGTTGTCAACTTTAGCTACCACCTCTCCAAGAAAGTCAATAGCGGCAGTTCCTCCCGAATACTCCACATTGACATCTTGGCCAACGATATTCACGCCACCCACGTAGCAGACATTCTCGATTGCGCGAGCACGAAGCAGAAGATCCCAAGGTGATCGACGAGGCTTAGGCCAATTGGCAACGCAGAGGATCACGTCGTAATCACCTCGGTTGCGGCTCCAAACAGGGAAACGCAGATCGTAGCAGACAAGCAGCAAAATGCGGATTCCCTCCACTTCGACAATTACTCGCTCATCGCCAGCCTTATATTTTAGGTGCTCACCAGCAAAGGTGAATAAGTGTCGCTTGTCATATTTTGCGTACTCTCCATTGGGGCGAACGAAATAGAAGCGGTTGAAATAATCGCCATGGGCCTCCACCGCGACACTTCCAGCCAAGCAGGTTGCATATTTTGCGGCCATTTCCTGCATCCACTTCAAAGTCACCTCGCCACTCTCAGCTCCGCACTTCGGATCGGTGCAGAAGCCAGTGGTGAACATCTCAGGCAGAACGACCAATTTCGAATCTGTGCATTTTGCGATCCACTCCTCAGCTTTTGCTCTATTTGTATCTGCTGCTAACCACTCTATTGAGCGTTGCAATAGTGATATTTTCATTGTGTTTGTTAATTTTGTCTTGATTAAAAAAGAGCCTATTAGATGTAAAGGTACAAAAAATATTTTAATTAGTATTAATTAGGCTCAACTTTTTATCTCGGTGCGATATAATTGCAAGAAAATGAGGGTTGAATATTTGCGGAATCTGGAATTTTTGTGTAACTTTACCTGCGGTGAAAGCCCAAAATAAGTTAGGTAATTAACAAATTAACACATTTGAAGCGTATGATAATTGAATTCGTTGCACGAAATTTCCGCTCGATCAAGGATCCAGCAATTCTCTCGTTTGAGTCCAATTCAAGCAAGCAAAAGCAGGAGAATATCTTCGCGGCAGCCTATGGCGAGAAAGGCTGCTCACACAACCTAACCAAGACAATTGCGATCTATGGCGCTAATGCCTCGGGCAAAAGTAGTGTGATTATCGCATTCTACGCCCTGTGGAAGCTCGTCACCTCGTCACACCAAAATTCAATTGGTCGCAAGATTTCGCCTTACGAGCCATTCTCATTAGATGCAGAGTCGGCATATGGTGCTACTCGCTTCGAATTGGTCTTTATTCTCGATGGCACAAAGTTCAAATTGGAGGTGGAGTATACTCAAACCAAGATTCTCCTCGAGAGGCTATATACCTTTAAAACCACGCAGCCAACGCTGCTGTATCAACGCGTGGATAGCGGTGAGGCGATCCACAAAGTGGAATTTAAACGTGAGTTGAGTGTTGAGGGAGTGAAGCGAGAGGTGATAGAAAATCAACTTTTTCTATCGAAATTCAACCTCGAGGCGCACTCTGTGTTAACCCCTATATGTGCCTATTTCAAGAGCATAGATGTCGAGCTCTCGAGCCAAGGATCGCGAACCAAGGCGCTTAATGAGAAGATCGCTGCCGAAATCCTATTAGATAAATCGGGCTCACTAAAGCGCAAACTGATCCGCCTGATTGACGCTGCCGATATGTCGATCAAGGATATCGTTGTTAAAAAACGTGAGGTTAGCGACTTTGTATTCCCCGAGGATTTCCCTGAGGAGCTAAAATCGAGTATCATCAAGAAAAATAGCACTACGGTGAATTTTATCCACGCCCTATATGCTCAAGGTCGAGAGACTGGCACAACGCAAATCGCATTGGAGGATCAATCGCTTGGAACGCAGTTGCTCTTTGGTCTGGGTGCGCGGATTCTCAAGAAGCTCGATAGTGGTGGAATCCTGTTCTATGATGAGTTCGACACAAGCCTCCACCCACGACTCTCACGCCTGCTTGTTACGCTCTTTAATAGCCGCATGGGTAACCCCAAAAACGCGCAGCTTATTATCACCACTCACGAGCCATCAATCTTGGAGAAGAACCTCTTGCGCTCCGATCAAATTTGGTTTGTGGAGAAGGATGAGCAGGGCGCTTCGGAGCTCTTCTCGGCTCAGGATTTCGATGGTGTGCGTGAGGATGTCCCATTCGATAAGTGGTATCAAGCCAATAAGTTCGGAGCTACTCCCTCGATTGGCGATGTAGAACATATATTCCAAGACGAAGATGCGACATCGCAGACAACTACATAGAAGCATTGGCATAGTGTGCGAGGGTACAAAGACCGAGAATCTTTACATTTTCAAGGTCTTTGAAGATAACCCTGCGCTTCTAAAAGTTCGTCGACATATAATCCCCAAGGAGACCGCGGAACCTAGAGTGGTAAGGGCGAATAATAAACGCCCCAGAAGAAGCCTCAAAGGGAGCGAACTGCTAATGTATCACGAACTTACCGAGAGCAACCGCATTGATTATAACCGCTACAAATCGCAACCTCTGCGCTATGTCCGCGAGGCATACCTATTAAAAGAGGAGGAGAATTGCAGTGAAGTGTGGGCGATTTTCGACAAGGATTTTCACCCTAGTCACCGCCGAGCCTTCGACTATGCGCAGCGGTGGGGGGTCAATATCGCTTTCAACAGCCTCTCGTTTGAGCAGTGGGTGTTGTTGCACTTCGAAAAGTCGAAGCGTGAGTTTCTGCACGTGCAGTGCAAGGGGCATGGTGGCGCGAGGTTTTGCAATGAACGGATTCCTTGTTTAAATCCCGCGGAGGAGTGTCTTTGCGGATATTTGCGACGCTCGCACATTAGTAATTATAGTAAGTCCGATGCTGGACTTTATCGAACCCTATCGAGTCACCTGGGGCAAGCTGTCGAGAATGCCGCATGGTTGCGCTTTGAATATCGCAATGTGCAGAATAGGATCTATTGGCGCAATCCCTACTCCGATATGGATCGTCTGATTCTGCATCTTATAAACTTCGAAAAGCCACAGGTGAAGGGCGCAGAGTGGTTTGAACTAGGTTACCGCCTGCAGCTTAGCGAGGATCTGCATCTGATCGTAACTCAGCAAGGCGGTGGTATCCTACTTCGATTTTTCAATACTGGAACCCTGCCTCAAATCCTACACCATAACTCAATGTATACCTCCAAAGAGTATGGCCGCGAGGCTCGACGATATAGCGAAGTGGTGCGTATAGAACCAAAGTCCAGAGAGTCGATCATAATAGAAAACACCGAGCTACACCCCTATTTCAATATAGAATATGGTAATTTAAGGTACATTTGCGAGTTAAAGGGTTGATTTTCTAGGTTTGGAGCTTTGAAACAAAGGAAATAATTTATAATTTTGTTCCAATCTAACCAACCAAAACAAAACGATCATGCGTAAACGCTCCCTAATATTGTCAGCAGCCTTGTTGCTAACATCCCTCATGGCTTTTTCTCAAGCCAAGATGCCAGAATATGCTGTCCGAGACGCCTCGGAATTCGAAAGCCTTCGAGGTAAACAGATACTCTATGTCGAGCGCTATCAATTCGCTCCCGATCACCACAACACCGCAACGATGTTCCTCTGTGGCGAGATCAACGAAGCGTCGTTCCGACCAGGCTCGGCAATGCGAATTTACGACGTCGACACCAAGCAGACTCGAACGCTACTCGAGACCAAGGATGGTGTGGTGCGCGACCCTGAGCTGAGCTACGATGCTCAGAAGATCGTCTTTTCGATGCGCAAAAATAGCTGCGATTCTTATCACATCTACGAGATGAATGTCGATGGAACGGGGCTCAAACAGTTGACCTTTGCCCTTGGCGTTGCGGATATCGATCCTGTCTACTTGCCCAATGGCGACATTATCTTCTCGTCGACTCGTCAACCAAAATATTGTATGTGTAACCGCCACATTATGGCCAACCTCTTTAGGATGACGGGCGATGGTGCGAATATCAACCAGATTGGTGTGAGTACGCTTTTTGAGGGTCACGCAGCGGTGATGTCAGACGGTAGAATCTTGTACGACAGGTGGGAGTATGTCGACCGAAATTTTGGTGATGCGCAAGGTCTTTGGAGTGTGAATCCCGATGGCACCAAGCATGCGATCTATTATGGAAATAACACCCAGTCGCCAGGTGGAATGCTCGACGCCAGGCAGATTCCTGGCTCCGACCTTATTGTCTGCACCTTTAGCTCGTGCCACGATCGTCCATGGGGTGCTATTGCGGTTGTTGACCGTCGATTGGGTGTCGATGGTGCGGAGCCAGTGGTGGCTATAATGCCTGCGGAGACTCACTCTTTGATCGACAATGGTAACCACGATGCCTTTAGATTGATAGCATATATGAGCGAGGATCCATGGCCGCTGAGCACAACGGAGTTCCTCGTTTCGAGCACCACAAAGCCAAAAGATGGTCATAGAGATAATGAGACACACTCGGCGATTTTTGTGATGAATATCCAGACGGGTACGCGCGATTATATCCTTGGTACAGAGACCCTTTCGCTCTTCGATCCGATGGTCGTTGAGCCTCGCGAAGTGCCCGCAAACTTGCCGATCACTCGCGATTACACCTCCACTGAGGGAACATTCTACGTTCAAGATGTCTACGAGGGTACTCATATGGAGGGTGTCGAGCGAGGTTCAGCCAAGTACCTTCGAGTGGTCGAGACGCCCGAGAAACGCACCTGGACAATCGACAAGTGGGGTGGTCAAGGAGCTCAAGCGCCAGGAATCAACTGGCATAGCTTCGAGGTGAAGCGCATTATCGGAGAGGTTGAGATCGAGGAGGATGGCTCGGCTCACTTCACAGCTCCTGCGGGTGTGTTCCTCTACTTCCAACTTCTGGACAAGGATAAGAAGATGATTCAATCTATGCGCAGCGGAGTCTCACTAATGCCAGGAGAGGTTAACGGTTGTATCGGCTGCCACGAGGATCGACTGATGGTGCCTATCCCTGGAGCTTCGCTACCCACAGCTTTACACAAGCCATCTAAGGCGTTGACTCCTTGGAATGGTGAGGAGTCGCGTAACTTCTCCTATATCGAGCAGGTGCAGCCTATCTTGGATCGCCACTGTATGGAGTGTCACGATTTTGATGCTGAGCAGCCCGAGAAGTTGGTTTTGGCGGCGGATAAAAATATGTTCTTCAACGCCTCGTACATCAACCTTTATGTTCGTGGAGCCTTGTCGCTTATTGGTGGAGGTCCTGCGGATATTCAAGGGGCGTATAGTTGGGGTAGTCACGCAAGTAAGCTCACCGAACTTATTGATGGTAGGCACAAGAAGGTGAAGCTCTCAGATGAGGAGAAGCAGACCCTCTATGCGTGGATGGATATTAATGGTGTTTACTACCCAACGTATGACTCGTCGTTTGATGAGAATCTTGCGGGTCGCTCGCCTCTTACCGCTGAGCAGATGGCTGAGTTGACGGAGCTTACGGGTGTGAATTTCGTAGCTATCTCGAATTCGAAGCGTAAGGTATTTGCCCAAATTGCATTTGATCGTCCTGAGTTGAGCCCTTGCTTGGCTTCGATTCGCGGGGATAAGCAGAAGTATGACCGTGCGGTCGAGATAATCGCACTAGGTGGTGAGGTGCTCAAGGAGCTGCCAAGAGGTGATATCGAGTCGGAGATTGTGGTGCATCCGCGTCTGAAAGCTCAGTTGGAGAATTATGCCGAGTGGCTACGCGAGGATTTGGCCAATAAGGAGAAATTGGGGCGTGGTGAGAAGTATTATGATCCTCGGTAGGGTTTGTTTGGGTGACGTGCTTTTGGATTTTTCGCGAGGCTTGGGGACTGCGCCTAATGCCGGCGCGGGCACCAAACAAGTTTGGATACGGAAAACTGCGTTTCCCTTACAGTTAATGGGTTGAAGCAACGCTAAGCTGCTACACGACTTGGGGAAGTTTTTGCGAAGCAAAAAAAATAAAAATAGTTGAATTTTCAGACGTCGAGCTAGCTCGAAAGAATGAAAATTCAACTATTTTTATTTCGATGATCTAAAAGATCAGCGCCCCAAGACGCAAGAAAAGATCAGCTCCGCGGGGAGCACCCCGCCGCCGTCCGCGCAGGACAGTCCCCAACGTCCCCAACGTCCCCTACTCAACCAAAGAAATAGTCTGAGAAAGTCGGATATCCTCGCAAGAAGCGCCAACCATAATCTCGAACTCGCCAGGCTCCACACGCCAGTTCATATTCTTATCAAGAATCTCGAGATCCTTAGGCGAGAGGGTAAACGAAAGGGTCTTAGTCTCACCCGCCTCGAGCGACACTCTCTCGAATCCACGAAGCACGAAGTCGTAGGTTATCACTGACGAGATCTTATCACGCATATATAGCTGCACGATCTCGTCACCAGCACGATCACCACTATTGGTAATGTCAACCGTAATATCAATCTTACCTTGAGTCTTACCAGTTTTCGAGACTACCGAAAGATTGCTGTAATCGAAAGTGGTGTAGCTAAGTCCATATCCAAATGGGTAGAGGCATCCCACAGCCTCGGTATATCCCACACCATTAGGGCCATCATAGCCTTGATAATCCTGCGAGCCTGGTTTGTAAGGGAAGTTCCACTCCACCTGACCAATGCTCTTGGGGAATGTCACAGGAAGCTTACCACTAGGGTTATTCTCACCAAAGATGGTTTGAGCAATAGCCTCGCCAGCCTTAATACTTGGGAACCATGTAGCAAGGATACCCTCAAGATTCTCATTCTCCCAATTGATAGTAAGTGGCCTTCCACTCATAAGCACCATGATAATTGGCTTGCCCGTAGCCTCGAGTGCCACAAGAAGGTCGCGTTGCTTACCAGGTAGGTTGAGCGAAGTGCGAGTCTTGCACTCGCCACAACGAAGCTCATCCTCACCCATCACAGCGATGATCACATCTGCCGACTCTGCTGCCGCTACCGCCTTCGCGATATCCTCTCTCTCTTGCTGAGTGTATACCGTTGGGAAATCCTCACTTACAGGGAAGCCTGGGTCTACCACCTCGCAACCCTTCTCGAAGGTTACGTTGGCTCTGCGACCTACATAGCGCTTGATCGCTTTATACATATTCTCGATCTCAAGCTCCTGCGGACCGTAGCGGCTAGTGTAAACACTCTCCTCGACGGCCATTGGGCCAGTGATCAAGATATTCTTTATCTTTTTGATGTCGAGCGGTAAGAAGTTGTCGGCATTCTTAAGCATTACGATAGACTGATTTGCTACGGTTTGTGCGAAATCCTTGGTGTCGTCGCTAGCAACGATTCTGTTGGCTGCCTCGGTATCCTCGGTGTAAGGAGTATCGAAGAGTCCCAAGCGGAACTTCACGCGAAGCACATCGGCAACATTGCGATTTAGAGTCTCTTCCGAGAGTGAACCCTCGTAGGCAAGCTCGATTAGTGGATCAACGAAATCCGATGGAGGAGTAAATGTTGTACGCACGTTCATTCCAGCCTCTGCAACTTGGCGAACAGCCTCCTTGTATGTATCAGCTACGCGGTGCTTTGTGTGGACAAACTCCACAGCGTCGCTATCCGAAACAACATATCCGTCGAAGCCAAACTCGTTGCGAAGAAGCTCGGTGAGGAAGTAGTAGCTAGATGTTACAGGCTCGCCATCCCAATCGTTGTAGCTACTCATAACTCCCATCGGCTTAGCCTCAGCAATCACCTTCTTGAAAGGGTAGAGGTGCATCTCGTGCATCTCGCGAGGAGATACATGAGGATTTGTGCGAACCGCACCATCGCGACCTCCCTTAGGTACGCTATAAACTGCGAAGTGTTTGAGTGTCGAAGCTACACCCTGCTCTTGAAGCGATGTAGCCATCTCGACTCCAAGCTCACTCACAAGGAATGGATCCTCGCTATAACACTCCAAAACGCGTCCCCAACGTGGATCACGTGCAAGGTCGAGGATCGGAGCGTAGATATTGGTATATCCCAAGGCCTTAGCCTCGCGACCGATGATGGTTCCCGCGTGGTAGACCAAATCGCGGTTCCAAGTCGCACCCATCGCAATTTGAGCTGGGAACGAAGTAGCCTTTGTGTGATTCAATCCATGCACACCCTCGTTGGTGAAGTCCACAGGAATTCCCAATCGAGTATTCTCGACAAACCAACGTTGAACGATGTTTATCGCCTTGGGGTGGTTGCTGAAAGGATAGTCGTGCTCGGTTTCGCGCAGACCGTTAAGGTGCTCGTCGATATTGCCTATTCCGTGCTTCCATATCTCGTTGTCCCACTCAGGGGTTGGAAGCTCGTCAGCCAATACTCGCTTATAACCGTAGAGGGTTGCACACTGGGCAGCCTTCTCCTCGATTGTCATTTGGCTAATGAGGTCGGCAACTCGCTTGTCGATGCTTTGAGTTGGATCTTCGTAGATATCCTTGACTCCATTCTTGTTGAAGTCGATCCATCCATCTTGGTATATGTCACTTTGCGCAGATGCAGTGGTTGTCACCAGAGCAAAGAGAGCAGCTCCAATAAGTGATTTAGTCATAATGTTTTGATTAGTTTTAGGTTTGTATTAGCAAAGGTAGTTAATTTTATCTGTTTTTCCTAGGGCTATAATTTGTAGAAGCAATAAATTTTTAATTTTCAATTTATTTGTTTAAATTTGTAGGGTGAAAGTGTAACTCTATGTGAGTGGCGCTTTCTACCTATAACCAAAACCAACAATTAACACCTAACCCCTAAATGAAAAAAGTTCTATCTATTTTAGCGCTACTATCACTGTCGCTTAGCGTTAATGCTCAACTTAGAGAACCAATTGGACAATTTGATTTCTCGGATTGGACAAAAGTGAAAACAGATGGCGCAAATGTTGCCGAGATCCGCTCTGGCGGCCAAATTAGCTACACTTATCCCGATCAGCCGCATGTAGAGAAAGGCTTTAGAGTCTACTACAACGGTTGCGATTGGAGCCAATATAAGGGTCTGAGTTTCGAAGTATATTTGGATAAAGCATCCGAGGCTCAAGCCTTGGTTACCTTTGGCGTAGCCGAGGAGAATGCAAAACACTTGGAGCCAGTCAACACCGCTGAGGTTAACCTCTATGGCCAAGGATGGTGCAAGGTGTTTGTGCCATGGAGTCAATTCTCGCTTGTTGCGGGTCAACGCGGAACGCTTCAAGGTGTGCATAGCCTCGATTTGAGTGTGAGCTCTCAGGAGAATAAGAAGATCAAAATTCGCAATGTTGAACTTTTGAAGGGCGAAGTTGTTGCTCTATCGGCTCCTCGTCAAGGTGGAGCCGCTGCGGCTGGTGAAACGGTGAAATATTCGCTCACGCTGGGTAACACAACCTCTGACCCTCAGATGGTTCAGCTTCAACTTCCCAAGCAAGGCTGGGAGGCTATGACAACTACCATCACCCCATCGGTGGTGTCGCTAGCAGCTGGCGAAGAGAAAGAGGTAACTATCGAAGTTGCTTTGCCAGCTTCACTGCCCCAGGGTGCTAACGAGGTTCAAGCGATCCGTGTTACAGCGAATGGTCAAGGCTCTAAAGCTGAGATAATCGAGTTTACAACCTCGGTGAAGGTGTCGTCTCCTTTTATTGTCCACACCCCTGAGGGTTGGGATGAGGTGATTGCCAAAGCTGATAAATATGATTGGGCAAAGCGTGAAATCGAGCGTTACGATCGTAAGGCTCAAGAGTGGACTCCACTCGAGATCGCCAAGGAGCTGCCATCAATGAACCCTCAAATGGGTCACTATCTTTACCACACCAACGAGATTGAGAATTTGATGGAGTGTGCCGTGGCGTATCGCCTAACAGGCAAGGTGGAGCATGCAGAGAAGTGTTTGTACATCATCCGCAATATTATCAACCCCGAGAGTGGCTATCCAGCAACATGGCGCGTAAATCAAAATAACTTCGTTAAGGAGGGTGGCGTATTCCAAAATGTTGCTCGCACCTACGATATGATCATGGATTGCGGTCTTTTGACCGACGAAGATCACCGCCTTATCGAGGAGTCTTTCCGCCTCTATATCGACATTGTTATCAATGGAAATGACGATGGTGGAATCGGTAACTGGGATCTAAGCGAACTTACTGGAGCTCTCTACTGCGCCCTAATGATCCAAGATTATCACCTTGCAAAGGAGATCTTCTTCTCGCCAACGGGAATCTATCAGCAATTTGCACAAGGTGTGATGAGCGATGGTTGGTGGTATGAGTGTTCGGTGGGTTATAACCTCTGGTGTGCTACGATGTTCTCGGAGGCTGCTGTGGCTCTGCGTCCTTGGGGGTATAACTTCCTTGATGAGCAGATCCAGATTGGTAAGGTGTCGCACTATTCGCTGATGCCTAACCGCATGGAGCCAGGTCTTTATGGAATGGATTTCAATAAGTGGGGAGCAATCGAGAAGAACTCAATTGGAATCAAGGCGATGTGGGATGCATTGGTGCCAATGTTGGATTACCGCGGAATTATGTTTGCGGTGAACGATGCTCAAGAGACAAGCGTTATTGGTGAGCCTTTCGAGATGGCTTACTACCTGTTCCGCGATCCTGAGTATGCTTCGGTAATTAAGATGGGTGGCAAACGCGATCTGCTCTACGGAGTGCCTGAGCTTCCAGATTTTGAATCGGTTAAAAATAAGCAATCGGCCTATGCCGACAATATCGGAGTTGTGCAGTTGCGCTCTCAAACTGAGGGCAGAGAGCAACGTGAGCAGATCCAAGCAGCTCTGCACTACGGTTCGCATGGTGGCTATCACGGTCACTTCGATCGCACAAATCTGCTTAGCATGATGCGCTACGGAAGAAGCTTCTACAACCCTGAGATGATCTGGTATGGCTACCAAAGCTATAACTATAAATTCTTGGTTCAAACCTCAATGACCAAAAATATGGTCGTTGTCGATCAGAAGATGCAGGAGCCTAAGGAGTCGAAACGTACGCTGTTCTACACTGGCGATATGTTGCAAGCAACCTCTGTCGAGACCTCGGCACGTTGGAGTCACCCTCCATATGGCGGTATGCAGTATGGTGATAAGGCGGGAATGTCGTTCCAAGAGAAAGCTTGGGAGGAGGGTCGCCAATTTGTATTCCCCGAGGATGAGCCAGAGTATGGTGAGCTTACTGGATTCACCGAAGAGATCGATCAGCGCCGTTTGATGATTATGATGGACGATTATATCGTCTTGGCCGATTACGTTACTGGCGATGAGTCTCACACTTACGATTGGCTATTCCAAATGAAGGGTTTCAAGGGGTTAACAGCCGATAAAAAGGAGTTCCTGCGCCACGATAATCAACTTAGCGAAGATCCACTTAGCGCAGCACAATTCTTCACTTCTTGTGAGTGGTACTCAACTGAGGGCACAGTTCGCTCGAGCTACGAGATGCTGTTCGGCCCAGGAAGCGACAATGCAGGTACTCGCGCACCAAACAGCGAGGATGGCCCAATCAAGATTGATGTTTTCAACGCTTGGCCACTCAAGAACGAAGTTACCGTTGCGACAGTTCCCGAGAACCATGATGTTGCAAAGCAACTATGGTACGAAGTATCGGCAGACGATAAGAAGATTTTGAGCGACAGCACAGGAGCATGGATCTTGGGTCGCAAGGAGATTTCGCTCGACATCAAAGGCAGCAAGGAGCTAACCCTTTCGACAAAGCTAAAGGGGCGAATTAAAAATAACACAATCTTCTGGGGTAATGCAAAAGTGACTCTTAAAGATGGTACACAAGTCGATCTGAACTCTCTACCTATTAAATATGTAAACACTTTGCAACCTACCGCAGCAGGTGCAGACTACTACGGCGGTTCGGTAACCTTGGGAGGTGAGCCAATGGCAACCTCGCTTGCAGCTATGCCAGAGGATGAACGAAGTGAGGCGCAGATCGTAGTCGACCTTTCGGGCGTTGAGGTGGCATCATTCGAGGCGATCATCGGAGGCGATTTCCCTCTTGGAGATGAGACTCAGAGACGTAGAACACTCAACGTCAGAGCCGAGGGTAACGATGCTCGTTTCCTATCGGTGATCGAGCCATACGAAGCTGAGTCGGTTGTAAAAAGCGTTAAAGCCGAGAGTGCCGACAAACTCATCGTTGAGCTTATCGACGGCAGAGTCCAAGAGATCACAATCGAGAACCTAGAGGGTGATGGCGAGAATATCACAATCGAGGTGAAAGAGTATAAAAATGGAGTTCTGCTTCGCGAGGAGAAGACCCAAAAATAAGAGATTAATTTAACCTAAATAAACCCTAATTATGAGAAAAACATTTCTACTTATAGCCCTAGCGATAGGAGCTATCTTCTCTACCTCGGCACAGAGCCAGGATAGAATCCCAACGCCGACTGGTCTTCCAGAAGGTTATCCTCGCATCTATATCACCGAGGATGAAAAAACTGATCTTTTGAATGTTATCGAAACCGAGGAGTGGGCTCAACGAGTTCGCGAGGGTATCGGTCGCAGCATCGACAAATATGTCGAGCAACACGTCGAGGATCCAACATGGATGCCATCGAGACTCCAAATGTATTGGAACTCAAAAGCATCGAACGTCTATATCAAAGGTATCTTCTACTCGCACGCCGACGGTGAAGCTCCAGTGCCAACAGTTCGTTTCTCGGGCTCTCGTGACGGTACCACCGACTACGCATTCCCACCATTGGAGGATATCATGCCTTATATGGATGATGAGCGTGGTATGTATATGCAACACAAGACCAAAAAGACAATGGAGTGGGTTCCACAAAACAAAGTGGGTGGAAGCATCGAGAACCTAAACTACCGTATCCTTTGCTATGCTCGTGATGCAGCGTTTATCTACTGGTTGGAGGGTGACGAGCGTTACGCTAAATTCGCATTCGATGTGTTCGACGTCTATATGCAAGGTATGTACTACCGTAGCGAGCCAATCGACCTAGATCACGGTCACATCCAAACTCTAGTAGGTATGACTTGTTACCAAACTATCCACGAACGTGCTTTGACGGGTGTTGCCGAGATCTTCGACTTCTTGCACGCTTATCTTAAAGCAAATTACCCAGAGAATATCGCTAACTACGAGGTTACGATCAAAAAATGGATCGACCTAGTGATTCAAAACGGTGTGCCTCAAAACAACTGGAACCTTCACCAAGCGAATATTATTTTGAAGGCAGCAATGGCGCTTCAAGATGATTCGGACTACGCCGACAGTAAAGGTCGTCAATACTACATGGATTATCTACTCAACACAACCTCTATGCGCCAATGGTCGATGACCAAACTTTTGGACTTCGGTTACGATCCAGCAAATGGTATCTGGGCTGAGTGTCCTGGTTACTCGCAAGGTGTGACTAAAGAGGTTATGGCATTTATCTCGAACTACGACAACGCATTTGATTTCGATCTTATGCCATATCTTCCAGTGATGGAGCAAGCGGTTCGCGTTCTTCCTCAATATATGTTCCCTAATGGTGAGACTGTTGCCTTCGGTGACTCGAACTATGGACATATCTCAGGAGAGGCTGCTCGTGACGTTGTTCGCCTAGCTCAAAAGAGCGGTAACAAGGAGATGGAGGCTGAGTTTACAGCGCTTTACAAATTCTTAGAGCCAGAGGTAGCAGGTAAAAGCCAACAAGGACGTCCACGTGCAAACTCAATCTCGTCATTCTTCGAGAGCGAGCAAGTGGAGCTAAACCCAGACTATGAGGCTGGCGTAATGAGCGACTATATCACTCAAACTTTCTACGCACCATCAATCAGCTGGCACGTACAACGTATGGGTGAGGGTAAAGATGGTATGATGGCTTCTTTGAATGCATCTTTGGGTAACCATATGCATGCTAACGGTATCAGCTTGGAGCTTTATGGTAAAGGCCTAGTTCAAGGTGCTGACCCAGGTAAGGGTACTAACTACTTGCAAGCAGCGTACTTAGAGTACTACTCTCAATTCCCAGCTCACAACACCGTTATGGTTGATGGCGCTTCGTCATACACCGAGATGATGAGCTACCACGGTTTCGATCTAATTGGAGAGTATCCAGCCTCAGAGAAGCGTGATGGTTACAATCCAGATGTAACATACTCGAATGTATCGTTTATCGAACCTGAGACACTTAGCGACCAAAATAGAACGATGAGTATCGTCAGCACTGGCGAGACTTCGGGTTACTACGTTGACGTATTCCGTTCGAAGAAGATGCGCGGTGGCGACAAATTCCACGACTACTACTACCACAACTTGGGTCAAACAATGGTGATCATGGATGCCGAGGGTAACCCAATCGAGCTTACAGCCGAAGAGAAGATCGGTTTTGCTGGTGGACATCTCTACGCTCTTGACTATATGTGGGGTGAGGAGTTCGCAGCAACTTCTGACGACTACCAAGTTGAGTGGAAGATCGATTATCCTGGAGACGAGGAGGATATCTTTATGAACCTTTGGATGAAGGGTAACGAGGATCGTGAGATCTTTAGCATCTACTCTCCAGCTTGTAAGTCGTTCAAGAGCAACGCTCAATTCCCATACGAGGTTGACAAAGATCCATTCCTAACATTTATCGCTCGTCAACACGGTGAGGCTTGGGACAACCCATTTATCTCAATCTACGAGCCTTTCACATCTACCGAGGGTAAGACAATCGAGTCGATCACAGGTTTCGACGATGAGAATGGCGACAAGAGCTTCGCAGGTGTGGCTCTAGTTCACAAATCGGGTCGTAAGGATTATGTCCTTTCATCGTTTGGTGGTCACGTGGCTAATTACCAAGATATGCAAACCGATGCAATCTATGCTTTGATCGCAATTGACTCGGCTAGCGACTTCGAGATGTTTATGGGTAATGGTACTATCTTGGAGTATGGCAAGTATAAGATCGAGACTCAATCTTGCGGTAATGTATCGCTTAAGAGCGTTGGTGGCAAACTATCGCTTCACAACGAAGTACCAGTAACAATCACAGTTAACGGAAAGAGCAAGGAGTATAAAGCTGGCGACTTGCGTTCAATTAAATAATCTTAACTAGCGACTATGAAATCTAGTCAATTTATGATGATGGCGTGTGCATCCCTCGGAGTTGTGGGATGCACACAACAGCCACAAGCGGATCAAAAACCAAACGTGCTTTTGATCTTGGCCGACGATATAGGCTATGGCGATATCGCAGCCTTGGGCAACAATATTATCCAAACTCCAAACCTCGATGAGCTTCACTCTCAAAGTGCGAGTTTCTCGCAATTCCACGTTTCACCAACCTCATCGCCTACACGTGCTGCTCTAATGACAGGACGTCACTGCGACAACACAGGTGTATGGCACACGGTAAATGGTCGTTCGCTGATCTTGGAGCGCGAGACAACGATGGCTCAAATCTTCAAGGATAATGGCTACGAAACTGCAATCTTCGGAAAGTGGCACTTGGGTGACAACTACCCATTTCGTCCCGAAGATAAAGGGTTCGATTATAGCCTTGTAGCTCATGGCGGTGGCGTAGGTCAAACCATGGATTATTGGGATAACGACTACTTCGATGATTACTACAATCATAATGGAGTGTGGGAGAAGATCACGGGATATTGCAACGATGTGTGGTTCGATGGCGCGAAGAAATTTATCACGCGCAACCAAGATAAACCATTCTTCTGCTACCTAGCGACCAACGTGGCTCACTCGCCATACTTCGTTGAGGATAGCTACTCGGCACCTTACAAGGGGGTTGAGAATGTGGTTCATCCTGAATTCTACGGTATGATCACCAACTTAGATGAGCATATTGGCGAACTTACAGCCTACCTCAAGTCGATTGATTTGATGGATAACACCATCATCATCTTTATGACCGACAACGGTACGGCTCAAGGTGCTAAGATCGACGCGGTGTTGGATGGTTATGTTACCAAAGGCCAAAACGCTGGTATGCGTGGAGTCAAAGCGAGTATGTATGAGGGTGGTCACCGAGTACCGCTATTTATCCACTGGAAAGATGGTGGAATCTCTACGGCTCAAGATCTTAGCGAGCTTACTGCGCACTACGATGTTCTTCCAACTCTTATCGAGCTTTGCGGTTTGGAGGTAGCTCAGGAATTGACCGACAAGATGGATGGAACTAGCCTAGTGTCGCTAATGAATGGCGATGATTCGGAGTTCAAAAACCGCTTGGTGGTTACCGACTCGAATCGTAATGAGGCACCTATAAAGTGGTTTAGAACAGCTGCAATGTTGGGCACATGGCGCCTAATCAATGGCGAGGAGCTCTACGATTTGAGCACCGACCCTGAGCAACGCAACGATGTAGCTGCTCAGTTCCCCGAAAAGTTCCAAGAGATCGCGGCTGCGTATGATGAGTGGTGGGAGACAAACTCTCCAAACTTCCCCGAGGAGCCTTACTTTATCTTAGGTAACGCAAAGCAGAACCCAACGACTCTCTACTGCCACGATTGGCACACCGAGAAGACTAGCCCATGGCAACAAAACCACATCAGAACAGGATACACCGATAACGGTTACTGGTCGGTTCGCGTTGAGCAGGAGGGCACATATGAGTTTAAACTTCGTCGCTGGCCAGCTGAATCAGGCTTGAAGCTTCACGATACGGCACCTATTCGCCCATC
>JBCQVS010000032.1:0-24572 GCA_047172885.1 Rikenellaceae bacterium | reverse complement strand
GGCGGTGTGTCGCTTTCTCATTCTTCCCTGTTGTTATGACACAAAGATACGAATTATTTCTATCTTAACTTGCTGTCCTAATTTGGGGTAGTATTATACGATTACCCCATCTCCATCTGTTGCACAATATAGCTCGGTTTTATCCTCGTTGAAGCATAGCGAGCGAATAATAGTATTCTCGATATTGGGCAGAGACTTTACCTGCGATGAGGAGATATCGTAACGTTGCAAAGAGTGAGAATCTTTTCTCTCTTGGCTGATGTATATGCTCTGATCGGCAATAGCCATATCCGAGAATATACCTCCTTGAGTCTCTAATAGCTCTTCTATATGCGGCAGCACTTCTCCGTGAAGAGTGGCTATTGAGTATAAAGATGTGGTGGTCAATATATATATCGTGCCGCTGGGGTGGCGAAGAATATTTACAACTCTCTCTTGGGGCAAAAATAGAGTCTCCTTATTGTGCTTTTTATCGAGCAGGACTAAACCATCACTTCTTCCCAAAAGGATATAATCATCCTCTCGCAAGAGTGAAAGAATAGCCTTTTCGCTACTATAGCTAAGGGTGAAAGAGTTGCGTTTGTTGTCGAATGTATACAAGCCAATATCGGTCGCCAACATCACAAGATTAAGGGAATCTCCAACCACCCTATTTACCCGAACCTTTGCAACATTGCCACTCTTATCCTCTAGAACCACAGGGCGAACCCTCTCACCATCAAACAGAGAGACCCCCTCGGCATTGCCTATCCACACTCCGCCACGAGGGTCTCTATAGATTGAGGTTATATAGTCGCTCTGTAGATTATCTTTTGTGGTTATGTGTAGGCTCTCCGTATTGGCTAGAACTACTCCTCTCAAAGAAAAAGTAAGTAGCAGTAGCAATAATATTTTTTTATAGAGGTGCACGCACAAAAGATTTAAGTGTTATTAAGTTTAATTAACACAAAAATAGGAAAAAATTAAGAACTATCAAACTATATCGATCATTAATAGTCGAGCCTTGCACCTGCCGAGAGTAACCCTTCACGTAAGAGTGAGTAGCTAACCTTATGCGGCATCACACAACTTTTCACAGCTAATGCAGCGAGCACACCTGCTCCTTGACCAACTGCCATCGCTATCGGTGTGAGGCGGATTGCGGCACTCGCGTGGTGATCGGCACCGATTGCGCGACCTACAAGAAGTAGATTTTCGCAATCGTCGACAAGCAGGCTTCTTACTGGGATCGAGTAGATGCCCTTGCCTTCGAGCTGCGTGGTGTCGGTATCGCCTCCATCTGGCGAGTGGATATCGATGGGATAGCCACCTAGAGCAATGCGGTCATCAAAAGCTATGCCCTTTATCAGATCCTCTGCACGCAACTCATACAAGGCCTTTGGATGGCGAGATTCTCTAATTCCAATATGTGCTGGGGTACCAACAAGGGTTGAATTCTCGAAGCCAGGGATATACTTTTTGAGGAACTTAAATAGCTCCCAGCACTGCCTGCGACCTATAGTCTCGGCACGTGATAGATCAAATGCGTCGGTGGGGTTTAGATCCAATACTCGTGAGGTGTTGAAGATATAGACTCCCGGTGAGTTTGTCTCGAAGAAAAGGACATTGTTGCGAGGAATCGACACCTCGCCATTATCCTTTGCTTTTTGCCATAGGTCGTAGAAGCCCCACATCGAGAGGCGGTTTGATTTAGTGAGGATTTCGACCCCTTCGCCCTCTCGCTCTTTGTCTACGAACTGATCCCAATTATTAGCGATATACTCTCTAAGCTTTTGACTATCAACGCCACTAACCTTAAGGTTCATGGTCATTGGTTGAGTTTTATTATCATCCTCTCGGCCTAGAGTATATTCGATATCGGCTCTTTCGATCAGCTCGCCATCTCCCGAGGCATCGACATAGATATCTGATTCTACTCGTTGCATGCCACCTCTATTATGGAGCGTTAGAGCGGTGATTTTACCCGACTCCGAGTCTCGCTCAGCATCGATTAAGCGTGTGTGGTAAAGGATCTCAACACCCGCCTCTAATAACATCTCCTCTAAGGCGATTTTCAACCCTTCGCTATCGAATGGGGTCACCGTAGAGCAATATCCCGTAGTGTCGAAGATATGCCCTGTGCTGGCACCCATCCCCACCATACGATCCACCAACTCTTGAGCCGAGCCAAATATCACCTGCTCTGCATCGCGATTGTGGAAGCTCATCATTGGCCCCACTCCCATAGAGGTAAGCGCACCACCTAGGAATCCAAACTGCTCGACAAGGAGCACCTTTACACCACCTCTGGCAGCAGCGAGGGCCGTGTGGCATCCCGAAGGACCACCACCAACTACAACAACATTATATTTTTGCAAAGATTTCATGATTTATCTTTTTTTTTAGAATAAAATAATGATCAAATAGGGTTACCGCCATAACGATAATAGCCCCCATAGGGTACCACCAGAATGAACTTACACCTACAGAATTAAGCCACAGAATAAACGACACCGAGCAGATCGAGCCAACTAATATCGCACCGAAACGACCCTTGCGCATAAGCGATAGGAATGCAATACCGATCAAAATTCCATATACATATCCTGGCATCTTGAAGCCCAAGGACAACAACCCTTGCGACTGCGACATACTAAACAAACATCCCAGAAGCGTGAGGATAATACCCCAAACGACGATCGCAAATTTCGAGATGCGAACTATCTTTTTATCGCCCATCGTCTTCATCTTAGGGAACAGGAGCGGTCCTACACCCATCACCGTGGTTTGTGAGAGAGCAGCTAAGGCTGAATCCAGAGTCGAGATTCCTGCGGCAAACATCGCTGCGATAATAAGTCCCGAGACTCCATCCGGTAGTTGCGTCATAACGAAGTACGGGAAGATCTTATCTGGCTCACTTATAACCGCCTGAGCCATCTCAGGGCCAAGTGGGTTGATGTGGTAGAATGCAACGAGAGCCAAACCAACTAGCAACATAATCCAGGTTGTCGAGGCTCCGATAGCCGAAAAGGCTACTGCCTTACGTGCCTCCTTGATGTTTTTGCAACACAGGGCTCTCTGAGTTGTAACTTGGTCGATAGCGTCCGAGCCAAACTCGAAGAATGTCGATCCGAAGATTCCGACCCACAAGGTATAGGTCTTAGTTGGATCCATCGAGAGATCTAAAAGCACCAATTTGGCCTTAGCATCGGCAATGGCTATAATCTCACCAAAGCCGCCTGGTATACCACCCACAGCAAAGTAGAGGGCAAAAAGCGCTCCCGAGATAAAGATTATGAATTGGATAACGTCGGTCCAAACAACCGTTGCAATACCTCCGATATATGACCAGACTACCGCAAATGAGGCCACAATAACGATGCAGGTAATTGAATCGAGACCCGTGATAACGCTCAATACCAAACCAGTACCGACCAATCTAACACCTTGGCTTAGAGTAGCTCCAAGAAGAAAAAATAGGCGTGAGAGTTGACTCACACTCTTTCCCAATCTATTCTGGATAAAGTCATACGGACTATAGATATTCTCTTGGTAATACTCCTTTAAAAGAACAAACACGAAGAGCAGGTTTCCCAAGATAAAACCAATGGTCATCTGAATATAACTCATATCTCCCGTCAGAGAGAATACAAAGGCTGGCACAGCAATAAATGTCGCAACACTCGTTTTTGTAGCGATAAGCGAGAGTGACACAGCCCACCAAGGTAAGTTTTGTCCTCCTCGAAAAAAGTCATCGACACCCTTACTCTTGCCGGTGATCTTCTCACCGATGTAGGTTGTTCCGAAGAGCATCACCGCCAGGATTATCCAATTCAGAGTCGAGAATCGAGCCTCTTGGTCGCCATTTTGGGCAAAGAGCAGAATGGGCAGAAGTAGCAGCGGGGTTATCAGCAGCCCTATTTTTAAAAAATTAAGTTTCATGGCTTTGACTTTGGGTTATTCATTAAACTTTTGATTAAGATAAGATGGGTAGTTTTTGCCATTCACACCTCCGGCACCATCCGCACCACTTCCCTTTGTGATTGAGTCACCGAAACATACGATCCTTTTATATTGTGTTTGGAGGTTGTTCCGTTCGATAAACTCCCAAATAGTCTCTCCTATAAGTTGGTATCCAGCGGCTGTTGGGTGGACGCCATCTTTCACTCGGCTATTCTTTTCGTTACGGATATAGATATCCTCATTGTGTAGGGGCAAACCACGCGAAGTAAACTCACCGAAGAGATCGACAAAATAGCAATCGAATCTTAGCGACAACTCCTGCACAATATCGCGAGCCGCAGCCATCACCTCGCTTGGGTGACCTGCATATTTACTCTTATCGTGACGCTCGAAGAGGTAGTGGCTATCGGCTGGGATCGCAGAGAGCAACATCACTTGCGAGCCTGTCGCCTTGACCTTCTCGATGAGTGTGGTTAAGTTCTTTTCATAATCATCATACGAGACAACCTTGCGAGAATTCAACATATCATTTGTTCCAACCATAACAATGGTAAGGTCAGCACGTAAAGCAACAACATCTCGGTCAACACGCTCAACAAGGTCAGCCGAGGTGTTACCTGCAACTCCGAGATTATATACCTCGACATACTTAGAGAGCATTTCAACTTTGTTGTTGGTGCCCAAATCCTCCACAACTGCACCATTTGTCTGCACTCTATTATCTCCGCTCAATGCCTTGAACTCCACCGGCATACCCGTCTCATTGATAAGAGTTACATCATACGCTCCCGAGAACTCCGAGGGGTCATTATCAGGAAAACGAAAGGTGTGAACATCTGACCAGAAAGACTCTCCAAAGACTATAGGCAGTGACGATTTGCGACCCTCTGAATCTGCATTACTCAACTTAATGATATGACCCTTTCCATTGATCTCCGCTAAGCGAGTCACTTTATATGTGCTCTCTGTGGGGATTAGCTCCAACTCTACATAGCAATTCTCTACATCATTGCGCTGAAAAGTTAAGAGTGGACCATACTTAGCATCGCCACGACTGTTGAGGACTACGGCTTGCGAGCCTATCGCATACCCTTTCTCTTGACACTCAATCATTGTACACCCAGTGATAATAGTTGGCGGAATGTGAACTCCTAGATCTATTCCCGAACGCATATTCTTCACCGTACAGTTTACTACTGTGACTCCCTCTGTCGAGCGACCTACAAATCCTCCGTATGGGTAGGTGCGGATTCCATCTTCGGAGAGCGCCATCATACGATTTGGTTCAAAGATCCCAGGAGGATATATAGATTTAAACCCCGCTTCGTATGCAACACCCTTAGTCTCGGCTAGCATATGGTCTGTGGTACGCATCTTACCCTCGACATAGCAATTCTCGAGGTATGTATTTACGGCACCCTGCATGAATATACCGTGACCATAGGCACGTGTTATAACCGTACAATTCAACAACTTCGTATTTCGTCCCGAGATCAGCATCGACGAACGCTTATGCAGCGGAGCAAATCCCGAAGGGTAACCCTTACCCAACAAGTGACCATAACCATATGGGTCTGAACCTTCGACATATAGCCTCACGCCATCCAAAATATTGTCATCACCCATAACGTGCGCCATTACAGCATCTGTTCCCGTAGTGGCTACACTGCTCTTATCCTCGATAGCTAGACCTATGATAACATTGTTATTTCCCGATACAAAGAGGTCAAACCCAGTAGATGTCGTAGTCTGAGCACGAGGCTCACCGCCTAGCTTAATCACAACACCATCGAGATTATAGGTACTATTATTGCCCGAAAAGTGCAATATTGTTGATACTTTTCTTTTTGTCGGCTCCTGCACTTCGCCTGAAGCTCCTGTTGCTTTGTAGCTATTGATCTCCAATACCTTGCCCATCTTTGGGTCATCAATGTGATACTCTCCACTCTTCATCGTTACATTGACGTTATCTCGCTGAGCATAGGCAATCAGCTCCTCGATAGTCGAGATGGTTACACTCTTTTGAGCAGCATAGCTACAAATGTTAGAAAGTGTGAAAATAAGTAGTGCTACCCCTAAAGTTAATCTCTTTTTCATTGTGTTGTGGGATTATCGAGTTTTGTTAATTCTATTTAGCTTCAATAGAGCATCGAGGTAGTAGTAGTCTGCATAGACAATTGGCACATCAATCTCCCAACCTTTAGGGTGGTGACCTGTCGAACGGGTAAGGATAGCATCGTTTCTATCTCCCGAAATATATTCTGGTGTCGAGATGGCTGAGAGTAGCTGCACGGCGTTATTGTAATACTTCTCGGCTAACGCCCTATCCTCCAAATGTTGATATAGTTCCAACATTCCCGAGGCTGCTGCCGCTGAGGCTGAAGCATCCTTGGCTGCATTTGGGATATTCGGTGCATCGAAATCCCAATAAGGAACACCATCTTCGGGTAGGCGATTCATAAAGTGGTCTGCGAGCTTCATCGATGTCGCCAAGAAATCTTTGCGTCCAGTCTCTCGATAGGCAATCGCAAAGCCATAGATTCCCCATGCTTGGCCACGTGCCCACATCGACTCATCGGCGTAACCTTGGTGAGCAACACCTCTGAGGAACTCACCCTCGTAGGTGAACGACCCAAGGTGGTAGACTGCACTATCTGGACGGACGATATATTTTTGGGTAGTTTCCGCATGTCGGATAGCGATATTCTCTAACTTCTCCTTATCGCCTCCATTCTTTGCTGCCCAAAACAATAGTTCTAGGTTCATCATATTATCGACGATCGTGTTGTGCTCATATTCTTCTTTGAATGGCCATGAGTGGATAGCTCCGACTTTGGGGCGAAAGAGTGTAGCCAGAGTGTCGGCTGCTGCCAAGGCAACCTGTCGGTACTCTTCGTTGCCTGTTAATCGGTAACCATTGACAAAGCTCGGATAGACTATAAAACCGATATCATGGTCACGGGGTTCACGCTTTCCGATATTTGCAATAGATGCGGTGAACTCTTGGGCTCTTTCGAGAAGATGCTCATTGCCTGAATACTCATACGCTAGCCATAATACCCCAGGATAGAAACCACTTGTTCAGTCGTCAACTCCAACAAGAGTCCACGAAGTTTGATCGTGATCTATGTAGCGAGGATAACGATCTGCTTGAGTTAAGTTGTCACATGCCTCGGTGACCTTATCCACTCCAATTTTTAGAAATTTATCAGCCGAGAAACTCTCTTTAGATTCTCCAGTGCATGCAACTTGCGAAATTGCAGCAAGTGCAATTATCATTTTGTTAAAGTAATTCATCCTGATATTTTTGTTGGTTTCAATATTTAATGGGTTAATGTTTGCTCATAACAAATAATCGTAATGCAAAATTAAACTAAATATACGATCCCAAAGAGTAAAAATATTAAAATCCAATCCCAAATTTGATATTTGGGATTATTTAAAGGCTCAATTCAACCTAAAATAGTTCATATTTGAAGTATCGGGTATAATATCAGGGTAGTTTAAAGAATACGCAGATCGGTAAAACATCCATATAAAAATGCTAAAAAAATCTATTAAGTAGGGTAAAATAATTATTGGTGTGTTTTTAAGAGTGCTATTGGAGATGAGATTTTTTGCTATTGAATTGAAAATATAGTTATTCTATATTGAGATTTAATAGTGAAAAATATCGCTCCAAGAGTGCTTTTAAAAATATGGCAATAATTGTTTTACACTACTTAATCACAAAGATAGAAAATATTTTTTATATCCTCGATTGGGCAATGAATAAATTCACTAATGATGGCTAAAATGCATCAATTCAAGGCAAACATGATCCCTCGAGGATTTGGGGATGTCGACCAACGGTTGACATAGAAATATATTTCCCCTTTACAATTATGCAAACCCAAAAAAATGTTGTACTTTTGCACTCTAATACTTAATAGGTTGTAATATGTCGCGAAAAGCAATAGCTGTTATCCTTTCACCTCTACTACTTTCGTTGGGGTGGTTAGGTGCGAGTGGATTGCCTCTACTTATGGCGCTCGTGCCACTGTTGTGGCTTAGTGATCAGGCTGAGGATTCTCGAAAAGGATGGTGGAGCGTGTTCCGCCATGCACTGCTGATCTTTGTGCTCTGGAACGTAGCTACGATATGGTGGATTTGGAATGCTACTCCCGTAGGGCCTGTGGCGGCAACAATCGCCTCGTCGACACTCTCGATGATTGCCTTTATGACCTTTCACACGCTCTCGAAACGAACTACTAAGGCACTTTCATACACCCTCTTTATCTCGCTGTGGATCGCATTAGAATATTGGTATACAGAGACTTCCACAAACCTCTCGTGGCCATGGCTGCTGCTAGGTAACGGCTTCTCATCGGATATTTGGGCGATACAGTGGTACGAGTATACAGGGCTTTTCGGAGGCTCTCTCTGGGTGCTGCTCTCCAATGTTATTCTCTATGAGTCGATCCAGGCGCGCCGCCTAAGCATGAATCTTGCCGCGGCCGCAGTGATGGCGATTCCCTTGGCAATTTCCGCGGTGATGTATGCGACTTACCAGGAGCCCGCGGAGGGTTCGATCAAGGTGACCGTGGTGCAGCCGAATATCCATTTTGGACGCGAGGATAGGCCAGGAGATCGTGAGCAGGCGGAGAACTTGTTGGAGCTGGCCGCGATGGGCAGCGAGGATTCCGACTTTGTGCTTATGCCCGAGTGCGCATTCCCTAGCTACATCTATACCAACAACTTAAATAGAAATCCCTTTGTGGAGCAGATCCGCGAGGTGATGGGTGAAAACTACTCGCACGCGGCACTTATCTCGGGAGTTTCGACAGTGAAATTCTACTCGGAGGGAACTCAAAGCGCTACGGCACGCAAGAACAATAGTGGCTACTACGATGTCTTCAACTCGGCAATATATCTGCCTCAAAGTGGCTCGGCGAAGCTGCACCACAAGGCGAAGTTGGTGATCGGCACCGAGAGTATGCCGTTTGCATCGCTGCTCAAAAAGTTCGACTCGCTGATCATCGACTTGGGCGGTAGCTTGGGTCAGTTGGGCGTTGGTACCGAAAGGGTTGTCTTCGAAGATCCTGCGGCTACGGTTGGCACGGCAATCTGCTACGAGGCGCTGTATGGAGCTTACTACGGTGAGTTTGTCAAGGGTGGCGCTGAGGCGATGTTCATTATCTCAAACGATTGTTGGTGGGACAACACGCCAGGCTATCGACACCTCTTCTCGATGTCGGCCTTGAGGGCTGTGGAGCATCGAAGGGCTATTGCTCGAAGTGCTAACACGGGCATCTCTGGATTTATCTCGTCTAGGGGCGACTGCCTCGAGCGGATGGAGTGGGATGAGCGTGGTGTTTTAGATGGCACGGTGGCGCTAAATTCTCGCATCACTTTCTACACGCAGCATGGCGATTACATCGCTCGAATTGCAATTTTTATAGCGATTCTCTCGCTACTCAATTATATGGTTTTCCGCATTCGCAGGAAGAACCACCTTGTTTAATTTTCAATCCATACGATGAATTATACCCAAACTTTAGAGTATCTTTTCACCTCATTGCCTTCGTTTCAGGAGGTTGGAAGCGACGCGTATAAGCCTGGTTTAGAGCGTATTAAATCATTTTGCAAACACCTAGGCTACCCTCAGCGCAACTTCTACACGATCCACGTTGCCGGCACTAATGGCAAGGGCTCTGTCTCGCATATCTTGGCCTCGGTCCTCAAGGAAGCGGGCTACTGCGTGGGGCTCTACACTTCGCCTCACTTGAATGATTTTCGCGAGCGAATTCGCATTGATGGAGAGGAGATTCCCAAGCAGAAGGTGATCAATTTCGTGAGTCGCAACCGTGCCAAGATGGAGGAGTTGCAGCTCTCGTTTTTCGAGATGACCACCGCTCTGGCGTTCGATTATTTTGCGCACCACCATGTGGAGATCGCCATTATCGAGACTGGCTTGGGTGGTCGATTGGATGCTACGAATGTGATCACGCCGATCTTGAGCGTTGTGACCAATGTTGCCGTTGAACACAAGGAGTATTTGGGTGATACATTGGAGGTTATCGCAGGCGAGAAGGCTGGAATCATCAAGAAGAGCGTTCCTGTGGTTGTGGGTGAGCGCCATGATGCTTATAACGCTGTTTTTGAGCACCGTGCGCATGAGCTTAATTCTCCGATTCTCTTCGCTCAGGATCACTTCAGCTGCCACGATCAGAAGCCTAGCCAGGCAGGGCAGTGCTTCACCATTGAGCGCCATTCGGATCGTTTTCTCTTTAGCTTGGAGATCGACCTTGCGGGTGAGTATCAGCGGGAGAATATGATCACGGCGTTGGCTTCTTTGGATTTTTTGCACCGCAGCACTCCGCTTTCGATTAGCCGCCGAGCCTTGATTGAGGGTGTCGCTTCTACTGCTTCGTCTACGGGGCTTAGGGGTCGCTGGCAGAAGTTGGGGGACGCTCCGTTTATGGTTTGCGACACGGGGCATAATCCGCATAGTTTGAAGCGGGTTTCGGCGCAGATTGCCGCCTGCAAGTATAGTAAACTTTACTGCGTTTTGGGCTTTGCTTCGGATAAGGATGTGGCGGATATTTTGCCTCATTTTCCTCGGGGAGCCTATTACATTTTCACTCAGCCTTTTAGCCAGCGGGCTTTGGCGGCCGAGGTGCTTATGACTCAGGCTCAAGGGTTTGGGTTGCAGGGTGAGGTTGTGGGCGATGTTGCTCAGGCTGTGGCAAAAGCGCAATCTTTAGCAACCTTTGACGACATGATCTTCATAGGCGGCAGCAACTTCGTAGTAGCCGAAATCTAGAACAAAAACGAAGTTTTTGAATCCAAGCTTGCTTGGTGCCCGCCCGGCATTAGGGCAGTAAGAAACAACAACATGCTAAAAAAATACAAACAAGAATACCGAGCGAACCTCACCCTAGCCATTCCAGTGGTAATGAGCCAATTAGGTCAAGTAATGGTGCAGCTGGCCGACAACATAATGGTAGGTCAATATGGAGGCGAGGACTCCCTGCCCCTAGCCGCAGCATCCTTCGGAGGCTCGGTCTTTTTCCTTATCCACATCGCCTTTATGGCGCTCACCTTCGGCCTTACGCCTATCGTGGGTGAATTATTCGTGCAGCGCAAGGTCAAGGAGGCAGCCCGATATTTGGGCAATAGCCTCGTGCTCTTTCCCGCGATGGGACTCCTGGCGATGCTCCTGCAATTCGCACTTATCCCGCTTATGCACCATATGGGGCAACCCGAGGAGGTGGTCGCCATGGCTATCCCATACTACAAGACGCTGGTGTGGAGCCAGATCCCCATCATGTTCTTCTTCACCTTCAAGCAATTTCTCGAGGGGTTGGGCAACACCAAGACCACCATGTATATCGTCGTTGCGTGCAACGCTGTCAACGTCCTGCTCAACTACCTGCTGATTGGTGGCCATTGGGGTATGCCCGAGATGGGTGTTGTGGGTGCTGGCACAGCAACCCTGATCTCGAGAGTGTTGCAGGCTGCCGTGATCTTCGGCTTCTTCCTCTCGGTGAAGCGATTCCGCCGATACTTCGACACCTTCAAGTTTCGCGAGCTGCAACTCGCAGACTCCAAGCGACTTATACTTATGGGTCTGCCTATCTCCTCGCAGGTCTTCTTCGAGTGCTCGGCCTTCGTGGTCTCGGGAATCTTGATGGGGCAATTTGGCGCTAATGCCATCGGAGCCAACCAGATAGGTACTTCCATGATGAATTGCGCCTTTATGATCGTGCTCGCGGTGGGCTCGGCAACCACCATCCGCATCTCGCACTGCCTCGGTGCTCGCGACTACACTCAGATGAAACTCGCCTCGTCGGCGGCCTACCACCTCGCCTTTGCTTGGAATAGCATCACGGCGCTCGTGTTTATCTCTTTGCGACACCTCCTTCCGCAGCTCTTTACCGCGAATGCGGAGATGCTCGAGATGGCTTCCGTGCTGCTGATATTTATTGCGCTGTTCCAAATTTCGGATGGACTCCAATGCATCAGCGTGGGTATCCTGCGCGGTATGCAGGATGTGAAGATTATCCTGCCGATCGCGGTGATCTCTTATTGGGTGCTCAACATCCCTGTGGGATATCTCTGCGCATTTACGCTGGGCATGGGGCCTCAGGGGCTCTATATCGGGTTTATTGTGGGGCTCACCTCGGCGGCGGTGCTGCTTTATGCTCGGATTCGCAGACGTCAAAGGGCACTCATATAAGGAAAACGCAGTTTTCCGTATCCAAACTTGTTTGGTGCCCGCGCCGGCATTAGGCGCAGTCCCCAAGCCTCGCCCTCCCTCCTAAAAAAGCACTTTTTTGAAGAAAAAGTGCGCAGAGGGCGAGCAGCCCAACGGGCTGCAAATTAAATATATTCCCGTCATCCCAGACTTGATCTGGGATCTACAAGAGCGAGTGGTCTAACGAAAAATTACTTAAACCGCCTTCTTTTGTAGATCCCAGATCAAGTCTGGGATGACGTAAGAAGGGGGCGGGTCAAGGAAGAAGGAAACGATGTGCAGTCTGGGCTGATGTGAGAAAAGATCGGTTCAAGGAATCTGCAATACACGAAAACAACCCACCCGCGAGTCAAATCTCCAATCCCCAAATATTGGAGTCTAGAAAAATTTTACTATCTTTACACAAAATTATCAACAAAATGAGCTGTAAATGTAAAAACAGACCCGATATAGAGCGTGGAGTAGTATTCTGTAACTGCGGTAGCGAGCCTCAGGCTTGGGAGCACAAAGAGAGTTACAAGCACCGCGAGAGCGATTGGCTGAGAGAATACCCCAACAATCTGCCCACAGATATCATCGAGGTCCGATTCAAAAATACCCGTCGTTCGTTCTACAAGAATGTTCACGGTCTCGACCTGAAAGTAGGTGACATCGTTGCTGTCGAGTCATCACCGGGTCACGACATAGGCACCATCTCGCTAATGGGCGACATGGTGGCACGCCAGATCAAAAGAACGGGCTTCAGCCCCTTCAATGGCGAATTCAAAAAGATATACCGCAAGGCCAAACCATACGACATCGAGAAGTGGCAGGAGGCAATCGGCTTGGAACACGAGACGATGATCGCCTCGCGACAGATCGCTGCCGATATGGGTCTCAACATGAAGATTGGCGATGTGGAGTACCAGGGTGACCGCATCAAGGCGATATTTTATTACATCGCTGACGAGCGTGTCGACTTCCGCGAGCTTATCAAGGTCTTTGCCGACAAGTTCCATATCCGCATCGAGATGAAGCAGATTGGTGCTCGTCAGGAGGCTGGTCAGATTGGCGGCATTGGCCCTTGTGGTCGCGAGCTATGTTGCTCGGCATGGATGTCGAACTTCACCAGTGTGACAACCAATGCTGCGCGTATGCAGGAGATTTCACTCAATCCGCAGAAGCTCATCGGTCAATGTTCGAAGCTCAAGTGCTGCATGATGTATGAGTACGACACTTATGCTGATGCTCGCAAGGAGTTCCCACGCTTGCGTGAGCCTTTGCAAGCCCTCGATGGTGAGTATTACCTTATCAAGAACGATATCCTTGCTCGCACGATGTCATTTAGTAGCAGTAGCGACGCGATAGTGAATATGATCACCCTGCCCGTTTCACGCGTGTGGGAGATTATCAACGTCAACAAGCAGGGTAAGAAGGTCGACCAACTGCAACGTGAGGAGGATATCCCGAAACCTTCCGAGGAGCCTAAATTCTGCTCTACCGAGGATAGCATAACCCGCTTCGACTCAGCTAAGCGACCTTCGCGAGGCCGTGGAGGACGCGACAGAAAGGGTGGTCGTGACAAGGGCGAGCGTCGACCAAATCGAGCTAACGCAGCACCTGCCGACGCTCCAGAGTCAACACAAGCAGCCGACAAAGCAGCGACTCCAGAGAACGCAAGAGCACCACGCAACGCGGGCAACGATCGTCGTCGACAAAACAACAACCGCCGCGACAACAACGCCCCACGACAAAAGCAGGCGCAGGGTAGTGAGCGAGCTCAAGGAGCAGCTCCAGTAGCAGAGAAACCAACAGCCCCAACCGAGAAGCGTGAGGGAGGCGAGAAGCGCGAAGGTGCTCCACGTAGAGCAAACAACCGCAACAACCGCAACCTCAAACCACGCCCAGCAGAGCAGGGAGGAGGCCAAAATCAAAATAACGGAGGTGAGCGCAAAGCGGCACCAGAGGCAAAGAAGGAGTAGAAAAGGATGTCGCTGAAGCGAAAAATAGTATCTCTAGCAATGATCTTGCTCACGGTGGGGTGCGGAATCTCGACCCAGAGAGCTATGTTCACGGACGTCGACTCCGATGGGTGGAGCTCACCTGTCGAAGTGCGCTTCACGGTGAGCCCCGAGGATACTCTCTCGACCTGCTCGATGCAGCTTTTAGCCCGCTATGGTGAGCGTTTGCAGAGCCGTAGCCTCGAGATGATGATCACTGTAACCGCGCCCGATGGGGTGCAGTGGAGCGAGCCGTTTACCATGCAGATCCCCGCAGCGAGCAAGTCGCATGATCTCGCCTCGGCCATATATCGCCACGATGTGAGGTGGTCTCAGTGTGGCGAGTACTCCATAAGTTTCACCCCTCAACACATCTACCGCGGGGTGATGGCCATTGGGGTTGAGACAGTTGATATAAATGTAAATTAAAAAATGGGAAAAGATAAATTACGCAAATTTGCCGAGAACCTAACTTTCGACTGCTTTGTGCAGCCAGAATTTGAGGATATTTTTCATAAGGATCATCCGCTCAAGGGGCAGTGGGCATCGTCATTCTTCAAGAATGGCAAGCCGATAATCCTCGAGCTGGGATGTGGAAAGGGTGAGTACACCGTGGCACTTGCCGCACGCGACTCTTCGCACAACTACATCGGCATCGACATCAAGGGTGCCCGCATGTGGCGCGGAGCTAAGCAGGCCACAGCGGCAGGGATGACCAACGTGGGATTCCTGCGCACACGCATCGAGTTTATCAACTCCTTCTTTGCGCCAGGCGAGATCGCCGAGATCTGGATCACATTTCCCGACCCACAGCTCAAGCGCCGCAGAGCCAAGAAGCGACTCACATCGCCACTCTTCCTGGAGCGTTATGCGCAGATGCTCTCGCCCACAGGCGTGATAAACTTGAAGAGCGATTCGAAGCACCTTTACGAGTATACGCAGGAGGTTGTGCGCCACTTCTCGCTGCCTCTCGAGGTCGCTAACGACGACATCTATGGCTCGGGATATGCAGATGAGACCCTCTCGGTGAAGACCGCCTACGAGGAGATGTTCCTGCGCCGCAACCTGCCGATCACCTACACCCGATTTGGGCTCGGAGGACAGAGTATATTCCCTCACTTCGAATGGGAGGAGGACGATAAACTCAAGGAGGAGAAGGATTGCGAGCTGGAACGTGCGGGGATGCCTAAGAATAATTGTTTGTAGGGGTGCTTGCTTACTGCCCTAATGCCGGGCGGGCACCAAACAAGTTTGGATACGGAAAACTGCGTTTTCCTTACAATTCGACTTGGGTGAGGTTTTTGCGAAGCAAAAAAAATAGAAAATGTGTGTTTATTAGTGTCGAGCTCGCTCGTAAAACTAATAAACACACATTTTTTATTTCGATGATCCGAACAGGATCAGCGCCCCAAGACGCAAGAGGTTATAGCTCCGCGGGGAGCACCCCGCCGCCGTCCGCGCAGGACAGTCCCCAAGAACCCCAACCAACAATTAGTTACCTCGCGAATAATTAGGAGCCTCCTGAGTGATAGTCACGTCGTGAGGGTGATTCTCGAGCACGCCCGACGATGTGATACGTATAAATTTCGCTTGTTGGAGTGCCGAGATGGTTTGGGCACCGCAGTATCCCATACCCGACTTGAGGCCTCCTACGAGCTGATATACGGTCTCTGCAAGGGTTCCCTTGAATGGCACGCGGGCCACGATTCCCTCGGGAACAAACTTGCTTGAATTCTTCTCCTCACCTTGGAAATATCGATCTTTCGAGCCATTGTTCATCGCCTCGATAGATCCCATGCCGCGGTAGCTCTTGAACTTACGGCCGTTGTAGATGATGGTCTCACCTGGAGACTCCTCCACTCCTGCAAGCATAGATCCGATCATCACACAGTCGCCACCTGCTGCGAGTGCCTTCACGACATCTCCCGAGTAGCGAAGTCCTCCATCCGCGATCACTGGCACGCCGAGTGCGTGAGCCGCCTTAGCAGCATCGAAGATCGCAGTGAGCTGAGGCACACCGACACCTGCCACGATACGTGTGGTGCAGATTGAGCCTGGTCCGATACCCACCTTGACGCCATCGGCACCTGCCTCGATAAGGTATGTGGCAGCCTCAGCAGTTGCGATGTTACCCACGACAACATCTAGTGCAGGGTACTTCGCCTTGATGGTTTTGAGCATATTAACGATATTTGCCGAGTGTCCGTGCGCAGAGTCGAGCACTACGGCATCCACGTCGGCCTCCACGAGGGCATCCACACGATCCATGGTGTCGGCAGTGACTCCGATACCTGCCGCTACGCGAAGTCGACCTAGTTCGTCCTTGCACGCTAGTGGGTTGTCCTTGACCTTGGTGATATCCTTGTAGGTGATAAGACCCATAAGTTTGCCTGAGGCATCTACCACGGGTAGCTTCTCGATCTTATTGAGTAGCAATACGTTGGCAGCTTCCTTCACATCCGAGCTACGTGTTGTGATAAGATTATCCTTTGTCATCACATCTTCGATCTTGCGCTCCATATCTGTTTGGAAGCGCAGGTCACGGTTTGTGACGATACCGATCAACATTCCTGCGGGGTCAACCACGGGAATACCACCGATTTTATTCTCTTTCATGAGTGCTAGCGCATCGCCCACAGAGTTCTGCTTCGAGATTGTGATAGGGTCGTTGATCATACCATTTTGGGCACGTTTAACCTTACGCACTTGCGCTGCTTGCTGCTCGATAGACATGTTTTTGTGAATCACGCCGATACCGCCTTCGCGCGCAATTGCGATCGCTAGTGGGGCTTCGGTTACTGTGTCCATGGCAGCCGAAACTACGGGCACACTAAGTTTGATGTTGCGTGAAAAGCGACTCTCGATTGAGACATCGCGTGGAACCACTTCTGAATAGGCTGGAACCAATAGGACATCATCGAATGTGAGTCCTTCCTTTTGCACCTTTTCCTCTATAAATGACATAGCCGACTTTAGATTTTTGTTGCCCGCAAAGGTACGAATAATATTTGAATTCTGCTAATTTTCGCAAACGATTAATTTATTTAGGTTCAAAAACGAAGTTTTTGGATCCAGGCTCGTTTGGTTGCCGCCCGCGATTAGGGCAGTAAGCAAACTAAATTTGCGAAAAAAATAATTTGGGAAGTAGCCACAAAAGCTATATCTTTGCAGGAGAAAACTTTTCGGAGGGATCCGAATTTTAAATATTATTTTTGCATTCGCGTAAGATCTTGTGTTCGAAAACTGGTAATTTTCTGATATTAACGAGAGGCTTAAGTGCAACGCTCGTACTGTATTTATATGGTACGGGCTTGCTTAGTCTGTTAATATAGGTGTACCAGTACCTCGAACACGGATTTAGTTAAGTCCGTATCATTCTTTTTATAGGATTTAACGATTGCTCGCGATCGAATAGACTTAAAGGAGAGGGTGGATACGGTGCTTGGCTAGTCGTTCACAAATCGGCTAATTTACACTATAATACACGGAGCTGGCTTGGGCATACGGAACCCCTCTATCCCTTTTAAATAGTAGGTTACTTACTGTGTAGAGGTAGATAGTATCTATTAAAATAAAGTGTATATGTATGTAAAACTACATTAACATTTACATTATCATTATCATTATCATTTACATTAGGGGTTGTTTTGGGGTTGTTTTGGGGTTGTTTTCCTACTTGCTTTCGTTGAGGACTACGCCTAATGCCGGCGTGGGCACCAAACAAGTTTGGATGGAAAACTTCGTTTCTCACCCTACGACACAAAAAAAAGGAGGAGCCATTAAGCTCCTCCCCTAAATCTCGTGCGAGATTATTATAGTGTCAAACCAGCCTCAAAAAGGTTAGCCAAGTTAACGTCACTCTTAGCCTTCTCAGCCAACTCTGGCTTAGCAGCTACAGCCTGCGTGATGTAACCAATACCCGCAGAAGTCTCACCCTCAGCCGATGCGATAACAGCACGCAAGTAGTTCGCGTCAGCACACTTGCAATCAGCGATAGCAGCCTTAGCAGCGCTGTAGTTGTTAGTCATGATGTTCGCGATAGCCTTGTTATAACCCTCGAAGTTAGCAGCAGCCTGTGCGTAGTTACCCTCCACAGCAGCAACAGCGTACGATGCCTCAGCGTCAGCAGTGTACTTCTTAGCCTCAGCGTAGTTGTCGTTGTCAAGGTTTGCAAGAACCAAGTTCTTGTTGATTGTAGCGTCAGAAGCACCAGCAGCAGTAGCCTTCTCGAATGCATCTAGTGCAGCCTCAGAGTTGCCTTGCTTAGCCAAGATAACTGCCATGTTGTTATACGCACGTGGGTCGTTGTACTCTCTAGCTGTGTATTTCAACACGTCAAGCTTACTCTTTGGATCCTCGATAACCGACTCAGCCAAGTAAAGAAGCTCCTCGTTAGTTAGCTCAGAGTAATCTTTAGTAGCTACCAAAGCCATCATCTCGTCGTCAGTCTTGCCGTTGATGCTGATGTTGCTCACGATTTGTGCACGACGAAGCTCTGGAAGGATATCTGTCTTAAGCTCAGAGTATACGTTCGATAGGTTCTTGATCTCAGCCTCACGTTGAACAGATGAGTCGTAAAGGCTCAACACTTGAAGGATAAGGTTCTTGTCCTTGATGTTCGATGCTTGAACCAACTCCTTGAAGCCGTCCCAATCCTCACCATATGCAGCTGCGTCAGCCTCAAGACCCATCTCCGAGAAGAACTTGCTCATTGCCTTTTGTGCAGATGACGAACGTGCCGAAGATAGCTTGTCGTTGAATTTCTCTGGACCGTCTGGTGATGCGTAACCGTTAGCAGAGACTGTTTGTGAAGCCTTCGCGTTGTCTTGAGTTGCCGCTACAACATCCTTGAATGCTGCCATTTGAGAGTCTGTAAGGTTCGACGATTTCACTGTCGATGAGTTGATGCCGTAGTTGATGCTAGCCTTAGCTACCTCATAAGTTACAGCCTTGTAGTTGTTTGGCATAACGTCCATCAACTGACCGTACTTGATATCTTGTTGAAGCGTGTTAACACCCTTTGCTACAACCAAACCACATACGTTGTAAAGTGCAGTAGCCTCAGCAGATGGTGCTGCCGCAACGATTGCATCCTCGCTCTTTGACAAAAGCTCGCCAGTGTTAGCGTTAACTAGGTAGTAACCATACTTCGCCTTCTTAGCGTTGCGAAGCTCGATACGAAGTTGAAGCTCAGAGAGTCTCATCTCCTCAGAGTATGGGAACTCTACTTTTTGAGTGTACTTGCCACCGTTTGAGCTAACCACAGTGTAGTTATCATCAACCGATGAACCTTGGTAGTAGAATGGAGCACCCACAGTCTCACCACTCTCGTAAACGATAGCTGGAGTAACCTTAGCGATAACGTAAGATTCGAAGTAGTCTGCAGGGAAGTCAACAGTGACTGTTGTACCTACGATACCATTGGTAAGGGTAAGAACCTCAGGGTTGCATGTGATGTCGATAAGGTTCGAGCCATCGCCGAAGCCGTTATCCATGTCACCAAAGTTCTTTGCTCCGCTACAGCTAACCATCGCTGCGAACGCAAAAAGCGCAATGCTCAAATTAACGAGTCTTTTCATAATTTTTGTTTTGTTTATTGTTTTGTGTTAATTTCATTCTACATCCTACTCGCGCCCCACATAGGCGGAATCCGCGAATTTTAAGAATATGCAAATATATTAAATTAAAATCAAACGTGCAATGAGGGGAGTGGTTTTTTTCGGGGGAAGTTGGTAAATTTTAGGAGTTGGGAGTGTGTTTATTTTGCAGCTCTGCGAGCTGCTCGCCCTCTGCGCACTTTTTCTTCAAAAAAGTGCTTTTTAGGAGGGAGGGCGATTGACCTGGGACTGCGCTAATGCCGCGCGGGCACCAAGCAAGCTTGGATACGGAAAGCGGAGCTTTCCTTACAATTAACATGTGTTGACAACGTAAGCTGCCACTCGACTTGGGGAGATTTTTGCGAAGCAAAAAAAATAGAAAATGTGCGTTTATTAGTATCGAGCTCGCTCGTAAAACTAATAAACACACATTTTCTATTTCGATGATCCAAAGGATCAGCGCCCCAAGCCGCAACAAAAGTACAGCTCCGCGGGGAGCACCCCGCCGCCGCCCGCGCAGGGCAGTCCCCAGGACAGCAACTAACGAAACCTAGTCACGGTGACGACGCTCACGACGCTCGCCGCGATCCTCACGAGGCTTACGCTCACGCTCCACCCAGCCCTCAGGCTTAGGAAGAAGAGCCTTGCGAGAGAGTTTCAGCTTATTGGTCTTAGGATCTACGCCCACCAATTTCACCTCGATCTTCTCACCCTCTTTCAGGCCAGTCTCGTCCATAGTCTCGAAGCGCTTGTAGTCGATCTCCGAGATGTGAAGCAAGGCATCCTTACCAGGCATGATCTCCACGAAGGCACCGAATGCCACGATTGAGCGGATAGTTCCGTTATATACCTCACCCACCTCTGGGATCGCCACAATGCCCTTGATGCGAGCTAGTGCAGCATCCAAAGAGTCTTTGTCGAGTCCGAAGATGTCGACCAAACCCTTTTGATCCACCTCAGTGATGGTGATTGTTGTACCTGTTGTCTTTTGAATATCTTGGATGATCTTACCGCCAGGTCCGATGATAGCACCGATCATCTCTTGTGGGATAGCGATCTGCACTAGACGTGGAACGAATGGACGGTAGTCATCACGTGGCTCAGAGATACAAGAAGTGATCTTGCCAAGGATGTGTAGACGACCTACGCGAGCTTGCTCCAATGCTGCAGCCAACACCTCGTATGAGAGTCCATCAACCTTGATATCCATCTGTGTTGCAGTGATACCCTCGGTTGTTCCTGTCACCTTGAAGTCCATATCTCCCAAGTGATCCTCGTCACCAAGGATATCAGAAAGTACAGCCCACTTGCCCGATGCCGAGTCTGAGATAAGACCCATAGCGATACCAGAAACTGGCTTCTTTAGCTTCACACCAGCATCCATAAGTGCAAGAGTACCAGCACATACAGTAGCCATAGATGAAGAGCCGTTAGACTCCAAGATATCCGACACTACGCGCACTGCGTAAGGATTCTCCTCCCCTAGTGGCACCATTGGCTTAAGACCACGCCAAGCAAGGTTACCGTGACCGATCTCGCGACGCGAAAGTGCACGTTGTGGACGAGCCTCGCCAGTTGAGAATGGAGGGAAGTTGTAGTGAAGCACAAATTGCTCTGAGCCAGTTACCAAAACCTCATCCTTTTGCTTCTCGTCGAGCTTAGTACCTAGAGTTACTGTTGTAAGTGATTGAGTCTCACCACGAGTGAAGATTGCCGAACCGTGAGCTGCAGGAAGGTAACCTACCTCGCAACAGATTGGACGGATCTCGTCGGTACGACGGCCATCGAGACGTTGACCCAAGTCAAGGATCATGTTACGCATAGCCTTCTTAAGTACGTCGTCGTGGAAATATTTCTTGATTAGAGTAAGCTTACCATCAAGCTCCTCCTCTGGGAATGCTGCGATGAACTCTGCCTCCAAAGCCTCGAATGCCTCTGAGCGCTCGTGCTTCTTAGTGCCGCTTGTTGCGATTGCGTAAGCCTTGTCGTAAAGCTCAGCAACGATACGGTCGCGAAGCTCAAGATCTGAATCCTCGTGGCAGTATGTGCGTTTTACGGTTGTGCCTACCGCCTCCATAAGCTCCATTTGAGCTTGGCAGTGTTTCTTGATCTCCTCGTGAGCTACCTTGATTGACTCAAGCATAACCTCCTCTGAAACCTCAAGCATCTCACCCTCTACCATCATGATGTTGTCGATAGTACCTGCAACCATGATGTCGAGGTCTACATCGGCCATCTCCGAGAAGTTAGGGTTGATTACAAACTCACCATTCTTGCGAGCCACACGAACCTCAGAGATTGGGCCTTGGAATGGGATGTCAGATACTGCAAGAGCTGCCGAAGCTGCTAGACCTGCAAGCGCATCTGGTTGAATATCTTTGTCAGCCGAGATTAGGTTCACGGTAACGAATACGTCAGCGTGGTAATCCGCAGGGAAAAGTGGGCGTAGTGCACGGTCGATAAGACGAGCAACGAGGATCTCGCTGTCGTTAGCACGTGCCTCACGCTTCATGAAGCCACCTGGGAAACGTCCGCATGAAGCGTATTTCTCCTTGTACTCCACCTGCAATGGCATAAAATCGGTGTCTGGTTTTGCATCTTTTGCGGCTACTACTGTTGCGAGGAGCATTGTGTCGCCCATCTTTACAACTACGGCACCATCTGCCTGCTTAGCCAATTTTCCTGTTTCGATCTGAATCTCACGGCCATCGGCTAGAGTGATCGTTTTTTGTACAATGTTGTACAATTCTTGTCCTTCCATAATTTCTATTTGTTTATTTCTTTTGCATCCAATAGGTAATAAAATATAAGGGTGCAGCCTCAATAAATGGATGGCGCACCTTAAAAAATATAAGGGTGCAGCCTCTCGATAAAGCTGCAACCCTTATTTTACCTTTTTTACTTACGAAGGTTCAACTCTTTAAGGATCGCACGGTAGCGCTCGATATCGTTGTTCTTCAAGTAGTTAAGCATCTTACGACGTTTTCCAACCATAGCCAACAAAGAACGTTGTGTTCCGAAGTCGTGGCGGTTTTTCTTAAGGTGCTCGGTAAGGTGGCTAATACGGTATGAGAACAATGCGATTTGGCTCTCTGGAGAACCTGTATCAGTGTTAGACGTTCCGTACTTACCAAAAAGCTCTTGCTTTTTCTCTGGTGTTAAATATGCCATTTTTTTAATGTATTAAATTCCACTCTACGACGAATTACCCTTACTCGTAATCACGCCAGAGCGTTGGGGCAAAGGTACGACATAAATTATTAATACGCAATCACTAGGCTCTTTTTTTTCGATATTTAACCCAGATTGGCCGAAATTTGCCAAAAAATCTCTATTTTTACCAAAATAATTTTCACTAAAGATGCAAAAAATCGTTTCACACATAGCTCTAGCGGCACTTTTCTTGAGTAGCTGCGGCACCGAGCAACCACAATTTTCCACTGTCGAAGGGGCTATGCTCGGCACTACGCTGCGCATTGTCGCCGATATTGATACCACGCCTGCCGAGCTCTATGCTGAGGCTATGCGGCTCGATGTGGAGTTCAAGGCCGAGATGTCGCTCTTTGATCCTGCCTCGCAGCTGAGCCGCATAAATCGTGGGGAGAGCGATTCGCTTTCGCCTGGCATTGTTTACAATTTGCAGCTTAGCGACTCGGTGAGCCGCGTGAGTGGTGGGGCTTATGATGTGACTGTTGCGCCGTTGGTTAAGGCCTTGGGTTTTGGATCGAAGGAGGAGAGAGTTGCTGAGCCTAATATTGACTCGATTTTGGAGTTTGTCGGCTTCGAGAAGATATCTATTCAGGGACACACCCTCGTTCGCGAAGATCCTCGCACGCAGATTGACTTGAACTCGATTGCCAAGGGGTATGTTGTCGATCGCATCGCGGAGCTTGCCCAGAGCATGGGCGCCGAGAATTTTATGGTCGATATCGGTGGTGAGATTGTCTGCCGAGGTTCGAACCCGCAGGGGAATCCTTGGCGCATTGGCATCGAATCGCCTTTTGATGGGAATATGAGCAATGGGGAGTTTTTGCAGAAGCGGATCGCTATCCCTGCATCGTCGCCTTTTCGGGCTATGGCAACTTCGGGAAATTATCGCAGGTTTTATCTTGATAGTGAGGGGAATAAGATTGCGCATACGATAGATCCGACTACTGGCGGCAGCAAGGTTTCGTCTTTGTTGTCGGCCACTGTTATCGCTCCCACTTGCGCCCTGGCGGATGCTTATGGGACTATGTTTATGGCTCTAGGTTCGGAGCGAGCTGTGGAGGTGGCTGAGTCGTTGGTGGATGCTGAGGTCTATTTTATCTTTGATGATCTGGCTGGGGGGTACGAAGAATATTTCTCAGAAGGGATGCTCTCTTTGGTTATGGAGTAAGGAAAGCTCCGCTTTCCGTATCCAAACTTGTTTGGCGGCCGGCCGCTGTTAGGCCAGTCCCTAGCTTTTCGCCCTCCCTCCTAAAAAAGCACTTTTGGAACAAAAGTGCGCCGAGGGCGAGCAGATCGAAGATCTGCAATACACGAAAACAACCCGCCTGTGCGTCATCCCAGCCCCCCCTTGACCCGACATTTTATCCCGTCATCCCAGAGCCCAAACCCGATTCATTTTCCTTGACCCGCCCTCTTTTCCCGTCATCCCAGACTTGATCTGGGATCTACAAGAGCTAGTGGATCTAACGCAATATACTCCAGCAGGGTAGCAGGGTAGCAGGGTAGCAGGTATACACCCAAAATAGGCATACCCCCATGAAACCGCGATTTCAGGCAGGTCGACCATAAAATTCAGGTGATTTTGTTGATATTTATTTGTGTGTT
>JBCQVS010000031.1:0-25794 GCA_047172885.1 Rikenellaceae bacterium | reverse complement strand
AGTCCGACAAGTCGAATGAACCCTTCCTTCGTCAATACAAATGTAAATAATTTTAAGAAAAATACAAAATAATCCTCTTTTTATTTGCTTTTTAACACAGTATCTCGCTTGGCGGCCGGCCGCTGTTAGGCCAGTCCCCAACGTAAGCGAGCGGCTCAAGGAACAAAAAAAACGACGAACAGAGCCCAAGCCCCATTCGTCGCATATTCAAAAAATCTTGAGAGATTAGTTGCAACAACCCTCGTCGCAACCGCAGCTTCCGCCATCCTCGCAACCGCCTTGGTCGCCACAGCCACATCCGCAGCTACCTTTTGGAGCCAAGTCCTCAGGAGTCACGTCGCGAACCGATACCACCTCAACCTCGAAGTTAAGGGTTTTGCCAGCCATTGGGTGGTTGAAGTCCATCTTCACGAACTCCTCACCGATCTCAACTACGGTACCAGGCATTTGTTGACCATCCGCCGAGCTCATAGGCAACACGTTGCCAACTACAACCATATCAGCGATTTGACCACTCTCATCACAGAAGATTTGGCGTGGAAGATCCACGATAGCCTCAGCGTGAACGATGCCGTAACCATCAGCAGCCTCCAAAGTGAAGGCAACAGACTCGCCAACCTCTTTGCCCATGATAGCCTCCTCGAACTTAGGAAGGATCATGCCTGAACCGATGATAAACTCTAGGGGTGCTCCCTCACGTGATTGATCAGCAATCGCGCCATCGACAGTTAGCGTGTAGTTCACAGCCACCATCTTATTCATTTCTACTTTCATTCTATTTTGTATTAAAAATTATTTTAGTGCACAAAGGTACAACAATTTATTGACATCGGCAACAAAGGTTTCTGTCGCCATATCCGCCATCAATTTTCGAGACGTATGGGAAGAACTTCGAGCAGCGAACCCACTCGAGTGGAAATACTGCCGCCTCACGAGAGTAAGGATGTGTCCACTCGCCAGCGATCTCAAACGAGGTATGGGGAGCATTTGCCAAAAGGTTATCCGCCTGGTCGCCAATTGCCTCACACTCAGCCTTTATCGAACGTAGAGCCTCGATAAAACGATCCATCTCCTCTTTGCCCTCACTCTCGGTTGGCTCGATCATAAGAGTCTCATGAACGGGGAACGAAAGGGTCGGAGCGTGGAAACCGTAGTCCATCAAACGACGCGCAACGTCCGAGCAGTCGCAACCGTAATCCTTCTTGAAGTTGGTTAGATCGAGGATCAACTCGTGACCCACGTAGCCGCTCTCACCGCTATAATATGTGCGGAAGTCACCGCGCAGAGCTGCCGAGATATAGTTCGCATTGAGGATCGCCATTTGAGTCGCCTCGCGAAGTCCATCGCCACCCAACATCTTGATATATCCGTAGGTGATAGGCAACAATAGTGCCGAGCCCCATGGAGACGACGAAACCGCAGTGATTCCATTCTCGCCACCCGTCTGTGCGATAGAGTGAGATGGAAGGAACTCAGCTAAGTGCTCCGCCACACAGATTGGGCCAACGCCTGGGCCACCACCACCGTGAGGCATGGCGAAGGTCTTGTGAAGGTTCAAGTGGCAAACATCGGCTCCGATATAACCTGGAGAGGTTAGACCCACCTGAGCGTTCATATTCGCACCATCCATATATACCTGACCACCAGCATCATGCACCGCGTCGACAATCTCGCGAATACGGCTCTCGAACACACCGTGAGTCGATGGATAAGTCACCATCAAGCAGCTCAATTCCGAAGCGTTTGCCTCAGCCTTAGCCTTAAGATCCTCCACGTCGATATTTCCTTGAGCATCGCACTTCACACCTACGATCTTCATGCCGGCCATAGCTGCCGAAGCAGGGTTTGTTCCGTGTGCTGAATCAGGAATAAGGACGATATTGCGATAGCCTTGGCCACGACTTTGGTGGTAGGCACGGATCACCATAAGACCTGAGTACTCACCTGCTGCACCAGAATTTGGTTGAAGTGAGCAGGCCGAGAAGCCTGTGATTGTCGAGAGATCACGCTCCATCTCCTCGATAAGTGCCATATAGCCACTAGCTTGCGACTCTGGGGCAAATGGGTGGATATTTTGAAATCCTGCGAGCGAAATTGGTTGCATAATTGCCGCTGCGTTGAGCTTCATAGTGCATGATCCGAGTGGAATCATTGAGTTGGCTAGCGAGATATCGCGAAGCTCTAAGCGCTTGATATAGCGCATCATATCGCTCTCGCTGCGGTATTTCGAGAATACCTCCTCGGTCAAGATTGGCGATGTGCGAGCTACCGACTCGTCGATCTCGACTGCAGAGATCATCTTTACCTTCTTAGGCTTGCGACCCTTAGCTAGGGTGAAGATCTCAACTACCGCCTCGATCTCCTCAGGGGTTGTCACCTCGTCGAATGAGATTCTTACGCGCTCCTCGGATGGGTAGAAGAAGTTGATCTCACGCTCTAGGGCAAGAGATTGAACCACTGCTACTTCCGCCTCTATTTCGATTGTGTCGAAGAAGTTGTCTGTTGCGAGCGCATAGCCAAGTGATGTTAGAGCAGCAGCTACACTTTTGGCTGCCGTGTGAGCTGTCGAAGCAGCACGAAGCATACCCTCGGCGCCATTGTACACGCAGTAGAAACCAACCATCGAGGCCATCAAAGCCGAAGCGGTACAGATGTTCGAAGTTGCTCTTTCGCGCTTGATATGTTGCTCACGCATTTGGAGCGCCATACGGAGTGCACGATTACCACAACGGTCAACCGATACGCCGATGATACGTCCAGGGATATTGCGCTTAAAAGCCTCACGCGTAGCCATATAGCCAGCCGAAGGACCACCAAAACCCATAGGCAAACCTAGGCGCTGAGTCGATCCAACCGCCACATCAGCACCCCACTGAGCAGGAGCTTTATAGAGCGCCAAGGCCAAAGGATCGGCAACAGCAGTTACGAGCGCACCCGCAGCATGAGCCGCCTCAGTGAAAGCAGCATAGTCGCACACTCGACCATTAGCCGCTGGGTATTGCACCACCGCACCAAACTCCTTGCCTGTGAACTCATAACCCTCGAACGAGTCGATGATAAGCTCGATTCCGTAAGGTTCACTGCGCGTAAGCAGCAGGTCGAGCGTTTGTGGGAAGATATTCTCATCTACGAAAAGTTGATTGCGACCCTCCTTGATCGCTGCACGAGAACGCAGTGCGAACATCATAAGCATCGCCTCAGCAGCTGCCGTAGCCTCATCGAGAAGCGAACATGAGGCGATCTCGAGACCCGTAAGCGAGAGGATCGCTGTTTGGAAGTTCAAGAGTGCCTCCAAGCGACCTTGCGAGATCTCGGCTTGGTATGGGGTGTAGGATGTGTACCACGCTGGGTTCTCCAACACGTTACGCACCACTACCGCGGGCACTGCCGTTGGGTAGTAGCCCATACCTATAAATGAGCGGAATTGCTGGTTGCTTTGCGCCAGTGCGCCTACGTGGGCAGTAAATTCATACTCGCTCATCCCCTCTGGGAGAGCTAAAGGCTGTTTTAATCGGATATTCGAGGGGATCACCTCACCGATAAGCTCTTCGATTGAGCCGACTCCGATTGTTGCGAGCATCTGCTCGATCTCTGCATTGTTAGTGACACCGATGTGTCGTGACGAAAATTTGTCGAACATGTCTGTTGTACTGTATAATCTGGATTAAAATCAATTAATTTGAAAAGGTCTAATATTTAAAGCTACTCCCTCCGATAAACTCTCGCAGCACGGAAGTTGGCGGAATCTCATGGGGCGAAATAGGTGCAAAATTATCCAAGAAACGGAGCAAGCGGCGAGCCTGATCGTACTCGGGAACGGTGTTGGGCACTTCGTGCAGGATCGGCTCAACGAACGAGCGGATAACCGAAATCTCGTAGAATAGCGACGAGTTGATAATCACATCGGCCTGCTCTTGATACGGAAAAATATGGCGCTCCTCGCCCCGACGCACACTGCCCCACCGTGCTAGAGTCGCAATGCCATCGGCACCTCGTTGAGTATAGTCGCGAGTCAAGCGGCGCAACAGTCGGTTGTCCGAAGTGGAGATCCTCGAGAGATTATCCATCGCCACCGAAGTGAGGCACGAAACGTAGATCTTGAACTTCAAAGCCTCCTCAATGGCAGGCGTTAAGGCAGGGTTCAAAGCGTGAATTCCCTCGATAATCAATACCGATTTATCGCTAAGTGTCAATGGGTTATCATGCCACTTGCGAGTACCACTGATAAAATCATACCGTGGAACAGCAATGGTTTCGCCCGCACACAGTCGTTGCAGATGATCATTAAACTGAGCGATGTCGATAGCCTCCAAAGCCTCGAAATCATACTCGCCATTCTTATCCTTTGGCGTATCTTCGCGATTGACAAAGTAATCATCAAGCGAGATCAAGACAGGGTCCAGCCCCAAAACCTGCAAGTGAATTCCAAGCCTCTTGGCCGAGGTGGTCTTGCCACTCGACGATGGGCCCGAGATAAGGATCATCTTCACCCCTTCGTCCACCTTTTCGGCGATCGCATCGGCAACCTTCGAGAATTTCTTCTCGTGGAACGCCTCGGCTATTTTGATCAATTCGCTGCTGTCACCCTCCAGGACCTTGGTGTTGAGCTTACCCACTGTGGGCACTCCCATAATCTTACTCCACGATTGGTATTCGCGGAAGATATCGAACAGCTTCTCTTGGCGGAATGGCGAGCCGATAAGCGAGGGTTTATCCCTCTGAGGCAGCGACAAGAGGATTCCATTATAATATGGTCGCACCCTGAAAAGATCGACATAGCCGCTCGAGGGGGCCAACGATCCGTAGAAATATCCGTAGGTTTGATCAATTTGGTAAATCGTGCTATAAAGGCGTGGTCGAGTGTCGAGCAGCTCCACCTTGTCGAAATATTCGTGCTCGGCATAGATTCCGCGGATCTCGTCAGTAGGTAGCTTCAAGCGTGAGATCGGAATATCAAACTCCACAATCTCCTGCATACGGCTCTCGATCGACTCCACATGAGCTGGTGTAAGCTCCACACCCTCGATCTCGCAATAGAAGCCATTGCCTCCAATCGAGTGACGGATGCGTAGGTGAAAATCTGGAAAAATATCCTCGACAGCCTTCTGCATCACAAACGAAACAGTCCGCTCGTAGACCCGCGCACCACAAAACGAAGAGCGGTCGACAAATCGAACCTCACAACTTTCGTATAATGGCATTTTTAATTCTCGGAGTCGATTGTTGACATAGCCAGCGATTACAGGATACTCTCCTTTAATTGCCATCTGCTCTGCCACTTGACTCAGAGTGCTACCCGCTTCGACTTCAAAGCGCGAAAGGGTGTTGCTACAAGTGATAGTTATTCTGTTTGACATACTTAAATAACGCATTTATTTTGTAAAGGTATATATTTTTTTTAAATTTGTAGCATTAAATTTAAATTTCTTAAATCATGAGCAAACTCAAAAAAATAATAGTGACCCTATGCCTTGTTGCAGTGGCAGTTATCGCAATAATCTACGTTAATCAAACGCGTGCCAAAGAGCACACTTTTGTGATCCTTTCCACTAACGATATGCACGCGCAGTTGACCCCAATGCCCGCCTTGGCTTCGGCAATCGCTCAGTGTCGCGACACGGTGGATGTAATCCTTGTCGATGCGGGTGACCGTTGGACTGGCAACGCCTTTGTCGATCGTATTGAGCACTACACACCAACATACGAGCTTTGTAATCTTTTGGCCTACGACGTAGCGATTTATGGCAACCACGAATTCGACAAGGGGCAAGCATATGTGGCGGTGGCCAATCGCCAAGCTAAATTTCCAGTTATCGGTGCTAATATCAAGAGCGACACCACTTCATTTCCGCAACCTGCACCATTTGTGATCAAGGAGGTTGGCGGCAAGAAGATCGCATTTGTAGGCGTGGTAGGCAACTACGAGGGTAACTATCACCCATCGGGAAAGACAGAGAGCTACGCAGGGTTGACCTTCACCGACCCTCACCAGGCGGCAGCCGAGTATGGTTATTTGGCCGAGGAGTGCGATATGCTCATTTTGGTGAGCCACAGCGGATTGGAGCGTGACGAGGAGTTTGCGCAAAGTCCACTATCCGAAGGGTTTGACCAGATTATCAGCGCGCATAGTCACGACGTAGCTTCCAAGGTTGTCAACGGCAAACTTGTGACTCAAACTGGTAGCCGACTAAAGAATATCGGCGCTACGACCGTGACAATCTCGGCAGATGGAGAGGTTACACTTTCGTATCGCAACGTGCCACTCGCAGATTATGCACCCGATGCAACAGTCGCAAAAATGGTCGAGGGTTATTTCAATAACGCAGAGCTCAACGCGCCAATTGGCAAGGCAGCTAGCGACTTTACAGAGATCGGACTTATCAACCTCTTTGCCGAGAATATCCGTGCTCGCACATCGGCCAATATCGGACTTTACCACTCGGGTGGTGTGCGATTGGAGGAGCTTGCAGCAGGTGAGATCAGCGCAGCAACGGTGCTCAACGTCGAGCCATTTAGCTCACTTATCGCAACAGCGACGATGAACACCGCTCAGCTTAAGAGCCTCATTATGACCAAGTTCAACGACACGCGCAACGTAGGCGAGGCGCACTGCATAGATATCGTCACCACCACCCCCTACACGGTGGTCACAGGCGACGATGGTGATGCTGTGGATGTCCTTTTCCCCGAGCTTGACGATAAGAAGAGCTACAAGGTTGCCATGGGCGACTATATCTTTAAGACATATGGCGGTCTGAGCTACACTTCGGGCTCAATTTCTGAAACCTTAATCACCACATCTCTAGAAGATTACATCTCGAGCCACGAGGCGATCGAGCCAGACAATACCGAGCGCCAAACGATCGTAACTCAAGAGCAGCTAGCCGAGATCTCGAAGTAGAGAATGGAGTGTTCGATAATTCAAATACTTCGCTCGATCGAGGGCTCGAGGGCTACTTTCAAGACTCTTGGCAGCGTAGAATTTCGGCGCACTCAGCAGGGAAAACTACTCTACCACGTTGGCAATAGCGCCATCGTTTTCACAATCAAACAGCAGGGCGAATGGCGTGCTGCAAAGTGCTATACATCACGCAGTGAGCGCATTGAGGTTATTTATGGCGATCGACTACTCCGCGATGAGCTCTACATACCCATCGACAACGAGCAGGGTGTGTGGCTCGATCTGCTTATCACAGAGTGGATCGAGGGGGTGACCCTGCGCGAGCGGATCAGAACTTTGGTGCAGCGCAATGACTCGGCAGGGCTCAGCCACCTCTCTAAGAGCTTCGATGCTTTGGCCTTAGAGCTTCTCGAAAGTGATCATGCTCATGGCGATATAACTTGCGAGAATATCCTCATCGACCTCCAGGGAGAGCTCCATCTAATTGATTTCGACAACTCATACACGCCCCAATTGGCAGGTCTCGAGAGCTTGGAGCTCGGCACGGAGGCGTATCAGCACCCTGCACGCTCTGCCTCCGATTTCGACCGCACCATAGATGATTACTCGCTGGCGTTGATCTCGTCGGCACTCTCGCTGATCGCACTCAGCCCCGAGATATTCGAGCGGCACAAAGATCGCGAGGGGCTGCTCTTTGATCCTAAGGGGGTGATCGAACGGAGGGATGGGCCTCACGCCCTGGCGCTGCAACTATTCGAGAAAAGTGGCTCGATAATAGAGTATCGCATTGCCGAGATGCTGCAAAGTGCAACACCTGCACTACCACACCTCTGTCAGCTGCTGCACTACAAACATCGAGGCGTTCACCGCAATGCTAGACCCTCCACCATATTTTGCCGCCACGGCCTTTGGGGCTACCTCAATGATTTTAGCCGAGAGGTGATTCCGCCAATTTTCGATGCTGCACTAGCCTTTAGCGAGGGCGCAGCAGCAGTGCGGATAAACTCCACATGGCACTATATCGACTCGCAGTGCCGCCTAGCGCTGAACTGCCAAGAGTTCGAACAGATCCAAAGTGTCGAGGGTGGCAAGGCTCGGGTCAAGAGGGATGGGGTTTGGATGGAGATTGAGATCTGACCGCTTTAATTGAACGTTGGATTTGTATTGCAGATCTTTGATCTGCTCGCCCTCTGCGCACTTTTTATTCTAAAAAGTGCTTTTTGAGGAGGGAGGGCGATTACTTGGGGACTGCGCCTAATGCCAGCGCGGGCACCAAGCAAGCTTGGATACGGAAAACTTTGTTTTCCTTACATAGAGTCCCCAAATTCACACATTTAACGCATTTGCCCCGAAATCTGATCCCAACATTGGTAATTTTACCAAGAAAATATTAACTTTGCAGGCAACTTTCAAAACCAACAACCAATGCAGCTTAGAGCAATTACACCCCACGAGCAACAGCAGCTCCTCACACGAGGATGCTTCGCCGAGCAATGGGACCAAATAAAGGTAAGCAACTGTTTCTCACCTGAGCAACTCTCAACAAGTAGATTCTGCGGAGAGGTGGAGATACACGCTGGGGCTCAGATACATAGCTCCACCGTGCGCAACTACTCAATTGGCCAAAATGTGCTGATCGACCGCGTGAACCTCTTGGAGTGCACCGAGCGAAGCAGCTTCGGCAATGGCGTAGAGGTCGCCACGCTCAACGAGTGCGGAGGCAGAAAAGTAAAGATATACGAGTCGCTAACGGCTCAAGTGGCATACCTAGCCACCACCTGCCGCCACCGCGAAACCCTAATCTCGAAGATCGAGGAGATGATCGACACCTTCGCCGAGCAGCAGAGCTCCACAATGGGCTCAATCGGAGCAGGTTCGAAGATCATCGGCGCAGGAATACTACGCAACATCCGCATCAAGGGGTCGGCAACAATCGAGGGATCGTCACACCTGAGCAATGGAACGCTACTCAATGGCGCCTACTTAGGTGCCGATGTGAAGGCTCACGACTTTATCGCCATCGAGGGGTCACGCGTCGATGCTGGGGCAACCCTCGAGAGATGCTTCGTGGGTGAAAGCGCGATAATCTCGCACGGCTTCACCGCGGTAGACTCACTCTTCTTTGCCATGTCGCACTGCGAGAATGGTGAGGCGGCATCGGTATTTGCGGGGCCTTACACCGTGTCGCACCATAAATCGTCGCTTCTGATCGCGGGAATGTTCTCGTTTTTCAACGCGGGCAGCGGAGCTAACCAGAGCAACCACCTCTTTAACTGCGGGCCTGTGCACCAAGGTATTCACATGCGTGGATGCAAGTTAGGAAGTAGCGCCTACGTGATGCTTCCCGCCATTGATGGAGCATTCACAACGGTAATCGGCAACCACTACTCGCACCACGACACCTCGAAATTCCCATTCTCGATACTTATGAAAAAGGATGGCTGCTCGATGTTGATCCCCGCGGTGAACCTCACAAGTTACGGATACTTGCGCGACACTCAGAAGTGGATAGCCCGCGATAAGAGGGTCGTCAAGCGCGATGTGATCGATATGCAGGAGTACAACCCATATATATTAGGTGCGTTGATCGACGCGGTGAACCTCACAAATTCGCTTATCGACTCCGCGCCCGAGGCCGAGAGCTACACATTTGAGAAGTTATATATCGACGGTGAGAAGCTGCGCCAAGCACTTACATATTACAACAAGGCTGTTGCTGCCTCGATAGGTGCGATCCTCGAGCAGGGTAACCCTCGCGAGGCGATACTCGCTGAACCTCAGTCCCATTGGGTGGATGCCGCAGGTCAATATATCACACGCCGAGCGATGGATAAGATCATCGAGAGTGTGGAGCAGGACTCGATAACCTCACTCGAAGCGATCGACGCCGAGTTCAAGGCCTTTGCCTGTGAGGTTGACGATCATGCCTACGCATATGCGCAAAATATTCTCACGGAGTTGCTCGGTCACACCCCAACTTCTGAGGAGGTGGCGAGCGTTATCGAGGCTAGCAAACGCAGCCACTCGCAGCTACGCGAATTAGCTCACGCGGATATGCTTCGCGACTCCTCGCCCGAGATGCACCTAAGTTACGGAATTGATGCTCACGGAGATAGCGAGATTATAAACAACGATTTCAACGCCGTGCGCAGATAGATAATCAGAAGAAAATGTATAGCAAAAGTATCACTCGCAAGAACCGCGCTCTATTTATCATCGCCATCGACCAATCGTGCTCAATGGCGGGCGAATTAATCATCGCGGGTCGCACACTCAGCAAGGCCGAGATGGTTGCCGAGGTGGCTAGCGACTTGATCGCGGAGCTCATTGAGCGCTCGCGACGTAGCGAAGGTATTCGCGACTACTACGATGTGGCGGTCATCGGCTACTCGGGCGAAGGTGTGCGGTCGATTCTCTCGCCAGAGCGATGGATCTCGATCACCGAGCTCGATAAGTTGGAGGTCGAAAAGGGTGAAGTGGAGCGCGAATATCGCCTAAGCGATGGTGAACTGCGACTATTTCGCCACCACGTGCGCCGATGGATAACCCCAACAGCCACTGGCTCGACACCGATGTACGAGGCGCTGCTCACCGTGCACGACATCGCCCAGGAGTGGATATCGAGCCACGAGAACCGCGAAAGTTTCCCTCCGATAATCTACAACATCACCGATGGTGAGTCGACCGATTGCGACTACGACGATATCGCCGAGGTGGCCTCGAAGATCAAATCAATCTCGACTCTCGATGGCCAGGCGCTCTTGTTCAACGTCCATATCGCCTCGTCACACTCCGAGAAGTCGATTCTCTTTCCCTCACTTGCCGAGATGGCAGCGTGGGAGAGTTGCTCTCGCTCGGCACTCTCGCTATTTCACTCCGCGAGCCACCTGCCCGAGCTCTTTCGCGATGCTATGAGTCACATCAAGGAGCCCAGTAACACTCAGGAGCTTAAGGCGATGAGCTTCAACTGCTCGATGACCGAGCTGATCACAATTCTCAATATCGGCTCGATAAGCATAAAACGAAAATAAGAATGGCAGCAACCATAACATCCTTCCTCTCAGCGCTTCACACCCCGAGCAACTTCCTACGCACACTCTTTTCGGCAAAGATCGAGAAGGGGCAGATCGTAAGCCGCACAACGGAGTTCGCCGAGGTTGTCATCGAGTGGCAGCAGCAACGATATCTGCTCTCGTTGCCGCTCACGCCTCAGGCACTCCGCACCGCGACACTTGCCTCGGTTACCCTTCGAGGTTTGCGCAGCGCTAGGTTGTTGGAGTACCGCGTGCTGCCTGGTGAGATGGAGTATCTTGATTCGCGTGGGCAGCTGTGTCATTGCGACCTTGTTCTGCAGCAGATACCTGCGGGAAAGCTGCTCTGCAATTCCCTTAAAGAGCTTGACCCTCAGAAGCTTATCGCCTCGCTTAGCCAAACTGAGGCGGAGTTCAAGCGGTTATCCCTTTCGCTTGGCAACTTGAAGCCTGAGAATATTATCGTCACGCCGCAGCTTGAGCTCTACCCTATTCGTCTGCATTATGCTGCCATAGATCCGAAGGCTGCCAACTCGGAGTTTTCTGCGCTTCGGGAGTCTCTTGCTGCCACGCTTGGCATTGATATTCAGCAATATAGCGCTGCTCAAGACGTCTGCGAGCCGATGAATGCCCTCTACGGCTACAAGTCGGTGGGGAATCCATTCGAGGGGATGTGCGTGGCCGAGAGTAGTCAGGGGTATGGCTACATAAGTGGTGAGGGTGAGGAGCTGATCCGACCCCAGTACCTCTGGGCTGGCGATATGCGCGAGGGGCGTGCCGAGGTGGAGACCGAGAGCGGCATGGGGCTTATTGATGCCCACGGAAATTATATCATTGAGCCTAAGTATCAGATAGTTGAGTTCGACCACCGCACGGGACTTAGCCGCGTGAAACTCGATGAGGAGTGGAGGTGGCTGGATTATGAGGGTCGCGAGGTTTCTGACGTTGGGGATGTTTCGGACTGTCCTGCGCGGACGGCGGCGGGGTGCTCCCCGCGGAGCTGATCTTTTCTTGCGGTTTGGGGCGCTGATCTTTTCAGATCATCGAAATAAAAAATGTGTGATTTAGGTTTATGAGCGAGCTCAACACCTAAATCACACATTTTTTATTTTTTTTGCTTCGCAAAAACCTTCCCAAACCGTGTGGCAGCTTAACGTTGTCAACACTCATTAACAATTAGAATTGTAAGGAAAACTTCGTTTTCCGTATCCAAGCTCGCTTGGTGCCCGCGCCGGCATTAGGCGCAGTCCCTAAGCATTCGCCACCCCCTACAACCCCGTAATCTTCTTAATCTCGCTGAGTTTGTTGAGCGCCTCCAAGGGTGTGATATTATTGAGATCTACCCCGCGGATCTGGTCTCGTATATCCATCAACACAGGATCATCCAACTGAAACATAGAGAGTTGCATATTACTAATGGCATTGGCCTGCTCGACAGCTTTGCTGACCTTCTCGCGCGGCTTGGCCTCCTTGGATTGTGCAATTTCGTTGTTGCCGTAGACCTGCTCCAAGTTGTGAAGTATCTCGTTGGCGCGGCTGACAATCGACGTGGGCATACCCGCCATTCTGGCCACATGAATACCGAACGAGTGCTCGGTGCCACCAGCCTCCAACTTGCGCACGAAGATGATTTTGCCATCGACCTCTTTGACGCTGACGTGGTAATTTTTCACCCGCTCGCACATAGATTCCATCTCGTTGAGCTCGTGGTAGTGGGTCGCAAAGAGGGTTTTGGCGCGTGCCTTAGGGTGATTATGCAGGTACTCGACCATCGACCAGGCGATAGAAATTCCATCGTAAGTGCTTGTGCCTCTACCTATTTCGTCCAAAAGAACCAGACTGCGGTCGGTGATATTATTGAGAATATTTGCCGACTCCAACATCTCGACCATAAAGGTCGACTCGCCTTGCGAGATGTTGTCGGAAGCTCCCACACGCGTGAAAATCTTGTCGACAACGCCAATCGAAGCGGATGCCGCGGGGACAAACGAACCGATCTGAGCGAGCAGCACGATAAGGGCCGTCTGGCGCAAAAGAGCCGACTTTCCCGACATATTCGGTCCAGTGATCATGATAATCTGCTGCTGCTTGTCATCGAGGTAGATATCGTTGGGGATATACTTCTCACCAACGGGCAGCAGGGTCTCGATCACAGGGTGGCGCCCTTGCTTAATGTCGATCACCGAGCTCTCGTTAAGCTCAGGACGCTTATAATGGCGCTCGATGGCTAGGCGAGCAAAGGATTGGAGGCAATCGACACGGGCGATACTCTGCGAATCACTCTGCAATGCGTTGATATATTGCGAGATAAACTCCAAAAGTTCAGCATAAATTCGCTGCTCAATAGCGAGCATTTTCTCCTCCGCGCCAAGGATTTTCTCTTCGTACTCCTTTAATTCCGCGGTGATATAGCGCTCGGCACTGGTGAGGGTCTGCTTGCGAACCCACTCCGCAGGGACTTTATCTTTGTGAGTGTTGCGCACCTCGATGTAGTAGCCAAAGACGTTGTTGAAGCTGATCTTAAGCGACGAAATGCCAGTGCGGGCACTCTCGCGCTCAACGATTTTTTGCAGTAGATCCTTGCCGTGAAGCGCCACACGTCTGAGGTCATCGAGCTGAGCATCGACCCCCGAGGCGATCACGCCACCCTTGACGATCTGATTATTTTTTGGATCGGGGTAGATCTCGCGAGCCAATCTATCGCGCAGCTCGCGCAGCGGATCAATCTGCGAGGCCTGAGTATGGAGGCACTCAAAATCGGTCGATTCGAACAGAGCTTTAAGGTGCTCCACAGCATCGAGTGACGATTTTAATTGCACCAACTCGCGAGGCGTAACCCTCTGAGTAGCAACGCGTGAGGCGATACGTTCCAGATCACCAATAAGCGAAATCTGCTCCTCGACACGCTCGGCCAAGTCGCGATCCTTTACGAAGATCTCGACCATATCTTGCCGAGCCTTGATCTGCTCAACGCTGCGAATAGGCAGGGCGATCCAACGCTTCAAAAGGCGGCTGCCCATAGGTGTGCGAGTGCGATCGACAACGCTTGAAAAGGAGCTCTTGGCATTAGCGCCATTGCTCGAGAAGAGTTCGAGGTTGCGGATCGAGAATTTATCGACCCAGACGTAGTTGTCCGAGTCAATGCGCGCGATCTTCGAGATATGCGCAATATCCTTATGCTCAGTGAATTCCAAGTAGTAAAGTATAGCTCCAGCGGCCGAGATCGAAGATTCTAAACCCTCGATTCCAAAACCCTTGAGCGACTTGACAGAGAGCTGCTTGCAAAGATTCTCGCGGCTTATATCCAACGAGAAAACCCACTCATCGAGCTTATAAGTATAGAGTTTCGAGCCGAAAAGTGCGCGAAAACGATCATCCTCGGAGCGTTGATAGATCACCTCCTTGGGCGCAAACGAGCTGATCAATTTCTCGATATAGCTATCGCTACCCTCGGCGCAGAAAAATTCGCCAGTCGAGATATCCAAAAAGGCCACTCCAGAGCTCTTGCGGCCGAAATAAACCGATGCCAGGTAGGTGTTCTCCGTTGAGTTCAAAGCATTTTCGCCCAAGACAACGCCTGGGGTGACCAATTCCACCACACCACGTTTTACCAATCCCTTAACCGATTTTGGATCTTCCAGCTGCTCGCATACTGCAACTCGCTCTCCAGCGCGAACCAATTTCGGAAGGTACGTCTCGACCGAGTGGTGCGGAAATCCCGCCAATTCGACGTAACTAGCTGAACCATTGGCACGTCGCGTGAGGGTGATGCCCAAAATTGAGCTCGCCTTGATTGCATCCTCGCCAAAGGTTTCGTAAAAATCTCCCACTCGAAAGAGCAAAATTGCATCGGGGTGAATCGCCTTAATGTTGTAATATTGCTTCATCAGTGGTGTCTCCACATATTTTTTCTCTGCTGCCACTATCGTCTACTTTTTTGTTAAAATTGATAACAAAGGTATGAAAAAGTTGTCGGAATCACAATATAGCAACTTCTTGCTATTGGCTAAATTTGGAATATTGCAAAAAAAATCATATTTTTGTCAAAATTTTTAAATAAAGTGAGATGATAGGATTTATGTCGAGATTCAAAAATGTATTGGTGGGAACGCTCCTGCTGATTCTCTCGGCTTACTATGTCAACTCCACGATGTTCTATCACTCGCACGTCGTTGCAGGTCACAATATCTATCACTCTCACTTCCATACCACCTCGCATACAACCTCATCTGAGGATGGTGGTCACTCGCAAGATGCGTTGGATTTAATCGCACTCCTAGGCGATATATCTATTGAGCAGCAGACATTTAACTCTCACATCGAAGCGCCTGAGCGCACCGTAGAGTCTGAGGCTTTAGTACGTGCCACTGCGCAAGCAACCTTCTTTTTGGAGCGTTGCGGTGGTCTGCGTGCACCTCCCATTGCATAAATATAAGATCTTAAAAAAGATCTTTCGTTCGTGTCGCCAAGGCCCCTCTGTGCCTTTGCGCAACTCCCTTTATAGGTTTGTTATATCTACACCTGAGGATGGATTAACTATGTCTATACGGGAAAATTACAACAAAATCACAACAAAAATATTTAAAAATGAAGAAATTCTATCTTACAGCATTAATTATGCTTTGCGCAGTTGCGTCGTTCGCAGCTGACGTAGTGGGCATCCACATCACAGGTCATGTGGTTGACGCTAAAAAAGGAAATCACATCCCTTACGCAACGGTTTCGATCGTTGGTACAACTCTTGGTACTGCCGCTGACGGCACAGGTCACTTCACATTGAAGAATGTAGAGGTTGGTGAGTACATCATCGAGGCTGAGGTAATCGGCTACAGCCCAGTACAAAAGAAAATCGTGATCGATAGCAAATCAAAACGCCTTGATCTTAGCTTCGAGTTGGAGGAGGATGTTCTCTCGATGGATCAAGTTGTCGTGTCGTCGACTCGCAGCGAGACCCTTCGTCGCAACTCTCCAAACCTTGTGAGTATGCTCTCGAGCGAGCTTTTCGAGACAGTTAGCGCTAAAACTTTGGCCGATGGTCTTCCATTCCAAACTGGTGTGCGTGTCGAAGATAACTGCCAAAACTGCGGTTTCACTCAGGTGCGTATCAATGGTCTTGATGGTCACTACTCACAAATCATGGTTGACTCTCGTCCAACATTCTCGGCTCTAACGGGCGTTTATGGCTTGGAGCACATCCCAGCTAGCATGATTGACCGCGTGGAGGTTGTTCGCGGTGGTGGTTCGGCTCTTTACGGCTCATCAGCAATTGGTGGTACTATCAACATCATCACTAAGACTCCTGAGTACAACAGCGCTGAGTTCTCGCACTCACTTACTGCAATCGGTGGTTCGTCTCTTGATAACAACACTACGGCTAACGCCTCAATCGTATCGGATAACCAACGTGCAGGTCTTTCGCTTTTTGCTCAGTCGCGTCAACGTGAGGCTTATGACCACGATGATGACGGCTTCACTGAGGTTCCAGAGATCGAGTCGCAAACTTTCGGTCTTCGTACATTCTTCCGCACGGGCGACTATAGCCGACTTTCGGCTCAATACGATGTTACTCACGAGTTTCGTCGTGGTGGTGATAACCTTGACTTGCCAGCTCACTCTGAGGATGTTGATATCGCGGAGCAAATTGAGCACCTTATTAATAACGTAGGTCTAGGTTACGATCTTTACTCTCGCGATTCGAAGCGTATCTTCAACCTCTACACTACTGTTCAAGATACTAAGCGCGACAGCTACTACGGTGGTGGTGGTGCCGAGGCTTACGGAACAACAACCGAGTTTTTGTGGGTTTCGGGAGCTCAACTTTCTCAAAAATGGGATAACTTCCTATTTATGCCTGCTACAACTATCGGAGGTATCGAGTACAACTACAACGACCTTGAGGATAAATACCTACAACAAGATTGGGCGCCAATCGAGCAAACGGTAAACGTTGCTAGTGCATATCTTCAAAATGAGTGGGCTACAGATACATGGGGTATCTTAGTTGGTGGTCGCTACGACTACAATGATTTCTTGGGCAAAGGTGTATTCTCGCCACGTTTCAACCTTCGTTACAACCCTTCGAAAAACGTTAACCTACGTGCGACATATTCTACTGGCTTCCGTGCCCCACAAGTATTCGACGAGGATCTTCACATTGCCGTAAATGGTGGTGAGCTTGTTCGTAGCACCATCGCTGACGATCTAGTGGAGGAGACTTCACAAAGTGTAAACGTGTCGGCTGACCTTTACAAGACTTTCGGTAGCGTGAGCACAAACCTTCTTATCGAGGGATTCTATACTAACCTAAACGATGTATTCACCTCATATACTTACGAGGATGCTTCAGGCAACACTGTTCAAGAGCGTCGTAATGGTGGTGCTGCAACTGTTAAGGGAGTTACGATCGAGGCTAAGGCTGCTTTGCAATCGAAGCTACAATTCCAAGCTGGTGTGACAATTCAAAACAGCCTATATGGTGAGGTTGAGGATTGGAGCGAGACTGCTGAGGCGACTGACAAGATGTTCCGCACGCCAGACACATATGGATACTTCACAGCTACTTACAACCCATCGCGCAACTGGACTCTAGCACTTACTGGAACCTACACTGGTTCAATGTATGTTGAGCACTTCGCAGGTTATATCGAAGAGGATACTATCGAGGAGACACCATCGTTCATGGATGTGAACTTCAAGGCTACATATAACTTTACTATCAACCAGGCTGTGCGCTCGCAGCTATTCGTGGGTGTGGAGAATATCTTCAACCAATATCAGAATGACTTCGACCAGGGTGCTGACCGCGACGCGGGTTACATCTATGGACCTATGAAGCCTCGTAGCTTCGTTTGCGGATTTAAGTTTATGTTCTAGGGTTCGGGCTCGCTTGGGGCGGTTTCTGGTTCGTTTCGGACGTTTCTTACTGTCCTGCGCGGACGGCGACGGGGTGCTCCCCGCGGAGCTAGTTTTTTCTTGCGTCTTGTGAGGCGCTGATCCTTTGGATCATCGAAATAGAAAATGTGTGTTTTAGGTTTATGAGCTAGCTCAACACCTAAAACACACATTTTCTATTTTTTTGCTTCGCAAAAACTTCTCACAAGCCGTGTGGCAGCGTTACGTTGCTTCAACTCATTAACAATTAGAATTGTAAGGAAAGCTCCGCTTTCCGTATCCAAACTTGTTTGGTGCCCGCGCGGCATTAGCGCAGCCCCCAAGCCTCGCCCCCTCCTAAGTACCCAGATTTCGGGATGACGTAAGGAAGGTTTGGATCAAGGTATCTGAGATGAGGAGGTATGAGCCAGGGATGACGTGAGAATAAAGCCGTTCAAGGTAGATGGGATGATGAGTGGAGGAGTTTTGGGATGCCGGGAATATATTTATATTGCAGATCTTCGATCTGCTCGCTCTCGGCGCACGGTCTCTTCAAAAAAAGTGCTTTTTGAGGAGGGAGGGCGAAATGCAAAACAATGTTGGAGACTGCGCCTAATGCTGGCGCGGGCACTAAGCGAGCTTGGATACGGAAAACGAAGTTTTCCTTATAGTTAATAGGTTAAGCAATGCGTAAGCTGCTACTCGGTTTGGGGAGGTTTTTGCGAAGCAAAAAAAATAGCTGAATTTTCAGACGTCGAGCTAGCTCGAAAGAATGAAAATCCAACTATTTTTATTTCGATGATCTTAAAAAGATCAGCGCCCCAAACCGCAAGAAAAGAGTAGCTCCGCGGGGAGCACCCCGTCGCCGTCCGCGCAGGACAGTAAGAAACGGCCCAAGCACCCCAAGCCCCGAAAAGCTCCGAAAGCAATCTAAGCCATCCCCCGAGTAAGCATTCCGATTCGCTCATTGAGCTCCTCATATCCGATGAGCTCCTCGATTGTGCAGTGCATACGATATCGCCAGTAGTGGCGCGAGTTTGAAGGCACATTAATTCGCTCTGCTTCAGGATCTTTGGCGCGCAAAGACTCATCTATCGACATCCAATCCTGCAATGGCAAAATCACCCACATTGCCGGCGAAGCGAGGTGTTGGCATATAATCCGCTCGCAGATCCAAGCTGGGCAGTCCTCCTCCATGGCGTGATTTACCCCCAAGACGCGAGAGAAATATCGCTCCGTAGTTTCACGATCCTCACGCAGCCAAGCGCGCAGTGGGTTCATGTCGTGTGTCGAGGTGGTGCAGACCGAGCGGTAAGGATAGTTCCAAGGCTCACCGAACTCGAGCGCAGGATCCTTTGGCATACGCTGAATCTCGAGCGAGAGAATCTGCTCGCGATCCATCACCTCTGGCACGCAGTGTGGAATCATACCAAGATCCTCGCCACAGGTGAGCATGTCGGTTGCCGATATAAGCGCAGGGAGCTTCTTGAGCGCCTCCGAGCGCCAATAATCGTTATGCAGATGGTAGTAAAAATCGTTGTACATGCGGTTGTAGCAGTCGCGGTCGTAGTCGTTCATCGCCTGGAATTTATAGCTATGCTGCGCCGAGATGCGTGGATGATAGTGCCCCGCTTTGTGCGGATCCTCGATGAAAAGCACCTCGGTAAAGAGCGAGAGTAGCCCATCGAGCAGTGGCTCGTCATCGGTGCCCTTCACCGCTGCGGCAACCTTCACCTGCGTGTCATACTGAGAGGTAAAGGCGTAAGCATCCATGGCCACAGGTGTGAGGAATTTTCGCGTAACCTCCTCAGCACGAGCGCCAAAGATACGATACAGCAGCCAGCTGTTTATAGCAGGTTCAACGTAGGCTTGCTCAAAGACAAAGCCATAACGCTCGCGCATTTCGGTAGGCGTGAAGGGCAGCGCAGGGTTGAAATATCCCAAAAGCCCATGAATGGCATCGAGCGGAATCTCCCAAATGCGGAAAAATCCGAGGATGTGATCTATGCGGTAGGCATCGAAATACTCGGCCATTTTGCTGAATCGCGCTTGCCACCACGAATATCCATCGAGCGCCATCTCCTCCCAGTTGTAGGTTGGGAAGCCCCAATTTTGACCCAATACCGAGAAGTCATCGGGCGGTGCACCTGCCTGAGAATCAAGCCTAAATAGGCGTGGGTTGACCCACACATCAACACTGGTGCGGCTCACTCCGATCGGAATATCACCCTTGAAGGCAACGCCATTTTTCAAGGCGTAGGCGCGTGCATCGAGCAGTTGACAGTGGAGGTGATATTGCACAAAGTAGTAGTACGAAAGTTTGTCGAGATGCTTGGTGCGGTACTTCTCCAAAAGCTCGTCGGAGTAGAGCGCCTCATCGCCCCAAGAGGCAAAATCGGCCGTTTTATATTTGTCGCGCAGCAGTGAAAAGAGGGCATAGCTCTCGAGCCAGTAGCTGTTGTCAGCGAAGAAATTTTGATAGTCGCGTTTGGCTAGGGTCTTTTCGCCTAGTTGTGCGTATAGCTTTTTTAACTGCTTGGTTTTTAGCTTATTGACCGCCTCGTAATCGATTTTTGGCAGTGCGTTAAGTCGCTTAGCCTCAGCTTCGAAAGCCGCTTGAGCCTTCTTGTCGGTGAGCTTGCCTATGCTATTGAGCGAGATATATTGTGGGTGCAGGGCGAAAATCGAGTTGGCATTATAGGGATACGAATCCTCCCACGTGCCACTCATGGTGGTGTCGTTGATCGGCAAAATCTGGATGATCTTCTGGTCGGTCATGCGAGCCCAATCGACCATTTTCTTTAGATCGGCGAACTCGCCAACACCTGCGCTCTCTTGGCTACGCAGCGAGAAAAGAGGGATGGCAACACCTGCTCCGCGCCATGCTGGCAGAGAAAACTCAGCCTCGCGCTCGGTGACGAAAATGGCATCGGCCTCAGCGCCTTGTGCTGCTGCGAAGTTGCGGTTTGTCCCTTGTTCCCAGGCAATTACGTGGTCGATAATGCGATCCACGATTACGAATTTATATTCTGAGGCCAAAAGTTCAGGTGTTATTTCGAGCGATGGCGTGCGCCAATATGGATGGTCACCATCGCACATGACGATGCCATCGGCCACGTTCCATTCGCCTAATTCTGGCGAGCTCCCCACCATCACAAGCGACCACTCGGAGCGCATGATCGGCACGCTCACCTCGACCATCAAACAGTCTTGCTCTAGCGAGGCATATTTAGGTGCAACGCGGCGGAAAATCGACTCGGTAAAGAGCGATGAGTGGAGCGGTGCGTTGGGCGAAATATCGCACCAGCGGTCAGCTACGTGCAGACTTTTGATCCCCTTGCCGAGCGGAATTGAGTGGGTTTTGCGCCACTCTTTGTTTATGGTCTCCTCGCCCTGCTGCACGCTGTATGAGTAGTGGAGAAGGGCGCAGTTGCGGGTTGTAAATTCTATGCTTTGGTTGTCGCTATCGCACTGAGCGAGTGGTAGTTGCTTGTCTGCATATTGGACATATGCCCTCTGATTATCTTGAGTTCTGTAACCTAGTTTTAGAGTGACTTTCATGGTTTTAGGTTTTTTGAGGTTATCGGTTTTGGTTTGTGGTTCTATACAAATATACAAATTTTATTCTAAAAAGCATTAAGAATTTTGCATTAAGAATTATAATTTTCTCGTGTACTCCACAACTATCGACTGTCGAGGTTTGATCTTCGTCTGGCCATCTATCACAACTTGCTCGCCAGTGAGAACATTGCGACCAGCGCCGAGCGAGGTGGTGATCTCCGAATAATTCTCCCAAGGGATAGTTTTCGTGGAGCGCGAGTTGTTGACGTAGACAAAAACAGCATCAGTGTCGTTATACCTAAAATAGGCATAAGTGTTGTCGCGAGCGGCAAAATGCAGGGTCTTGCCTGAGTGGATAACCTCCTTACCCTTACGCCATTGGAACAGCGTGCGAGTGTGATCAAAGACCTTGGTTTGCATAGTGTCGCGCTGCGCAGCATCGAACAAATTGACCTTGTCACCAGGCCATCCGCCAGGGAAATCGACACGCAATCCACCATGCCCCATCGAAAGATCCTTCGAGGTGAACATCATCTCGTCACCAGAAAAAATCTGCGGTATTCCGCGCAAGGTAGCCAAAAGTGTCATGGCGATATTAGCCCTGTCCGAATTCTTTTTGACAATGTCACCAACGCGATCAGTATCGTGATTAGCAGTGAAAATCAACATATTAGAAAGATCCGCATAGGCAAAATCGTGCGAGATGGCGTTGTAAACCTTAAACATCCCCTGACCCCAATGTTGACCCGATCCAGGGAGCGCCTCACAAATTGCATCGCGCAAGGGGAAGTCCATTATCGAGGGTAAATTAGAGTCGAACCCATCCGCATTACTATTCCCTGTCTGCCAATAGGCCAATTGAGGCACGGACGAAGTCCAACACTCGCCAACGATATTGATATTTGGGTACTCGGCACGAACGGCGGCGCACCACTCACTCATTGGAACCTTCTCGTTATAGGGGTAAGTATCCACGCGAAGACCATCGAGCGAAGCGTACTCGATCCACCAAATCGCCCACTGCTTGAAGTAGTGAAGTAGGTACTCGTTATCGAGGTTCATATCGGGCATCGAGGTGTCGAACCAACCGCTCTCTTGGAGCTGCAGATCGTGCTTCGAGGCGTTCGGGTCGATGTTCGTTGAGAAGATATGGTTGGTCTGGGTGAAGGTGTCGTAGTTATGAATCCAATCCTTGAAGGGCATATCCTCGATCCACCAGTGCGAGATTCCGCAGTGGTTGGTGACGATATCCATAATCACTTTCACGCCGCGTTTGTGGCTCTCTGAGACCATGGTTTTGTAGAGCTCGTTGCTGCCGTAGCGAGGATCGATCTTGTAATAATCGGCGCAGGCATAGCCGTGATATGAGTGTTGTGGCTCGTTGTCGAGCAGTAGTGGAGTCGACCAGATTGCTGTTGCGCCAAGGTCTGCGATATAGTCCAAGTGGTCGATAATGCCTTGAATATCACCGCCATGACGACCGAATAGCGCCTCGCGATCGAGTTTGTCGGTGGTGCACGCAGTCGAGTCGTTATCAGGATCTCCATTGGCAAAACGGTCGGGCATCAAAAGATAGATCATGTCGGCCGTGGTAAAGCTCTTGCGCGTTGCTGAGCCAGCCTTGCGCTTCTCGATTGTGTAGGGGAGTTTGAATTGCTTGCCCTCGCGCTCGAAAAGCAGGGTGTAGTCGCCTGCGGGGGTGTCGATCGAAATCGAGACATCCAAAAATAGGAAGTTCGGGTTGTCGGCCTTGTGCACCTTTTTGATCTTTACCTCGTCCGAGTTGGCCACCGACACGCTCCACTCAGAGATGTTATCGCCTTGGATCATAAGTTGCAGCGGTGTCTGCATCTCGGTCCACCACGAAAGGGGCTCGACACGCGTCACCTCGCCTTGATTTTCGCTTACAAGGCTTAGGTCGACCTCTCGGCTGCCGCTCTGAGAGGCACTATTTTGGGCGCACGAGCCGAAAGCTAGAAGTGCCATAATCGCAATTATATTTTTAAGTTTCATACGTTTTCCTCCCCATTAATGTTTCTCAATTTTAATCATACTCACCGCCAAAGCGCCCAGAATCAGCGACACTCCAGCGACACCCAACATAGTACTTTGAGCACCACCGACAGCACGCAGGATCACACCACCAACCAATGCTGCCAAGATCTGAGGTAGGCAAATCGAGCAGTTAAACAGCCCCAAGTAAGCCCCCATATTGCGACCCGACAACGAATTGGTAAGCAGCGCAAAAGGAAGCGAAAGCATTGCTGCCCAGGCACATCCGATCAAGGCGTAAGCCGCAAAGAGCGTATATTGATTGGTGAGGTACATCGCCATAATAAACCCAATGCCACCCAAAACCAAACTCACCGAATAACACAACTTCTGAGAGCGGAATTGAGGAATCACCACAGCCCACACCACCGAACCGATGGCCTGCACAGCAAAGAGAACTCCAACCCAGTTACCAGCCTGCTGATATCCCTCCGAGGTTGTCGAGGTCTCGCCCCAGACGTTGAGTGCCGTAGCCCCCGTGGAGTAGGTCCACATATACATAAAGGCGACCCACGAGAATAGTTGCACCAGACCCACTGACCAGAATATCTTTGGAGCGGCCACGAGCAGCGAGACAAAATCACGCTTTTCGTGCTTCTCACCCTCGGTAATTCCGTGGAACGCCTCATACTCCTTGGGTGGTAACTCCTTGACCTTGAGGCTAGTGTAAAGCACGCAGAGGATCAAAATTGCAGCACCAATATAGAACGAGTAGATCACCGAATCGGGCACTACACCATCGCGAGCTACGTTGCTCACACCCACCCACGTAAGCAGGAATGGGAATAAAAATCCGATCAAGCTACCCGTGTTGCAGAGGAAACTTTGGATCGAGTAGGCCTTCGATTTTTGCCCCTCGTTGACCATGTCGCCCACCAACATTTTGAAGGGCTGCATCGCCATATTTATCGAGGTGTCGAGCAGCATCAGCATAAAGAGTCCGAAGCTCATTGCTGCGTGCAGACCCAAACCAAAGCTGCCAGAATTGGGTAGGAGGATCATAACCACCACGGCCACCAATGCACCGGCAAAGAGGTAGGGTTTGCGCCTGCCCCAACGTGTCCACGTCTTGTCGCTTAGCGAACCTACTATCGGTTGTACGATCATTCCCATTAGCGGGGGTAAGATCCAAAAGTAGCTTAAGTTGTGGGGATCAGCCCCTAAGGTAGCAAAAATTCTTGAAATATTCGCACTTTGCAGAGCGTATGCGATTTGAACACCTAGAAATCCGAAGCTGATGTTCCAAAGTTGCCAAAATGAGATATCTGGTTTTTTCATGTTTTTTTTTGTTTTAGGGGTCTAACGTTTTAGTTCAATGACAACTGCCTGATAAGGCTCCAAGGTGACCTCGAGCTCGTGGTTTTTCAGTTCCACCTCGGCAGAGTGAGTGTCGAAGAGCATACTCGAGAAGCGCATGGAATGAAGCTCACGCGAAAGGGTATATTTCACTTTTTTTGGCGAAGCCGAGAAGTTCGAAAGTGCCACAGCCGCCTCACGCTTAGAGTATCTCGCAAATGCGTAAACCGAGTCGTTTGCCTCGGGGTTAAGCTCCGTAAGGTCGACAAACGCACCCGCGGTAAAGAGCGGCTTTTGCGCCAAATGGAGCAGGTTGCAATAGTGCTCTCGCAAAATTTTCGCCTCCTCGGGCAGCTTCTCACCATCGAACCTGCCACCGTTGCGCCAAGCCTGATAGAGCGGGATAGTCCAAAAATCGAAGATCGTGGTTCGCCCATCGGCAGCCGAAAAACCTGTCGCCTCTGCGGCCACCTCACCCAACTCCTGACCGAAATAGATCATCATCGGGATATTGTCGCTAAGGGTCGAGGTGAGCATCATCGGCATACCCGCAGCTGCATCACCCGCGAACTCATGCCACGCAATACGCTGCTCATCGTGATTCTCCAAGAAGTTGAGCATATAGGGCTGCACAGGGGCAATCGAAGCTCGATCCGCGGTGATGGCCGAAGTCGAAGCGCGACCTTGAACAATCGCCTTGAGCGTGTCGTAAAGTCCAACCTTGTCGTAGAGATAGTCAAACCCACCCTGGTGGATATACTCAGCATAGGCCTGCGGGTTATAGATCTCCGCGATAAAGATAATATCTGGAAATGAGCTCTTTACGCTCTCGATCGCCCAACTCCAAAACGCGCAAGGGGTCATCTCGGCCATGTCGCAACGGAATCCATCGACACCCTTCGAAGCCCAAAAGAGCAAAATATCGCGCATCTTGAGCCACGTATCGGGCAGAGGATCGAAGCGCGTTGCGCGACCATCGAGGTAGTCGACACCGTAATTCAGCTTGACCGTTTCGTACCAATCATCGCGCTCGGGAAAGGCCGAAAAGACATCGTTGCCAGTCACCTTTGCGGGGAATTCTCG
>JBCQVS010000030.1:0-26246 GCA_047172885.1 Rikenellaceae bacterium | reverse complement strand
GCCTGAGGTTATCGAGGAGGTTGAGATTCAGATTAAGTATCGGGGGTATATTGAGCGGGAGAAGTTCATTGCTGAGAAGATTCAGAGGCTTGAAAATATAGCTATTCCTGTGGGGTTTGACTACTCGGCTATGCAGGCTTTGACGATTGAGGCGCGACAGAAACTCTCTAAGGTTTGCCCACAGACAATTGGTCAAGCGTCTAGAATTCCCGGAGTTTCCCCCGCCGACATCAATGTATTATTGATTAAATTCGGCCGATAAGACCAAAAACGAAGTTTTTGAATCCAAACTAGCTTGGTGCCCGCCCGGCATAGGGCAGTAAGAAAGGAGAGAAATAAGCATTAAAACTTATTTCTCTCCTTTAATTCTATACTAGTTGGCTGGGGACTGGCCTAACAGCGGCCGGCCGCCAAGCTAGCTTGGATTCAAAAACTTCGTTTTTGTTCCTATTCTACTATCACTGTCCAGCCGTAGGTATCCTCGCAACGACCATACTGGATATCCTGCAACTTATTATACATAGCCACGCAATACTTGCCAGGCTCATCACCAAACGAAATCTTCTCCTCATGACGATAATCACTCACCGACCCAATAGGAGAGATCACAGCCGCCGTACCACAAGCACCACACTCCTCAAACGTAGACAGCTCATCAAGCGAAATAGGACGTTGCTCGATCTTCAAACCATACTCCTCGGATGCCAAAGTGCGCAAGCTAAGATTGGTAATAGAGCGCAAAATAGATGGCGAAGTAGGCGTAACATAGGTGCCATCCTTAATTCCAAAGAAGTTCGCAGCGCCACACTCCTCGATATATTTACGCTCGACAGCGTCGACAAACAACACATTTGAGAAGCCCTTGTCGTGAGCACGCTCACCGCAATAAAGGCTGGCAGCGTAGTTTCCACCACACTTAGCGCCGCCTGTTCCACGTGGAGCAGCACGGTCATAGTCGACATCAATGATCACATCAATCGGTGTCATACCGCCCTTAAAGTAAGCTCCAACGGGCGAAACGAAGATAACAAGCTCAAACTCGTGCGATGGCTTAACGCCCAAAACCGCCTCGCTAGCGATGATAAACGGACGAATGTATAGCGAAGCACCCGACTCGCAAGGAGGTACAAACTCGATATTTGCCTTAACGACCTCGACGCAAGCCTCGACAAAACGCTCTGTCGGAAGCGCCTGCATGCAGAGCATCTCAGCCGAACGCTGCATACGCTTACCATTCTCGTCGGGACGGAAAAGGCGAACCTTGCCATCCACACCGCGGAATGCCTTGAGACCCTCGAAGATCTCCGTTCCGTAGTGCAGCCCCGAGGCCGAGACGTGAAGCGAAATTCTATCATCCTCGGTCAAAACAAAATCGCCCCACTTACCGTCTTTATATGTGACGCGAAGATTTTTATTGGTCTTCATATATCCGAAGCCAATTGAGTGCCAATCTATACTATTCATTTGTTTAAGTTATTTGGTTTTCATTTTTATTTGTTGCCCACTACCCCACTTGCGAGCCGTTATTCACAGGCTCCGTTGGGCGAACTAGGCGAAGCGCACCAGTTGCATCCTCAGCCATCAGGATCATTCCTTGCGAGGTGATTCCCTTAAGCTCACGAGGCGCTAGGTTCACAAGGACTAGGACTTGCTGACCTACCAACTCCTCAGGCTTGAAGTGCTCAGCAATTCCCGAAACGATCGTGCGCTTGTCGATTCCAGTGTCGACTGTTAGTTTCAAGAGCTTCTTAGTTTTTGCAACTTTTTCCGCCTCCAAGATTGTCGCAACACGAATGTCTTGCGCTTGGAAATCGTCAAACGAAATCTCAGCCTTTTGCTCAGCCACCTCGGTTACCGCCTCAGCAGCTAAGATTGCAGCGCGCGAAGCCTCCAATTTGTCTAATTGAAGTTGGATTGTAGCATCCTCGATCTTCTCGAAAAGAAGCGTTGGGGTCGAGATTGTGTGTCCCGCAGCTACGAGCTCCATTGATCCCATCTGCTCCCAAGAGTAGCGTTCCACGTGGAGCATTTCGAGAATTTTAGCCGCTGTGAATGGCATAAATGGCTCGATTGCGATTGCGATGTTGGCGGTGATTTGAAGCGCTATATTAAGTATTGTCTCCACACGCGCTGGATCAGTCTTCACCACTTTCCATGGCTCAGTGTCGGCCAAGTACTTGTTTCCGATGCGTGCTACGTTCATTGCCTCTTTCAATGCATCACGGAAACGGTAATGCTCCAGGTTGTACTCGACAGCGGCTTGGATCTTCGAAAGTTCGTCGATAGTCGCTCTGTCATAGTCAGTTAGCTCGCCGCATGCGGGAACTGAACCGTTGTAATATTTTTGCGTTAGCACCAAGGCGCGGTTCACGAAGTTGCCTAGGATGGCAACCAATTCGTTGTTGTTGCGCGCTTGGAAATCCTTCCATGTGAAGTCGTTATCCTTTGTCTCTGGGGCATTTGCGCAGAGAACGTATCGCAAAACATCCTCTTTTCCTGGGAACTCCTCGAGGTATTCGTGAAGCCAAACTGCCCAGTTGCGAGATGTCGAGATCTTGTCTCCTTCTAGGTTTAGGAACTCGTTCGCAGGGACGTTTTCAGGCAAGATATAATCACCGTGCGCCTTCAACATACTTGGAAAAACGATGCAGTGGAACACGATATTATCCTTACCGATAAAGTGAACCATTTTGGTCTCTGAGTCCTTCCAATACTTCTCCCAATCAGGCGTAAGATCCTTAGTAGCAGAGATATAGCCAATCGGAGCATCGAACCATACATATAGAACCTTACCCTCAGCGCCCTCGACTGGTACAGGGATTCCCCAGTCCAAATCGCGGCTTACGGCACGTGGGTGGAGCCCACCATCAATCCAGCTCTTGCATTGGCCGTAGACGTTCGATTTCCACTCTTTGTGACCATCTAGGATCCACTCTTTGAGCATTGGCTCGTACTTGTCGAGTGGAAGATACCAGTGCTTGGTCTCCTTTTTGATTGGTACGGCGCCTGAAAGGGCACTCTTTGGGTTGATTAGCTCGTCTGGCGAGAGTGTCGAACCGCACTTTTCGCATTGGTCACCATACGCTTTTTCGTTTTGGCAACGTGGGCAAGTACCTGTAATATAGCGATCTGCGAGGTATGTTTGCGCCTCCTCGTCGTAGAATTGCTCGGATGTCTGCTCGATGAATTTGCCATCGTCGTAGAGCTTGCGGAAGAAGTCCGACGCTGTTGCGGCGTGGGTCTTAGACGAAGTGCGTGAGTAGATATCGAATGCTATTCCGAAGCGTGCGAAAGAGTCCTTGATTATTGCGTGGTAGCGATCGACGACCGCTTGAGGTGTTATCCCCTCCTTTTTTGCTTTGATTGTGATGGGCACACCATGCTCATCGCTTCCGCATACAGAGACAACGTCGCGACCTTTCAGGCGGAGGTAGCGCGTGTAAATGTCTGAGGGGATGTATACTCCCGCTAGGTGACCGATGTGGACAGGGCCGTTGGCGTATGGTAGGGCCGATGTTACTAGATATCGTTTATATTCTTGCGACATAGATAATTTTGATGATTATAATTTGTGTCAAATATACAAAAAAAATCGCGTCGTTGAATAATATAAGGTGAAAAACGCAGTTTTTCGATCCAAACTTGTTTGGTGCCCGCCCGGCATTAGGGCAGTAAGAAACAATTTGCGAAAGCCAAAACAATTTCCTATCTTTGATGAAAACAAACCAAAATATGAACCACCGAGACCAAACCCAAGCGGCGCAGCATAAATATATGCGCTACCGAATACATAAAATTTTGCTGGTATGTTGCAGCTATGACGGCTATATCTTGGAGGAGGATGGCCATATCGAATCGCAGATTAATCGCGAGTATGCCGACCTAAACCTCTCAAACCCACCCTCTTTCACCCGTGTGAGCTCTACGTCGGAGGCGTTGGAGTTGCTGTGGAACGACGACTCGTTCGATTGCGTTATCACGATGTATAACGTGGGTGAGCCCGACGTGTTTACCTTTGCAAAATTGGCGAAGCAGATCCACCCTACCCTACCCATCACGCTGCTTACCAGCTTCTCGCGCGACATCTATTCGAGGCTGTCGAACCAGGATATTTCGGCCATCGACTCGATTTTCTGCTGGATGGGCAACACCGATCTTATCATCGCCATCATCAAGCTCATCGAGGACAGGATGAATGCCAAGGAGGATATCGACGAGGGGAATGTGCAGGCGATACTTTTGGTAGAGGATTCAATTAGGTTTTATTCGACCTATCTACCTGAGCTATACCGCATTATCTTGAATCAGTCGACCGAGTTTCTGAGGGATTCTTACAACGAGCAGCAGCAGGTTCTTCGCAAGCGAGCACGCCCGAAGATCTTATTGGCGACCAATTACAGCGAGGCGTTGGAGCTGTATCAGAGGTATAAAAACAACCTCTTGGGAGTGATTTCCGACGTGGGTTTTGTCGTCAATGATGGCGATGATCCCTCGGAAGAGAAGCACGATGCAGGCATTGATTTGTGCCGCATAATCAAGGAGGATAACCCCTTGATGCCAGTGTTGATGCAGTCGTCGCAGGAGGAGTTTAAGGCGCAGGCAACTCAGCTGGGCGCAGGCTTTATCTCGAAGCAGTCGAAGCGACTTATCGCGCAAATTAGCGACTATATCAAGCGGGAATTCGCCTTCGGAGATTTTATTTTCACCGACCCTGACACGGGTGAGGAGATCGGCAGGGCTCGCAATTTGGTTGATATGCAGGAGCTTATTGGTAAGATTTCTGAGAGCGCTTTTAAATATCACACTTCGCAGAATCACTTTTCTAAATGGCTCTATGCTAGAGGATTATTCCCTTTGGCCGCTTCAATCCGCAGCATCAAGAGAGGGGATTACGCTTCGACCGAGGAGCACCGCCGAGGTGTGGTTGCTAAGATTCGCGACTATCGCACGCTCTTAGGTCAGGGACTTATCGCCTCGTTCGACTCGGCCACTTATAGCGACGTTGTCGGTTTTGCGAGAATTGGCGCGGGGTCGATTGGTGGCAAGGCGCGCGGCTTGGCATTTATGAATAGCTCGATTATCGAAAATCAACTCTATTCGAAGTATCCTGGTGTGCGGATTATGATCCCGCGCACGGTGGTTGTCGCGACCAATTATTTCGATGAATTTATTAAGATTAATGGGCTGGAGTATATCATTTCGAGCGAGGTGAGCGACGAGGTGATCCTTTCGGAGTTCACCAATTCGGAGCTGCCTAGGGCTTTACGTTTGCAGCTGCGGAGTTACATTCGCACGGTTAATGCTCCACTTGCTATTCGCTCATCATCAAAGTTGGAGGATTCTCATTTTCAGCCTTTTGCGGGAATATATTCGACCTATATGGTGCCCTATATCGACAACGAGGATCAGATGTTGCGCATGGTGATCAAGGCGATCAAGAGCGTCTACGCCTCGGTATTCTTCGCCGCGTCGAGGGCTTATATCAACACCTCGCAGAACTTGCTCTCGGAGGAGAAGATGGCCGTCATTATCCAGAAGGTTTGCGGCACGGCTGAGGGAAAATATTTCTTGCCAACGCTCTCGGGTGTGGCGCGTTCGATCAACTGCTACCCTATTGGCGATGAGAAGGCCGAAGAGGGTGTTTGCAACGTGGCAATGGGTCTGGGTAAGTTGGTTGTCGATGGCGGCAAGTGCCTTAGATTCTCGCCTAAATATCCAAAAAAGGCGCTGCAAACTTCGACCGAGTCGTTGATGCTCAGCGAAACGCAGAACGAGGTTTTGGCGCTGAATCTTTCGCCTGAGGAGTTCCGCACTTCGGTGCATGATGATGTCAATATTGAGAGGTTGTCGCTGAGACAAATTGCCGATTTTAAGCAGAGTCGACACGTCTGCTCCACGCTTGATCGGCAGTCGGGTCGTGTGAGTGATTCTCCGCTTACTAAGGGGCGTAAGGTGGTCACTTTCAATTCGATACTTAAGTATGAGAGCTTCCCTTTACCGCAGATCATAAGCGATATTTTGCGCATTGGGCAGGAGGAGATGCGCTGTCCTGTAGAGGTGGAGTTCGCTGTGAATATGGATATTGCTAAGCCGAGACCTGCGATATTTAATCTGTTGCAGATCCGCCCAATTATCGACTATCAGGAGAATCGTTGGATCGACTGGTCGAGTATCGAGATGAGCGATCCGATTTTGTATGCCGAAAGTGTTTTGGGCGTTGGGCGTATGGAGGGGATTTCGGAGATTGTTTACGTCAAGGAGGAGTTGTTTAGCTCGCTTGTCACCGAGAAGATTGCCGAGGAGTTGTTTGCACTCAATGAGGCTATGGCGCGTGAGGATCGCGGCTATGTGCTTGTGGGCATGGGTCGTTGGGGATCGTCGGATCCCTTCTTGGGTGTGCCTGTTAAGTGGGCGCATATTTCGCAGGCAAAGGTTATTGTGGAGCGGGCTATTGATGGGTTCGATATTGAGCCAAGTCAGGGCACGCACTTCTTCCAGAATGTCACTTCGTTGGGGATTGGGTATGTTACTATGGATTGCCGCAAGGGGGTCGATAAGTTTGATATTGAGAGGCTTAACAGCATGGAGGCTAGCTACGAGGGGGAATATCTAAGACGTGTTTCGTTCGCCTCTCCATTAGAAGTAGTCATCGACGGCATTGAGGGTCGCGCTATAATAAGATAGGGTCAAAAACGTCCCCAACACGTCATCCCAGACACCTTGAGCCGACTTTTTTACCGTCATCCCAGACTTGATCTGGGATCTACAAGAGCAAGTGGATCTAACGCAAGTTTTCTTACAACCGCCTTCTTTTGTAGATCCCAGATCAAGTCTGGGATGACGTAAGGAAGGATCGGATCAAGGGGTAGGGATGACGGGAGGAAGGATCTGCTCAAGGTTTTAGATACGGAGAAGCTCGATATAGTCGAGAAAAAAACACGTGCGAGGCCGAAATTCAAAAAAATAGCGTATATTTGCATACTCTAAATTGCCTTGGCCCTATAGTTCAAGGGATAGAATGAAGGTTTCCTAAACCTTAGATTCGCGTTCGAGTCGCGGTGGGGCTACTTCGCAATTATAAATTGTGAATTGTAAATTATAGATCGTTCATCCGCTTGGCCAATGTCTCGGCCACAATAGACATAAATGCGCGTCCGTGGCACGATTTAATTGCGGTTACTCCGTAGTGGTCGACGAAGAAAAGTTCATCCAGATTTGGGATGTCGTGGGGTAATAATGCGCGCTCTATCAATTTGAGATCCAGTGTTTTAGCTGCTAGCTTCGCTACAGAATGTTCCACGGAGAACGATACGGGTGAGGTGATAATCTCGCCACGCGTCACCGCGAAAGTTTGCGCTCCATCAATCATTCCCACTTGCCCATTAAAACTCCGCAAAGCTAGGTCGGCACCTTGGCGCTGCGCGATGGTGTTTGCCCATTCGACGATCTCGGCTCGCAGGGTGGTGCAGTGGTTGAAGTATGGAATATGGAACTCGATGATGGCCACCGAGGGCGAGATGCAGCGCAGGGTGTAGCCGCGATAGATCGAGCGAGTGACCTCAGAAATAGCTAAAATTCCCGCAGGATTGAGGGTGAGGGTGACAAAAAGCGAGATGTCGCGAGGACACCGATTCGCCACCATAGCATCCTCAAGAAGCCGCTGAACCTCCTCCAGGGGCAACTTCACCACCCTACCATAGATGTCACGATACGCCTCTCGGAGCAACTTGATGTGCGCTTCGAGATGGAAAATCTCACCGTTTAGGGTGTGGATTTTTTGGTATATCGTAACGTGGGTAGCCATGATTTAGGCGGTAAAAATCTTCAAAAGCAACTCCCTGAGAAGCTCCCCATCCGAAGCGCCTCCCGAGTCGATTCCCTTGCTCTTAGCATCATACTCGCGCATAAGTCCAAGGATGGCAAAAACGCGCTTATTTGGCCAAAGTGGCGCCGCTTGGCGGAGCTCTCCAATGGCGTAAATGTTGCGGATATTGAGCTTCGACATTAGGTCATTATCGGTCGGTGATGCGGCATTGCGGAACTTGGTTAGCCACATCAAGTAGTTGTAAACAAAGAGCTGTTTGAATTGGCCAAACAGAGCCATCACAGTGAGTAGCAGCGGGTTATCCTTAGGATTCTGCGCAAAGTAATCGGCAATCATAAGCGCTCGCGAGAAGTTGCGAGTCATCACAGCGCGGCACAATTCAAAGTTGTTGAACTCCTTCGAGATGCCGATATTTCGCTCAACATCATCGTCACTAATTCGCGTTGCACCCTCGGGCATCGAGAGCAGAAGTTTGGTGATTTCGCCTGTCACTTTCGAGAGGTCTGTGCCGAGGTGATCGGTGATCATCGCCAGGGCTTTATGGTCGATTTGGCAACCTCGCGAGGCGATATACTCCGACAACCATGGCGCGATTTCGTAGTCGCGTGGGCGGATAGATTCGAAAACCACACCCTTGGCTGCGCAGTGCTTATAGAGCTGCGAGCGCTTATCCAAAGTCTTCTCCTTGTGGCAGATAATTAGGATCGTCGTCTCGGAGGGTTTCGAGGTGTAGAGCGAGAGTCTTTCGATCGCCCGCAGCTGTTGCGCCTCCTTTAGAATAACCACCTGACGCCCTCCCATCATCGGCATTTGGCGACAGCAGTTGATCACTTGGCCCACTTCGGAATCTTTGCCGTAAAGGGTTACAGAGTTAAACGAACGCTCTGCCTCTGAGAGGATTGCGCCATCCAGCTTGTCGCACAGTTGGTCAATAAAGTAGCTCTCCTCACCCATCAAAAGGTAGATCGGTGAGTAGTTTTGCTGCTCCACAAGTTTGGTTATGCGCGCGAGCTCCGAGAGCGTGTCGCGGAATTTCATCGTCGATTTTGCCACTATAATATTATCTCTTTTGTTACACGTAAAATATTCTCGCTATCCTCGTCAATCTTGAATTTTTCGCTGATCCTGCGACCCACGACCCAGACGATTTGCCCCTCGGAGAGCAGCACAAATTGTCGTTCCTTTTCGGGTTGCGACACCTTTTCATCAATCAAGAAATCGCTTAGTTTCTTGCGACCCATCATCCCAAGAGGTGTAAAAAGATCGCCCTCACGCCAGCGGCGTAGAGTCAATGGATAGACCAATTTATCGGCATCAAGGAGTGCGATTTTCGAGGGCACAGAGAATGATTCCAGCTCTCCGATGTCGACATGCTCGTAATATAGCACCGAGTTGCCGCAGTAGTTGCGCAGCTGGTTCTCCTCGACACTCACCTCGCAAGGATCATCCTCGGGGATCTTGGTAATGAGGATCATGCCGCGGTTGGTGTAAGCCACATACTCTTTGGAATAGAAGCGCCTACCTGAGCTCTCCGACCCTTTCGAGGCGATCAGCGAGTCGACCACATCGCCCTTGAATCCGAAGTTGGAGTTCAACAATTCGTAGATCACGAAGTTTTGGGGTAGCGACCCATCTATCTTCGAGCAGTCGAGGGAGTAGATCCCCTCCGAGTAGCTTATAACCTCCTCGCCGATTTTGGCGATGGTGTTGTTGATAAACATCTGCGCATCGGTTAATCGGCTGATATTCTTACGCATAAGCGATGTGAATTTTGGGCTGATCTCCTTTACTCGCGGGATTAGTCCCAGGCGGATTTTGTTGCGCAGGTATTTGGTCGAGCGGTTCGATGAATCCTCACGAAAGGGGATTTTTTTGGCCGAGGCGTACTCCAAGATATCTTTGCGCTGTGCGAAGATCATCGGTCGGATGATTTTGCCTCTTTGCGCCTTGATGCCCGTTAGACCCTTGAGGCCAGTTCCGCGGAAAAGGTTGATGAAGAAGGTCTCGATCGAGTCGTCGATATGGTGCGCCACCGCGATTGCCGTGTAGCCATGCTCTGCGCAGATCGCCTCGAACCATTCGTAGCGTTGACGACGTGCCACCATCTCCATTGAGTCGCCTGTGAGTTCTACCTCTTGGGCGGTTAGGAAGCGGTGGTTGTAGCAGGGTACACCCAATTCTTCGGCTGTTTTTTGCACTAATACTTCGTCCTCGTCACTCTCAGCGCCTCGCAGTTGGAAGTTGCAGTGAGCCACGCCGATGTTGTAGCCCAGCGTGGCGAAAAGGTGCATCATCACCATTGAGTCCACTCCGCCAGAGACGGTGAGTAGGATTTTCTCGTCGCGTGAGACCAATTCGTGCTGGCCTATGTATTTTTGGAATCTTTCTAATAGATTTGTCATAGCTACAATATATTTACTTCAGGCGAGATTTCGACTCCGAACATCTCGCGTACCTTATCCACAATTTTTTGCGACAGAGCCAACACCTCGCACCCTTTTGCGCCACCCAAATTAACGAGCACAAGGGCTTGCTTCGCATGCACCCCTACCCTGCCAAAAGAGTAACCTTTAAACCCTGCACGGTCGATGAGCCACCCCGCTGCCAACTTCGCCTTATTCTCCTCACCCGGAACGCCATAAATCGGCATATCAGGATATTGAGCCTTCAATTTTTCAGCCACCTCAAGCTCCACAACAGGATTCTTGAAGAAGCTACCCGCATTGCCCAAAACCTTAGTTTCGGGAAGTTTCGACGAGCGGATCGAGCAGATTGCATCGCGAATATTGCGCTGAGTAACTTCACCCCTCGCAGCAACCTCAGCCACAACATCGCCATACCCCAACTTAGGCGCAGCGACACGGCTCAGCACAAAAGTGACCGAGGTGATGATAACCTTCCCCTTGAGCGAACGCTTAAAGACACTATCGCGATAGCCAAAGTCACAGTGATCAGCCTCCAACCTCAAGATATTGAGTGTCGAGGGGCAAAACATCTCGACCGAGCGGATAATATCCTTCACCTCAACGCCATAGGCGCCAATATTTTGAACGGGTGCCGCACCCACCTTTCCAGGGATCAGCGAGAGGTTTTCAGCGCCCCAAAGCCCTTGCTCCACACTCCACTCCACGAAGTCGTCCCACTCCACACCAGCGGCAACGCGCACGGTGGCCTCCAAACTATTTGAGCTCACAATCTCGATGGAGTTAGCTACTGGTGAGAGGATTACACCCTCATAGTCACGAGTAAAGAGCACGTTGTTGCCACCACTCAAAACATACCATTCCGCGGGCGAGTCACCCTCGAAAAGTTCCACCAAATCCTCCACCTCATCGAACTCAATGAGCCGTGCAGCACGCTGATCGATCCCGAAGCTATTGCGCTCAAAAAGAGATATATTGTAAAATTCTTGTTTCATAATGGGCAAAGTTAAAAATAATTTATTAATTTTGAGAAATGGAATACCTAATAATACTAACATAAAAAAATTAACTGCCATGTTTACACCACAAGATCTTGAGCAAATCAAAGCTCATGGGGTCGATCCACAGAGTGTGGAACGCCAAATTAACTACTTCCAACAGGGCTTCCCTTCGCTGCCAGTATTGCGTGCTGCGGCTGTAGGTGACGGCATCTTGCGCCTAAGTGACGCCGAGCTAAAGGCTGCCGAGGCGCACTACGATAGCCAGCTCGACTCACTGAAAGTTGTGAAGTTCGTACCAGCATCGGGCGCTGCAACACGTATGTTCAAGGAGCTATTCGAGTTCGTCGGCTCGGACAAGCGCACAGCGGGAATCGACAAGCTGATCGACAACATCGAGAAGTTCGCATTTTGGCCTGAGCTAAAGGCTCTACTTCCCGAAGGTGCTGATGACAAGGCTATCGTGAGCGCGATCATTGGCGAGGGTCTCAACTACGGATCTCTTCCAAAGGGACTTGTGACATTCCACAGCTACGAGGATGGTAACCGCAAGGCTATCGAGGAGCACTTGGTGGAGGCTGCGATTTATGGCAGCAACAAGGGTGTGGCTAATATTCACTTTACTGTCTCTACGGAGCATAAATCGGCTTTTGCAGCGCTTCTAGAGGCTGTTGTACCTCGTCACGAGGCTAAGTTCGGGGTGAAGTACAACATCTCGTTCTCGGAGCAGAGTCCAGCGACTGACACCGTGGCGGTGAACCCCGACAACACGCTCTTTAGAACTAATGCTGGTGGGTTACTTTTCCGCCCTGCGGGACATGGTGCACTGATTGAGAATCTTAACGCTATTGATGCCGATGTGATCTTCATTAAGAATATTGACAATGTTACTACCGATGCCCTTCGTGGTGACACTACGACTTATAAAAAGGCGCTCGGAGGAGTTCTTCTAGAGCTTCAAGATAAGGCTTTCGAGTGCATCAAGGCGCTCGAGGTGGGTGGTGCTGAGCTGGAGGCTATTGCTGAGTTTATCGAGAGTAAGCTCTGCGTGAAATTGCCTGCGGATTATGGTTCTGCTACGCTAAAGGCTATCCTTGAGCGACCAATGCGTGTTTGCGCCATGGTTCGCAACGAAGGTGAGCCTGGTGGTGGCCCTTACTGGGTGAAGGATGCTGACGGCTTCGAGTCGTTGCAGATTGCAGAGTCGAGCCAGATTTCGGCCGAGGATGCTCACCTTATGAAGTCGGCTACTCACTTCAACCCTGCGGACTTGATCTGCGCGGTGAAGGACTCGCGTGGCGTTAAGTTCGACCTTAAGGAGTTTGTCGATCCTACAACTGGATTTATCTCTGAGAAGTCGTCGGAGGGTCGACCTCTTCGCGCTCAGGAGCTGCCTGGTCTTTGGAACGGATCTATGGCTAAGTGGAACACTATCTTCGTGGAGGTGCCTGTTTCGACCTTCTCGCCTGTGAAGATTGTTCAGGATTTGTTGCGTGTGCAGCATCAGTAGGGCTTCTTACGTTTCTTGCGTTTGGGACTGCCCTGCGCGGGCGGCGGCGGGGTGCTCCCCGCGGAGCTGATCTTTTGTTGCGTCTTGGGGCGCTGATCTTTTAGATCATCGAAATAGAAAAAGTGAATTTTAGGTTTATGAGCGAGCTCAACACCTAAAATTCACTTTTTCTATTTTTTTTGCTTCGCAAAAACCTCCCCAAGTCGTGTGGCAGCGTTCGAAGGAAAGCTTCGCTTTCCGTATCCAAGCATGCTTGGTGCCCGCGCCGGCATTAGGCGCAGTCCCCTTTTCCTCGCCCTCCCTCCTAAAAAAGCACTTTTGGCACAAAAGTGTGCAGAGGGCGAGCAGCTCAAGGAGCTGCAATACACGAAAACAACCCGCCAGTGCGTCATCCCAGATGCCCTGAACCGACTTTTTTCCCGTCATCCCAGACTTGATCTGGGATCTACAAGAGCGAGTGGATCTAACGCAAAGTACACCAGCAGAGTAGCAGAGGTTGTAGATCCCAGATCAAGTCTGGGATGACGTGAAAAAGAATCGGCTCAAGGAATTCTAACAAAGTGCACCCCCAACTCCTAACTCCCAAAACCCCAATATTTACAAATTATGCACGATGATTCCCAATTTATTAAAATTTTCCCTTATTATTTAGTATCTTTGTGCTTTAAAATTTAGAGAAACTATGGCAGATAATTCAATTCTTATACGTCTCGATGGCTTGAAGCTGAAATTCGAGGAGATTGGGCAGAAGCTCACCGACCCTGAGGTGATTGGTGATGTGAAGCAATATATTCAACTTACTAAGGATTACAAGGAGTTGGAACCGATCATCGAAACTTCGGATCGTTTCCGCAAGGCTATCAACGACTTAGCTGATGCAAAAGATATCTTCGCAAACGAAAAAGACGAGGATTTCCGCGAGATAGCGCGCGAGGAGATCGCCACGTTGGAGCCAGCAATCGAGCGCATGGAGGAGGAGATCAAGCTCCTTCTGATCCCCAAAGATCCGCAGGATGAGAAGAACGCAATCTTGGAGATCCGTGGTGGTACGGGAGGTGACGAGGCGGCAATTTTCGCGGGCGACCTACTTCGAATGTACACAAAATATATCGAGACCAAGGGCTGGAAGTATGAGATGACTTCGTTCTCAGATGGTACTTCGGGCGGCTTCAAGGAGGTTGTCCTCAAGGTTTCGGGTGCGGGTGTTTACGGAACGATGAAGTATGAGTCGGGTGTTCACCGCGTGCAGCGTGTGCCTCAGACCGAGACTCAGGGTCGTGTGCACACTTCGGCAGCTTCGGTGGCGGTGTTGCCAGAGGCGGAGGAGTTCGATATCGACATCTCGATGAACGATGTGCGCAAGGATATTTTCTGTGCTTCGGGCCCTGGTGGTCAGTCGGTTAACACTACTTACTCGGCTATTCGTTTGACTCACATCCCCACTGGAATTGTGGTTCAATGTCAGGATCAGAAGTCGCAGCTTAAGAACTTCGACAAGGCGTTCGAGGAGCTTCGCACACGTGTATTCAACTTGGAGTATTCGAAATATTTGGATGAGATTTCGTCTAAGCGTAAGACGTTGGTTTCGACGGGTGACCGTTCGGCTAAAATCCGTACGTATAACTACCCTCAGGGGCGTATCACCGACCACCGCATCAACTTCACAGTTTACAACCTCTCGGCATTTATGGATGGTGATATCCAGGGTGTGATCGACGAGTTGATCGTGGCGGAGAACGCTGAGCGCTTGAAAGAGAGCGAGTTGTAATGCCCATCACCCTCAAAGAACTCCAGCTCTCAATCAAGCAATCACTCACCGAGAGGTTTCCCCTAGCGGTGTGGGTCACTGCCGAGATTTCCGAGCTCAAGGTGAACTACTCGGGCCACTGCTACTTGGAGCTAGTCGAGAAAAGCGAGGGCGACACCCTCTCCAAGGCACAAACACGAGCCGTGATCTGGCGAAGCAACTATGGGATAATTTCATCCTACTTCCTCGCCCAGACTGGCCAGCAACTAACCTCGGGACTCAAGATCCTGGTGAAGGTCTTGGTGAACTACCACGAGCTCTACGGGCTCTCGTTGCAGATCACCGACATCGACCCATCATACACCCTCGGTGATGCCGAGAGGCAACGCCAATTGACCATCGCGCAGCTGCAAAAAGATGGCGTGTGGGATATGAATCGCGAGCAACCTATGCCGCGATTACTGCAACGCATAGCTGTAATCTCGAGCGCCAATGCCGCTGGATATCAGGACTTTTGCCGCGAGATCGAGGGCAGCGGATATTACTTTGAACTCACTCTGTTCGATGCTTTTATGCAAGGCGCAGGAGCCGAGGAGTCGATCATCGCAGCCTTGGAGGCCATCGCAACCTCCACCCAAGAGTTCGATGCGGTGGTGATAATTCGCGGAGGAGGTTCGGTGAGCGACCTGCAATGCTTCAATGGCTATCGCATAGCCTCGCACGTGGCACAATTCCCACTGCCCATCATCGCGGGCATAGGGCACGACAAGGATGTGAGCGTGGTGGATATGGTCGCGGCCATGTCGCTCAAGACACCAACTGCCGTGGCGACGATGCTTAGCGAGCGGATGGCGACAATCGAGGGGTGGCTGGATCGTGCGGCACTCTCGCTACACGACTCCGCGATGGGGATTACGCGCCACCATCTACTTCATTTAGAGCAACTTTCAACAGAGGTAAAGGGACGAGCAGAGCAGCTTTTGGAGAGTCAAACAAACCGTATTGAGCAATTCGAAACGTCACTTCCCGAGCGTGCAGAGCAGCTTTTATCGCTTCAGCGATCTAGGCTCGAGGGGTTAACTTCGACTGTGGAACTACACTCACCAGACCATCTTTTGCGCCTAGGTTTCGCGGTGGCACGAGTGGCAGGAGAGGCGATAAAGTCAGCCAATCAAGTGAAAATTGGTCAAACAATAGAATTGGAAGTTGCCTCAGCGCATATTTCAGCAGAGGTAAAAGCAATAGAAAAAAGATAGATTATTATGGCAAAGAAAACATTAAGCTACGACGAGGCGATAGCCCAGATCGAGGTAATCATGGCAAAATTTCGCTCTGGCGAGATGTCGGTGGATGAGCTTGCTGCCGAGGTGAAACGCGCCACGGAGCTAATCGGATATTGCAAGGAGCGACTTTTGAAGGCCGAGGCGGATCTTAAAAAGGTGATGGAGTAGATGAAACGGTTTATCAGCGCTGTGCTCAACTTCGTGCCGCGACCGCTTATGCAGCGCCTCGCATCGTGGGCTGTGCCGATTATGGGGCTACTCTACCTAGGCCGCGGGAAGATGTGCCCAGTTTGCGGGTGTCAGCGGCGGAAATTTTTGCCTTATGGCTACGTTACGGCTCGCGAAAATGCGCTCTGCCCTTCGTGTTTGGCTCTGGAACGGCATCGACTTTTGTGGCTCTATATTACGCGCGAAACGCAATTGGAGAAGTTGCACCCTACCCTACTGCATATCGCCCCCGAGGTGTCGCTCATGCGTAAATTCAAGCGGATATATAACGGCTTCCCGAAGCGATATTTAACGGCCGATTTGGAGAGTCCACTCGCCTATTTTCACTTCGATGTGCAGCAGATTCCCCTCGACGACAATTACGCAGATGTGATTATCTGCAACCATCTTTTGGAGCACGTCGAGGATGATCACAAAGCGATTTGTGAGCTGCATCGCGTGATGAAGCCTGGCGGTTGGGGGATACTTCTCTCGCCTGTGGAGTATGATCGCGAGGTGACCTTTGAGGATGACTCGATCACCGATCCTAAGGAGCGCACGCGGATATTTGGGCAGTATGACCATCGCCGAATTTATGGGCTCGATTATGCCGAGAGGCTCCGCAAGGGGGGATTCATCGTGGAGGAGATTCACTACTTCGACCAGCTAAATAAGAATGAACGTGAGCTTTATGGGCTTACTAATGAGATAATTTACAAGGTGACAAAATAGACATTAGGGAGTAATTTGCAAAATTACGACTAAGTCCCCGCTTAACAAAGAGGGGATTTAGGGGAGATTTTAAAAATATCGCGTTGTTAAAAACAACGCTTAATGTGTGGTCGAGAATAGCCCCACTGCACAAGTTTAACAACTACCAAAGGGTTCGAGGTGGGGCTATTTTCGAACTCACGTTAAAATATGAAAGCAGCGATATTAGAACTTATCGAGAGCGTAATCCACCCCGAGACCGAAATGGGAATCGTGAGTAGTGGATTTGTCGAGAGCGTCGTAGCGGATGATACAAAGATCACCGTGACCCTGACATTTGCCAAGGTTCGCGACCCTTTCTCAACGAAAATTAAAAACCAAGTGGCCGCTCTGCTCGAGCAGCACTACCCCACTCACGCAGGCGCGATCCTGGTGATGGTCAAGGAGGGAGCACCACAGAAGCCAAAGCCGAAGGAGGCTCCATCGGCGACCACGGCCATTGCCAATGTCGTGGCGATATCATCCGCCAAGGGTGGTGTCGGCAAGTCGACCGTGACGGCAAACCTTGCCACCACGCTCCGCGACATGGGCTTCCGTGTCGGAGTGCTCGATGCCGATATCTATGGCCCTTCGCAGCACAAGATGTTCGGATGTGAGGGGTTTGCCCCCGAGGCAGTCGAGGAGCAGGGGTTCGACTACATCATCCCCGCTGAGGTTCAAGGCATTAAGCTTATGTCGATCGGATTCTTCGTAAAGCCTACCGATGCTCTGATGTGGCGCGGGGTGATGGCATCCAACGCCCTTAAGCAGCTTATTCACCAGACTAAGTGGGGCGTTTTGGACTTTCTTTTGATCGACCTGCCTCCAGGGACGGGCGACATTCACCTATCCTTGCTCACCGAGCTAAAAGTGACTAGCGCTGTGATTGTGTCTACTCCTCAGCAGGTTGCGCTCGCCGATGTTGTGCGTGGCGTGGAGATGTTCCGCCATGAGCAGGTTAACATCCCCATCGCGGGAATAATCGAGAATATGGCTTGGTTCACGCCGGCCGAGTTGCCTGAGAATAAGTACTATATCTTTGGTCGCGGGGGTGCGGAGAAGCTCGCTACTGAGCTCGATATTCCGCTGCTCGGAAGTATCCCTATCGTGCAGTCGATCATGGAGTGCGCGGATGCGGGAGAGCCTGCGGCGGCTTTGCATGCTGAGGTGGCTGCTTGCTATTTGTCTTTGGCTGAGGCTGTTATTGCTCGGACGCTTCGAGGTTAGTTGCGTTGGTTGGGGACTGCCCTGCGCGGGCGGCGGCGGGGTGCTCCCCGCGGAGCTGTGTCTTTGTTGCGGCTTGGGGCGCTGATCTTTTTAAGATCATCGAAATAGAAAATGTTTATTATTAGTCTTTTGAGCGAGCTCAACGCCTAATAATAAACATTTTCTATTTTTTTTGCTTCGCAAAAACCTCCCCAAGCCGTGTGGCAGCTTTGCGTTGCTCAACTCATTAACTGTAAGGAAAGCTCTGCTTTCCGTATCCAAACTTGTTTGGTCGCCGCCCGCGATTAGGGCAGTCCCCTTTGCCTCGCCCTCCCTCCTCAAAAAGCACTCTTGGAACAAAAGTGCGCAGAGGGCGAGCAGCCCAACGGGCTGCAAAATAAATATATTCCCGTCATCCGAGAGATTGCGGAATTTGCCAGCGGCATACTCATCCAGAATCCAATCGGACTCTCGACAATCGGTAATATGTAATTTGATTATGGCCTCCATACGCTGTGATTTTGGGTTCAACGGAGGGTAAAAAAGGGGTAACTTCACCCGACCCGTTGACTTACACCGCACACGGCAGTAGGTACATTAATACTCTACACGGGAGGCGAAGCTACCGTATAAAGTGTAGAATAGACACAAAATTATGTCTATTCTACTGTTGTAGCAGGTTCACCTGCCGTGTGCATATAAGTCAACGACAAAAGTAGTAAAAAATATTGAAATTCCTCTCACTACCCCACAAAAAAAAGGACACCCCCGAAGGAGTGCCCCATAAATATATCTCTTACAACGATTAGTTGTTGTGAGCGTACATTTTCTCGATAAGCATAACAACTTTGTTAGAATAACCCCACTCGTTGTCGTACCAAGATACAACCTTAACGAAGTTGTCGTTAAGAGCGATACCAGCGTCAGCGTCGAAGATAGAAGTACGAGCGTCACCTGTGAAGTCAGTAGAAACTACTGCGTCCTCAGTGTAACCTAGGATACCTGCCATCTCGTTCTCAGAAGCAGCTTTGATAGCCTCTTTGATCTCAGCATAAGAAGCGCCTTTCTCCAAACGTACTGTAAGGTCAACAACCGATACGTCCAAAGTTGGAACACGGAAAGCCATACCTGTAAGTTTACCCTTAAGCTCTGGGATAACTACACCTACTGCCTTAGCAGCACCTGTAGACGATGGGATGATGTTGCCACCTGCAGCACGACCACCTCTCCAGTCCTTCATAGATGGACCGTCAACAGTCTTTTGAGTTGCTGTTGTTGCGTGTACTGTTGTCATAAGACCCTCAACGATACCGAATTTGTCGTTAAGAACTTTCGCTACTGGAGCAAGACAGTTAGTAGTACAAGAAGCGTTAGAAACGATAGTTTGACCAGCGTAAGTGTCAGTGTTAACTCCGCATACGAACATTGGAGTAGCGTCCTTAGATGGAGCTGACATAACTACGTACTTAGCACCAGCCTCGATGTGCTTAGCTGCTGTCTCCTCAGTAAGGAAAAGACCTGTAGACTCAACTACGTACTCAGCACCTACTGCATCCCACTTAAGGTCTGCTGGGTTGCGCTCAGCTGTAACGCGGATTGCTTTACCGTTAACGATAAGCTCGTTCTCGTTGAAATCAACTGTACCAGCGAATTTGCCGTGTACTGAATCGTACTTAAGCATATAAGCCATGTACTCTACTGAGATAAGGTCGTTGATACCTACAACCTCTACGTTTGCGTTTGTGCAAGCTGCACGGAATACCAAGCGGCCGATACGACCGAAACCATTGATACCAATCTTAATTGTTGACATAATTTTAGTTTATAAAATGTTATTAAAAATTTTTATTCTCTCTTCAAACTTCGCAAAATTAATTACTTTATATATAATAAGCAAGTATTTTGCAAAAAATTTACGAATTATTGTGAAATATTTAACACTTGACTCTCAAGTGCAGATTTTTCAACTCGATAATTAAGCCTTGAAGCCCTTGCCAATTCCCAAGAAATCCTCAGCAACCAAAGCAGCACCTCCGATAAGACCACCATCTACGTTTGGCTTAGCGAAAATCTCCTCAGCGTTACTTGGCTTGCAAGAACCACCGTAAAGGATAGCTGTATCTTGAGCAGCAGCACCGAACTTAGAAGCCAAAACCTCGCGGATGTAAGCGTGGATCTCCTCAGCTTGGTCAGCAGATGCTGTAAGACCTGTACCGATAGCCCAAACTGGCTCGTATGCGATAACCAAAGTTGCGAATTGCTCCTCAGTCAAATTGAAAACAACCTCCTCGATTTGAGCCTTAACAACATCAAAGTAAGTGCCATTCTCTCTCTCCTCTTTAACCTCACCAACGCAGTAGATTGGAGTTAGGCCGTTAGCGTATACTTGAGCGATCTTCTTGTTCAAAGTCTCTGAAGTCTCTCCGTAGTACTCTCTACGCTCTGAGTGGCCCAAGATAACGTACTCACAACCGAGTGCTGCGATCATTGAAGCTGCAACCTCACCTGTGTAAGCACCCTTAGTCTCTGCTGCACAGTTTTGTGCACCAACTGCGATGCCTGTACCCTTAAGAGTCTCAGCAACAGCTGCGATGTGCGTGAATGGAGGACATACGATGAAGCTAACGCATGAACATACACTCTCTTTACCTGCTGCTACACCTTTAGCTAGCTCAACACCCTCCGATGGAAGTGTGTTCATTTTCCAGTTTCCTGCAACGATTTTCTTTCTCATTGTTTTTTTTGTTTATAATGATTTATATTAATAATTTGTATTTACTTCTTGGGTTATTGCAGATCTTTGATCTGCTCGCCCTCTGCGCACTTTTTCTTCAAAAAAGTGCTTTTTTAGGAGGGAGGGCGATGCTTGGGGACTGCCCTAATCGCGGGCGGCGACCAAACAAGTTTGGATCCAAAAACTTCGTTTTTGAACCTATTCGCACCAGGCTTTTACTGCGTCGATCGAGGGCGCTTTCAAGCCCAACTTATTCTTCTTATTGAAGCCACACATCTCATTGAAGAACTTACCACCCTCCAACTTCTTAAGTGACTCGACAGTAACATACCCCATCTTCTGAATAGGTGCAACCCACTCCTCAGGAACACCAATAGCCGTATACGCCTCAACAGGATCATTAACAACCCTCTTCTCGGGGCGCATCTGCGGGAAGAACAACACATCTTGGATCGACGACTGATTGGTCATAAACATCGTCAGACGGTCAATACCGATACCCATACCCGAGCACGATGGCATACCATACTCCAACGCACGAACGAAGTCCATATCAATAAACATCGCCTCATCATCACCCTTCTCCGAGAGCTTCAACTGCTCCTGGAAGCGTGCCAACTGGTCGATAGGATCATTAAGCTCCGAGTAGGCGTTACAAAGCTCCTTACCATTTACAAAGAGCTCGAAACGCTCTGTAAGGTCTGGGTTCGAACGGTGGCGCTTACAAAGTGGTGACATGTCGATAGGGTAGTCTGTGATAAAGGTTGGTTGGATAAGCTCCTCCTCACAATATTGTCCAAAGATAGCATCTATGAGCTTACCCTTACCGAAAGTCTCGTCGATCTCAACGTTGAGCTCCTTGCAAGCTGCCTTAAGCTCCTCCTCGCTCTTACCCGAGATGTCGAAGCCTGTCTTCTCCTTGATTGCATCGGTCATAGACAAACGGCGGAAAGGCGCTTTGAATGAGATTGCGCGGTCGCCAATAGTTAGCTCCGTAGTGCCGTTAGTTGCCACAGCAACCTTCTCCAACATAGTCTCCACGAACTCCATCATCCACAAGTAATCCTTATACGCCACGTAGATCTCCATAACGGTGAACTCAGGGTTGTGCGTACGGTCCATTCCCTCATTGCGGAAATCCTTACCGAACTCATAAACGCCATCGAAACCACCAACGATCAACTTCTTCAAATACAACTCATTTGCGATACGCAGATAAAGCGGCATATCCAAAGTATTGTGGTGCGTGATAAATGGACGAGCCGAAGCACCTCCAGGAATTGGTTGCAGAATCGGAGTCTCGACCTCCAAGTAACCTTTCGAGTTAAAGAACTCGCGCATAGTTGCAATAATCTTCGCTCGCTTCACGAAAACCTCTCTCACGTCTGGGTTAACCACCAAGTCAACATAGCGCTGACGGTAACGAACCTCAGGGTCAGTGAATGCATCAAAGACCTTACCATCCTTCTCCTTGACGATAGGCAGTGGACGGATAGATTTCGACAACACAGTGAACTTATTACAGTGAACCGACAACTCGCCAGAGTTAGTGCGGAAGGCAAAACCCTCGACACCCACAAAGTCACCGATATCCAACAACTTCTTGAATACGGTGTTATAAAGCGTTGGGTCACCTTCAGGGCAGACATCATCGCGACGGATATATACTTGAATACGACCCGAGTGGTCTTGGATTTCGAAAAATGCTGCCGAGCCCATAATACGGCGTGTCATGATACGACCAGCAATGGTGATTGCCTTGAACTCCTCCTCCTCTTTGTCGAAGTTGTCGATGATCTGCTGTGCTGTGGTGCTAACCTCGTAACGGGCTGCTGGATAGGGCTCTATGCCTAGGTTTCGTAGCGCTTCTAGTGATTGACGGCGCAATATTTCTTGTTCGCTGAGTTCGATGCTCATACTATCTTTACTTTTAATTTCGTTTAATCCCACAAATTTACGAATAAATTTTAAATTTAGCACATTTAATATTACTTTTGTGGCAAACAATTAAAAAAATAACGTAATGAGTGAAGTAATAGTATGCCCAAAATGCTCATCTGAGAGCACCTATTTCGATGGAATGTTGAACGTCTGCATGGATTGCCAAAACGAGTGGACCGATAGCGATGCTGCTGAGGCTGCTCCAAAGACCCCTGTCGATAGCAATGGCGCCGAGCTGCAAGATGGTGATGCTGTAACCGTTATCAAAGATCTAAAGGTCAAAGGCTCGTCAATGGTCATAAAGCGCGGAACAAAGGTCAAGAGCATTCGCCTCACCGACAACCCCGAGGAGGTAGATTGCAGAATCGACGGTTCGGGCATAGTGCTAAAAACCTGCTTTTTGAAGAAGTAGAGAGACTTTCTGCTGAAAAAATAGAAAACAAGTTAAGTATAAAAGCTATATTTAACACCAAATAACTTAACTAACAAATTAACAACCACAACCATGAAACGTAAACTTTTTTTCTCACTCCTCGCGCTCCTTGGCTTGAGCAGCTGCATGCAAACTGACCTCTCGGATCTCTTCGGCTCTTCGGACTCGGGAACCAGCTCGACCTATGTCGACTACCGCTTTGTTGGCACTGTGACCAATGCCGATGATGATCCACTCGAGAATATTTTAGTTACGATAAACGACGAGGCTGAGGGTCGCACCGAGGCTGACGGAACATACGCGGTAGAGTTCTCGGAGTACTCGAACGTCACCATCACAGTAACCTTCTCGGACACCGACCAGGCGATCAATGGCGGAGAGTTCAAGTCGCAAACACGCGGAATCATGTCGGATGACGTAGCCGAGTATGTCAGCGGCAGAATCCAATACGACTTCGGCCAAACTTATATGACTCTTGCTGAGTAGATTCTCGCTCACTTAAGAGTTCAAGCGAGCCTGCGGCCATTGCACGTCAAAGTAGATAATTACCACTAACCTAATATTTTACAAAGCTATGAAATACAAAATTACCCTTGTTCTCTTCTCGCTCCTTGGACTATGGGGTTGCGTATCGAATCTCTCATGGATTACCGATATTGAGTCTACAACATCCGAGAATGGCGCTATCGCTGTCGACATCAGAATCATCGGCACGGCGGTCGACACTGCGGGAAACCCCGTTGAGAATATCCTCGTTACATGTAACGAGCTCGACTACTGCTTCACCGATGTCGAGGGCTCGTACTCGCTGGAGTTCTTCGAGTATTACGATGCTCAGTTCGACCTGACCTTCACCGATCCTAATAAGGAGTATGACCCCAATGGCGGCTACATAACCCGCACGGTCACTGTCCCTTCGGATATTACATTTACTTATCTCAGCGGCGCTTACCAATACAACAATGGCGAGACGGAGCTCGAGTATGAGGCTACCTCTGAGGAGTAGGAGTTAAGAGTTAGGGGTTAGGAGTAACCGCATGTCGCAACTCCTAACTCTTAACTTTTTTTCACGTATTTACCCCAAAAAAAGCACTCACGGGGTTGAATATTAAATATTTATTCCTACCTTTGCACTCCGCTGGCTCATTTGCTAGCGGATAATATTAATTTAACGAGCGATTGTATCGCAATTTTATTTCCAGAATGGAAGAGAACAAAACATTTGTTTCAAACGAGAATTTCGATTGGAACTCATTTGAGAACGATCTTGGCGTTTATGACCAAGAGAAAGCAGCAATTTCTGAGGCTTACGACAAAACCCTTTCTAACATCGCAGTAGGCGAGGTTGTTGACGCAGCAGTAGTTGGCGTAAACAAGCGTGAGGTAGTTGTAAACGTAGGTTACAAGAGCGAGGGTATCATCTCAGTATCTGAGTTCCGCTACAACCCTGAGCTAGCGGTAGGTGACACAGTTGAGGTATACGTTGAGTCTGTAGAGGACAAAGGCGGCCAATTGGCACTTTCGCACAAGAAAGCTCGTCAACTTAAATCATGGGATCGTGTTAACGAGGCTATGGAGAAGGACGAGATCATCAAGGGTTATGTTAAGTGCCGCACTAAGGGTGGTATGATCGTTGATGTATTCGGAATCGAGGCATTCTTGCCAGGTTCTCAAATTGACGTTAAACCAATTCGTGATTACGATGTATACGTAGACACAACAATGGAGTTCAAGGTTGTTAAGATCAACCAAGAGTTCCGCAACGTTGTTGTATCTCACAAAGCATTGGTTGAGGCTGATCTTGAGGCTCAAAAGCACGAGATTATGTCTACACTTAAGAATGGTAACATCTACGAGGGTATCGTTAAGAATATCACATCGTATGGTGTATTCGTTGATCTTGGTGGCGTAGACGGTCTTATCCACATCACAGATCTTTCTTGGGGTCGTGTTAACCACCCAGAGGAGATCGTATCACTTGACCAAAAGATCAAGGTTGTTATCATCAACTTCGACGAGACTAGAAAGCGTATCGCTCTTGGTCTTAAGCAACTTACTCCACACCCATGGGAGGCTCTTAACTCAGAGCTTAAGGTTGGTGACATCGTTAAAGGCCGCGTAGTAGTTATGGCTGATTACGGTGCATTCGTTGAGATCTCAACTGGTGTTGAGGGTCTTATCCACGTCTCTGAGATGTCTTGGAGCCAACACCTACGCTCTGCACAAGAGTTTATGAAGGTTGGTGACGAGGTTGAGGCAGTGATCTTAACTCTTGATCGCGAGGATCGCAAGATGTCGCTTGGTATCAAGCAACTATCGGCTGATCCATGGGATGGTATCGAGGTTAAATACCCAGTAGGCACTAAGTGTGACGCTAAGGTTCGCAACTTCACTAACTTCGGTGTGTTTGTTGAGATCGAGGAGGGTATCGATGGCTTGATCCACATCTCAGACTTGAGCTGGACTAAGAAAGTTAAGCACCCAGGTGAGTTCACATCAGTTGGCGCAGCTATCGAGGTTGTAGTTCTTGAGATCGACAAGGAGAACCGCCGCTTGAGCCTAGGCCACAAGCAATTGGAGGAGAACCCATGGAACGAGTTCGAGGCTAAGTTTGGCGTTGACACAATCCACCAAGGTACTGTAACTGAGGTTAACGACAAGGGTGTTGTTGTCTCTTTGGGCGAGAACGTGGAGGGCTTCTGTCCTGCACGTCACTCAGTAAAAGAGGATGGCACAACTCCTGTAGTTGGTGAGACTATCGAGTTCAAAGTTATCGAGTTCTCGAAAGCTACTAAGCGCATCACACTTTCACACGCTCGCATCTATGAGGAGGTTAAGCGTGCAGAGGTTGCAGCAGAGAGAGCTGAGAAACGTGCTTCGTCAGACGCAACAAAATCTTCAGTTAAGAAGATCAACGCTTCTGTAGAGAAGACAACTTTGGGTGATATCGCAGGTCTTGCAGCACTTAAAGCAGCTATGGAGAAAGGCGAGTAATTCGCAGGTTTCTATATTATTAAAGGTCAATCCTTCGGGGTTGGCCTTTTTTTTTGTTTACTTTATTTCTTTTCCTTTTCCTTTCCTTTCCTCGCGATTCCTTCCATTTCACGGAGTCGCACCCCTTGAGGCGTTTTATTTTCCCGTCATCCCAGACTTGATCTGGGATCTACAAGAGCGAGTGGATCTAACGCA
>JBCQVS010000029.1:0-27256 GCA_047172885.1 Rikenellaceae bacterium | reverse complement strand
ATACAAAAGTTCTATCTTTGCGCATAATCAAATTGATATGCAGGATAGTTCAATGTTATTGGAGTTGGCACGTGTGGTGCTACCCGAGGAGTTTGTGGATAATTTTAAAATAGTCGGCATCAACCGACTCGAAACGTGTGTTGAATTCGAGATGGACGAGTTCTCGAATATTCCCGAGGAGCGAGTTGGACATCAAATTGAGTCCAAAGGGTTCTTGCCTATTGCGACAATTCAGGATTTCCCGATCAGAGACAAGAAAATAACGTTCAAGGTTCGACGTCGCAAGTGGTATGATGCAACGACAAAAGAGTACTTTACCAATAGTTACGAGATTACCCGCAAAGGCACCCGCTACTCACAGGAGTTTGCGGATTTTTTAAAAGAGTTACCTCGAGACCTCGCCTGTCTCAGCCCGTTCGCTTGAGAGAAGCTACCATATCAATGGCGATCACTTCGAGAAACAATATAAAAATATATTGAGCGATTATCGAACGTGGTGCGAACTTAGTCACGCAGATAAGTGGCTGGTATTTCCCGATAACATCGGCGAGTCACTTTGCATTGACGAGGTTGCGATGAGCAATGGAGACCTCTACACAGTACTTACCAATCGTGCAGGCAGAGGTCGCAAAGGAAGTATCGTTGCAATAGTTGATGGTGTTGAGTCAGAGAGTGTTATAAAGGCTATTCAACGTATATCACACGCTAAAAGACGCTCGGTAAATGAGATAACAATGGATATGTCGAACTCGATGTGTAAGATTGCGCAAACGTGTTTTCCTCGGGCGCAGAGGGTTATTGATCGCTTCCATCTTCAGAAGCTCGCTTGCGATGCTGTACAAGAGATACGCATCAAACATCGCTGGGAGGCTATCCAGGAGGATAACGAGGCAAGGCAAGAGGCGAAGTGGGCAGATAAAAAATATGAACCGTTTGTATTCGCAAATGGCGACACAAAAAAACAACTCCTGGCTCGCAGTCGCTACCTGCTTTTCAAGTCGCCCGACAAGTGGACTGAGAAACAAAAGGTGAGAGCAAAGATTTTATTTGCGCAATATCCTGACCTTAAACAAGCGCACTCATTATCGCACTCTCTGCGAATGATTATGAGCCGTAAGCTGACTAAAGATGAGGCAAGATTATCATTAGCGAGGTGGTATACTCAGGTCGAGGAGGCAGGATTCTACTCATTTAATGTTATCGCTGCCACGATATATGAGCATTACGATGAGATTTTAAACTTCTTCGTCAATCGCTCAACAAATGCCTTTGCGGAATCGTTCAATTCGATAATCAAAGCCTTCAGAACAAACCTCAGAGGTGTAACTGATGTGAAGTTTTTCCTATTTCGTCTTACTCGTATTTTTGCTTAGTCCCCCTATTTTATCTGGTGATCCGCGATCTGCTCGCCCTCTGCGCACTTTTGTTCCAAAAGTGCTTTTTTAGGAGGGAGGGCGAGTGATTGGGGATGTTGGGGACTGCGCCTAATGCCGGCGCGGGCACCAAGCAAGCTTGGATACGGAAAACTTCGTTTTCCTTCGGATGCTGCTACACGGCTTGGGGAGGTTTTTGCGAAGCAAAAAAAATAGAAAGTGTGAATTATTCGGCGTTGAGCTCGCTCAAAAGACTAATAATTCACATTTTCTATTTCGATGATCCAAAGGATCAGCGCCCCAAGCCGCAAGAAAGACACAGCTCCGCGGGGAGCACTCCGCCGCCGTCCGCGCAGGACAGTCCGAAACGACCCAAACGCAAGAAACGCCCCCTAGATAGACCGCCAAAAAGACAAAAAGTCGCGATAGAGTCCATAGCAGACCAGCATATCGTTCTGTTCGAGTTTATGATTCTCATCGAACCCATTAGCCACCTCATGCTCTAGGATCGATATTCCGAGTGCATTGAGAGTTGTCTTCCCCTTCACCAGCGCGATAATCTTCAGGCTAAATTCCGATTGGAGCGCGATATCATTCACGCGGAAGCCAACAAACTGCTTGGGCGCTTTAAACTTCACCACATAGTGTTCCTTGTCGACCTGGAAGGACTCCACGTGCACCTTTAGGTCGAGCAGCTGCACAAGGCTACGCGCAGCATCCTTCTCGGGAAAGAGGATATTATCGAGGTTGAAGGCCTCGAGAACAGTGCGATGCAGCTCATCCACAGCGCGAGCATAGATATGTTCCACCTTATGCTTCTTGAGCAGTGCGACAACACGTACCGAAGCCCCGAAGTTCTCACCTACGGCGACAATAACCACATCGACAGCCTTGAGAGGTAGGACCTCGAGCGCCTGTTCGTCGGTAGCGTCGATTATGAACGAGGTTGCGACCTTATCCTTTATCAGCTCGACCTTGTTTTCGTCTTGGTCTACTCCGATCACCTCGTGACCTAGTATCGTTAGCTCCTCGGCAAGGACACCGCCATAGTTTCCCAGACCAATTATTATACATTTCATACTTTAGTTGATTATGATATTACCACTTGGATATTTATATTTAATTAATTTCCGCTGCTTAATCAGGCTCGACATCATGGTCAGCACACCAATACGCCCCACGAACATAAGCAAAATAATAACCACCTTGCTATCATTGCCCAAGGTTGCAGTGAGATCGAGACTCGAGCCCACGGTGCTCAAGGCCGATATCGCCTCGAAGCTCAGTGCTTTGAGTGATGCCTCGGGCTCGAGGAGGGTGAGGATGTAGATAGCTACCCCGACGATAATCATGTAGAGCAGCAGCGTGCTGTTTGAGCGACGTATCGAGTCGTTAGAGAGTTCGCGATTGAACACAGTCACCTTGTCGCGCCCAAAGAGAATGGCACGCAGGTTGAGCAGGATCACCGTAAAGACATTCACCTTGATACCGCCAGCAGTGGATTGTGTGCCACCACCCACAACCATCAACACAGCGAGAATCAAGATCGACTGCAATGAGAAGGATGAGATGGCAACCGACGAGAATCCCGCAGTTCGGGGACACGCCGCATTGAAAAACGAGTGTACTATCTTATCTATTGTAGGCATGGCGGCAAAGGCGTTATTCCACTCCAGGGTAGCGATAGCTAGTGTGCCGCCGAGCAGTAGTACGGAGGTCATTAGCAGCACAATACGGGTGTTGGTATCGTAGAGATGCACCTGCCTATTTTGTCGATGCGACTTGGAGATATATCGTGTGTAGAGGTACTTAATCCAATATTTGAGCGTCTCGGAGAGGTTCACCAAAATAGGGAATCCGATACCGCCAAGGATGATTAGCATGGTGATCACAAGGAAGAAGATATTGTGACCGCTCATCAAGATCTCCTCGCCAAGGTTGCCAGACATAGTCGAGAATCCCGCGTTGCAGAATGCCGAGATAGAGTGAAAAATCGAGAATCCGATCTCCTCGCTTGTCGATAAGCCAAGCGTGCCGTGGATATTCATAAAGATCATCACAGCGCCAACGGCCTCGATGATAAAGGTAAATCCAAGGATGTAGAGCAGCGTGGAAAAGAGCGAACCGAGTGATTTTGAACTCACCATGTCGCTCACCATCACCTGGTTATAAAGTGACGAGTTACCCATAAAAAACATCGCGAAGAAGCTGGTGAGGGTCATCACACCCAAGCCGCCAATCTGGATGAGCGTAAGCAGCAACCACGTCCCCATAGGTGTAAACGTCGTGGCAACATCGACCGTAGAGAGTCCCGTAACGCAAACTGCGCTGGTCGACATAAAGAGAGCATCGATAATCGAAATGCTCTCATATGTAGCCCGCGGAAGCATCAACATACCCGTGCCGACAACGATGAAAATCAAGAAACTTGCGGCAATTATCGTCGAGGGGTTAACCTTGCGAGTGAGTAGTCTCACGATGCCGTTGGAGAGCTGCAAGATGGATAGCAGAATTAGCAGCGCCGTGGTCACATTCCGATGCTTGAGCAACGCCCACAATGGGCTCAGCAAAGGCGTTTGGTCGGGAATCGCGATTATATGCGGCAGAAGTGTGGAGAGAAAAACCAGGGTTGTGATCCATGTGAAGCTATTGAATTGTTGGCGTGTCTGCTTGAAATTGAGCACAATATGCAATATAGAGTTTACAGCGAAGGTGAGCCACGTGAAGTCATAAACTCGGTGAACCATACGCAGCTCCTCTGAGGAAATGCGAAAACCGTAGTTGTAGATCAGCGCTACGATGAATAGAAGCGAGAGGACGTAACAGGCAATATCCATCAGCTTAAGTAAGCGTAGGATGTGCGGAGTTATAAGTTTCTTGCGATATATAAAAAGTTTGGTAAATTGACTCATAAATATAAAAGGCTACTTCACAGCAAAAATAGGTATAAATTTTGAATAAATGGAACCTTTGGGCGCTATAATTGCTGTTCGATTATTTTTTATATTTTGCAGGGCAAAGCTTGCTTGATATTTAGATAAATTTTTTATATCTTTGTTGCGAGTTTTGGCTGGTGAGGCCGAAATGCGCTGAATTATAAGAAATTCACAAGTTTTATATAACATAAATTAAACAGAAAACTATGAGTCAGATTGTAGAAGTACACGCAAGAGAGATCTTGGATTCAAGAGGTAACCCAACTATCGAGGTTGAAGTAACAACCCTTAGTGGTGTAATGGGCCGTGCTGCAGTTCCATCAGGAGCTTCAACAGGCGTTAATGAGGCACTTGAGCTTCGTGATGGCGACAAAGGTCGTTTCCTTGGTAAAGGTGTTTTGAAGGCTGTTGAGAACGTTAATGACGTTATCGCTCCAGCAGTTATTGGTTTGGATGTAACAGACCAAGTAGGTGTTGACCGTACAATGTTGGATTTGGACGGCACAAAAACAAAATCTAAATTGGGTGCTAACGCTATCCTAGGTGTCTCTTTGGCTTGTGCAGTTACTGCTGCTAAGTTCCTTGATATGCCACTTTATCGCTATATCGGTGGTTCTAACGCTAAGACTTTGCCAGTTCCAATGATGAACATCATCAATGGTGGTTCTCACTCTGATGCTCCTATCGCATTCCAAGAGTTCATGATCCGTCCAGTTGGTGCTCCATCTTTCCGCGAGGCTCTTCGTATGGGTGCTGAGGTATTCCACGCACTTAAGAAAGTACTTCACGACCGTAACCTATCTACTGCAGTAGGTGACGAGGGTGGTTTCGCTCCTGCTCTTGACGGTACTGAGGATGCTCTACAATGTATCATCAAAGCTATCGAGGCTGCTGGTTACAAGCCAGGTCGCGCTTGCGAGGGTGGTGACGTATCAATAGGTCTTGACTGTGCTTCTTCTGAGTTCTACAAAGATGGTATCTACGACTACTCTAAGTTCGAGGGTGCTGAGGGTGCAAAACGCACTTCTGCTGAGCAAGTTGACTTCCTTGAGTCTCTTATCAACGCTTACCCAATCGACTCTATCGAGGATGGTATGAACGAAGAGGATTGGGACGGTTGGAAGATGCTTACAGATCGTATCGGCGACCGTTGTCAATTGGTAGGTGACGACTTGTTCGTAACTAACGTTGACTTCCTAGCGAAAGGTATCGAGATGGGTGCTGCTAACTCTATCCTTATCAAGGTTAACCAAATCGGTTCTCTTACTGAGACGCTCGACGCTATCGAGATGGCACACCGTGCAGGTTTCACTAGCGTAACTTCACACCGTAGTGGTGAGACTGAGGATACTACAATTGCTGATATCGCAGTTGCAACTAACTCAGGTCAAATCAAGACTGGTTCTTTGAGCCGTTCTGACCGTATGGCTAAGTACAACCAACTTCTTCGTATCGAGGAGGAGCTTGGCGAGCGCGCTATCTATGGCTACAAGAAGGTTATCAAGAAGTAATTTTTGATTTATCTATATTTTGGAGGCTGCTTTCGGGCGGCCTCTTTTTTTTGTGGTATATTGCAGATCAGAGATCTGCTCGCCCTCTGCGCACTTTTGTTCCAAAAGTGCTTTTTTAGGAGGGAGGGCGATGGCTTGCTTATGTTGGGGACTGCGCCTAATGCCGGCGCGGGCACCAAGCAAGCTTGGATACAGAAAGCGGAGCTTTCCTTATAGCCAGCGATTGGCGGTTAGGTCGATTCCGAAGGCTCCTAGGGGCGCAGTAATAAGAATAGCGAGAACCGCCACCGTAAGCACAATCTCACCACAAGGCAACCCCATAGCCAGCGGCAACGATCCAATAGCCGCCTGCACAGTCGCCTTAGGCGTATAGGCAATCATGCAAAACAATCTCTCCTTGCGATTAAGCGGCGTCCTGATCATCGACACCCCAACCCCCATCATGCGGAAAATCATAGCAAGAAGAATCAGCGCAATAGCCGCAACACCCGCCGCCAAAGCGTAATCAATATTGACCGAAGCCCCCACAAGAACAAAGAGAAGAACCTCAGCACCAACCCAAACTTTATTGAGCTTGGGCGAAATGCGTTTGGCAAGAGTAGGGTAGCGCCATAACAGAGTGATGCCCATAACCATCACAGCCAAGAGCCCCGAGATCGCAACCGACCCCTTAGCCCACTGCTCGAGGGTGAGAAACAAGAAAGCCGTGCTAAGAAGAATAAGCAACTTTATCGAATCACGTGTGTGAAAACGCTTGAAATATTCAGACAATGCAACGCCAGAAGCACATCCTAAAGCAGCACCAAGAAGAATCGAAAGAGGAATATCAAAGAAGCTCGCAGCACTAACCTCACCACCCAAAGCGAGCGTTGTAAAGGCGCTAAAGAGCACAATAACAAAGATATCGTCAATCGAGCCACCCGCCATAATCATCTGCGGGATTCCTTTGCCAGTTCCACGACCCTCCTCCATCAATTTCAGCATCTTAGGGACAATCACCGCAGGCGACACAGCCGCAACAACAGCGCCCATTATAGCCGCCTCAATGAGCGACACACCAAGCAACCAAGGTGCAAGAAGCATCACTCCGGCAATCTCGAAACAGGCAGGGACGAAACACAATAGCAGAGCGGGACGTCCAACCTGCTTCAAATCACCCAAGTTCAAAGCCAACCCCGCACGCATAAGGATAACCACCAGCGCGATCTGCCGAAGCTCAATCGAGATCCCAAGTAGCGATGAATCTAAAAGATCAAGGCACGAAGGCCCCAAGATAACGCCAGCGGCAAGCATTCCAATAAGAGCCGGCAATCGCAGACGATTAAAAACGTAGCCCAACGAGAGCCCCGCGATAAAGAGATAAGCTAAACTTGTTAACATGGTTAAAACTATTTACAGTTGCAATTTTCGTGTTTGGCAAGCACCGTGTGAGGCACCTCGCCGTGAGTGATAATCTTGATTGGGCAGTTGTAATTCAGCAACTGCTCCTCGCTAATAATATTCGATTCATGGCGATGCACCGAGCCATTGACGCAAACAATCTGCTTCACAAAGCTCGACACAGTGCCAATATCGTGCGAGACCATCACAATGGCCATCCGCTCGTTGATCTGCTTAAGGATTCTATACATCTCACCTTCGAAGCTGCTATCGACATAATTTGTCGGTTCGTCCAAGATCAGAAGTTTCGGCTCGGAGATAATCGCGCGACAGAGGAGTGCTCGTTGAAGCTGACCTCCCGAGACCTCACCAATTTGGTGATGAGCAACGAGAGTGATTCCCGTGAGCTCCATCAATTCGCGGCAAAGGGCTCGCTCCTGAGCGTTATATCGAATTCGAATCCGTTTACTATTCAAAAGTCCCGACAAGACAACCTCCTCGATGGTGATCGGAAAACGCTTGTCGAACTGGCTGATCTGCGGCATATAGCCAATCAAAAGTTCATTTCCTTGGCGAAGCTCCTGTGAATATTCGATCACGCCTTCCGCCTTGACAATCCCCAAAATTGCCTTGACAAGCGTGGTTTTTCCACCTCCATTTGGGCCAATCACGGCGATAAAGTCGTCGGAGAAGATATCGAGATCTACACCTCGAAGCACCTTCTGACCCTCGTATGCCACATCGAGCCCCCTGATCGAAATTAGCTTCATCGCTTGCGAGTAATAATGGTGGTGAACTCCTCGATATGGGCGATAATATCCTCGCTCAATGGATCAACCGAGATCGCCGCAGCGCCTGCATCCTTGGCTATAACATCCACCACGGTCGACGGGAATTGATTTTGGTAGAGGATTTGGGTTACTCCCTCCTCGCGAGCACGGTCGATAATCTCGCCAATTCTGCGGGTCGATGGATCTTTGCCATCCTCCTCAATTGCCACCTGCTCAATGCCATAATCGCGTGCGTAGTAGCTATATGCGGGGTGGTGAATCACGAAGCTCTTGATCCCAGACGTAGCGATTGCTTCGGCAACCTTCGCGTCAAGCTCATCCAACGAGATTTTCAGAGCCTCATAATTTTGACCATATTGCAGTGAGTCGGGGTAGAGCTTGGCGATAGCGTTGTAGCAATTCTCAGCCATACGTTGCAGCTCCTTTGGCGAGGTCCAAATGTGAGGATCTACACCGTGGTGGTGGTGCTCGCCATGGTGATTATGCGAACAGCTTCCCTCCAAAGTTTCAACGCCAGCGCTAAGATTGACCAAACGATCTTGATTCTCGATGCGCGAAAGAAGGCTCATCTCGAAGTCGATAAGTCCAATGCTCATCACCGCACGAGCCTCATTAAGGGCGATATATTGTTTAGGCGTAGGCTCGAATGTCTCGGGGCTACCACCCGCGGGAACCATAACTTTAATGTCGAAATCCGACCCTACGATCAACTGGGCTATCTGTTTTATAGGCGAAATCGAAACATATATTGTATTTTCGTGATTTGCGCTCTGCTCCGAGCAGCCACCAAGGCCAAGCAGGAGAAGCATAACTGAGAATTTTGAAAGTAAATTTTTCTTCATATTGATTTATCTTACACACCGTTATTTAAAAATATATAGCCCAAAGGTAGCCATTTTCGGATAAATTTATCTATTTTTGTACTAAATATTTTTTAGCATATGATACACAACGAAAGAGAATCTCGTCACGAGCATCTACTTACGGTAGTTCGCCAGATGATGACCGCTGCACGCACAGCACCCAAAGGTAAGGGAGTCGATATAATCGAGATCGTCACGCTGGAGGGTGACCATATCAAGGAGCTCTCCGCGAAGATGTTGGCGATGGCTGAGCTAAATGGGCTGAAATTCTTCTTGCGCGATGCCGAGAATATCCTCTCGGCCGACTATTTGGTTTTGATCGGAACTCGCGATCATCCTCAAGGGCTCGATTGTGGCTACTGCGGCTCGGCAACGTGCCAGGGGCGCACAGATAATATGCCATGCGCTTTGAATACGGTCGATGTTGGAATCGCTATCGGTTCGGCTTGCGCAACGGCATCTGATCTAAGGGTCGACACGCGCGTTATGTTCTCGGCAGGTGCAGCAGCTGAAGCGCTGGGCTATATGCCAGGGTGTCGCCAAACATATGCTATTGCCGTGAGTGCATCGAGCAAGAATCCATTTTTTGATCGCAAACCCAAGAATTAACTTTTAAATAAATATATATTAAAATGGCAAAATTTGCAATAATCGAGACCGAGAAAGGTACAATGAAAGCTGAACTATACAGCGATGAGACTCCAATAACAGTAGCAAACTTCGAGAAATTGGCTCAAAGTGGCTTCTACGATTCACTAACTTTCCACCGCGTGATCCCTAACTTTGTGATCCAAGGCGGTTGCCCAATTGGAAACGGTGCTGGTGGCCCAGGTTACAAGATCCAATGCGAGACCTCTGCACCTCGTCAATACCACGATCGCGGTGTATTGTCGATGGCTCACGCAGGTCGCAACACTGGTGGCTCGCAATTCTTTATCTGCCACTCTCGCCAAAACACCTCTCACTTGGATGGTGTTCACACTTGCTTCGGCACAGTGGTTGAGGGCGTTGAGGTTGTTGACGATATTCGTCCAGGAGATCTAATTCTTTCGATTCGTGTAGTAGAAGAATAGGGGGGAGATAAGCCGACTAACACGGTCATTTTCGGCACTTCCCTCCGCTTTTTAATCCTCACGTACTTTAGTACGCTGCGGTTAAAAATGCTCACGAAGCCCCAAAACTAACCATGTTATTCGACTTCTACAATAAGAGGGTGACTATACTTGATAGTCACCCTCTTGTTATCTTAAGCATATGGATTTATGCTTCGACATTCATTGATTTTTTTACAGCCACTTTGTATGGCTCAAGGTGTGCAAGTGTTTCTAGCCCACCATTTTTAAACATATCGTAGATCGAGATCAGTTTAAATTGTTCTTTTGCGAAATCAGTCACGAATTTCGACGTTAAGTATAACTGACACTCTGTACAATCCTCTTTTGCGCATTTTGCGCCATTGAGAAAATCTTTGCAATTTGCCATATATCCAAACCCTTGAACCGCTTCGATAACCTCATATACGGTGATCTCTTTTGGGTCGCGAGCAAAGATATATCCTCTATCCATTCCTCCAACTTGGCTCTGCAAGATGCCTTTGTGCTTCATCTTGTTGAGCGATGGGTTGAGCGTTCGGATGTTGAGGTTATACTTGTCGGCAATTGACGTTGCAGTGATTTTGTGTCCTGCATAATAGCTGTCGATAAACTCCGAGCAGCATATTATACACTTTCTTGTTGACATTAATAACATTCTTATTTCCTGTTGCGTTTATGATGTAAAATATATATATAAATTTAAGACCAATGTTTTAGCCTTAAATTGGGGGTGCAAAAGTAGTGACTTATAATCTAAAATACAAGTTATATAGCATTAGAGATGTTACATTTCTGTTAATTTTTTAACAGTGCTTTGTATGCTGCTTATAATCAATACTTTATATCGCTTAATTATTTGTATAATTCATTCAAAAGTCGAGCCAATCGTAAGCCCGCATTTAGAAGCTGCTCCTCGGCTACTGGTGCAAATTCCGTGATGTAATCATACGAAAGTTTGCTATCAATCGGAGTTTTCTCGTAGATATTTGCAGCCAAGTCGACCGTTTGAGCAAACCACTCGATTGGCTCACCCTGCTGAATCTCCGCTTTTGCCTTTTTGTCGATAATATCCAACTGTTCCCACCAACCAGCGTAGCTCCACTTATGAGCCGACTCAATTAAGGCGCTATCCCAAAGTGAGTGGAGGTTAGTCTCGCGACCAAAGAAGTAAACTCGGTGGCGATTGCCTCCCAAGTCGCTAAGTCGTCCTGCGTGCATTGGGCAGTGCAGGTCGCCAACCATGTGAATTAGCATCATCAGTGCAACCTTCTCCTCATCGCGGCTAAGCTCACCCGATTTGATATCGGCTACCATCTGCTCCACAGCTCTTACCACATCGCCATTCTCGTTGAGCGGCATTGTCTCGATGGTCTTGCCCTCGTCGACATTGCGGTAGTGCCACGTCTTGGTGTAGCGGTACTCGTCGGTGTTGCTTGCGCTATCCATCCAACTTGAGTAGTAGACCAATGAGTGGCCATCTAAGATCTCGCGAACCTTCTTGGCTACTTTTTTATTGAGATTTTTTTCAGCGATATAGGCTGCTACGTCGTGACCCATTTGACCCCACGCCATTCCTTGAAGTGAGATCGAGAGGCAGAGAATCGAAAGTAATATAAATTTCTTCATCGTTTTTAAATTTTATTGGTTCATAGTAGCCAAGAACTCCTCGTTGTTCTCGGTAAGTGACATCTGCTTTTGTAGGAACTCCATCGCCTCTACGCAGGTCATCTCCGAGAGATATTTGCGCAGGATCCAAGTGCGATTCATCGCCTCACGCGATAGAAGTAGATCCTCGCGACGAGTGCCTGAAGCGATAACATCGACAGCAGGGTAGATACGCTTGTTAGCCAACTTGCGATCCAACTGCAACTCCATATTACCTGTACCCTTGAACTCCTCGAAGATCACCTCGTCCATCTTTGATCCAGTGTCGATAAGTGCCGTTGCGATAATTGTTAGTGATCCCTTCTCCTCGGTGTTACGTGCCGCACCGAAGAAACGTTTTGGTTTGTGAAGTGCATTTGCATCGACACCTCCCGAGAGGATCTTACCCGATGCTGGCTGCACAGAGTTATATGCGCGAGCAAGGCGAGTGATAGAGTCGAGGAAGATCACTACATCGTGACCGCACTCAACCATACGCTTAGCCTTGTCGAGAACCATCTCGGCAACCTTTACGTGGCGTGATGCTTGCTCGTCGAAGGTCGAAGCGACAACTTCGGCCTTAACGTTGCGAGCCATCTCGGTAACCTCCTCAGGGCGCTCGTCGATTAGAAGCACGATCATATATGCCTCAGGGTGGTTGTCGGCAATGGCGTTGGCGATCGACTGCAAGAGCATTGTCTTACCAGTCTTTGGTTGTGCCACGATAAGTGCACGTTGACCCTTTCCGATCGGAGCAAAGAGGTCGATCACACGGTTCGAGAGTGTATTGTGTCCAATGCCAGTGAGTTTAAACTTCTCGCTTGGGAACAGAGGAGTCATAAACTCGAACTGCACACGGTCGCGGATGTAGTCTGGGTGTAGGCCGTTGATCTCATGGACCTGAACCAATGGGAAATACTTCTCACCCTCGCGAGGAGGACGAATAAGTCCCGTCACCGAGTCACCATGCTTTAGGGCGTAGTGTTTGATCTGCGATTGTGAAACGTAGATGTCGTCTGGCGAGTTGAGGTAGTTGTAGTCGGCCGAGCGGAGGAAACCGTAACCATCCTGCATAATCTCCAAAACGCCCTCACCACTGATGTTAGCGGTGAAGTCATCCTTGGTAATCACCTCTTTACCATCTTGCTCAGCCTGATCATCCGCATCTTCGCGATGCTCAAAGACTGTTGGGTCGACGTTGTGAGGATCAATCTCGCTCGCTTTTTGGCGACGAGATTTGAAGCGCTCTTTGCTTTGGCGTCTATCTTTTTGTTGTGGCTTGTTTTGAGTTGGAGCTTCTGTTGGGCTGGTAGAGTTCTCTGCATTTGTTGCTTGCGATGTTGACTCGTCCTCTGTTGTAGCTCCTTCTCTGGTTTCACCCTCTGTAACGGTTTGAGCTACAGCACTATTCATGCGAGGTCGGCGCCCTTTTTTAGTTGGCTGCTTTGGAGTCTGCTCGGTGGCATTGTCGCTTGGTGTCGCTTGCTCAGAGCTTTGCTCGGTGCTTGCGGCGGTAGTTTTCTTTACTGGACGACCTCGTCTCTTCTTTGGTTCGACTGTCTGAGCGCCTTGAGTTTGAGTAGAGCTGTTTGCAGCTTTTTGTATAGCCTCTTTTAGTGCCTCTTTGCGGAGAAGATGTGTGTTCTTGATTCCTAAAGATTTACCAATTACCTTTAACTCTGCAAGGCTTTTGCCCTCCAATGTTTCGATATCTTGCATGATTTTGTATGTTGATAGTGCTTGTGAAAATAGCCCTGGATAGGGCATTTAGAATATGTTTTGCAAATATAATGCAAAATTGTGATATAAACAAATTTAAACCGATAATAAAAGGCTGATTATGCAGCTTTTATTATCGGTTTAAACGAAATTTTTATTGACTGCTTCAGTTTGTTGCCTCGGCCCAAGATGTTGTCTGCCATGCTGAGCTCATTCTCGAACTTGGTGCGCTTGTTGTCACGCCAGAATAGTATTCGATGGTTGTGTAGTAGGCATCATAGTTGTTTGACGATGAGGCACTAACGCCGATATTCGCGAAGAAACGCTCGGTATGCAATCTACACTCCGAAGGGAATGCCGCCTCCATTTGAGCTTCGAATTGAGCGGAAAGTGTTGAATCCTCGCATTTTGCCAACATATATTGCTCAAAGTCGAAGAAGAGGTGACCATTGAGCCGCTCGTATGCCTGGATCGAATTTAGATCGACACTGTTGCCAGAGTATAACGAGTTGATTTGCAGGGTTATATCGGCTAATGAGTCGAGCTCCGAGGTGACAGTCATAGCTACACATCCCGATGGATAGCTATATGTTGAGTAGTAATCATAGTAGGCTTGACAAACTCCTGTAAGGTTGAAATCTTCGCCACCGTTGGTAAATAGATAGGGAATCACCGTGTCGTAAGGAAATCCTGCTCCCATAATCTCGCAAGGTGAAGCGACAATATAATCGCACAATTCGCGCAGCTCATAACCAGTCTCGATCGACGACATAAAACACTCATCAAAGAGGATATACCCAAAGTGGGTGTTGGTTGCCTCGAGACTCGCCCGAAACTCCTCGATGTCGAAGAATCCATCAGTTGACGAGCCCAAGTAGCGAGTTACAACCTCAGAATTCTGCATCGCATCCCAATCAATCGTCTCATCTTCAGAAGATGACACTCGAGCCGCTTTGCTCCACGAAGAGTTATCCTCTTTCAGCACCCAACTTGTTGCGTGACCGCTGATGATAAGATTATATGAATCGGCCTCAGCGAGCTCCTTGATATCGGCAACAACCTCTACGATAGCCTCTTGCGATAGCGAAGTGATGCTTGAGTATGTTTTAAGAGTATCAGCCACGCACAGCCCACTGCTGTATTTATACTCAATGAGTGAACCGCTTGTCGATGAGGAGTGTTTGAAGACTAAAAAGCGTCCTTCACCTAATGCATCTTTCGCAACAGCCGTTTTAATCGCTGTAATATTTTGATTGAAGTAGTATGACAGATCGGTGCCGGTCATATACATCAGCGTAGTTTGTGGTGTTGAGTCAGATGGCTCGATCGTTGGCTGCTTCTTACACGAAGCAAAAAGCAGCAGCAGAGTGAATATGTATAACGCTTTTTTCATCTTTTATATGGGCATATGCCCGTGTAAATCAATTATTTGTACTCCTTGGGTTTGAGGTCGTTAAATTGCCAAGTCCTATCCCTTTTATATGTTACATCATCGGGCTTATTCCAGTAAATTCGGCCGAAATCGAAGTAGAGACCCTTTACCTTTTTGCCATCACCACCATCGCGGTGTGCCTCGACGAAGGGGACAAACTCCACGGTGCGGCTTATTATCTTGGCTCTGTTGTAGGAGAGTCCCTGAGTTGTGAGTAGGTCTAAAGCGTGGTCGAACATAATAATATGTTTTGGCGACTTCTCTTTAAGTCCATCTCCCGAGTTGTCGATTGTCGAGAGGATCAAATTGAATCTATCGAACGACATCTTCTCGCGAGTGGTGTCACCCAAAGCTCCGTAGGCGAAGGCTAATAAGTTCCAAAGCGTAGGGCTAAATGGGTTGTTTACAAGCGCTTCGTTGGCCGAGATCACAATCTCATCCAAGGTTTGCAGTGATGGCGATTGCGGATCTAACGACGATGCTAGAAGCAACACGCGGTCGATCTTGTCGTTCACCTCCAAAGGCTTATATAGCTCGCTGTATGCATATCCATAATATAGATAGTGGAACTCCTCGGCTGTGAAATCGCTACCTGTGTTAAATCTAAGAAGTAGATTTGGGTAGTAAAATCCCGACGATGGGTCGTTGATCTTATCTATAATATCATCCTCGACGGGAACTTTAGCCAATAGAGTCGTTGGAAGCAGCAAAAGCAGCAGAAGTAATTTTTTCATACGTAATAGTTTTTATTACTATAAACGCAAAATTAGTGCAAATCGTATGCCTCGATAAGTCGCTTGAACTTCTCCTCCAACTTCTCGCTACCTGCAACTAGTGGCAAACGCATTCGATTTCCGATAATTCCCTTTGTATGGAGTGCACACTTAACGCCAGTTGGGTTACCCTCCTCGAAGAGTGCATCTACCGCTTCGCTAAGTGGAGCGTAAGCTGCCTCAGCCTCGTCGAAACGACCCTCTTTTAGGTGAGCCATAAACTCTGAGGTCATCTTAGGGAAGACATTTCCAGCAACCGAGATCACTCCGTCGCCTCCGTGGCGCATAATGTCGAGTGTCATGCCATCGTCACCCGAGATCACCATAAATCCTTCTGGGCGCTCGTCGATAGTGCGATAGATCTGCTCCAAATTGCCTGAAGCCTCCTTAACACCAATCACATTGTCGAAATCGCGAGCGATGCGAAGGGTAGTCTCCACGCTCATATTTACGCCCGTGCGACCAGCGATATTGTAAAGAATAATAGGCACTGGAGAGTTCTCGGCAACAACCTTGAAGTGTTGATATAGACCCTCTTGCGATGGTTTGTTGTAGTATGGAGTAACGCTCAAAATTGCATCTGCGTAGCGAAGATCGAACTCGCGAAGTTGATCCAACACCTCTGAGGTTGAGTTACCACCCACACCCATCACCAATGGGACGCGACCTGCGATGTGATTCGAAATATACATCGCGATAACAGCTCTCTCGGGCATATAAAGCGTTGGCGTCTCGGCTGTAGTTCCTAGCGCAACGATATAATCTACGCCTCCTTCAATAACATAGTCGATGATATTTGCCAATCCTGTGTAGTCGACTCTACCATCCTGGGTAAATGGAGTCACAAGTGCAACTCCCAATCCTTTTAATCTTTTCATTATTTTACTTAAAGGTTATATCATTTAAAATAGTGAACCTTGTTGAGGTTCGCTTGTTACTATCTCTTCTTGTTGTTCTTTATTCTCTGGTGCTTGAGGTTCATCCTTCTCCTTAGAATCTGCTGCTTTGACCTCCGCTGCTTTGATCTCCGCTGCGTTGACCTCCTCGCTCTTAGCACCGCTAATCATCTGGGCAAAGTGCTCCTCGCTGATTATTTGAACCCCTAACTTTTCTGCTTTTTGTAGCTTTGCAGGGCCCATTTTGTCGCCTGCAACCAGATAATCGACATTCGCGGAAACCGCTGAGAGTAACCGACCTCCATGCTTGCCGATCAATGCTTTTAGCTCATCTCGGCCAAAGATAGTGAATTTACCCGACACAACAAAACTTTTGCCGTGAAGAGTGTCGGAAAGAGGTGTTTCTTCCTTGGTTTTAAAGGTTAAGCCTGCCGAGGTCAATCGTTCTAAGATCAATTGGTTTTTCTCGCAAGCGAAATATTCGAGGAGTGAATCGGCTATTTTTTCGCCAACCTCCTCGGTTTGGAGTAGCTCCTCACGAGTGGCTATGCTCAATGCCTCGAGGCTTTTGAATTGTCGAGCTAGGTGCTTGGCTGTTGTCTCGCCAACGAAACGAATTCCTAGAGCGAAGAGCACTCTCGAGAAGTCGACATCTTTCGAGGCTTCGATGCTGCTGATAATATTGGCAGCCGACTTTTCACCCAATCGAGGAAGTTCTGCGAGTTGCTCTGCTCGCAAGTCGTAAATGTCGGCAACGTTGTGAATGAGCCCATTTTTGAAAAGTAGCTCGATGGTCTCGTCACCCAAGCCATCAATATCCATCGCCTTGCGACGAATAAAGTGAATTATGCGCCCGATGATCTGCGGAGGGCACTCAGCATCGTTGGGGCAGTAGTGTTTCGCCTCGCCATCGATCTTGATCAATTCCGATCCGCACTCTGGGCAGTGGTCGATATATTTCAGCGGTTCGACCCCCTCTCTGCGCTCCGAGAGCTCCACGCCAGTGATCTTTGGGATAATCTCGCCACCCTTCTCCACATAGACCTTGTCACCCACTCGAATATCCAAAAGGGCGATCTGCTCGGCATTGTGCAGCGAGGCACGTTTAACGGTTGTTCCGGCCAAAAGCACTGGCTCGAGGTTGGCAACAGGTGTGATTGCTCCTGTGCGACCAACTTGATAATCGACACTTAGCAGCTCGGTTAGAGCTTGTTCAGCCTTGAATTTATAGGCTACGGCCCACTTTGGCGCTTTGGCCGTAAAACCTAGCGAACGTTGTTGGGCATAGTTATTCACCTTGATCACCACGCCATCAATTGCGAAGGGCAGATCGTGGCGTTTAGTGTCCCACATATCTATAAACGAGAAGATCTCCTCCTCGCTTAGACACAGCTGCATACTATCGGCCACTTTAAAACCCCACTGCTTGGCGGCACTCAGATTTTGCCAGTGCGATTCGAATGGAAGAAAATCGCCAGCGATCTGGTAGAGCATACAATCCAAACCTCTCGCAGCAACTATTGCCGAAGATTGTTGCTTGAGAGTTCCAGCGGCAGCATTGCGCGTATTGGCAAAGGGATTCTCACCCGAGGCAATTCGCTCGGCATTGAGTCGATCGAACGACGAGTAGGGCAAAAGAATCTCGCCACGGATCTCAAAGAGTGGAGGATAGTTACCACTTCCAAGTAGCTGCAACGGCACTGATCGAATTGTGCGAACGTTGCGCGTAACGTCATCTCCGCGAGTACCATCTCCGCGCGTAACGGCTCTGGTGAGTGCTCCATTCTCGTAGGTGAGTGAGATTGCCGTGCCGTCGAATTTTAATTCGCAGACAAATTCAGTTGGGCCGACCTCGTCGATCACCTTGACGATAAAGTCGTGAAGCTCCTCCTGGGAGTATGTGTTGCCTAGTGAGAGCATCGGAAAACGGTGCTCACGACTCTCAAAGCTATTTGAAATATCGCTTCCAACTCGTTGCGTAGGTGAGTTGGGATTGGCAAATTGAGGGTGTTGAGCCTCCAAGTCGGAGAGTTCGCGTAAGAGAGAGTCAAACTCGAAGTCTGAAATCTCGGGCGCATTCTCGACGTAATATTTATAGTTGTGTTGATTGAGCTGTAGAGTAAGCTCAGCGATTTTTTTCTCTATCATTATTAATATGTATAACGAGGGTAAAGGTAGCGATTTTTGCAGAAAAAGAGAAAAAATGCGATTTTTTTTTGAAAGTTTTTAGAAGATATTCAAATTTTGCGTATACTTGCGGTGAAATTATAGCATTAATATAACAATTTAGGATAGCATATGACACCCAATAGAGTGACAAAGAAACGTTTAGTTACAAGTTTTCAGAAACTTACCCCTGAGATGCAGGAAGAAGTAAAGGCGAAATACCCACTAGGATTTAGCGACGCAATGATGCGCATCGACAAACCTAATGGAGATTTTTTCTATGCAGTTTCTTACGAGACCGAAGAGATTGTCTATTTGGTTAAAATCGACGTTAAAATCGACGATAGCGACAAGATGGAGAAGGATCTATTCTCGGATGATATCGTTGAGGCAGACCAAATTGGCAAGGCGGATGACGTTGTCGATATGGAGTCTGATGACGAGATGTAATCTAGTGCGGAGTAATCATGATTTTATAAATGGGGCATATACTAAAAAAGTATTGCTCCTTTTTTTGTTTTAATATTTGAATTAAATGAATGTAGATAATAAGCAGATCATCCAATTGGGGACAATGCCCGTTCGCAAGCTGTTGATGCAATATGCTATTCCCGCGATTATTGCAATGACCGCAGCGTCGCTCTACAATATGGTCGATAGCATTTTTATCGGTCAAGGCGTTGGTGCGATGGCCATTTCGGGATTGGCTCTAACCTTTCCGCTGATGAACTTGGCGGCAGCCTTTGGCTCGCTGGTGGGTATGGGTGCTGCGACTCTGATCTCGCTTCGCTTTGGTCAAAAGGATTATAAATCGGCTCAGCAGATTTTGGGAAATGTGGTTGTCTTGAACTGCATTATCGGAGGCGCTTTTGGTCTTATATGTTACATCTTTCTCGACCCTATTCTCTACTTCTTTGGAGCTAGCGAGTTTACCATTGGCTACGCGCGAGACTATATGCAGATTATCCTTGCGGGCAACCTCTTTTCGCATATGTACATGGGTCTCAACGCTATACTTCGTGCAGAGGGACACCCTAAGCGTTCGATGGCAGCAACGATCAACACGGTTATTATCAATGCAATCCTAGACCCAATTTTCATCTATGGCTTCGAGTGGGGAATCCGTGGAGCAGCTATCGCAACCATTCTTGCGCAGTTGATCTCGCTTGTGTGGCAAGTGGTAATCTTCTCGGATAAGCGCGAACTTCTGCACTTCGGTCGCGGAATTTACAAACTGCAATCCAAGATCGTGAAGAATATCTTCTCGATCGGCATGGCGCCATTTTGTATGAATCTGGCCGCTTGTCTGATTGTGATATTCTTAAACAAAGGGTTGAAGGAGTATGGAGGCGATCTAAATGTGGGAGCTTACGGAATTGTCAACCGCGTGGTCTTTATCTTTGTGATGGTGGTTATGGGTATCAATCAAGGTATGCAGCCTATTGCGGGATATAATTATGGAGCTAAGGAGTATGGCAGGGTAAAGCAAACTTTGAAATGGACAATGCTAGGAGCGACGATTGTGACAACGTGCGGATTTATCGTGGGTGTATTCTTCCCGCGCTATGCTGTTGCCGCCTTTACAACCGACAAGGAGCTTATCGAACTCTCGACTCTGGGTATGCGTATCACCATGGCGGTCTTCCCAATTGTGGGTATTCAGATGGTTACCTCAAACTTTTATCAAAGTATTGGAATGGCATCGAGAGCCATTTTTCTCTCGCTCTCGCGTCAACTTATCTTCCTGCTGCCATGTTTGATCTTCTTGCCAATGATCCTTACTCGATACACCTCACTCGATGGTAATTGGGGCGTGTGGTGCAGTATGCCAATTTCCGACTTCCTGGCGACAGTTTTGGCAATCGTTTTACTTCAGCGCGAGTTGAGGAGTTTTGGAGGTGCGGTTAAAATAAGCAAAAAATAGATATTATGGAGAAGCGATTTATTATTAATCTCGGTCGAGAGCTTGGTAGTGGAGGCCGTGATATTGGGAAAAAGGTTGCTAAGAGTCTGGGCATTGATTTCTACGACAAGCAGCTTATCAAACTAGCCGCAGTGCAGAGTGGAATCTGTGACGAGCTCTTCGAAAGGGTCGATGAGCATAGTCGTCGCACGACCCTCTCGACTTTGGTGAGTTACCTGAAAAGCCCCTTTGCAGGAAGTGAAGCTACGGCCAATAGTGTGCTTAGTGCCGAGGCGCTCTTCGCGATCCAGAGCGATGTTATTCGAGAAATTGCCTCGCGCGGGTCATCTCTCTTTGTGGGTCGATGTGCCGATTACATTCTTCGCGACTATCCTTTGAGCGTTAATATCTTTATTACTGCCAATCGTGCCGATCGAATAGCGAGAATCGCGATGCTTCACTCGGTAAGCGAGCGAGAGGCCGAAAAAATGATCGATCGGTGCGATGAGTCGCGAGCCGATTATTACAACTTTTACGGCACTGGCGAGTGGGGTAGAGCCTCATCGTATCATCTTTGTGTCAACTCATCGCTGTTGGGCTTGGATCAAACGGCTGAGTATATTGTCGATTTTGTCCGTCGTCGCTTGGAGGCGCAAGCTCAGAAGTAGAAAAATAATAAATTAACTCTAATAACCCCGCTAAAACTCTATTTTGGTGGGGTTGTTTTATTATTTATCATCAAAGGGGTAGGTATTCTAAATATTTTTTTATATCTTTGAACTCTAAACGTTTTTAGCACAGTTAATTTATATTAAACAGTTATATGAAGAAAGTAGATGTAATTCTTGGATTGCAATGGGGCGATGAGGGAAAAGGAAAGGTTGTCGATGTTTTGACTCCCAACTACAAAGTCGTTGCGCGTTTCCAAGGTGGTCCCAATGCAGGCCACACATTGGAGTTTAATGGCGAAAAGTATATCCTTCGTTCAATCCCCTCTGGAATTTTCCAAGGTGACAAAACAAATATCATTGGAAATGGCGTTGTCCTAGATCCAATTCTCTTCCGCGAGGAGGCTGAAGCGTTGGCCAAAAGTGGTCACGACCTAACCAAACGCCTCTCGATTTCGAAAAAAGCACACCTTATTATGCCAACCCACCGAGTGTTGGATGCAGCCAACGAGGCAGCCAAAGGTAGCGCAAAGATCGGAACAACTGGAAAGGGTATCGGCCCAACTTACACCGATAAGATCAGCCGCAATGGCGTTCGTGTAGGTGACATCTTCCTAGATTTTGATTTAATCTACTCTGCAGCTAAGGCTCGCCACGCGGCAACACTCGCAGCTATGAACTATGAGTACGATATTACAGAGCTTGAAAAGCAATGGTTCGAGGGAATCGAATACCTCAAGAAATTCAATATCATCGACTCGGAGCAGACAATCAACGACCTATTGGTAGCCGATCAAGCGGTTTTGGCCGAAGGTGCTCAAGGAACTTTGTTGGATGTTGACTTCGGATCGTATCCATTCGTAACCTCGTCGAACACGGTTTGTGCTGGTGCTTGTACAGGTTTGGGCGTTGCTCCAAATCGCATTGGTGAGGTCTTTGGAATCTTCAAGGCTTATTGTACTCGCGTGGGTAGTGGCCCATTCCCTACGGAGCTTTTCGATGAGGTGGGTCGCAGTATGCGCGATATAGGTCGCGAGTATGGGGCGGTAACTGGTCGCGAGCGTCGCTGCGGATGGCTGGATATGGTAGCTCTGAAATATGCGATTATGGTCGATGGAGCAACCCAGCTAATTATGATGAAGTCCGACGTGATGAACGACTTCGAGACGATCAAAGTTGCGGTGGCCTATGAGATCAATGGAGAGCGAGTTGAACACTTCCCCTACACGGTCGAGTGCGAGATCAAGCCGATCTATCGCGAGTTCAAGGGTTGGAAGTGCGATATCTGCTCGGTGAAGAACTACGAGGATTTCCCAGTGGAGTTCAAAGAGTACGTCGAATTTATCGAGGCTGAAACTGGAGTGCCTATCAAGGTGATTTCGGTAGGTCCTGATCGTGATGAGACAATTATAAGATAATATTAAGCAAGACTCTCTTGAGTCTACCACACTTATGGCGGTAGACCCAAGAGAGTTTTTCATTTTTTAACACCTAAAAATAACCAGATGAAAAAAGAGTTGAAAATTATTGTGCTGGCTAAACAGGTGCCCGACACCCGCAATGTGGGCAAGGATGCTATGACAGCCGAGGGTACGGTAAACCGATCTGCTCTGCCAGCAATCTTCAATCCTGAAGATCTTAACGCTTTGGAGGCAGCCCTCACTTTGAAAGACGCTGTCGAGGGTTCTACGGTCTACATTCTAACAATGGGACCATTCCGCGCAGCAGAGATAATTCGCGAATCAATGTTCCGTGGTGCCGATGGTGGTTACCTGCTTACAGATCGTAAATTCGCAGGTTCTGACACCTTGGCTACCTCTTATGCCCTTTCGTGTGCACTTAAAAAAATCGAGCCTGATGTGATCTTCGCAGGTCGTCAAGCTATCGACGGCGATACAGCTCAAGTTGGCCCTCAAGTAGCCGAGAAGTTGGGCTTGCCTCAAATCACCTATATTGAATCTATCGAAGAGGTCAAAGAGTCGTCGCTAGTAGTTAAGCGCCGTCTGGAGAATGGAATCGAGATCGTCGAGTCTCCACTTCCAGCTCTTTTCACCGTAAATGGTTCGTTTGCTGAGTGCCGTCCACAAAACGCACGTCGTGTGATGAAGTATAAATATGCTATGATCCCGTCGGAAATCGCAGCCGATCCAGATTCTCTATCATCTAAGATGACCTCAGAGCGAGACTACCTCAAGATCTTTGAGTGGAGTGCAGCAGAGGTGAATCCCGACGAGCAGCAGTTGGGTCTAACGGGCTCTCCAACAAAGGTGAAGAAGATCGAAAATGTGGTTTTCCAAGCTAAGGAGTCGAAGCAACTATCGGGCTCAGATGCTGAAATTGAAGAACTAATGGTTGAACTAATCTCGAGCCACACACTCGGATAATCTAATCTCACGAAATTATGAATAACGTATTTGTATATATAGAAATCGAGCAAGGTAAGATTGCTGATGTGAGCTTAGAATTGCTTACTAAGGGGCGAGAATTGGCCTCTGAGCTCGGAGTAAAATTGGAGGCTGTTGTGATCTCTGCATCATTGAGTGGAGTGGAGACTCAGTTGGCTCCTTTTGGTGTCGATACAGTTTGGGTTGCCGATGATGCAATTTTTGCACCTTATCGCACCCTGCCTCACACATCGGTTTTGGTTGGCCTCTTCAAAGCGGAGCAACCGCAAATCGCACTTTTTGGTGCTACAACCGTAGGTCGTGACCTAGGTCCACGTGTCTCTTCGGCACTTTATAGCGGTCTAACGGCCGACTGTACCGAGCTAGTTATTGGTGATCACACCGATGCAAAAACAAAAACTGAGTATAAAAACTTGTTGTACCAAATCCGTCCAGCCTTTGGTGGAAATATCATCGCAACGATCATCAATCCCGACAATCGCCCACAAATGGCAACTGTTCGTGAGGGTGTAATGCGCAAGGAGTTTGCCGCTACACCAGGCGTTGCCGAGGTAAAAGCGATCGACTGGAAGAGCTACGTGAAACCAGAAGATTTGGTTGTAACGATCATTGACCGAAAGATCGAGGAGAGCAAAATCGACATCAAGGGAGCAGGTGTAATTGTCGCAGGTGGCTACGGAATGGGCTCGAAAGAGAACTTCAAGTTGGTGCACGAGTTGGCCGAAGTTTTGGGTGGCGAAGTTGGATCAAGCCGTGCTGCGGTGGATGCTGGCTTCACGGAGCATGCTCGCCAAATTGGCCAAACGGGAGTGACGGTTCGACCAAAGCTCTATGTGGCTTGTGGCATTTCAGGTCAAATTCAGCATACTGCGGGTATGGATCAATCGGCAATGGTTATTTCGATTAACAACGACCCCGAGGCTCCAATCAACAAACTTGCAGATTATGCGATTACGGGAGATGTCAACGAGATTATCCCTAAGATGATTAAGTACTATAAACAAAACTCGAAGTAATGGCAAATTTCTTTTTAGATAATAAGGATTTACAGTTCCATTTTGAGCACCCTTTGATGCGCAAAATCGTGGAGCTAAAGGAGCGTGGTTTTGCAGAGAAAGATCTCTACGACTTCGCACCACAGAATTTTGAAGATGCAATGGACTCATTGCGCAGAACCTTGGCCATCACAGGTGAGGTTTGTGGCGAGACTATCGCACTAAACGCTGAGAGTATCGACCACGAAGGACCAAAAGTTGTCGACGATCATGTGGTTTACGCAAGTGGTACTTCGGCAAACCTCAAGGCGGTGATCGATGCTGGTCTAAGTGGTTTGACTCTTCCTCGTAAATATAATGGTTTGAACGCTCCACTTGTGGCCTTCGTTATGGCAAATGAGATGGTCTCACGTGCCGATGCAGGTTTCGAGAATATCTGGGGTCTGCAAGATTGTGCTGAGACACTCAACGAGTTTGCTTCTGAGGAGATCAAGGCTCACTTCTTACCTTGGGTAAGCGAGGGTGCAACGTGTGCGATGGATCTTACGGAGCCTGATGCAGGTTCTGACCTGGGTGCAGTGATGTTGAAAGCTACGTATGATGAGGCTTCGGATCGCTGGTTGCTCAATGGTGTGAAGCGTTTTATCACCAATGGTGATGGCGAAGTATCGCTAGTTTTGGCTCGTACCGAGGAGGGAACAACCGATGCTCGTGGACTTTCGATGCTTGTGCACGATAAGCGTGATGGCGGAATCAAGGTTCGTCGTATCGAGAATAAGTTGGGTATCAAAGGTTCGCCAACCTGTGAGCTAGTCTTCACCAATGCGCCAGCTCGCTTGGTGGGTGATCGCAAGATGGGACTTATCAAATATGTGATGTCGCTGATGAACGCCGCTCGCTTGGGTATCGGTGCTCAATCGGTGGGCCTTTGTGAGGCTGCTTATCGTGAGGCGTTGAAGTATGCTCACGAGCGTGCTCAATTCGGAAAACCAATTATCCAATTCGCTGCCGTTAGCGAGATGCTATCGAATATGAAAGCTAAGGTGCAGGGTGCACGTGCGCTTTTGTATGAGACAACTCGCTTTGTTGAGATCTACAAGCAGTATGGTCATATCTCGCACGAGCGCAAGTTGGAGTCAGAAGAGCGTCAAGAGATGAAATACTACAACCGCCTGGCCGATGGATTCACCCCTCTTGTGAAACTTTTCGCTTCGGAGTATGCTAACCAACTCGCTTACGACTCGGTGCAGATCCACGGAGGTTCGGGATATATGAAGGATTATGCGTGTGAGCGCCACTATCGTGATGCACGTATCATGAATATATACGAGGGAACTTCGCAATTGCAAGTGGTAGCAGCGATCAATGCTGTGACCAAAGGAACATATCTTGAGCAGATCGACGCATATTTGTCAGAGGAATTTGCTCCATCGGTTGCCCCTGTTGTTGAAAAGGTGACTGTGCTTAAGGCAAAACTTGTGGAGATGATCGAGAAAGTTTCGGCAATCGAGAAGGAAAAAGCGGGGTATAAAGATTTCCACGCGCGCCGTTTGGTTGAAACTGCTGGACATATTATCATCACTTTGCTGCTCGCTCGTCAAGCTGCGCAAGTTGAGGAGTATGCACAAACAGCAAAAATCTACTCAAAAATGGCCGCTTCTAAGATCGAGGAGGCATACCTATATATAATGGACTCTACTGATGACGATGTAGACCTCTTTGCTGAGGTTCGCTCAGAGTGCTAGTATACCTATGTATTATATAACATTTCAATTGCTCCGATGCTACCCAAAGCGTCGGAGCAATTTCTTTTCTAATAGATTAAAAAAGAATTCGAGGGTTAACTTACTATCTGTAAGCGTAGTAGGCTATTTAGGTGCAAAACCTAAGTAAATAAGTAATTAAAATAATTGCAAAAACATTTGGTGGTGGAGAATAAAGTCCCTATATTTGCACCCGCAACGAAGGAAAACGGAGTTGCATCGTTCTTTGTCTTAAAAACTTTTTTAAAGAAATATCGCAAAATATTTGGATATTAAAAATAAACCACTTATCTTTGCAGTCCCTTTCGGCCTCTAAAAATTGAGGATATCGAAAGAGGTTAAAAAGTTCTTTAAAAAATATTTTTTCAAAAACATTTGGAAGTTACGAAAAAAGGTCTTACCTTTGCAGTCCCTTTCCGATTTGAAGAAATGACGATAAGGAAACAAACAAGAAAAAAGTTCTTATTTAATATATGAACAACGTTCTTTGAAGTATTTGAGCAGCTATAATAGTTTTCATTCATTTTCTATAAAATGAATATTCAAACAAGCAATTCTTTTGAAATATACAGAGCTAAGATATTAAAACAAAAAAAACATTTTTACAATGGAGAGTTTGATCCTGGCTCAGGATGAACGCTAGCGGCAGGCCTAACACATGCAAGTCGAGGGGCAGCACGGAAGAAGTTTACTTCTTTTGGTGGCGACCGGCGCACGGGTGCGTAACGCGTATACAATCTACCTATAACAGGGGGATAACACTGAGAAATTGGTACTAATACCCCATAACAATAGAGAAGGCATCTTCTTTATTTGAAAACTCCGGTGGTTATAGATGAGTATGCGTTGTATTAGATAGTTGGTAAGGTAACGGCTTACCAAGTCTACGATACATAGGGGGACTGAGAGGTTAACCCCCCACACTGGTACTGAGACACGGACCA
>JBCQVS010000028.1:0-28678 GCA_047172885.1 Rikenellaceae bacterium | reverse complement strand
TTGGTAAATAACACTCACGAGCTACTTTTTGCATGATCGAGCGGTTAAGCATATCATCAAGGTAGTTGTGATCTTTTCCCATGTGGAAGAAACGGTAGGTCTTCAAACGCCATGGCTGGTGAACCTGGAAATATAAACAAATAGTTTTCATTGGTTAGCTTTATTTTTACTTATTAACTTCATCGATAGCGTCTTGGTAGACTTTCTTGATCTTTGTTGCTGCATTAGTCCATTTTAGACCTGTAACCTCCTCAAGACCCTTTTGTGCGAACATTTTGCCTAGAGCCGGGTATGCAACAAATCCATAAATTGCATCAGCCATAGCGTCAACATCCCAATAGTCAACCTTCACGGCGTAGTCCAAGATCTCGGCTACACCACTCTGCTTAGAGATAATTACTGGCACATTCGAACGCATCGCCTCCAATGGCGAGATACCAAATGGCTCAGAAACAGATGGCATGATGTATACGTCAGATAGTTGGAACATCTTGTGAACGTCGGCTCCACGCAAGAATCCAGTAAAGTGGAAACGGTCAGCGATACCAAGGGCAGCCACACGACGAATAACGTGATTCATCATATCTCCACTACCAGCCATTACGAAACGCACGTTAGGCACTTGCTTTAGAACCTTAGCGGCAGCCTCCACAAAGTAGTCAGGACCCTTTTGGAAGGTGATACGACCTAGGAAGGTTACGATCTTATCCTTGACACCTCTTTCGGGAAGTGCCTCCTCTTTCTCTGCGAAACGTACCGCATTGTGAACTGCGACAACTCTATCTGCTGGAATACCATACTTCTCGATAACGATCTTACGAGTAAGGTTACTTACAGCGATTACGCGGTCGGCAGCAGCCATACCAGTGCGCTCAATATTATACACTTGCGTATTTACATTTTCTCCGCTGCGGTCATATTCCGTAGCGTGCATATGCACAACAAGCGGTTTACCAGAAATCTTCTTCGCCGCGATTCCTGCGTAATAAGTCAACCAGTCATGTGCGTGAATTACGTCAAATTGCCCCTCTAGATCTTTAGCAACTTGCGCTGCAACCATCGCATAGCGAGCAACCTCTTCCATAAGGTTGGCACCATACTTTCCAGAGAAGGTGTAGCGTTGGTTCCACACGTCGCTCTTCGACCATGTATTACGTCCCGTGCGCACATACTCATCATGATAACTCTTATACTCCTCTGGCGAGATGTAAGGAACCATATTTGAATCAATATGAACGAAGCTGAGTTTCGATAAAATATCGTCACCACCCTCTTCAATTCCTCCAAATTGAGCCTCTACATCGCTGGCATTAACTACTTTGATAAAGCGTTGATCCTCATCGCCATACGCTCTAGGCACCACAAAGATAACCTCAACGTCGTTACGAGCCAAACCTCGCGTCATTCCATAACACGCAGTTCCGAGACCTCCGGCAATGTGGGGAGGAAACTCCCAGCCAAACATTAGCACTCTCATACTTATACTTTTTTATTGTTTTTATTCACTCTTTTTAACTGTGCGCTTTGTCGCTGCCGCCTTTGGTTTAGCTACGCTTTTTGCTTTAGTTGTTGTCTTGGCCGCAGTTTTTGTCGCACTCTTAGTTGCGCACTTAGCCTTTGGCTTCGCAGCAGCTTTCTCAGCTGTTGCCTTAGCGGTACTCTTGCGTGGGGCGCGTTTTGGCTTTGGAGCCTCAACTTGTGCCTCGTAAGTTTGGATCATATCATAGATCTCGAGAACCGATGAAACGCTCCATGCTTGAGAGATTGCTCCGCGAGATGCGTATGGAGGATCTGACTCGAAATATTCACAAATCGAAGCGATACCATATACTTGAATCTCACCAAGGAAATTCTCATAAATTCTCTTAGCATCAGCGAGGAAGCTTCCACCACTAATATCGAAGCACGATTTAACATATAGCGCAAGTGGCCATACCCAAACAGAGACACTGTTGGTATCCTTTACGAAACCTTTACCGTAAGCGGTACTAAGTGGAGAGTGTGAACGCAAACCTTTTGGTGTAAGTAGGTGTTGACCAACGGTACGAATAACGTCGATCTGCTCGATCTCGGATAGCATTTTGTAATCCAATGCACAAGCTACGATCATATTAGAACGAACGCTAACATTCTTATATTCGTAGTTTACTGAATCGGCTAACCATCCCTCTGGACACCAGAACTTATTGAGGAATGAACTCTTTGTTTTGAGTGGCATGTGACCCCACTCGTCGATAAATGGCTGATATTTAAACTCCTCTGCCATTGAAAGAGTATAGCATACTGCATTGTACCACAAGGCATTAACCTCAACTTGGTAACCATTACGCATTTTTGCCAATCCATCTACAACTGTATAGTCAGTCCAGAAGATTGGTTCTTCATTCGACCAAGCCCAGATAAGGCCATTGTCGTGAAGAGAAACTCTGTCGCCTACACCCACACGATACATCTCCAAGATAGAGATCATTGTGCTGCCGTAACGCTCCCAAACCTTCTCGCGACCGATCTTCTTGTCCAATGCTTGAAGCGTGCGGAACATCCAAAGAAGGGCGTCAACCGAGTAGTATGGGTGGAACGAGAATTCCAGAGTATCTGAGTTGAATTGATTAACCACCTTGTCAAGCACATCGGTACAATCCTCGACGTTGCCTTGTTGAAGGGTCAAACCTGGCAGTGAGAATAGCGATTGGCGACCAATCACACCATACCATGGGTAACCTGCCTCGACCTCAGTGCGACCATCGTCACGACGAACGATAAATTGGCGAGCCGAGTGTTGAAGACATGATAAGAAGTCGACCTTGTGAGTACGACGTGAAACCGAGATATCGTAAGCCTCTTTGATAACTGCACCTGAGAACACTTCGTCGGTTGAAGCCGAGAAGATAACCTCCTCACCTGGAGCAAGTTCCATCTCGAAGTAACCTGGAGTTAGCAGGTCTTCGTGAGCCTCGTATCCGCGAGAAAGCTCTTGAGAGTACTCAAATCCGTAGTACCAATCTGGTGCTGGAACAAACTCGTGCTCCTTTTTGCTCATTTGCATATATAGCCAAGGGAATCCTTCGTAGAGCTTACACTTCACACCGCACATAACTGGGTATGAACGTCCGTCTGCCTCCATGTTAGCTTTCGAAAGTGCGTGACGATCGCGGTAAGCTAGGAATGGACGTAGTTGAAGTGTTACTTTCTCTGCTTGGCACTCCACCAAAGTATACTTAACCATTAGTTGAGTACGCTTGTGGATCCACAAAAGCTCCTTACGCAAAACTACATCACCAATACGGTATGTGATGGTTGGCGCAGGGGTGTATTGAAAATCTGTAATATATTTATGGCCGCGTGGCTCATAAACCCCTTCAAAGCGGTGAAGGGCCAAATTGAAACGATGATCACCGACTATGATTGTCTCATCAAGCGACGATAGCAAGACAAAATCTCTATCGCTATTGTCGATTGGTGACACAATTAGACCGTGATACTTGCGCGTATTACAACACACAATTGTTGTGCTCATATAACCTCCCCTACGGTCGGTTGCCAGCATTTCACGCTGCAACGAGTATTCAAGATTACAGAGCTCATTTTTATCAAATGTTAATGCTCCCATTGTTAGATTTTTAAGATGTTGCTCAAAATTAATAAAAAAAAAGCAAGAATCCAAAAGATTCTTGCTTTTTTTACATATCCACTACAACCATTTCACAAGTGCGAAATCCATTCTGTATGAAAGATTTGCATTCTTAGGGAAGACCCTTATTGCGAAATCGAACGATCCTGTCTGCTGTGGGGTGAAGTCCAGAGCATAGGTTTGGATATTGCCATCCTGTGCAACTGGCTGAAGCTCAAGGCTTCCAATGATATTTGCACTCTGACCATGCTCGATCTGGTTAGCGATAACTAGCTCGACACCAACATCCTCACTAGTCAAGGTTGCAAGGGCCATAGTAACCTCGAAGTGATATGGAGTACCTACATAGATCTGCTCAGTCTCCAACTGTACACGCTTAACGTCGATAACCTTGATGCGATCCCAAGCCTCAGAAACTTTACGTTTCCAAGCTGCGATATCGCGAGCCATAGCGAAGTCATTAGCAATAATCGAAGCCTTACGCTTAGCCAACTTGTTGTAGAAACGATCCTCATAGTCGATGATCATTCTATTCATTGTAAAGTTCGAAGCGATGTCAGCGATACAACGCTTAACGGCACCAACCCACTCGCGTGGCATACCTGTCTCTTCCTCGCGAGCATAATACAAAGGTGCGATCTCCTCCTCGATAGTAGAGTATACCATCTCAGCATCCAACTCATCTTGCATTCTTTGGTCGGTGAATGTACGCTCCATTGGCAACATCCAACCTGCACCCTCGCGGTAACCCTCAACATACCATCCATCAAGCACTGAGAATTGAAGAACACCATTCATTACACACTTCTCGCCCGAAGTACCAGAAGCCTCCAATGGACGTGTAGGAGTATTCAACCATACGTCAACACCTTGAACCATACGACGAGCAAGCTCCATATCGTAGTTCTGCAAGAAGATGATCTTACCGATGAATTGTGGCATAGACGATACCTCAACGATACGCTTGATCAAATCTTGACCTGGAATATCATTTGGGTGAGCCTTACCAGCAAATACGAATTGTACTGGGCGCTCTGGGTTATTTACGATAGCAGCTAGGCGATCGAGGTTAGTGAACAACAAGTGAGCACGCTTGTAAGTTGCAAAACGACGTGCAAAACCGATTGTAAGGGTCTTAGGATCAAGATTCTCCTTAACACGAACCATTTGACTTGGAGAGTCCAAACGCACCTTCGATGGGTCGCTATAACGACTACGGATGTGGTTGATCAAACGCTCCTTAAGCTCCATGCGGTTAGCCCAAAGCTCCTCGTCTGGAATATTGTGAACATCTTGCCATGCTGGGATGTTGTATGTGTGACCTGTGTAGCTTGAGTCGATATACTTAGCATATAGGCGACGCAGGTTCGATGCGATCCAAGTTGGGAAGTGAACTCCATTGGTTACATAACCGATGTGTAGCTCGCTTTTGAAGTAACCTGGCCACATCTCAGCCAAGATCTCCTTAGAGACCTCACCGTGAAGCCAAGATACACCATTAACCTCTTGAGATAGGTTACAAGCCAAAACTGACATTGAGAACTTCTCATTTGGATCACCGTGGTGAGCTTTACCCAAGTTGATATATTGATCCCAGCTGATTCCCAACTCGTCAGCGTAGTGCGACATATATTGACGAATCATATACTCAGGGAATGCATCGTGACCTGCAGGAACTGGCGTGTGAGTAGTGAAGAGTGACGAAGAACGTACAACCTCCAACGCCTCAGTGAAATTAAGACCCTTGCGAGCGACCATAGAACGAAGACGCTCAACACCGATAAATGCTGCGTGACCCTCGTTGCAGTGGTAAACCTCTTGACGGATGCCGATTTGACGAAGCAGACGGCTACCACCGATACCTAGCAAGATCTCTTGTTTTAGACGGTTCTCCCAATCGCCTCCGTAAAGGTGGTGAGTGATTTGCTTATCCTCTGGAAGGTTAGCCTCGTGGTCAGTGTCGAGAAGAAGAAGATCTACACGACCCACTTGACAACGCCAAACCAAAGCCTCAACTTTACGTCCTGGAAGACCTACTGAAACCTTAATCCAGTTACCAGCAGCATCACGCATTGGTGTGATTGGTAGCTTAGAGAAGTTTTGAGCCTCGTAAGTAGCCTCTTGAGATCCGTGTGAAGTAAGACGTTGAGTGAAATAACCGTAGCGGTACAATAGACCAACAGCGACCATAGGTACGTTGCGATCAGAAGCCTCCTTAAGGTAGTCACCGGCCAAGATACCCAAACCACCAGAGTAGATTTTAAGTGATGAGTGAAGACCATACTCCATTGAGAAGTAAGCGATCTTTGGCATAGTTGGCTCTGGCTCCTCGGCCATATACTCTTGGAATGCAGCGTATACTGTATCCATCATGCCTAGGAACTTCTCATCCTTCTCCAACTCCAACATTCTTTGCAATGGAAGTTTATCAAGAAGTGCGATTGGGTTACGCTCAACCTCTGCCCAAAGCTCAACATCAATATACTCGAATAGGTCACGTGCACCTGCTGTCCAACACCACCAAAGGTTGCGTGTTAGATCCTCAAGTGGACGAAGACGCTCTGGCAATACACGCTCAACCATCATACGGCTCCATGATGGAGACTCAGTGATAGTTGTTTGTTGCATCACTGAAGTGATCTCTGGATATACTCTCTCCTCGCGTACAGCACGTTTTGTGCGAGCGATAGATTTCTCAAGTGCAATTGAATAAGCCTCTTGGTAAGAAGAGAATAGATTCTCCCAAAGGGCAGTATTTGCTACATCTTTAGCATTTGTACGAAGTTCAGCTACACGCTCTGCGCTTAGAGCTGAGAAGCGACGGATTGAATCAGCGATATCGCTAATCACTGCACCATCGTTGTAATCGTCACGCTTGATAACCTCAACACCATCGTGGCGAGCGATACCATTAACCCATGCACCGAAACCAGCTAGAGTGGTTGTAAGGGTTGGGATAGAGAATGCTACTGACTCAAGTGGAGTGTATCCCCATGGCTCGTAGTATGATGGGTAAACTGTCAAGTCGATACCTGCAAGAACCTCATAGTAGCTAAGGTTGTAGATACCATCACGGTTGTTAAGGTATGTAGGAACGAAGATCACTTTAACTTTTGAATCGGCAGCAGCCAATACAGAGCCATTAAGCGCATTTACGATTGGATCCCATTGTTGGTTCTCGAGGTAGTGAGTCGAGAATTTGCATTGTGATGGGTCGATTGGAGAATCTGAGTTCTCGAGGTGAGCTTTAAGGTCGTTACGTGCACCATAGTTACCAGCTGGAACTGTGATGTAAGCCAGAATCTCACGCTTAAGCGATGGATCAGCTGCCAACGCCTTCAATGATTCAAGGAACAGGTCGATACCCTTGTTGCGGAACTCATAACGGCCGCTAGTACCGATGATAAGTGGATCACCAGAGAACTTAGTTTGGTAAGAAGCCTCAGCAACCTCGATCATCTTCTTGCGAGCCTCAGCACGCTTTGTTGTGTACTCGTCACCTTCCCAAACGAAATCGTTCTCGAAACCGTTAGGAGTTACGCAATCAACCTCACGGTCCAAAAGAGCTTTACACTCCTCGGCTGTGATCTCGCTCACTGTAAGGAAAGCGTCGTGATATTGAGCTGCAACCTTCTCGATAGAGTGTTTCGCTGCAACGTTGAATTGACGAGCTAGCTCGTCGGCGTTGAATTTGTTAAGATCGGTGTAAAGAGGCAGACGATTTCCTGCGATGCAACGACCCATAACAGTTGCGTGTGTTGTAAACAAAGTAGCTACATATGGAGAGTATGAACGTAGGTAAAGACCACCAGAAACTGTCATCCACTCGTGGAAGTGAGCAGCAACCTTGTCGGTTGAAGTACAGAAGTGCTCAACATACGATGCGATCACCATACCTGAAACGTATCCGAAAAGGATAGATTCAACGTAATCCCATTGACCAGAGAGTGAATCTACGTGGTATTTGTCCCACAAAGCCTTCAAGATTTCATCTTTGCGAGAGAAAACCGAAGTAAAGTCAACCAAGATAACGATCGGATTACCAGCAACTTTCCAACGTCCAATACGAACACGAAGACCATCGGCATACAAACTTTGGCGCCAACCTTTCATCAATTCTGTATCTTCTTCAAACTCTTGATTATCGCCCTCATGAGATAAGTCTGGGCCTACTAGCATATACTTGTCGCCTAGTTGCTTGCTGACAGTCAATGCTTTAGTAGCAATAACGGTATGGATACCGCCTACTTTGTTACAAACCTCCCAGCTCACCTCAAAAAGATGATCGGGAGTTAATTTTACATTACTCATAATATTGTGTATTTTCTTTAAAATAATTTATAACATACTTGAGATCTGATAGATGAAAACGACGACCTCGGCCGCAAAGTTAGCAAATTAAATACAATTATAGGTAAAAGGAAATAAAATAATTGCACAATTTTAACAACACTCACTCTCATTCTTTAAGATTAAAAGAATAAAGTAGAAAATGTTGACAGGGCACAAATACTTGACGCATAAGCATTTACACCTCGGTGTAAAATAGCGATTCTATAATTAAATCGGAAATCAAAAAATATTTGGTCGGAATGAAAATTTTTCCATTTCCCTCGATTAATCGACCCTCTTTTAGCCATATTAGGCCATTTTTTTGGATGTGGTCGTAAAATTTTGCAGGAAATTCGGCTCTAAGCTGCAATAAATCTACTCCTTCGCAACATCTTAGCGAAGTCATGATTAGCTCGTTAAACCGCTCGATTAAATAAATTTTTTCACGTTCATATCTATCATCGCCTCCCAAAAGGTATTTTTCGATCGAATCGACTGCCATTCGACGTTCAGATCCATTGTAGGCGTGTGCACCAGGGCCAATTCCCAAGTACTTCACACCTTTCCAGTACGATGAGTTATGACGTGATCGAAAATTTGGCAAGGCGTAGTTAGAAACCTCGTAGTGCTCATACCCCGCCGTTGTGAGTTCTCGCTCCAAAAGAGCATACTCCGCTTGGCTCACCTCGTCGCTTACGACCTTCATTGCTCCCTGCTCGACCTTTCGCGCAAATTGCGTTCCACCTTCGATGGTAAGGTGATAGGCTGAGATATGTTGAACCTTGAGCGATAGGGCAACCTGGATCGAGTGGCGCAGAACATCTTCGCCGAAACCCTCGACTCCAAAAATCAGATCAATGGTGATATTGTCGAACCCGACACTTTGCGCCATGCGCACCGAGTCGATAGCTTGCTGAGAGCTATGACGGCGATTCATAAATTTGAGTTCACTGTCGTCGAAAGATTGGATGCCTATGCTGAGTCGATTTACCCCCGCTTCACGCAACTCGGTTAGATACGAGAGCGAAATATCGTCGGGATTCACCTCGATGGTCACCTCGCAAAGTGCATCGGTCGAGTAGTTATCAGAGATGATATCCAAGAACCGCTTCACCTGACTTGGCGAGATCAACGATGGTGTACCGCCTCCAAAATAGATTGTTTCGATCTGCTGTGACTCCGCGTCATCACCCAAAAATCCTTTCTCATCCACTAACTCGCGCTCCATAGATTCCAACACCGCGTCGAGGTATTGCAATTTTACACTTTTGAAGAAGTCGCAATAACCACATAGGCGTTTACAGAATGGAATGTGGAGATAGATTGCCGACATAAAGGGGAGAAATTTCAGTTGAAGGGTATACCTATATATAATAGGGGGTACTATTCTACACTATCGAAAGGTAGTTGACGACTGAAACTCTCGCGACACGAGATAGTGGTCTCGGAGCGGATTACACCAAGAGGCTTGAGTTGAGATTGGATAATTCGCAACAGGTGGCTATTGCTTCGCGCATAGATCTTAACCAACAGGTCGAACATTCCTAGCGTGTGGTAGCACTCTAGAACCTCGGGAATCTGCTTGATCTTCTCCTCGATCTCGGATATTCGACTGGCTTGATCGAAGCTAAGGCTAACATAGGCACAAGTGTCGAAACCCACTTTGGTCATATCCAAAGTGAATTGCGAACCTGTAATGATCTGGTTTGCTGTCATTCGCTGCACTCGTTGGTGGACTGCTGCTCCCGAGACGTTGCACAAGCGAGCCACCTCGAGAAACGATATACGCGAGTTATTTACGATATATTGCAATATTTTTAGATCCAATTCGTCAACCTTATACTCTTCCATACTCTTATCAATTGATTTGCGAATACAAAAATAGTAAAAATATCATATTTACAAAATAAAATGTGAAAAAATATTAATCTTATAGCAATATTGGAAAATCTAGAGAGATTATAAATAAGAAAAAAATTTTAATAAATCTCTTGTTTAAATTGTGGCCAGAACAAAAACAGAGTCAATATCTTTGCAATGTGGTAAAAACATAAGTACTTTTGTCAATTTTGAGAGTCGACGCTCAAAAACGTTCTTTTAAATTCTTATTAATTACTTTTTTTTAATCCAATTGAGAAGTTTATCATCAAACTTTTGCTATATTTGCAAATCGTAGATTTCAACTCACAGATTTAACTCACAAGCAAAAGGGCATGATACTTATAAACTCTCAATTTTTGAAGATTGCACGCGACAAAGTGCAGGAAAAGATTAACAAACGAATCTCGATCTATCGAGCAATGAATCCCCAGACTAAGCTAATTGAACTTAATCGAGGTGATGTCATTCGCCCGCTAGATGGTTCGATAATTGAGGTTATGAGCAAAGCCCTAGAGGAGTTCTCGACAACAGAGACTTTCCAAGGCCGAGGTCCAATCGAAGGTTATCAATTCCTACGCGACGCGATAGTAAAACATGATTTCAAAGCTCGCAAGATAAAAATCGACAGCGGTGAGGTGTTTATTAATAGTGGAACAAAATCGGAGCTGGCTGCAATAGGTGATATTTTCTGCAACGATAATAGAATCGCAGTTCCCGACCCCACGTATCAAACATACATCGAGTCAAATGTTATTGCAAGCAGAGCTGGTGCTGAGGATGAGGAGAGTGGTCGTTGGAGTCACCTATTATACATGGATTGCCTCAAAGAGGATAACTTCATGCCTCAGATGCTAAAGGAGATACCCGAGGTGATTTACCTCTGTTATCCCAATGACCCAACAGGTTGTACAATGAGTCGTAAGACCTTAGAGAAGTGGGTACAATATGCAGTCGAGAATAGTGTATTGATTATTTTCGATGCAACCTACGAAGCATTTATAACTGAGAGTGACACGCCTCACAGTATCTACGAAATCAAAGGTGCTCGACGCTGCGCAATAGAGCTTAGAAGTTACTCTAAGAGCGCAGGTTTCACTGGCCTGCATTGTGGCTACACGGTCATTCCCAAAGAGCTAAACGGTTTTTCGTTTATCGCAAACAAGAGTGCCAACCTCAATGAATTGTGGCGACGTAGACAGGAGATCAAAAACTACACTCCATCGTACATCGTCCAACGCGGAGCCGAATCGCTTTACAGTGCCGAAGGCCAAAAGAGCATCAAAGAGAATGTTGATTACTATATGCACAATGCAGCACTGATTCGCTCGGCACTTCAAAACACTAGACTTAACTTCTGGGGTGGAGTCAACTCGCCATTTATTTGGGTCGAGTCACCTTATGATAGTTCGTGGCAGCTTTTCGACAAGCTGCTCAATGACTGCAATATTTTATCGTCACCTGGTGAGCGTTTTGGTCCAGGAGGCAAAGGCTACGTTCGACTTAGCGCCTTTGCCGATCAGGCTCAGGTGACAGTAGCCGCAAGTAGACTTATCGACTTAGATATCTAGGCTACACAATTAACCACAAGAAAAATTTTGAATTAGGAGACCTTGGAAAAGGCATCTCCTAACCCTTTACGTGTATAATATTAACCATTAAATTTATAAAATTATGAAAAGTTTAAAAATTACTTTTGGCCTTTTGGCTCTAGCGCTTTGCGCTACATTTACTTCTGCTTCTGCTCAAGCTACATTGAGTGGTGGTGCTGACATGGTAAGTTCTTACGTATGGCGTGGTGCTTACACTGGCGCAGCAAGCGTTCAACCATATGCTGAGCTTGGTGTTGGTGGCTTCGCAGTAGGAGTTTGGGGTAGCACATCATTGGACTCTGTATCGGGTCTTAGCGAGGCTGACTACTACGTATCATATGGAATTGGTGGTCTATCATTGATGGTTACCGATTACTGGTGGGACGGTGCTGGCCTTCCTTACTTCAAAGGTGATCACTTCTACGAGGGTGCTATCGCTTACACATTCGGTGACAAATTCCCACTCTCTCTTTCAGTTAGCACAATGTTCGCTGGCGCAGATGTAGACGAGGCAGGTGATCAACTATACTCTACTTACATCGAGGTAGCTTACCCATTTTCAGTTGGTGAGGTTGGTCTAGACGTTGCAGTTGGTCTTACTCCAGCGGCTGGTATGTATGCTGATGATTTCGGTATCTGCAATATCTCTGCTACAGCTTCTAAGTCAATCGCAATTACCAACAGCTTCGAGCTTCCACTTTTCGTAAGTGCAATTGTTAACCCAGCTGGCGACGCAGCTTACCTAGTAGGTGGTTTCTCATTGAGTTTCTAAGACGAGTTATTAATAATACAATATTGTAAAGATGAAAAAAATTGAAGCAATTATCCGCAAAACTAAGTTTGAGGATGTGCGTGAAGCAATGGCAGCAGAGGGAATCGAATGGTTCTCATATACAGATGTACGTGGCGTAGGTAAGTCTCGCCAAGAGAGAATCTACCGTGGTGTAGTTTACGACACAAGCTACATCGAGCGTATCCAACTCGAGATCGTTCTTAGTGACGAGAGTGTTAAACCTATCGTTAATGCAATCGCAAAAGCAGCTCACACAGGTGAGATCGGCGATGGACGTATCTTTGTCTACCCAGTTGAGGAGGCACACCGCATTCGTTTGGGCGCAAGCTACGAGGCGACACAATATGTTGAAGTTAGAGAGAAAAAAACTAAATAATTATGGAAGAGACTACAATGACAATTGCAGAATTGGCTGCATCGTTAGACACAGTATGGATGCTGATTGCAGCAATGCTTGTATTTATCATGCAAGCGGGTTTTGCGCTAGTAGAGTCGGGTTTTGCTCGCACTAAGAATACCGCAAATATTTTGATGAAGAACGTTTTGGACTTCTCAGTAGGTTCAATTATGTATTGGTTCGTTGGTTACTGTTTGATGTATGGTGGTGGTATCTTCTGCCTTGAGCTACTTGGTGGCGAGTTCGATGGAACTTCTATCGCTCCAGCTGCTGACCTAGCGTTCCAAACAATGTTCTGCGCAACTGCTGCAACTATCGTATCTGGAGCAATCGCTGAGCGTACTAAATTTAGTTCATACCTTATCTACTCAGTAGTGATCTTCGCTGTTATCTATCCTATCTCAGGTCACTGGTCATGGGGTGGTGGTTGGCTCTCAGAGCTTGGCTTCAACGACTTCGCTGGTTCGGCTATCGTTCACTCTCTTGGTGGTTGGTTGGCTCTTATGGGTGCTTGGATTGTTGGTCCACGTTTGGGCAAATACCGCAACGGCAAAGCTGTAGCGATCCCAGGACACAACCTTACAATGGCTACACTGGGTGTATTCCTTCTTTGGTTCGGTTGGTTCGGTTTCAACCCAGGATCACAACTTGCAGCAGCAGGTGCTGAGAACGCAAAGGGTATCGCTGACACATTCCTTACAACAAACCTTGCAGCAGCAGCTGGTGGTGTAATCGCACTTATCATCGCTTGGATCAAATATGGTAAACCAACTTTGAGTTTGGCATTGAATGGTATCCTAGCAGGTTTGGTTGGTATCACAGCAGGTTGTAACTTGGTTTCTCCTGCAGGTGCTCTAGCAATCGGTGCTATCTGTGGTGCTACAATGATCTTCGCAGTAGAGTTCTTTGATAACGTTCTTAAGATCGACGATCCAGTAGGTGCAATCTCTGTACACGGTGTTTGCGGTACTTTGGGTACTATTCTTACAGGTGTATTCGCAACTGAGTCAGGACTTATCGCAGGTGAGGTTTCATTCTTCGGTGTACAATGTCTAGGAGCTGCAGCTTACATGGTATGGGGTCTTGCAACAGGATTCATCCTATTCAAGGGTATCGACCTAGTTAAGGGTATGAGAGTTGACGCTCGTATCGAGGAAGAGGGTCTTGATATCTACGAGCACGGTGAGAGCGCTTACAACTAGGCTTAAGTCAAATTTTAGTTAAATAATTAGGGGAAGATGGGTGATACATAGTTAACGTATCACCCATCTTTTTTGTCAATTTTTGACCTACATTGAATCAAATTTTTTGTCTAATTTTTCTCATTTGGAGCTCTTTTGTGAATAAATTCACAGTAAAATCGCAGAAAAATTGCGCTAGAAAGCAAAAAAAACAGCAATATTGAAAAATAAATGAAAAATAATTTTGTGATAAAATGTAAGTAAAAAATAAATAACACCCCACATATACGCTGTAATATAGCGATTTAGCTTAAATCCTATAATAATTTCAGAAACAAAGAATAAGTCAACCTAAGCATAAAGGCAGAAACATTTGGTTTTTAGACACTTTTTTACTTCCTTTGCATAGGTTTTTAACAATTAACAATTTTTTTATGACAGGTACAGTTAAATGGTTTGACAGCAAAAAGGGTTACGGATTCGTAACAAGCGAAAACGGTAAAGAGTATTTCGTTCACTTTTCTGGCATTCAATCAGAGGGATTCAAATCACTAGTAGAGAACCAAGCAGTTGAGTTCGAACTTGCTAATGGCAACAAAGGCGAGCAAGCGGTTAACGTTCGCGTTCTCTAATTTTTTGAGTCAAGGGCTTAACGGGTAGATTTGATAAAATTCTTCTGAAAGCTATCTCCGTCTGGATTACTCCAGACGGATTTTTTTTGCCCTATATCTAGCCTATACTGCTCTTAATATTTTCTTCTGTATCCACGCCATGCAACATACGATAATGCGCCTACAATCGCACTAATGGCCAAAAGATAGTAGATTAGATTATCAATCGAATCGGTATTGCCATACGAGTGCATACCGCTTAGTAAGAAATTTACGCCAAAATAGGTCATAATAACTGACGAGAACGAGACAATCGACCAGAAGTTAAAACACCAAACGTTGTTATACCTGCCGATAAGATGCATATGTAGAACCGTAGCGTAGATAACCATTGTGATCAATGCCCACACCTCTTTAGGGTCCCAACCCCAATATCTTCCCCACGACTCGTTAGCCCAGATAGCACCCAAAAAGATGCCAACAGCGAGGAACGAGAGTCCCAACCAAAGGCTCATCTCATTGAGAAGTGTCAGCTCCTCGATTCGCTCCTTGATGGCAGCCTTAGTGTTTCTGACGGCAAGCAGGATCATATTGGTCACACCGATAAAGAAGCTAATTCCCATAAAGCCATAGGCGATAATAATTGTGGTAACGTGCGAGATCAACCAGGGCGACTTCAACACTGGCACAAGTGGACTTATGTGTGGATCCATCCAACTAAGCGACGAGACAAAGAGGATAACGCCGCCAAAGATAGTGGCCAAAGCGAAGGCAATCGAGCTCTGGAAGGCAAACAGCAAGCCCACCATAACAACAGCCAAACTCACAAGGATCATCGTCTCATAAGAGTTACTAGGGCCATTTCCCGAGATATACCAACGCAGAGCGACACCCGCCGCTTGATATAGAAAAACGAAAATTACACCACCAGTGAGCAGTTTCGAGATCGCTGAAAAAAGTCGCGAAGGTTTAAAGAGTCGCATGATTCCCAAAACCAGCAGCAGACCACCGAAGATCAGCAGACCCATTTTACACCATTTAAAGATATTGAGCTTGTTGTAGAGAATCTCAGCCTCCAACTTTTTTTGGTTATAGACGTGCGAGGTGTCGCGAGAGTCTTGATACACCTTGATCATATCCAGGACTCGATCCGCCTCACTCCAATTATTGCTCCCTAGAGCTGCGTAAGCCTCCTCGATATACCAATCGGTAATTCGCGTAACAAACATCGAATCTTGCCCTTGGAACTGCGATAGATCGTCACCTGGTGCATACCATTTATGGTTAGGATCTTCGTTAAGCGGGAAGATATTGAGAAGTTTGCGATTGCTTAGTTGATAGAGAGTATTGATCCGCTCATCGAGCTTTAGGATATCCTTGTCAAATGTGTTGCGATCCTTAGCCTCTTTATTATAGATCTCGGCCAGGTAAGGTTGCAGGATGTAGTTCCCCTCGTAATCAAACAGATCAACATATCGACAAACCTCCTCCGAGAGTTTAAACTCAGCGGCAACCTCCTTGCTTGGCACAGCGACAAGTGGATATTCTGCCCATAGTTCTGGCATCATGATATAGCTCAAGAGGAATTGATCGGAGTTCATCGTCTCGAGGCTACTCGATTTGTGCACCTTGCGAAGAATCTCCGACGAGAATGTATTGATCGGCATTACTCGACCACGCGATGATTGAAGCGGAAGTGCTCCGAAGTTAGCCGCGTGCGATTCCGAGACGGGATACATCTCGATTAGCTCCACGGCCGAAGGGTGTCGTTCATGAGTTTGAGCTTGCAGCGAAAGAACAGAGGCTACTGAGCAGAAGACAATCAAGGCTGAGGTGCGGATCTGTTTCAATCGCTTGCGGAGTAGAGAGAATCGGCTATTACGCCCTAGAAGCGAAAGTAGCAAACCCAAAAACAGCATACCATAGCCGAAGTAAGTAATATTTCTTCCAGCGACATCTTTATTCACCGACAACACCGTGCCATGCTCATCCGTGTCGAACGATGCTTGGTAGAAACGATAACCTTTAATGTCGAGCACGTTGTTCATATAGATCAATTCGCGGCGCACATCACCATCGACATAGATCAGAAGATTGCTCTCATACGACGATGGACTTTGAGATCCAGGGTAACGATGGAGGTTAAACTCCTCCAACTCTACGGTAAATGGTAGCGTGTGATACGACGATACTCCAACTGTGGTTACGATAATCTCGTTGCTGGATGCACCCTCGCGAAGATGCAAAATTCCCTCCATCGACCAGATAAATGAGGTCATCGCACCGAGCATAATTACGATAAACGAGAGATGCACCAGCACTAACCCTAAGCGACGCGCCTGCAAAAATTTATAGGAGCTACATAGGAAATTTACAACCAGCAGGAAGTGCAAAATGATAAATGGCACCGAGTGGTAGACAATTGACTTTGCCGTGGGAGTACCATAGAATTTTTCAATTGCAGTCGCTACGGCCATCACTACGGCATATAAAGCCATAAGGATCACCATGGTGTAGAACGACGAGAGATATTTGAAGAGTCTTGATTTCATTTAGGTTGTCTTTTTTTGCGAGAGCACCCATTTGCTCACATTACAAAAATAGGCAAAAAGTTGCTGATATCAAATTTTGGGATTCAATATCCTCATTTATTATGATGGGGTGAAATATAAAAAAGAGTGGCTAATAAGCTTAAAAACTTATTAGCCACCCTAACTTTAAATATTGCGTTGAGCTTAATGGAGTTACTCCTCCGCACCCTTTTTAGTCGCTGCATCAGCCATTGTGCGCTGCATATATGCCATTTTTAGCGCCGTTGCTGCTGCCTCGTCACCCTTATTTCCGTGACATCCGCCGCAACGATCCAGAGCTTGTTGCTCATCGAGGGTCGTTAGAACTCCAAAGGCGATCGGGATATTCCATTGCAATTGCAATTGGGTCACTCCTTGGGTCACTCCGCTACAAACATAATCGAAGTGAGGTGTATCACCTTGAATCACGCAACCTAGGACAATAATTGCATCCACGTCGGTATACTCAGCGAAAAATTGCGCACCCAAAGGCAACTCGAAAGTTCCAGGAACAGCGTGCACCGTGATATTCTCCTCTGCGCATCCAGCCTCACGAAGTGTCTTTACAGCACCTTCGGCCAAAGCTCCAGTGATGTGAGTATTCCACTCAGCCACTACGATACCGAACGACATCCCCTCAGCACTTGGTAGTGGAGAGTCGAATTGTGAAAGGTTGTGGTTTTTTGTTGCCATCCTTATCTATTATTGGATTGAAGCCAAATATTTGTCAGCTTTGTTTGCCTCCTCGGTAGCTGGATACGACTCTTTGATCTGAGTGAAAAGCGCCACTGCACCTTTAGTATCAGAAGCTGCGATAGAAGCCAAAGCTGCCTTGAATAGGTATGCAGGAGCTGTAAGACCATTCTCAGATGCTTTAGCTGCTTTAGTGAATAGAGTTACCGCTTGAGCGTAGTTGTCATTTTCAACTGCTACGTCACCTTGAAGAGCCAAGTTTTGAGCATTGATCACCGAACCTACAACACCCTTAACTGGTTTGTATTGAGCAAGGAATTTTGCTGCGCTAGCCATGTCGCCTGTGTGAAGGTAGCAGATACCAGCGTAGTGCTTAGCCAAGTTTCCAGATGGAGTTGAACCATAAGAAGAAGCTACCTCAAGGAATCCTGGAGTCGAAGCGTCACCCTCTAAAGCAAGAGTATAGTTAGGAGTCTCAGTCTCCAAAAGGCGTTGCGCTTTGAAAAGCATTGCTGAAGCCTTCTCCATGCGTGGTTCTACAATTGCACTTTTGTAACCGAAAACCACTAGAGCGATAGCTACTAGAGCGATGATTGCATAGATGATCTTCTTTCCGTTGTTCTCGAAAAAGTGCTCAGTTTTTGTCATTGCCTCACCGATTGTCTCCAACTCAGGTGTAGCCACATTGTTTTTTGCCATGATATTAATTGTTTTAATTTATACTCAATATTTACACATTAGAGCACAAAAGTACAATTTTTTTGGTAATTTCATAGCGAAATTTAAAAAAATGTGAGGTTAATTATATCTGTTTTCTGAGTCTAGCCACTGGAATATCCAACATCTCGCGATATTTGGCCACTGTACGCCTTGCGATGCGATACCCTTTGGAGTTCAAGATCTCCATCAGAACCTCGTCGGTAAGGGGTTTGCGCTTGTTCTCCTCGTCGATACATTGCTGCAAAATATTCTTGATCTCGTAGCTCGAGACCTCCTCTCCTGAGTCGGTTTGCATAGCTTCGGAAAAGAGCGATTTCAGGAGAATTATGCCGAATTGAGTCTGCACATATTTGCTATTTACAACCCTCGAGATGGTCGACACATCAAGCTCCGTGCGATCTGCTATATCCTTGAGAATCATCGGACGTAGCTTTCCCATATCGCCATCTTCGAAGTAGTCGTGTTGATAATCCAGGATTGCTTGCATCGTGCGCATCAGAGTGTCGTGACGCTGCTTGATGGCCGAGATAAACCACTTTGCCGAGTCGATTTTGCTCTTGACAAATTGCAGTGCCTCTTTATCCTTCTCCTTGATTGTGCCGTCGGAGGCTACCATGTCGCGGATCATCTCCATATAGCGACGATTCACCTTGACTTCGGGAATATTGTACGAATTTAGCGATAGGTCGAAAACCCCATCGTGGCTATCTAAGATAAAATCGGGTGTGATATAGGGGGTTGTGTCGGTGCCACCCTCGTTGTAAAGATTGCCTGGTTTGGGCGAAAGACGTTTGATCTCGTCGATGGCATCGCGGAACGTCTCCTCGTCGATTTGTAGGCGCTGCATCAAACGCTCGTAATGCTTTTTGACAAACTCATCGTAGTGCGATAAGATAATTTTTCGCGCCAGGCGCTGCGATGAGTTTAAATGGTTGAATTGGTCGATTTGGAGCAAAAGACACTCTTGCAAATTGCGCGCTCCGACCCCCGTAGGCTCCAATTCGTGGATTACTCCAAGGATTCTTTCGAGCTCCGAGGCCGAGACCTCCATGCCGACCGTGAAAGCGATATCGTCGCTAATTGATTCCAGATCGCGGCGCAAATATCCATCTTCGTCGATGCTACCAACCAGATAACTCGCCAACTTAAACTCCCTCTCCGAGAGGCTCTTATAACCCAATTGCTCGGTCAGAAACTCCTGCAACGAGCGGCCATTGGTCATGTAGATTGGCCTCTGCTTATCATCTTTCGAGTAGTTATTAATTCGGCTTTTGTACGACGGGGCGTCATCCTCTCTTAGATACTCATCCATCGAGAGTTGGCGTGGCTCTTCATCTTCACTCTGAGGTGCGATTTCGTCGAGCACAACATTCTCCTCGATCTCTTGTTTGATACGCTGCTCCAACTGCATTGCGGGCAGTTCGAGCAGCTTTATCATTTGTATCTGTTGTGGCGAAAGTTTTTGTTGTAAAGATAACTGTTGCCTTTGGTTTATTGCCATACTTTCTCGTTTAAGAATTCGAGGTTTATCACTAAAATTACTTGGTGCTCGCTGCAAGGATTCTTGATCGGCCAAAATACTCCGCTTCTACCCTCTCCCCACTGCGATTACGAACTCTCAAAAGATTCGAGGTTTACCTCGCCTAAAACTCTGCGTTCTTTGGTGTTCGTGGGAATGGAATCACATCGCGGATGTTAGCCATACCAGTTACAAAGAGCAACAAACGCTCGAATCCGAGTCCAAATCCAGAGTGAGGAGCCGATCCCCAACGACGTGTGTCGAGGTACCACCATACATCCTCCTCCTTCATTCCAAGCTCAACTACACGAGCAGAAAGTTTGCCAAAGTCAGCCTCTCGCTCCGATCCACCTATTATCTCGCCTATTTTTGGGAACAATACATCCATAGCTCTTACAGTGCGTCCATCCTCGTTTTGCTTCATATAGAATGACTTGATCTCCTTAGGATAGTTGATCAAGATAACCGGCTTCTTGAAGTGCTCCTCAACCAAGTAGCGCTCGTGCTCCGATTGAAGATCTGCGCCCCAATCAACTGGGAATTCGAACTTGCGACCCGACGACTTCAAGATCTCGATTCCTTGAGTGTAGTCGAGGCGAACGAACTCATTCTCAACAACAAAGTTCAAGCGCTCCAAAAGCTCCTTGTCCCACATCTTGTTCATAAATTCAAGATCCTCGCGACAATTGTCGAGTGCATAGCGGATAAGGTATTTCAAGAAATCCTCAGCCAACTCCATGTTATCCTCCAAGTCGTAGAAGGCCATCTCAGGCTCGATCATCCAGAACTCTGCCAAGTGGCGTGGAGTGTTAGAGTTTTCAGCACGGAAAGTAGGTCCAAACGTATAGATTTGACCCATTGCCAATGCGCCCAACTCACCCTCTAATTGACCCGAAACTGTTAGGTTACACGCCTTACCAAAGAAATCTTGGGTGTAATCTACCTTTCCATCTTCGGTCAAAGGAGGATTTCCAACCTCGAGAGTGGTTACGTTGAACATTTGACCCGCTCCCTCGCAATCCGAACCTGTGATAAGTGGAGTGTGCAAGTAGAAGAACTTACGCTCGTTGAAGTATTGGTGAATTGCAAAAGCCATCGCATGACGAATACGCAACACCGCACCGAAAGTGTTGGTGCGAGGACGAAGGTAAGCGATATCGCGAAGGAACTCCAAAGAGTGACCCTTCTTTTGAAGTGGGTATGTATCGGGATCTGCCGCTCCGTAGATCTCGATTGCCGATGCTTGAACCTCAACACCTTGACCTGCTCCCATCGAAGCAACTAAAATACCATCAACACGGATACAAGCTCCTGTTGTGACACCTTTCAATTGCTCCTCACCGATCTTCGCAAGGTCAACCACAATTTGAATATTATTTTGACACGAGCCGTCGTTAAGTGCGATAAATGCAACATTCTTGTTTCCTCGTTTGGTGCGTACCCAACCTTTAACTACAACCTCAGTGTCGGTTGCCTTTGAGCTCAAAAGCTCAGCGATTCTTGGACTTCTCATTATTTTACTCTTTTTTCTATATTTTTAGTGAGGCAAAGATATTAATTTTGCTCCTTGATTGCAAGGATATAAATAAATATTTGGGGATAAACTTATGGAAATAGCTACTTACTGGCCTAATGCCGGCCGGGCACCAAACAAGTTTGGATCCAAAAACTTTCAGTTTTTAACTTTATATTGCGCTGATTTGGGTGACCGCTTGCAGCGCCTACGATGTATAATATTATAGAGATCTTATGAAAGTGAACTTTCAACGATCACTATAATATTATACATCTAATGCCAACCTGCGGTTGTCACCACCCTCATCATCGAGGTTAATAAACGTTTCTTAATACTTATTATTAAGGTATTATAGACCAATTTCCTCACTCCTTGACCTGATACTTTCTCACGTCATCCCAGACTCGATCTGGGATCTACAACCCCTGCTGGCGTAGGTTGCTGATAACCACTCGCTTTTGTAGATCCCAGATCGAGTCTGGGATGACGGTATTAGGTGAACGCCAGGTTTGTATTGCAGATCTGCGATCTGCTCGCCCTCTGCGCATTTTTGTTCCAAAAATGCTTTTTTAGGAGGGAGGGCGAACGGCTTGACAATGTTGGGGACTGCGCCTAATGCCGGCGCGGGCACCAAGCGAGCTTGGATACGGAAAACTGCGTTTTCCTTACTAATTCGGGGTGTTGGGGTTTTAAAACCGCAGGTTTTAATAAAAATAAGTAGTCTATAAAATACGAGAGTTCACTTTCGTATTTTATAGACTACTTATTTTTACTATAATCTACAAGATTATAAAAGAATCCCAACACACCGCAAGCCAAAATCAAAAATGCCAGTTTTTGGATCCAAGCTTGCTTGGTGCCCGGCCGGCATAAGGCCAGTAAGAAACAAACCTAAATCTTCTTAGCCACAATAGCATCAATAACCGCCACAGCAGCGATATTGACGATGTCGCTCACCGAGCTCTCGATATCGGTAAAGTGGATTGGCTTGTTAAGTCCCATTTGGATAGGTCCTATCACCTCCGTCTCGCTCATCGCCTGGATAAATTTATAAGCGCTATTTGCCGAGCTCAAGTTAGGGAATACCAATGTGTTAACATCCATACCCGCGATCTTTGTGAATGGGAATTTGGCATCACGAAGCTCTCGATTCAAAGCGAAGTTCACCTGCATCTCACCATCTATTGCCAAACCTGGATAGTTGTGCTGCATATAATCCACCGCCTGGTGCACCATCGCTGGAGAGCCTGCCGAGTCCGATCCGAAGTTCGAGTACGAGAGCATCGCCATCACAGGAGTGTGGTTAAAGAAATTCACCGTTTTAGCCGATAGACGAGCGATGTCGATCAAGGTATCGGTATCAGGGTGACGATTAATCAAGGTATCAGCCACGAAGTAGGTTCCATTCTTCGAATTTAGTATGTGCATAGTTCCGAAATTATTGTAACCCTCTTGGATTCCGACAACCTCCTTAGCAACCTTGATGGTGTTCGAATATTTGGTGTAGAGACCCGTGATAAAGGCATCAGCATCGCCAGTTTCGACCATCATCATTCCGAAGTAGTTGTGCTCGAACATCTTGTCGATACTCTCTTGATAGTTTGCACCAGCTCGCTCGCGCTTCTTGGTAAAGATCCGTGCATAATTTTCGCGTCGCTCAGTCTCTTCGTCACTACGCATATTGATGATCTGAATACCCTCGATATTTGCATCGATCTCTTGCGCCAAGGCGGCAATCTTATCTTGATTACCCAAAAGAATTGGGTGGCAGATACCCTCCGACTTCGCTTGCACGGCAGCCTTAAGCATCGTTGGGTGGGTTGCCTCGGCAAAAACTACGCGTTGTGGATCTAAGCGAGCGGTCTCGTGAAGCTGATTCACAAGAGTCGATTCTTGACCCATCAACACTTTAAGGTGTTTACGGTAATCGTCCCAATCCGAGATGGTTGTGCGAGCCACTCCCGACTCCATCGCAGCCTTAGCCACAGCCACCGAAACTTCGGTAATTAGGCGAGGATCGACAGGTTTTGGGATAAAGTAGTCGCGGCCGAAAGTGAAGTTATTCACCTTGTAAGCCTCATTCACCACATCTGGCACGGGTTGCTTCGCAAGGTTGGCGATAGCGTATACTGCCGCCAACTTCATCTGTTCGTTGATAGCGCGAGCATTAGTATCGAGCGCACCACGGAAGATATATGGGAAACCGAGCACGTTGTTGATCTGGTTTGGATAGTCCGAGCGACCTGTCGACATCAAGACATCTGGGCGAGCCGACATCGCCTCTTCGTATGAAATCTCAGGAGTTGGGTTAGCCAAGGCAAAGATAATTGGGTCATGCGCCATGCTGCGAACCATATCTTGCGAGAGGACATTTCCTTTCGAAAGACCCAAGAATACATCGGCTCCAGCAATTGCATCGGCCAATGTCTTAAGCTCGGTGTGCTCCGTAGCGAAGCGCTGCTTACTAGCAGGCAAATTCTCACGATCTACCGAGATCACACCCTTACTATCGAGCATAATGATATTTTTAGGGTTCACTCCAAGAGCAACGTAGAGAGAAGTACAAGAGATTGCCGATGCACCAGCACCATTCACAACAACCTTCACCTCTCCGATACTCTTGCCAGCAACCTCCAAGGCATTGATCAAACCTGCCGACGAGATGATCGCTGTTCCGTGTTGGTCATCGTGCATCACTGGGATATCCAACTCAGCTTTCAGACGCTCCTCGATTAAGAAGCACTCTGGGGCTTTGATATCCTCGAGGTTGATTCCTCCGAAAGTTGGAGCTATCGACTTTACGATCTCGACAAATTTGTCAGGATCTTTCTCGTCAACTTCGATATCGAAGACGTCGATTCCTGCGTATATTTTAAATAGGAGTCCTTTACCCTCCATAACTGGTTTTCCTGCCAAGGCACCGATATCTCCCAAGCCTAGCACCGCAGTACCGTTTGAAATTACCGCGACTAGATTTCCTTTAGCTGTATATTTATAGGCGTCCTCTTCGTTCTGCTCGATCTCCAGACACGGCTCCGCCACACCTGGTGAGTAGGCCAACGATAGGTCTGTTTGAGTTGAATAGGGCTTTGTTGGAACAACCTCGATCTTTCCAGGTTTTCCTTGCGAGTGATAGAGCAGTGCTGCCTCTTTTGTAATCTTTACCATAACTTATAGTTTTAAAGGTTTATTCGAAGTTTCATGGATTTACAAAAAAAATTAAATCCGTTAAAATTACGAAAATTTTTCTAAAATTCCAAATTTTTAGCCGTAAATACTCTCAAAACTATGTTTTATTCACATTTGTAATCCATTAGAAACAAAAGAAGTAAAAAAATTGAAAAATAAACTTCAAAGATAGTTGGATAACGGAAAATTTAGTTATCTTTGCACTATAGAATTATTCAACACCGAAAAACAGTCAAACTTTAGAGTTTAAAAATATGGAAAAGACAAAGATTAAACTTACAACAAAAGAGGAGGAAGTGATGCTTCACTTCTGGAAAAATGGCCCTATGTTCGTTCGCGAGTTACAGGACCTATACCCCGATCCAAAACCTCACTTCAACACCCTATCGACAGTGGTAAGGGGATTGCAAGATAGAGGGTATATCTCCTACAACCAATATGGCAACACCTACCAATATTACGCAGTTCTCCCTCTAGAGGAGTTTCGCGCTCAATCGCTAAGCAAACTTGTTGGAAACTACTTCGACAACTCAATTTTCTCAGCCGTGTCGACCCTTGTGGGATCAAAGTCTCTTAGTCGCAAGCAACTCGAGGAGCTTTTGAAGATGGTCGAGTCGCAAGAGGAGGAGGATAAGTCATGACGATTGGAGTGTTGGGAGTATATCTGCTCAAGGCTAGCACACTCCTATTATTATTATATGTATTCAATAAATTCCTGCTCTCTCGCGAGACACTTCACCGCCTCAATCGCTTTTTGTGGATCTCGACGGTTTTCATCTCGTTTACCTTGCCGTTGATCCCTTTTGAATTTTCGGCGGTCGGTGCAGAGACTCTTGCCTCTAGTCAGGCTAATATTTCGCTCGATGGGCTTAGTCAGTGGAGCGGTGCAGGGCAGGCTGGTGCTGTTACGTGGCTGCCAACGATCTTTAGAGTTGCAACGTGGATATATCTAATCGGCGTAATTGCACTTTGCATCTACCACGCGGTGGCCTACTTATCAATCGCGCGAGTTATCTTCGACAAGCGAAACCATTGCAACAGAGAGGATCACAAAGAGCTTATCGAGAGTTGCGAGGCTCAAGTTAGGGTCACGCAAAAGGTGCACTACATCCTCCACAATCGCGATATAGCACCATTTAGCTTTCTAAACTACGTAGTTCTGTCACACGCAGACATCAAAGAGAATGGTCGAGAAATTATCACCCACGAGCTAGCACACACCTCGCAACACCATTCACTAGATATACTTATGATCAACCTCGCAACGATCATCCTTTGGTTCAACCCAGCCGTATGGCTCACAAAAAGGGCGTTGCAGCAAGTTCATGAATATTGCGCCGACGACGCTGTGCTCGCGGCAGGTGTAAACGCAAAAGAGTATCAACTATTATTAATAAAAAAGGCTGCTGGGCCTCGCCTCTACTCGATGGCTAACAGCCTTAATCACAGTAACCTTAAAAACAGAATCACTATGATGACAAAGAAAAAAACACCGAAGGGCGTAGCGGCAAAGTGCCTCTATATCGTACCACTATCACTCGCTATTATGGCGCTATTCACAACTCCGTTAGTAGCTAAAACTTCGAAAGCTATCGAGGGCATTACACTCACCGAGCAAGACCCACCAGAGGAGGTTAAGGTTGTCGGTTATGGCGTTCGCGACAAAGAGACTGGGACACTTGAAGAGATCGTTTTGAATATTGAACCAATTAAAAACCCTGCCTTTAAAACGGATGGAACCGTTGATCAAAAAATCCTTTTTGTAGTAGATGACGTGATCTGGGAAGGAGATATTAGCAAAATCGCTGCCGAGGAGATCGCTAGCATATCGGTGATCAAGAGTGGCCATGAGTCATACTCTAAACTTTCATATTGGGACGACAAGCACAAAAACGAAGATTACGACGGACTTATACTCATAACTAAAAAATAATCTCAAACATAGATACTCTTAAAAAAAAAGAGGGTGACTAACAAGTATTTCCTTACTTGAAAGTCACCCGTTTTTTTGCAAGAAGTCGCATAACAAGGTTAGTTTTGGGGCTTCGTGAGCATTTTTAACCGCAGCGTACCTTAGTACGTGAGGATTAAAAAGCGGAGGGAAGTGCCGAAAATGACCTTGTTAGGCGGCTTCTATTTATGAGTATCAACTTTAAAGGTAAAATATATTACTGAGCAGCCTCAGCGTTCTCGGTGTCGTTATTTATTGCAAAAACAACTGGAAGTGTGTAGGTTACCTTCACCTTTTCGCCACGTTGCTCACCTGGAGTCCATTTTGGAGAAGAAAGGATTACGCGTACCGCTTCAGCAGAGAGATCAGGATCGGGCGATCTAAGCACCTCAACCGAGCTAACTGAGCCATCGGTTTCAACAATAAATTTAATATTTACCGCGCCTTGAACATTGTTCATCGCAGCCTTTTCAGGGTAGCGAAGATTCATCATTACCCAATTGCGGAAACTTACAAGATCGCCACCTTGGAATGTCGGCATCACCTCACATCTTAAGAATGACTCTTCCTCTTCTGGTGGATCTTGATACTCCACGGTTGCGGTAACATTATAGGGTTTGTTTTGATCGAAATAGTTCGCAACTTCGACCTTAGAGATTGCACCTAACGAGTCAGCCAACACGGGTGAAGCTAGTGCAATTATAGCAAAAATTGCTACAGGAACGACGTATAGGCACTTTGCCAACGCCGCTTGTGGAGATTTTTTCTTTGTCATCATAGTGATTCTGTTTTTAAGGTTACTGTGATTGAGGCTGTTGGACATCGAGTAGAGGCGAGCCCCGACAGCCTTTCTTATTAATAGTCGTTGATACTCCTTAGCATTGACACCCAGCGACAGGACTGCATTGTCGGCACAATATTCGTGCACCTGCTGCAAAGCCTTTTTGGTAAGCCATGAGGCTGGGTTAAACCATAAAACAATTGTAACTAGATCGAGCAACACAACATCTAGTGAGTGCCGCTGCGAGGTGTGAGCCAATTCGTGCACCACAATCTCACGGTCACCCGACTCGAGATCGGCTCGCGAGATAACCACCGAGTTAAACCAGCTGAAGGGTGAGAAATCGAGGTCGTGGATCACGTAGCGGATATTCTGCTCAACTCCTGCATACTTTTGATAGCCGCGTAGCTTTTGCAGAAGTTGCCGATCCTCCGCACTAGTCGAGCGAGCAAGATTATATTTTTTATTGCACGTGAGGCCAACGAGCGAGATGTAACCCACAAGCGTATAGATAAGCATTGCTATAACTCCAATCGCGTAGATTATAAACAGGAGATTCACGAAGTTCGAGAGAGTGAAGATGGAACTCTGCGAAGCTGCAATAATTTCACCCTCCGTAGAGATTTCTCCTGCGAGGATCTCCACATTTAAACCACTACTCTCACCTCGGGTAAAACTCAGCGACGAGGCGAAAGGCAGAGCAAATGAGAAAAAGACCGAGAGTAGCCAGATGATGCGGTTTGTCTGGTGCATGGTCTCGCGAGCGAGCAGCTGTTTGTTAAATATATAGAAGAGTATAAGGAGCACACTCACCTCGGCAAGATATACCCCCGCAGCACCTAGTGTCATTGGTCACCTCCGTTTCTCTCGACCAACTCCATTAACTCGCTTAGCTCATCGGAGCTGATTGCCTTTGAGTCGACTAGCGCCGAGACAGCCGAGATTATCGAGTTGTTGTAATATTTGCCAATAAATCCCCTGAGCGATTGCGCCTTGAACTCATCGAGCGAGATCGCAGCGAAGTATTGATAGGTACCACCGTAGGCTCTGTGAGAGAGGAATCCTTTCTCTTCAAGACCGCGCACAACGGTCGACACGGTGTTAAAATGTGGTTTAGGATCAGGATAGGTTGCAAGAAGCTCTCGCACGAACATATCACCACGGCTCCAAAATTGCAACATTACCTCCTCTTCTTTGGCTGTTAATCTCAATGTTTTCTGTTTCATGGCTGAATTAAGTTTAATTATTAGATATTGCAAATATAAACTATTTAATTTAGTTTTGCAACTATTTTGGGCAGTTTTTTTCATAAAAAAAAGTGATT
>JBCQVS010000027.1:0-30343 GCA_047172885.1 Rikenellaceae bacterium | reverse complement strand
GAGCAGGACTTTGTCGAAACTTATAGACGAATTTTCTTCGCCTTGGAGACGGTGAACATAAAGTTTACGACCTTTTTCAGCTTTAAATTGCTGACCTGCAATCTCTACTATAACGTACATTTAATAATTTTAGTTATGTAATTATGCATAAATTTGCCCGCAAATATAGCCATAAATTATCGAACCACAAACTTTTTCAAGAAAAAAGATCATTTATTTTTTCTTTGGCACAATTTTGAATATATCTAGCTCTACAAACCTCAATTTTCAAACACTATACAAAGAGCATGACACACCTGTTAATAGTTTCGCACAACGCGCTAGTAACCAACACAATATCAACCACCTTACAAGGCGAAGGAGTTACAATACACTCGGCTGACTCCTCTCGCTGCATCATCGAAATATGTCGAGATCAGCGAATTGATCTCATTATATTTCTCTCACTCACGCCCTACTTTTCGTCGATGAACATCGTTGAGTATCTGCGCTCAGAGATCGGCTACCTGCCAAAGGTATATGTGATATCACATTCGCACTCGCAAGCAACAATACTCTCGCTTTTGGAGTGTGGCGTAGATCAATATCTCACCTTTCCGATAAATCTATATCGACTTCGCGAAAAGGTATACACGCAACTTTCAAAATAGAGGATGATGATAAGTACAATAATTATACTTCTCTCGCTTTCGGCCATAGTTGCCCTTCGTCAAGAGCGACTCCAGCGCAACAAGTCCGAGATTCAACACCACTACTTGCAGATGCTCCTTGTTGGCAACAACCAAAGTGAACGCTATATCGAGGAGCTCTCGCAACTATCGGGCATCAAAAGCAAACAAGCTGCGGCCGAGGTGATCGCCGAACTTTCACATATTATATATAGGCTCGATGCGCAGGCGCTCGAGAACATCACCCATTCGCTCCACCTCACCGATTTCCTACTCCAACAGACCAGCAGAAGTCGAGGCATCGAGCGCACAAAGTGGCTGGCGATATTCTCGAGAGTTCCACTTTCCGACTTCGACACAAAGGAGCTGCTACCCTACCTCCGCTCAAAAAACAGAATGGAGAGTTTCTACGCACTTATGGCTCTAATCAATGCCGACCAGAGGAACGTCATGCACCACGTTGCTCAATATCCCACAACCATGACACAATTCGAGATTTCGCAACTCCTATCGCTGCTTCGTCAAGGTTCAATCGCTGTGGCCTTTCAGCCGATGCTGCAATCCAAAAATGTTAATCTCAACCTTTTGGGCGTTGCCGTAGTTCAACACTTTGGTGTGGAGAGTGCTCAGGGTAAACTTCGCGAGATTATCGCCTCGCATCATAACTTCACGCTTCGCCTCGAGTCTCTCTATGCACTCTGCTCGATGCAGCTTATGTTATGCTCGCCATCTATCAAGGAGTTTGTCAGCAGAATGCCACGAATAGAGACTCGACGATTTTTGCGACATATAGCCTTAGAGGGGTATGCCCAAAGTGTAATAAACTTCTTTACTCGCAAGAGTGAACGTAAATATTTCAACTCGCTTATCAACTCCTACAAAATTAAGATTGAATGCTTCTAATCGCACTGATCATCCTCCTGGTCATAATATTTATCTTTTGGACACGTTCCATTATGCGCTACTCACGCTTGCGCGAGACGATCCATCTTGACGACAATCTATCGCCTAGAGTAAGAATAAGTGTGGTTAGCGCACAAGGTCGAGGAGTCAACTACATCGCATCGCTGTTAAAATCGGAATCTTCGGCCTACGAGGTAATTATCGTAGATGACTTCTCTGAGAAACAATCAACCCTCAGAGAGATCATCCAATATTTCGGCCTCTTTAAAACTAGCTACTCACCAAATGGGGAGCTTTCGCAAGGGGCAATTCACGCGCTGTATCGTTCCCACAAAAGATTATTCTCGAAGGTTGTCATCGTCGACTCGCCTCACTGTAAGGAGTACACTCCATTCGAGGTGGGTGCAGTGGTGAGCAGCTACAACTACAATCTCCAGATCCGCTCACGAAGAACCTTGCGATCCAAGGCAATCGAATACTTGATCTTGGAGCTAGCCCTGCGCGATGAAGGGAGCGTCGAGAAGATCACATCTCGCATCGGAGAGCGTATTAGGCTGATATGCAGAGAGGCTGCACTACCCGATGGAGCGGACAAAATCGAGATTGATTCACGCCGCGAAATAAAAATTGGATATAGCATATTAAAATAGCATAAATTTTGAATTTATTATTTCATAATTCCATATTTTTTAACTATCTTTACACTCAGCAGAGAAATATATAAACAGATACAAAGATGATAGATAATCAGGTACGTGAATTTCTTCTAAAAAACATTGTTAATGCCGCTATCCGTGGTGGCGCAGCAGTAATGGAGATCTACACTAAACCCGAAATGTTCGACATTTCGCTCAAAAGCGACAAGTCGCCAATTACCGAGGCGGATCGTAGAGCCCACACCACAATCAAGGAGGCGTTGGGAGCAACTCGTATCCCAATTCTCAGCGAGGAGGGTCGCGAGATGCTCTTCGAGGAGCGCCGAAATTGGGAGCTATTTTGGCTTGTCGATCCACTCGATGGCACGGTAGAATTTATTAACCACAGTAATGAGTTTACAATCAACATCGCACTCCTGGAGGAGAATCAGTGCAAAGCATCGGTGGTATATGTGCCATGCTTAAAACGCCTATTCTTCGCTTCGCGCAACAGTGGAGCTTATGTTTGCGAAGATGTCGAGCCCGATATTAACGCTGATTATAGCTACGAGCAGATCGTGGAGCGATTTATCCGCTTGCCTAAAGAGGGAGAGGTTCGAGAACGCCAAATTGTAGCAATCTCTCGCTCGCACAATAGCCAAGAGACATTCGACCATATCGAAGAGCTTAAGGCGCGAAACGCGGAGTTTGAGGTTGTTGAGCAAGGCAGCTCATACAAATTCTGCCTATTGGCCGAGGGCAGTGTTGATTACTACGTTCGCACATCATGCACCTATGAGTGGGACACAGCAGCTGGCGAATTGATCCTTTTGGAGGCTGGTGGCACAACTCTTTCACTCGACACAGCAGAGCCATTGGCTTACAACAAGGAGCACTTGGAGAATCCTTGGTTTGTCTGCCGAGGAGCGCAATGCACGATAAAGTAGCGAATCAACTCTAAAAAAGAGCAGAACTTACGCCCCAATATAATTACACCTCAAGATGTTTTTGCATCTTGAGGTATTTTTTTGAAAAGATTTTTATATCTTTGTGAGAAATACAATTTTCTCAACGATGACCTTAAAGAGTATATTTATCTCAACCATAACTGTTTCATTTATAGCCGTCGGTTCTCTTTCGGCTCAAAGCAGACAGACCAGACAAGAGTATGTTGCTCGCTACAAGCAAATTGCGATCGACCACATGGAGAAGTACGGAATCCCCGCCAGCATCACAATGGCGCAAGGAATCTTAGAATCCGACTCTGGAAACAGTACCCTTTCCAAAAGCTCGAACAACCACTTCGGCATAAAATGCAAATCGAATTGGACTGGCCGCACAGTGAGCTATGACGATGATGCACCCAACGAATGTTTTCGCGCCTACGACTCAGTTGAAGAGTCGTATAGGGATCATGCCGAATTCCTCGACAACTCCCCTAGATACGATTCGCTTTTCGCCTACTCATCGTCGGATTACAAGAGTTGGGCTCGAGGGTTAAAGGCTGCGGGTTACGCCACAGCTTCGCACTATGCCGATCTGCTAATCAAGATTATCGAGGAGGAGCAGTTATTTCTGCTCGACAAGGATAACGGAGGTGAGTTATACGCCTCGCGCCACACAGCCCCTCAAGCCCAGGAGAGCAAACCAGGCAAGACAACCAGCACAAACATCCCCGAAGGCAGCATAGATCCAAACCGCTTTGGGGTGACAATCAATGCCCACAAGGGCTACAACATCGAGCGCACTAATGGCCACTACTTCACACGCGCCAAAGAGGGCGATTCGATAGAATCAATTGCCGCGATCTTCGAGATCGGCAAAAACAACCTGCGACGATTCAACGACCTAAAGAAAGGCGTGAAGATCAAAGAGGGTGACATAATCTTTATCGAGGGTAAGAGTAATAAGTGGAAAGCTGACGATAAGCGTTCGCACCAAGTAAAAAGCGGAGAGACACTCTACTCGATTTCACAAACGTATGGAATCCGTCTCTCGAAACTTGCAAAATTAAACGACATGAAAAGCAATAGTACAATCAAACCAAGCCAGATAATAAAACTTAAATAACGTGAGTTCGAAATTATTCGAACTCATAAATTCCAATAAGGGAGCAATTTGCAAAATTGCGACCTAAATCCCCTCTTAACAAAGAGGGGATTCAGGGGAGATTTTAAATATATCGCGTTGTTGAAAACAACGCTTAACGTGTGGTCGAGAATAGCCCCACCACACAAGTATAACATTACCAACGAGTTCGAAGTGGGGCTATTTTCGAACTCACGTTAAAAAAACAATGGAAGAGCTCAGAGCAGACATTCTAAAGACAATAGTACAAAAGTCGAACCTTAAGCAGAAGGTATTCGACACCACATTCACCTCGTTTAATCTCCTGAAGGATACCCTCTTCGAGATGGCATCCGAGATTGACGATCAATTGGAAGGACAACTCGACAGACGTGTACGATTGGAGTACCGCGACCGTGGTAAATTCGAAGCGCAGTTGCAAGTGGCCGACGACACATTGATCTTCCAGATGCACACCGATGTCTTCCAATTCGACTCGGACCACGCAATTTGGTCGAACGAATTTGTCGGAGGTGACAAGACCAAAACCTATTGCGGCGTGGTGAATATCTACAACTTCTTGGCCGACTCGTTTAAGTTCAACCGCAATGCCGATGAAGGGTATCTGATCGGTCGACTCTTTATCAATGCCGATCGCTACTACTTTGTCGAGGGCAAGGGGCACTACGATGTTAAGTCCGATCAATTTGGCTCAGCTCAGCTCGACCGTCACGCCCTGGTCGAAATCTTGGAGTCGGCAATTTGCTACTCTATCAACTTCGATCTATTGGTTCCGCCATTCGATTTGAACCCTCGCGTGAAGATCGACCAATTTAACTCGAAGATGGATAATTCGAAGTTCGAAACAGGCAAGCGCATGGGCTTCGAGTACAGCACTAAAAACCTTTAAAATCAAATAATATGTTGAAACTTGTAGCCAAGCTCACTCTCGCAGCAACGCTTATCAGCACATCGCTCGCGGCAGTAGCTCAAAGCGATTATACCAAATTAATGTCGCTCCGTTCACTCACCAAGGGTGTTTCCGAGGCTCGCCAGATGAACGATGGAGAGCACTTCACATCGCTCAGCCGTGGCAAAGTGGCGAAGTATTCTTTTCTAGACCCTGAGTTCGAGGAGACTCTTTTCGAAGCTCCTCAAGGAGATTTCCGCATGGGAAGCTACACTCTTTCGCCTAGCGAGGAGTTGATGCTTATCACCCAAGGATACGAGCAGATTTATCGCCACTCGTATACTACAAACTACCACCTACACAACATCGCAAAGGGATCTACCGAGGCTATCCTCCACGAAATCCCATCGGTGCGCGATGCAAATTTCTCACCCGACAATAGCAAATTAGCGTTCTCGAGCCTCAACAACCTATATCTTTACGACATCACAAGCAAGGAGGTAACTCAAATCACCAACGATGGAGAGTGGAACAAGATCATCAACGGTACTACCGATTGGGTATACGAAGAGGAGTTGGGATTCACCAAGGCATTCTGGTTCTCACCCGACGGATCGGAGATTGCATACCTAAAATTCGATGAGAGTGAAGTTCCGATGTTCGAGATGATGCGTTACGATAATACCCTCTACAATAAAGCATTCTCGTTTAAATACCCTAAGGCTGGTGACACAAACTCGATTGTTGAACTTTGGGTCTACGACATCGCAAGCAAGGAGAGTCGCAAGATCGAGACCACTCGTTGGGACGATCAATACCTCCCATATGCGGGTTACACCCCAAAAGGTGAGCTATATTACTTCCGCCTAAATCGCCTTCAAAACCATGTCGAGGTGATGATGATCCAGGAGGATGGCAGCCAACGAATGATCTACGAGGAGAAGGCTCCGCAATATATCGAGCGAGTTGGTGAGAACACTCTACGCTTTATCGACGACGAGCAGTTTATCGTAATGGAGGAGACATCGACAGGATTTATGCACCTCTATCTTCACTCAACTTCCAAAGGTCGCATTGGCGCAATCACCAGCGGCGACTGGGAGGTGACTCAACTTATCACGGTCGACACAGACAAAAAGGAGCTCTTTTACGTCTCAACTGAAGGGTCACCTTTGCGTCGCAGAATCTACTCTATCGGCCTAAATGGTCGTCACAAGAAGCAGATTAGCGGCGCTGAGGGTTACTATTCGGTTCGTGCATCGCGCAAGATGGATTACTTCGTGGCTTCGTTCGGCACTGCGACTCAGCCATCGCAAACCGCGATCTTTAATCGCAAGGGCGAGATCGTTCGTATGCTTTCTGACAACACTGAGTTACTTGCTGCACTCGCAGCCGACAACCGCCCAATGAAGGAGTTCTTCGAGATCACCACCGAGCGTGGGGATGTGTTGAACGCATATATGATTCGCCCTCGCAACTTCGACGAGTCGAAAAAATATCCTGTGCTATTTACCCAATACTCAGGCCCAGGTTCGCAACAAGTTGCCGACAACTGGTCGATAGATTGGGTGGATGTGATGGTCGACAACGACTACATTGTGATGTGCGTTGACCCTCGCGGAACTGGATTCCGCGGTGAAGCGTTCAAGAAGTGCACTTACGAGAATCTTGGAGGTTTGGAGGTTGAGGATCAGATCTCAGCAGCTCGATATGCAGCGACTCTGCCTTATGTTGATCCAGCTCGCATTGGCATCTACGGATGGTCATACGGTGGATTTATGGCGCTTAACTGCGCACTGAAATCCGAAGGTCTCTACGCTATGTCGATCGCCGTTGCTCCTGTAACTTCATGGCGCTACTACGATTCGATCTACACTGAGGTTTACAACGGTTTGCCTCAAGACAACCCTGCCGGGTATGACGACAACTCGCCAATCAACTTCGCTGATGGCCTTGCCGATCACACCAAACTGCTTATCGTCCACGGAACTGCTGACGACAATGTTCACTTCCAAAATACAATGGAAATGGCACGCGCGTTGAACGCAAAAGGTAAGCAATATGATATGATGGTTTACCCCGACAACAACCACTCGATGGCACCTGGCAACTCGACCAACGTGCGCGAGAAGATGATCCGATACACTCTAGAAAATCTATAAGAATCGCAATTTAGAGACATTATAACCCCTATCCTCGGCCAAAGTTACAATATGGTCGAGGATATTTTTATTTAACTCCGCAGTGCGAGATAATATCCATAGATAATCCGGTGACGACGAGCCCACAAGAGCCCATTGGTAATCCTCCCCAATAGAGAGAATATTATAGTCGGTGAAGATCAGCGGAAAGAACGAGACGCGCAGACGTCCAACATCCTTGGTCCTGACGGCCTTGGCCTCATTTTCACCCCACTCCTCCTTGCGGGTGTTGTAGCCACGATTTATCACTTTGATCGTGCCATCATCATTTAGAGAGTAGTGCGCAGTGACACTCACCAAGTCGCGCTCGAAGCGAGTGTCGAATCGAGCAACTTCGTACCATTGACCCAAGTATCGACTCAGATCGAGCTCCTCGACTGGTGTGCGGTCGATACTTTGAGCACAGCAGAAACCAAAGAGCGGTAGAAAAATTGTAGAAAAAATAGTTTTTAGCATGGTATAAATGGTTAAATTCAAACCTCTCACCATGCAGATTCCATACCAGATCAGAGCAAAAGGCGATCTAAGGCCTCACAAATTGAGCGTGGATCAAAACCACACTCCGCATATAGCTGACGCTGAGTAGCATGCTCGAAAAATTTGTCGGGGATACCAAGTTTTTCAACGCTCATAGAGTATCCTGCCTCAACAAAATAAGATGTTATAGCTTCACCTACACCACCCCGTATCGCGCCATCTTCAATGGTGAGCACGACATTAAAATTCTCAGCCACCTCGCGCAACAAATTCTCATCCAAAGGCTTAGCATACCGCATATCATAATGCGCAACTTGCTCTGAGAGAGGATAATCACTCAAAGCCTCTGCAACCAACGCTGCCGTTGTTCCGACGCTCAAAACCGCTACCCTATCGCCACTCTTAAGCTTTTCACCTCGTCCGATTTCAAGGGTCTTAAAAGGCTTATCGCGCCATTCAACCCCTTGGCCAACACCTCGAGGATATCGAATCACAAAGGGCTTACCAGAGCAGAGCGCCGTATACATCAAATCGCGCAGTTCCAATTCGTTGCGAGGTGCTGCAACCACCAAATTCGGCACAGTCGCCAAGCACGCCAAGTCGAAGACACCATGGTGCGTAGCGCCATCCTCACCGACCAATCCGCCTCGATCGAGACACAAGACAACGGGTAGGGATTGGATCGCAACATCGTGGATAATATTGTCGTATGCGCGCTGCATAAACGTAGAGTAGATATTGCAGAATGGCACAAGTCCAGCCGCAGCAGCTCCCGCCGAGTAGGTCACAGCATGACCCTCTGCAATTCCCACATCGAAGCAACGATTGGGCATCGCTTTGCTCAAGAGATCCATCGAACAACCCGACAACATCGCGGGAGTCACGCCAATCACGCGATCGTCCATCTGGGCAAGATCCACGAGGGTCTGCCCAAAGACATCTTGATAGCGGTCGATTGTTTGAGGGGCGTTGATCCGCTCACCCGTTTGAGGGTTATATTGACCTGGCGCGTGCCAGCTACGTCGATCACATTCGGCTGGAGTATACCCTTTGCCTTTGATGGTTCGCACGTGCAGCAATTTTGCCCCTTTGATCGAGCGCATCGACTCGAGGACTCGGATAAGTTTTGGTATATCGTGGCCATCAACTGGGCCAAAGTAGCGGAAATTTAGACTCTCGAAGAGGTTGCTATTGCGTAGTAGCCCCTGCTTTACGGCCGACCCTGCAACCTGCATCATTCGAAGCAAGGGTGGAGTGTGCGACAAAAGTTGCCATAAGCGTTGCTTAAAACGGTTGTAACGACGCGAAGTGGCGATACGAAGCAGGTAGCTGTTCAGCGCTCCCGTAGCATCGTCGATTGCCATATCATTATCATTGAGGATCACCAGAAGGTCGGTGTCGTTACTTGCTCCCGCGTTATTGAGCCCCTCGAAGGCTAGGCCACCAGTCATAGATCCATCACCGATCACAGCAACTACCTTGTGCTCCTCACCGCGTAACTCCGCCGCTTTGGCCATTCCAAAGGCAGCCGAGATCGAGACTGATGAGTGTCCTGCACCGAAAGCATCGTAGGGGCTCTCGCTCATGCGCGGGAAACCACTGATGCCTCCTTGCGTACGCTTCCCCTTGAAGGCGTCGCGGCGCGAGGTGATTATCTTGTGAGGGTAGGTTTGGTGGCCAACATCCCAAACTAATTTGTCGGATGGGGTATTGTAGACATAGTGAAGCGCCACGGTTAACTCAACCACACCGAGCCCCGATGCCACATGACCAGGATTGATGGCACACTGCTCGATGATATATTGTCGCAAGTCATCGGCATAGGCTACCAATTCTTTATGGCTTAGCGACTTAAGATCGTCAGGTGAGTTTACTGAATATAATAATTTACGCTCCATTATGGTGAATTTATCTACAAAGATATAAAAATATATGAAAATATATGGTTTGTCAGAGGTCGAAATTAAAAAAATCTACTTCGAGCGGACTTTGCAGAGGGATATACTAAAATTAAACAAAAAAGTCTCCTTAAAGGAGACTTTGTGACACCGCCAGGACTCAAACCTGGAACCTTCTGATCCGTAGTCAGATGCTCTATTCAATTAAGCTACGGTGCCTTATGGGAGTGCAAATATATGACATTTTTTTATCTCCACCAAATTTTTGGGCTAAAAAATGCAAAATAATATTTTTCGGTTCTCTATCTCTCTTTGATTATCGAGTTTACAACAACACCTTCAAAACCTTGTAACACCCTATTTACCAGCCATTTTCTCGATTATTTTGGTGGTCGAGAAGCCATCCACAAAAGAGATTGTCACAGTTTGCGCTGCATACTGGCGACCAACGATATCTTCTATAGCATAATCGCCACCTTTGACCAACACGTCGGGACGGATAGCTTTGATCAACTCTAGCGGAGTATCCTCCTCGAAGAGAACCACGTAATCCACACTGTTGAGTGCCGCCATAACCGTAGCGCGCGACACCTCGTCGTTAATTGGTCGATCCTCACCCTTGAGTCTACGCACAGAGGCATCCGAATTAAGACCCAAAATCAAGATATCGCCCAAACATTTAGCCCGCTCCAAGTAGCTCACATGACCTCGGTGCAGAATGTCGAAGCAGCCATTTGTAAAGACCACCTTGCTCTTCTTCTCGCGAAAAAGGTGCATTAATTCCGCTAGGCGCTCCATCGACACAATCTTATCGCTCGTACCCTCTTGGATCATCAATTCGGCCTTGAGCTCTTGAAACAAGATTGGCGATGTTCCCATCTTTCCAACCACAACGCCTGCCGCTTTATTGGCAAGAAAGATCGAGTCGTTGACCGAAAGTGCCGCTGCAAGTGCCGCTGCAAGTGTTGCCACAACGGTATCTCCAGCACCCGAGACATCGAAGACTTCGCGTGCTTCGGTGGGAATCACAATATTTTGCTCCTCCGAGATGTAGGACAAACCCTTTTCAGAGCGTGTCACAAGCAGCGAGTCGATAGTATACTCCTTGAGGATTGCAGTTGCCGCTCTCTCGATCGGCTCATCGTAGTTGCTGATCTCGTGACCTACAACATCCGAGAGCTCCTTGATATTGGGAGTGACGATTGTAGCTCCGCTATACTTTTCCCATTGGGTCCCTTTGGGGTCGATAATAACCGATTTTCCACTCTTTGCAGCCCGTTGAACCACCGCTCGACAAAGCGTGTCGGAGCAGAAGCCCTTGCCATAATCTGAGATAACAACAATATCGCATTGCGGAATACGGTTCTCGATCTCTAAAAGGATTGATCTTTCGCTCTCACCCTCCAACACGGCATTATCTTGCTCGAAGTCGATTCTCACAACCTGCTGATCGTTGCCAATTATGCGGGTTTTGGTGATCGTTGGAGCCGCATTCATACCGAGGTGACAATCAATATTGAGCTCCGAGAACATATCACGGACAACCTTTCCATTGATATCATCGCCCACAACACCCACAACAGATGGCCTTGCACCCAATCCGATAAGGTTACGCGCAACATTGGCTGCACCACCCAGCACGCTATAACTCTCCTTGACCTGCACAACTGGCACAGGTGCTTCGGGTGAAATGCGCTTCACGCTACCGATATGGTAGGTGTCGAGCATCAAGTCGCCAATGACCAATACTCTACACCCCTTTAATCTATTTAGTTCGATATTCATAATCGCTTCTCTATTATCTCATTTATCCAATATAGTAAATCTTGATCTGCGGTGATCTGTCGCGATGTTACTCCTGCTGCCTCTCCGCACTCCACATCCGAGGGTTTGTCTCCAAACATAAACGATACTTTTGGGTCGATATTGTATTTCTCGATCGCTTGGAGTATCATTTGCGGGTATGGCTTACGACATTTGCAATCGTCCGCAGGCGCATGAGGACACATAAAGGTTTGGGTGATCTCTACTCCCTCATTTTTTAATTCGGTCGTTAGAGCATCGTTAAACGTTTGGTATTGCTGCTCAGTGAAATATCCTCTTCCGATTCCCGATTGGTTGGTGATAAGGATAAGTTTGTAACCCTCAGCCGCTATCTTTTGAAGCGCCTCGACAACCCCTGGCAGAAACTCCAACAAATCAGTGTCGTGCATATACCCATGATCGACATTGATTGTGCCATCACGATCTAAGAAGATTGCTCGATTCATTTGCGCCCAATGAGTTGCTCGGTCACTCCGCAAAGGATATGGCCAATTAAGATATGCACCTCTTGAACTCGTGCTGCCTCGGGTGAGTCGACAACAATCGCGTAGTCGCAAAGATCTAGGCAGCTTCCGCCTGACCCGCCCAGCAAACCTACGGTTATCATCCCCATCGCTCGTGCTTTTTCCAGTGCCTTGAGAACATTTTTCGAGTTTCCGCTGGTCGAGAAGCCGATAAGAAGGTCTCCCTCAGAGCCTAAGGCTTCGACTTGGCGCTCGAAAACAGTCTCGAAACCGAAATCGTTCGATACGGCTGTAAGAATCGAAGTATCGGTGGTAAGTGCCACAGCTGGCAGAGCGCGACGTTGAGCTACAAAGCGACCAACAAACTCTGCGGCGATATGTTGAGCATCCGAAGCACTTCCTCCATTGCCACACAGAAGCACCTTGCCACCTGTGTCAAATAGGCGTGCAAGAAGCTCTCCCAAGGAGTTTATCGTTGCAAGATCTCTTTGAGATGAAAGCAGCTGCTCTTTTAAAGAGATGCTCTTCTCAATCGAAGAACTAATATATTGCATCATGATTGTAAAATTATCTTTTGCACAAAGATAATCAATAAAATTGAAATTCGCTACCCTTATTCAATAGGGAGTAAATTTAGGACTCTTTGCGCTACGCTTTGAGGGGTAATATCCGTCATACAGCGTTGATATTTCGAATCTTTACACCCTCCTCGGCCATCCTTGGTGCAAGGTCGGCACTTCATATCGAGCGCCACAATTTCAGAGGTTGGTCGCGCAGGGAAGCCAAAGGCTGTTGGCCCCATTAGTGCAATTGTTGGAATTTGGAAAAGATCGGCCGAGTGCAGGAAGCCAGTATCGCCACTCACCACAACTCTCGATTGGTGAACGATATAGCTCGACTCCATAATCGACGAGCGACCCGCCATATTGACCACTCTATCGGGTGCAGCACCTCGCAACTCCTCGCAGAAATTGTCACTTGGGCCACCCAAGACTATGAAATTGTGATCGGGCAATAGTTTGATAAGTGAACACCAGTGGCTCACTGGCCATCGCTTCATCTCCCAATTGGCAGATGGAACAAGCGTTACGGTCTTCTCGCCTACGAAGTCGCGATATTTGCCAACGATCTCATCTGGAAATTGATACTCGTCGAATGAGTCATCGAAGTTCACAATGCCCCATTTTTTCAGTGGTTTACGAAACGAATCGACTCCGATAAATGGCCATTGAAAAAGATTGATGCCCAGTTTAAAGAGCAGGAAGCGTTTGAAACGCTCCTTGCGACGCACAGCAATGCTAGGCTTGGCTTTAAAAGTTGCCCTTAAGGTTGATTTAATAACGCGTGAACGCAGATTGCTATGAGCATCATAGACATAATCGAACCGCTCCTCTTTTAGCTCTTTGGCTAAGTGGCGCAGCCCTTTGAAACCTTCGTTTTTATCGCACTTCCATATTTTGTCGATTCGAGATTCTATGGAGAGGGTTTGAGCCATATCGGCTCGTGTAACCCAATGTATCTCTGCATCGGGGTAGTGATGACGAATGCCACTAACTACCCCCATACATTGAATTATGTCGCCGATTGAACTTAATCGAATTATTAAAAACTTAGGCATTTATTTTTGTTACTCTTTATTGCTTAGCTTTGTAAGTAATGAGGTATTATACAAGAATCGCTTGATACTTCGCTTTGGTGTCTTTTCAAACTCCTTAGGGTAGATTGTAATTGACGCCACTCGTTCGAAAGCTGAAACCACACCGTTTAGCTCCTTAAGGTTAGCCTCCATGATCTTCACTAGCTCGTCGTTCGATACCTTTTCATTGCGCGCAGCCTCGTAATCTGGCACTACCAACGCAGCTAAGCGACCATTATCCTCCATGATAAGCGACTCGCTGACCATATACATATTGTTGAGTCGATCCTCGATCTGCTCAGGATAGATATTTTGACCATTTGCACCCAAAATCATCGTCTTGCAACGACCTCTGATGTAGATTGTCTTATCTGGCTCCATCACTCCCATATCACCTGTGTGCAACCAACCATCGTCGTCGAAGATCGCAAGGGTATCTTTCTCGTTTTTGTAGTAACCTACCATCACGTGCTCACCCTTCACCAAGATCTCACCTGGTACATTTGCTGGATCTGGCGAGTCGATCTTCACCTCCAAATGCTCGGTGATAGCTTTTCCACATGAACCTGCTTTGAACTCTGCATCAGAGATAAAACTGATAAGCGGAGCACACTCGGTCATACCATATCCAATAGTGATCGGGAAACCAATCTTCATCAAGAATGCCTCAGACTCTTGATTCATTGGAGCACCACCGACAACAAATATCGAAACTTTACCTCCGAAGGCATCCAAGAGTTTCTTGCGGATAGTAGCATAGATTGCAGTATTGAGCAGCGGAATTTTCACCGCGAAACTCATCGGGCCCTTCTCCAAGAGTGGAAGCACCTGCTTACGGTAAACCTTCTCCAAGATCAACGGCACACAGCAGACAACCGTAGGCTGAACTTCAGCCATTGCACCAAGCAAAATTTTCGCTGCCGGGATCTTACCCAAAAGAGTTACATGACCACCAACTGCCATCTGCGTCAGGAAGTCAAATGCACAACCATAAGCATGAGCCAAAGGCAAGAACGAGAGGGTACGGCCTCCGCGAAGGAAGTAGCGGGTGTCGGTCACCGGGTTTTTAAACCTCAACGCTGTTACAACATTTCCCGTAAGGTTGTTGATCGTCAGGATCACACCCTTCGAGTAGCCAGTTGTGCCCGATGTGTAATTCAACAAACAGACATGATCATTTGGCAATTCAGGATATTTGATCTCCTCGGCACTAAATCCGCGTGGATATTTCGAACGGTAGTTCTTTGTGATATCGCGTTGGAACTTAGTGATTGATTTACCACTACGCTCATAAACAACATCAAATTTGGTGAGCGAGATAACAGCCTCAACGCCCTTGATCTGATCCTCCTCAATAGCATCCCAATAGTTATCACCAGCGAAGACCAAACGGCTCTCCGAGTGGTTGATAATATGAACTATATCATTGGCGTTAAAATCTTGAAGAATAGGAACAATAACCGCACCATAGGTGATGGTCGAAAGGTAGCTGACACACCAACGTGCATCGTTACGACCGACCAGCGCAATTTTATCTCCATGTTTGACTCCGACCTTTTTGAATAGAAGGTGGATTTTTGCTATTTGCTTTGCCAATTCGTAATACGAAAAGGTCTCTTTGCTAAAGTAGTCGGTGAGTGCCGACATCTCTCTATTGTTACGAAAACTCTGCTCGTACAACTTAATGAGGTTCTCTTTTAACATAGTCTCTAATAGTTAATTTTAGGTGTGTGGTTCACAAAACTAAGTAAAAAATCTGTAATTATCAAATAATTACTACACTTTCTACTCTTCACCACCCTCTTTTGGTCTCTTAAAATATATTTTCGACTCGGTGCCATCCTTCAAACGAGCGATATTTTTGCGGTGGGTGATAATCAACAGAATAGCCGTTACAAGCGCAAAAACTACCAATGGCGTAACTGTGCGCGTCGAAGGCAAAATCAATGTAAATACAGGAAACAGACATCCAGCCACCATCGACGAAAGCGACACATAGTGCGAGATAGCCAACACGATGATCCACACTGCAAAACAGAGAAAAACTAGCGGAGGGTGCACCGCGGCAATCGAACCAACCAGAGTTGCAACACCCTTACCACCTTTAAATCCTGCAAAAATCGGGAAAATATGACCCAATACCGCTGCAAAAACAGCAACGATCTTAAGCGAAATTATGGTACTCTCGTCAACCTCAACAAAGCTCAGCATCAAGCCCATAAACGAGACTGCACAAAAGCCCTTCAAGATATCGAGAATAAAAACTGGCAAGGCGGCCTTGCGACCTAAAACCCTGAGGACGTTGGTAGTACCAGCATTTTTGCTTCCATGTTCACGCACATCAACACCCCAAAAACGCTTGCCAATCCAGACAGCGTTGGGTATAGAGCCGAACAAATATGCCACCACTAGAGCGATGGTAATATATATATAAATCATCTTAATTTTTTTTTACATTAGCAGTGCAAATATAAAAAAATAATCTGAAAATCTGCATCAAATTGATAAAAATTAATTGTCAGTTACCTATTAATTGCTACCTTTGTAGCTTTAAAATTGACTTAACTAATGAATAAGTACATCAAGAAACTCGTTGAACCGATATACTCCTTTGAGTGGTGGAAATCCATCACCCTTATGATCTTAGGTTCAGCGCTTTTGGCTTTCGGTTATAACTGTTTTATCTCGCCTTACAATATCGTTCCAGGTGGCGTTTATGGCTTGGGAATCGTTATGCACAATATCTTCCCTTCGATTCAGGTGGGAACTTTTGGTTATATGTTCGATATTCCGCTCCTTGTAAGTGCAATTATCATCCTCGGTCGTCAATTCGCTGGTCGCACTCTTTTTGCGGCTCTAATCACCCCTGGATTTATGAACTTGTTCGATCGTTTGATCTATCCCAATGAGGAGGCAATGCGCCTATTGGACCCTTCGCAACTTTTGGGAGGTAGCATCGACCTTTCTAACGATTTGATCTTAGCAACCATCATGGGATCGGTGCTTATCGGCGTGGGGCAAGGATTGGTACTTCGCAATCGTGCAACGACGGGTGGAACGGATATTATCGCGATGTATTTACAACGTTTCGCAGGGTTTAAATTCTCGAATGGCATGCTCTTGGCCGACAGTATCGTGGTCCTGTTGGGTCTCTTCGTTATTGGATTTGGATTCTTGCAATCGCCCGAGAAGGTGATCGAGGCGGGTGTTAGTGTGGGTTGGAAACTCTCACTCTACTCACTGGTGACTATCTACATCGGTTCGCGCGTGATTGACTTTGTGATTGATGGTGCTTCTTACGATAAGTTGCTGTTCGTGATTACAAGTCGTGACACCACCGAATTTAGAGACTTTATTATCAACGATTTGGAGCGCAGTGCGACCTACATCAAAGCGAAGGGAATGTACTCAAACGAGGATAAGGAGATGATCTTCTTGGTGGTTAGCCGCAAGGAGGTCAACTCGGTTCAATATGCAATCAAGCAGTTCGATCCTGCGGCATTTTGCGTGGTGACAGACGCATATAACACCTATGGCGAGGGTTTCAAAGCCTTCCCCGATAAGGATGTTGTGCAGGCCGAATAAACTATATTTTAATTTTTAATTCAGAGAATTTTGGAGATAAATATCAATGCGTTACGCCCACTCAAAGGGATGGGAAAACGCCTATTTGTAGAGACTTACGGTTGCCAGATGAATGTTGGCGATAGTGAGATCGTGGTTTCGATTCTACAAAAAGAGGGTTACATCTACTGCGACAAGATCGAGGAGGCCGATGTAATTCTAATCAACACATGCTCGATCCGCGACAATGCCGAGCAACGTATTTGGGGCCGTTTGAACGAAATGCGCCACTTGCGCCGCAAGAAAAAGGGTTTGGTTGTGGGCGTTATCGGCTGCATGGCCGAGCGATTGAAAGAGAGCCTTTTGGAGGGTGACAAAGGGGTCGATGTGGTAGCTGGACCAGATTCATACCGCGATCTACCCCACTTGCTTAGCAGCGCTGAGTCGGGAAGCAAAGGGGTTAACACTCTGCTCTCGACCGAGGAGACTTATGCCGAAATTTCGCCTGTTCGCCTTGACAAAGCTGGCGTGAGCGCCTTTATCGCCATTATGCGTGGTTGCAATAATTTCTGCACCTATTGCGTGGTTCCATATACTCGCGGTCGTGAGCGCAGTCGCGATGCTGAGACTATCATCAGTGAGGCTCGTTCGCTATTCGAGAATGGTTATCGCGAGGTGACTCTCTTGGGACAAAACGTCAATTCATATTCGAGCGACGAGGTTAATTTCCCTGAGCTTATGCGCCGCGTGGCGGCCATCTCGCCACTTCTTCGTGTTCGTTTCGCAACGTCACATCCCAAGGATATGAGTGATGAGTTGTTGGAGGTTATCGCCTCGACTCCGAACATTTGTCGAGCGATTCACCTACCAGCTCAATCGGGCTCAACGGCGATGCTGGAGCGTATGAATCGAAAATATTCGCGTGAGTGGTACTTAGGACGTGTGGAGGCAATCCGCCGAATTATTCCAGATTGCGCCATCACAACCGACATCATCGCAGGTTTCTCTTCCGAGACTCAAGAGGAGCACGAAGCAACGCTCTCGCTTATGCGCACCGTAGGTTACGATTTTGCCTATATGTTCAAATATTCGGAGCGTCCAGGAACAGTAGCTTCAAAAACCCTTCCCGACAATATCGACGAGAAGGTTAAAACCGAGCGCCTAACCGAGATCATCAACCTGCAAAACGAGTTGTCGGCCGAGAGAAACGCCCAAGATGTAGGAAAGGTATTCGAGGTGCTGGTAGAGGGAGTATCAAAGAGAAGTGACGAGCAGATGTTTGGTCGCACTTCGCAAAATAAGGTGGCGATTTTCGACCGCCACGACATTAAAGTTGGAGATTACGTGCATGTGAAAATTAACTCATGCTCTTCAGCGACTCTCTTTGGAGAGATCACAGAAAAACAAAAATAGATGTATTTCGACGAATTAGATTTAGATTACGACCTGCTGGATGCTATCGAGGAGATGGGATTTGAGCAGATGACACCCGTGCAAGAGCAGACGATCCCAGTGATCCTCGAGGGTAGCGACCTGATAGGTTGCGCTCAGACAGGAACAGGTAAAACTGCCGCTTTTGCGCTTCCTCTCCTCAATCAACTTATCGTTGCTCGCGAGGCAGCCGATTATGACGATAGCAAGTGTAAGGCTATTATTATGGTTCCGACGCGCGAGCTAGCGATGCAAATTGACACCCAATTTCAAGGGTTTGCATATTATATGCCGATCTCAACCACGGTAGTTTACGGTGGTGGCGATGGCAAAACGTGGGATGTGCAACGCAAGGGAATGTGTAGCGGTGCCGATATCGTTATCGCAACTCCTGGCCGATTGTTAGCTCACATCGAGAGTGGTGCGATCGACTTCTCGGGAGTGAAGCACTTTATTTTAGATGAGGCGGATCGTATGCTCGACATGGGATTCTTCGACGATATTATGCGCGTTGTGGGCGAGTTGCCAAAAGAACGCCAAACGATTATGTTCTCGGCGACTCTACCTCCTAAGATCCGCAAGATGGCAAAGGAGCTACTCACTGAGCCCAAGGAGATTAACATCGCAATATCGAAGCCTAGCGAGTCGATCGACCAAGGTATTTACGTCTGCCACGAGAGACAAAAATTGGGCATTGTCGACCATCTATTTAGCCAGCCCATCGAGGGTAAGGCTCTGATCTTCTCATCTTCAAAGCTCAAGGTTAAGGAGCTTAGCTACCAACTCAAACGCATGAAGTTGAACGTTGGAGCGATGCACTCGGATTTGGACCAGGAGCGTCGCGAGGAGGTTATGCTTAACTACAAAAATGGCAAGATTGATATTTTGGTGGCAACCGACATTGTGGCTCGTGGAATCGACATCGACGATATCGCTCTTGTGATTAACTTCGATGTTCCACACGATCCTGAGGATTATATCCACCGCATTGGCCGTACAGGTCGCGCGAGTGCTACGGGTCGCGCTATAACTTTTGTTAGCGAGGCGGAGCAAGGTAAATTCCACAAGATCGAGGAGTTTATCGAGCGCGACGTAAAGCAACTCGAGATGCCTGAGGAGTTGGGTAAAGCACCTGTGTACAACCCTTCGGCACACCCTGAAAGAGGCCGTGGAGGTAGCGGCAGAGGAGGCGCTTCACGAGGTGGCAGCAACAGAGGTGGCTCATCACGCGGAGGTGGCAGCAAGTCGCAAAACCGCGGAGGTAAGGGAAGTGCTGAGCGTCGCCCAAAGCAAGAGAAAGCGCCACAGGGTGAGGTGGCAGCAGCAGATACGACTGTTAAAACAACTTCCGAGGGAACACCAGCAACAAATAGTGAAAATTCTGGCGACAAGCCAAAGAGAAAAAAGCGCCGCTTCTACCGCAAGCCAAAGGCTAAGGCGACTGAGTAGCGAGCGGTATATATATAATAAAAGGTGAGTAATCAATTTACTCACCTTTTTTACTACGTCTGCACCCCGACCTAATACCCCAAAATACGCATCATCGAACGATACGACTGCTCCTTGGCAAATAGTCGCGTGTAGTACTCATTATCGCCCTTATCTCTGTCGATAATTATATGTTTTGGCGAAGGGATCAAACAGTGTTGGATTCCACCAAATCCACCCAACGACTCTTGGTAAGCTCCCGTGTGGAAGAAACCGATATATTGAGGGTCATTGGCCACCAATTTGGGCATAAAAATCGCATTAGTATGAGACTCAGCATTATAGAAATCTTCACTGTCGCAGGTCAATCCTCCGAGGAAGACTCGCTGATATTCACGATCCCAGTTATTGATCGCAAGCATAATGTAGCGTTGGTTGATACCCCAGGTATCTGGCAATGTAGTGATAAAAGATGAGTCGATCATATACCAGAACTCACGGTCATTCTGCTGCTTTTGGTTAACAACAGAGTAGAGTGATGCTCCACTCTCACCCACAGTAAACGATCCAAACTCGGTGAAAAGATTAGGTTCTGCGATACCATTTTGCTCACAAATATGTTTAATCTGCGCCACGATTTCTTCGGTAAGATACTCATAATCATACGAAAAGTTCAGTGAGTTCTTGATCGGGAAACCACCACCAATATTCAAGCAATCCAACTCAGGGCAGATCTCCTTAAGTTCACAATAGAGCTGCATACACTTCGACAACTCATTCCAATAATAGGCCGTATCCTTAATTCCAGTATTGATAAAGAAGTGAAGCATTTTGAGTTTAAACTTCGAATTTTTCTTGATCTTGTTCTTATAGAAATCAACGATTTCGTTGTAGCGGATACCCAAGCGAGAGGTGTAAAAATCGAACTTTGGTTCTTCCTCAGCCGCGATACGAATTCCGATCTTACAACCCTTATCTATCGCATTATCAAGTAGTTCCAATTCATCTTTGTTATCAATCACAGGGATTGTATTCTCGAAGCCCGAATTGATCAACTGCGCAATATTCTCGATATATTGAGGACGTTTGAATCCATTACATATAATAAAGCGATCCTTGTCGAAGATACCACTATCGTACAGAGCATTGATAATATGGATATCATATGCCGACGAAGTTTCCAAGTGAATATCATTCTTTAAAGCCTCCTCCAAAACGAACGAGAAGTGGCTCGATTTGGTACAATAGCAGTAGTTATACGACCCTTTATAGTCGACACGAGCCATGGCGACATTGAACATTCTCTTAGCACGATTAATCTGTGCTGAGATCTTTGGCAAGTATGTCACTTTGAGCGGAGTACCATATTGTTTGATAAGTTCCATAAGTGGAATATCATGGAAATTTAGAGAGTTATCTTCAACGGTAAACTCATCTTGAGGAAAATCGAACGTCTGCTCAATTAGGTCAATATATTTATTCTTCATCTTTTGTTTCTATATTTTTCACAAATCCATCTTTGCTACATTATAAATTTATCGGCAATGTAACTCGATCGGATTTACCGATTTTAAGGATGCAAAGATTTAACTTTTTTTTTGATTATGCAATCCCTCACCTATTTTTTTTGACCCTGCAACAATATTTTTTCACTTGAGTTTTTATTTTTGAAAGAAAAATCGTAATTTTGACCTCAAATTAATCATTGTAAGTGGTGTTAGCTACGATAATATCGAAATATCTTCAGGAGAATCGCCGTTTGGTGATCCCTCAGTTGGGTGCTTTTTTAGTCAAAGAGCCTGGTCACACTGTGCTCTTTTCGCAACTACTCACCAAGGATGATGGCGTACTGCAAAATCTACTCGTCGAGAGTGGGATGAGCGATGTGGAGGCGAGTGGCGCAATTAGCCGATTGCTTTTCGACATACGTTTTGTCTCGGAGAATGGAGGTGAATATTGGATCACGGGAGTTGGCCACTTCTCGAAAGGCGAAAATGGAGCACTTCGATTCGAATTCGACCCTGCAACCACCCCAAGCGCCTCATACTCTTGCGATCAAGAGGAGGAGAAAACCGAAGAGGCTGAGGAGCAAATCGGCCAAACCGTGCAAGATGCATCGACAGAAGAGGTGACAACCGCAGAGCCAGAGCAATCTCACGAGGAGGTGAAAGAGACTGAGGAGAAGGCAATCGAAACTGCGGATGAGCCAATAGAGCCAACAGAGGAGGAAGCAACCCAAGAGGAGTTACCTGCACCTGCCGAACAACCAGCCGAACAACTCGAAGAAACAGAGCCTCAGCAAGAGACAACGCAAAATCCACCTCAAGCAGAGCCAAGTCTAGAGGCTGCACCCGAGGAGTATCGCCATATCCACTTCGAGCCAGATCCCGACTTAGAGGGACTTAGCTATGGCGGCAACGGCAAGAGATCGAAACGCAGGCACTCGACACCAAGCAAGAAGTTGGATTGGTGGATGATTATCGCTGTTTCGGCAGCCCTACTTGCGTTAAGTGTAATTCTTTATGGTTTTTTGCGTGAGGGAGCTCAACAAGGCTCACCTATCGCGGCACGTGTGGAGCAACGCGCCAAATAATAATTTACGAAATTTTCAATGGATATTATCTCAATAAAACAACGTTTTGGCATTATAGGTAATAGCGAACTCTTGAATCGAGCTCTAGAGATCGCCCTTAGAGTCGCACCCACCGATCTGTCGATTTTGGTGACTGGAGAGAGTGGCGTTGGTAAGGAGTTTTTCCCTCAAATAATACACAACTACTCGTCGCGAAAGCACAAACGATACATCGCGGTTAACTGCGGTGCGATTCCCGAAGGAACTATCGACTCTGAGCTATTCGGCCACGAAAAGGGTTCATTTACAGGAGCTTACGAAGCACGAAAAGGTTACTTCGAGGAGGCTGACGGAGGCACAATCTTCCTCGATGAGGTGGGTGAATTGCCCCTATCGACTCAAGTTCGTCTGCTTCGCGTTCTGCAAAGTGGTGAGTATATTAGAGTTGGATCGGCCAAGGTTCAAAAGACTTCGGTCAGGGTGGTTGCCGCCACGAACGTCAACCTGATGCAGTCGATCGCAGCAGGTACATTCCGCGAGGATCTTTTCTATCGACTCAGCACAGTACCAATTGTGGTGCCAGCTTTGCGCGAAAGGGCTGAGGATATCAACCTCTTATTCCGCAAATTTGCCTCGGACGTCGCTGCGCAGTATCGTATGCCAGCCATCTCGCTCGACCCATCAGCACGTGCGGTGTTGGAGAATTACTTCTGGCGAGGAAATATCCGACAGCTTAAAAACGTGGCGGAACAGATCTCGGCAATCGAGCAACAGCGCGAAATTTCGGCCGAGGTGCTTATGCGATACCTACCCGATCAAGAATCAACGATGATCTCGGTTGGCGCAGGGTCAACAAATCAAGGGTCGGCAGATAATTTTTCATCGGAAAGGGAGTTATTATATAAGGTACTCTTTGATATGCGCTCCGACATTAACGACCTAAAGCGAATGATGCAGGAGTTGATGCACAAATCATCGAGCGATGTGATGCCACCGCAAGCGACTCAACCTCTGGGTCTGTTGCCATCCTCACCCACGCTAGTTGCCCAAGAGGTCGAAGATGATAACACGGAGGTATACGCCGAGGAGTATCACGAATTGACCAAGGCAGATGTTCAGCGTGAGCAGATCGTAAAGGCTCTAAGAAAACATAATGGTCGACGTCGCGAAGCAGCAGCAGAGCTATTTATGTCGGAGAGGACACTATATAGAAAGATTAAAGAGTTAGGAATCGACGAGAGTTAACTCGCGCAAAACTCACAATTAATAAGATGAAAAAGTGAAAAAATTACTATTTATACTACTTACAGCTTGCTCGTTAACGCTTGTGAGTTGCGGTTTTAGAATAAGCTACACTCTGTCGGGAGCTTCGATTCCAGTCGATGCAAAGACCTTTTCGGTGGCTTACTTTCCAAATAATGCTACGATGGTGGCTCCGATCCTTAGCTCAACGCTTACCGACGAGCTAAAGGATATGTTCATCAGCCGCACTAGCCTTACGGAGGTTGCCGAGGGTGGTGACTTTGCCTTCGAGGGTGAGATTACGACATACACCTCGACTACTTCATCGGTTTCGAGTGACGACTATGCGCTTATGAACCGTTTGACCGTGGGTGTTCGCGTTCGCTTCACCAACCTCATTGACGAGAGTAAGTCGTTTAATCAAACCTTCACGGCTTATCAGGACTACCCATCGACTAGCCTCCTTACCGAGGTGGAGGATACTCTGATCCCCGAGCTAGTTGATCAAATTGTATTAAATATTTTCCAAGCTTCGGCTTCAGATTGGTAGAAAAGTATGACAAATATATTTAGAAAGTTATGGCCATTTGGTCGCAAAAAAGAGTTAGAGGCAACAGACGAAAAAAAGGAGGCTGAACAAAAACAAGAGGTGCTGGAGAAGCAAGAGGATATCGAGTTTGACCAGATTGACCTAAGAGCATTGATGGGCAAATCACCAGACGATGTGATCGACAGATTCCTAAGCTGTACGGAGCTCAAAATCGTTGTCGACAAAGCAAGCAAAGAGGAGGTTGAAGTTCAAACAGAACCCAATTTGAGCGAAGAAGAGAACCTAGTTAGCGAAGAATTAGCAAAAATTTACCTTTCTCAGGGGCTTAAAGCAGAAGCAATTGAGATTTATCGCAAATTAAGTTTGTTAAATTCAGAAAAAAGTATTTACTTTGCCGAACTTATAGCGAAGTTAGAAAATAATAATTAAAATAAAAGAGCAATGTTATACACAATTTGTATTGGTTTAGTTTTAGTTGCGAGTGCACTTATGATTCTCGCAGTATTGGTGCAAAGCCCTAAAAGCGGTATGGCCGCTAACTTTGGCGCATCGAACCAAGTTATGGGAGTTCGTCAAACAACTGACTTCCTCGAGAAATTCACATGGGCAATGGCTATCGCAATCTTTGCAATCAGCATCTTGGCAACTATCGCAATGGACGATTCATCTGCAAGTAGCTCAAAGGCATCTAAGGACGCTAAAGCTGTAATGGAGCAACAAATGCAACAAGTTCCTGTTATCCCTCAAGCTGAGGCTCCAGTAGAGCTAGAGGCTGCACCTGAGGTTGAGACTGAGGTTGTTGAGTAAATATGCCTGTTGAATGGGTCTCTAGGGCCGATTTTCAGCAATCCTAAATTTAAAAATAGAGTGTGCCAATGGTGCATTCTATTTTTTTTATCGCTTTTTAGCAAAATTTATTTAATAATATTTTGCAGTTTGTTAAAAAAGTATTAATTTAGTGTTATAGAAATTATCAACCTTAAAAAATAATACCACTATGATTATTACTTTTAATGAACTCCGTCGCATCAAGGATAGACTTCCTAGCGGCAGCTTGCAAAGCATTGCTGACGAGCAAGGTATTGATGTAGAAACAGTTAGAAATTATTTTGGCGGTAACACTAAGTCTGGATCAGGCGTTCACTTCGAACAAGGACCTGACGGAGGCGTTGTTACCCTAGATGACACAGCTATTCTTGATGCTGCGATGCGCATTTTAAACTCTTAAGATTGATCTTTTTGCACAAAAAGATATATATCAGTTCGAATAGTTATAGGTAGTCCTTTGGGCTACCTTTTTTTATGCACCTACCTTCATTGCTCCGATTTATAAAACAATTGGGCTCTATTTTTTAGCCCTCCTCCAATTTGAGTATCGTTATTGCGGAACTTGATAATCAATACTCAAATTGCAGACAAGATGTTAATCCTCCTACTCTCATTTCTAATTAGCTTCCTGATGGTGGCCTTTATGCTACCACGCATTTTGCTACTTTCGCTTCGCAAACGGCTCTTCGACCCAATCGATAAGCGCAAGATACATATTCTACCAGCTTCACGCTTGGGTGGTGTCACCTTCTACCCCGCTATTATCTTCTCCTCGTGGCTCTGCATTACGCTTCTGCATGTTTGGCTCTCTCATGATAGTAAGATCCTGACGATCAACACCAGCTTGATTATTGAGTCCCTAGCGCTGTTACTTCTGTTTCTGGTAGGAATATATGATGATCTACTTGGCGTAGCATACAGATCAAAGTTTCTAGCTCAAGCCTTAGCCTCTGCACTTATCGTCGCCTCGGGGTGTTACCTAAAAACCCTGCATGGACTCTTTGCAATAGAGACAATTCCGCCACTCCTCGGAGCACCCCTTTCGATCCTATTCTATATATTTGTTATCAACGCCATAAACCTCATTGATGGCATCGACGGATTAGCTTCGCTGATCTCGATTATGGCGTTATTTGTCTATGGCGTGCTGCTTTTTCACAACGGGCAGATCGACGATAGTATCTTTGCGGTGGCCACACTAGGCGCATTAATACCATTTTGCGCCTTAAATGTATTCGGGATCAAGCCAGAGGTGAAAAGCAAGATTTTTATGGGCGACACTGGCTCGCTTGTCGTCGGCGCGATAGTTGGAGTTATGGCCATCAAGGTTTGGAATATCGCGCGCTCGATTGGTGGAGAGGTCACCATAAATCCCCATTATTACATCTTGGCATACACGATGCTTATTGTCCCTTGCTTCGATGTGATTCGCGTGATCTTCTACCGCTATCGCCACAAGCAACCGCTATTTATGCCCGATAAAAACCATATCCACCATCTCTTTATAAATCTTGGATGCTCCGCTCGAGCGGCACTGCTTTTTATCATCGCCATCAACTCTCTCTTTATTATTTTGAACTTTTGGCTCTCATCACGCCTCAATATAACACTTATTCTGCTCATCGACATCATTGTATGGAATGCAATTCTACGCTTTGCTAACACTTTTGGCAAACGCACGAGACTTTTCGAGCAGCCATAACAAGATGCGTCACACCCTTAGCTGCATTTATGTCACACTTATGACCGATTGATTACCCACTTTTTCTTTGGCATCTGACAAAATGGCAGTTGATTGTCATAAAAATCGGTTTGGTATACCATTTGATCATATAGGAGCAGAAACATTTAGAAATTAAAATTTAAAAACAACTAAAATATTTATTACTATGGGAAAGATTATTGGTATTGACTTAGGAACTACAAACTCATGTGTATCTGTAATGGAGGGTAACGAGCCTGTCGTTATTCCTAACGCTGAGGGACACAGAACAACTCCTTCGATCGTAGCATTTATCGACAACAACGAGCGCAAAGTTGGTGATCCAGCTAAGCGTCAAGCAATTACAAACCCAAAGCGCACGATCTTCTCGATCAAACGTTTTATGGGTGAGGCTTACGACAAAGTAACCTCAGACATCGCACGTGCACCTTACACAATCGCTAAGGGTGACAACAACACTCCTCGCGTGGATATCGACTCACGTCTTTACACTCCACAAGAGATCTCGGCTATCATCCTTCAAAAGATGAAGAAAACAGCTGAGGATTACCTAGGACAAGAGGTTTCAGAGGCTGTAATCACAGTTCCTGCTTACTTCTCTGACTCGCAACGTCAAGCAACTAAAGAGGCTGGTGAGATCGCAGGCTTGAAAGTTCGTCGTATCATCAACGAGCCTACCGCAGCTGCTTTGGCTTACGGACTAGATAAGAAGGATACTGATGCGAAGATCGCAGTTTATGACCTTGGTGGTGGTACATTCGATATTTCGATCTTGGAGCTAGGCGATGGCGTATTCGAGGTGAAATCTACAAATGGTGATACTCACCTTGGTGGTGACGACTTCGACCACGTTCTTATCGACTACATGGCAGAGGTTTTCAAAGCAGAGCACCAAATTGACCTTCGTCACGACGCTATGGCACTTCAACGCCTTAAGGAGGCTGCTGAGAAGGCAAAGATCGAGCTTTCGTCGACAACTTCTACAGAGATCAACCTTCCATACATCATGCCAGTTAACGGTATTCCACAACACATGATGATGACACTTACTCGTGCTAAGTTCGAGCAACTTGTTGACCACTTGGTTCAAAAGACTATCGAGCCATGTCGTGCAGCACTTCACGATGCAAACCTTTCAGCATCACAAATCGACGAGGTTATCCTTGTTGGAGGTTCTACTCGTATCCCAGCGATCCAAAAGGTTGTTGAGGAGTTCTTCGGAAAGACTCCAAACCGTAGCGTAAACCCTGATGAGGTGGTTGCCGTTGGTGCTGCAATTCAAGGTGGTGTACTTACTGGTGAGGTTAAGGATGTACTTCTTTTGGATGTTACTCCACTTTCACTAGGTATCGAGACTATGGGTGGTGTGCTTACTAAGCTTATCGAGGCTAACACAACAATCCCTACTCGTAAGAGCGAGGTATTCTCAACAGCTTCGGACAACCAACCATCGGTAGAGATCAACATCTGCCAAGGTGAGCGTCCAATGGCTCGTGATAACAAATCAATCGGTCGTTTCCACCTTGATGGAATCCCAGCTGCGCCACGTGGAGTACCACAAATCGAGGTTACTTTCGACATCGACGCTAATGGTATCTTGAACGTATCGGCTAAGGATAAGGGCACAGGTAAGGAGCAGACAATCCGTATCGAGGCATCGAGCGGTTTGACTGACGCTGAGATCCAACGTATGCGTGACGAGGCTAAGGCTAACGAGGAGAAAGATAACGAGGAGAAGAGTCGCATCGAGAAGATGAACACTGCTGATTCTAATATCTTCGCAACTGAGAAGCAATTAAAAGAGTATGGTGACAAGTTGCCAGCGGATAAGAAATCAGCTATCGAGGGTGCTTTGGCTAAGTTGAAGGAGGCTCACAAGAGCGCTGACCTAGCGGCAATCGACTCATCGATGGAGGAGCTTAACGCAGCATGGCAAGCAGCATCTCAAGATATCTACGCTCAGCAGCAAGCTGGCCAACCACAAGGCGATCCACAAGCGGGTGCGCAAGGTGGAGCACAAAATGCACAACCTGAGGATGTAGAGTTCGAGGAGGTTAAGTAATTACCTCCGTTCGTGTGGTAAAGTAAAAGAGGTGTAACCAAATGGTCACACCTCTTTTTGTATATGTTACTTTGTGTTGTTGCGAATAAAATCAAAGCATCTCTGCGACATATCCTCCATAGATGGTGAAATATTCTCACCACTGAAGCTATGTCCTGCACCTTCGATCACCAGTAGCTCAATATCTGCACCACGCTCCTGACCAACCTCGTATAGATATTCGGAGTTAATAAGCGGAAGCGTAGTATCCACCGATCCGTGAACCAACAACACAGGGCAACTTTTCTTATTGATCAGATCCGAAGGGCTCATCACTCGAACCAACTCTGGGTTCGCTTCGGACAATTCACAACCCATAAGTCGCACAAAGAGCTTTCTATCGGCAAAAATCGAATTAGGGAAGATCTCGGGATTGGTGCACGATGTGAAAGGGAAAAGCGAGAGGATATATTTGTACGACACCTTTGTCTTAGGGAAATCCAACTCCGCAGGGAACGCGTCGTCGGAAGCAAGAGCGGCAACTAGCGATAGGTGACCTCCTGCCGATCCACCCCATATACCATACTCCTTTTTGCTCAACTTATACTCTTTTGAGTTGTTAATCAGAAAACGAGTGGCATCCTTAACATCGATCAACGACTCGAACGAAGTTGTCGGAGCTTTAGCCAGGCGATAGTCGATAGCGGCACAGATATATCCATTGTCGAGCAGACGTCGCAAAGTCCCTTTTGTCGCTGGTCGCGAGATATTGAGCTTATCGCCTCCTGCCCAACCACCTCCATGAACATACATCACCCAGGGATTATTCGATTTTGCCATCTTCGACTCCTCGGGGTAGAAGAATAGAATATCTAGGTTTTTGCCATCAACGGTTTTATAGGTAATGGACTCTTGTCGAAACTCCTTCAAAGCCTCTTGATACTCCTTTGTTTGGGCAAAAGTGGTGGTAGAAACTGCAATAAACGCAATTAGTAGTAATAATTTTTTCATATGTTGGATAATTTAGGTTTTTACGAATATAAAGGTAGGTAAATTTCTGCAAAAACAAAAAAAAGTTACAATTATACCAACAAAACAAAAAACTATCACAAAACGCATTTTTTACCAAAAAATAGTATCAAACAACGATTTTTTTGTACATTTGCCGAGCAAATTTCACAAGGGGACTTCTAAAAATTAAGTCTTTGTAATTCAGTAAATTATCACTATCTTTACATTGTAATTAAAGCAAATGCAGATATGATTTTTAAGAGTACAGGT
>JBCQVS010000026.1:21729-31604 GCA_047172885.1 Rikenellaceae bacterium | reverse complement strand
GTTATGCTCAAAGGCCCGAAATCTCGTAAGTTGTATCCCATTGCAATGCGACGCATAGAGTATTGGGATGACGAGAAGCAAGAATCGCTCGTTTTTATCACCAATAATTTCGATTTGACGGCAGTAGAAATTGCAGCTTTGTATCGTAATCGTTGGCAAATTGAGGTATTCTTCAAGTGGATAAAGCAAAACCTAACTATCAAACACTTATGGGGTTACTCCGAAAATGCAGTACATATTCACATTTGGGTAGCCATATGTGCTTATCTGTTAGTTGCCTACCTCAAAGCCTCGTTAGCCTCCCCGCTATCAGTCTATGAGATCATGCAGATACTAAGCGTATCAGCTCTCGACAAGACCCCAGTAGCGGAATTACTTACCAAAACCGAGTCCATTTCAAAACAAAATATCAAAGAACAAATGTCGCTATTCGACGAAATATAAATTTTTGATGCTTATAAAAATATTAACGCATCAGTACTAATCTCAAATTATAATTTTCTGAAAGATCTGGAGCTCGTCTTAGGTAAAAACCAGTGAGCTATTACTGCTCTAAAAAAGATCTGTAATAGCTCACCCTAACCTAAAAAAACCAACCTTAATAACCAACTGATGCATGGTAAGACATCTGATGATTTAACCTGCTGCAAAGATAAGGGGCAAAGTGTCAAAATCATGTATCTTTGAGTAAACAAAATGTTACTTTGAGTCATTTTTTGCACTTTTTTGTTGGAAACCGCCCTAAAATGAGTGATTTTAGCTCGAAATTTTTAAAGTTCAATAACGCAACTCTCCAGATTTGTAGAGCTAAGAGTGACCTTTGTTGGTAGTTGCTCGCCATTCGATTGGATTGTTACAAGCAATTTTCCATTTTGTGCCTCTCGCTCAGGCGAGGTAAATAGACCTTTATAGAATAGATCTGGAGAATCAACACCCAAGAGACGAGCACCACCCTCAACTTCAACTTTAATCGAGTTACAAGCCTCGGGAACTCTAACACCTTTATTATCGGTAATGTCGACCTCGATAATGGCAACATCTTTTCCATCACGCTCCAAATTGCCATAGATTGAATTAGCAATAATTTTGGCAGGTGCAGAGGTTGAAAGGAGTTGATCTTGACTCACCTTCTTGCCATCGTTGTAACCAATGGCCTCTACCTTTCCACTTTTGTATGTTGTCTCAAATTCTGCGTAGTAACTGTCTGGATCTACACTCTTTCGGCCCAATGATTTTCCGTTTACCTTAAGCTCGACCTCTTCGCAATTGCTATAAACAATCACAAATACCTGCTCGCGCGATTGGTAGTTCCAAGTAAAGAGTTTCTCCACTTCGGTTACTATCAGCTCTCCAGCTTCGCTAAACATCTCTTTTTGAGGGGGAGTCGATGCCGAGAATTTCGATGTTGTGATGAATGTCTTTGGTGCTTTGCTCCAACACACTTCGAAAAGAGCTCCATCAGCACGCTTGCTTAGCGTCAGATCAAGCAGCGAAGTGTTCCATCCTCGACGGTTTACATCTTTGGTTTCACCCAAGTAATCAACACCTGTCCAGATAAAGCTACCGATCACATATGGTCGATCTCGCACGGCAAGGAAGTAAAATAGCTCTTTGCTCACCTCGCTACCAAATGTCAACACATCTGGGCGATCGGCATGCAGACCATCGAAGAGAAGATCTTGACCATAATCACGCTCGACGTAATTCACTCCGATAATATCAAGGTGATCTGTTACGCCATGCTTCATCGAGCGTTTTACGCCATTGTCACCAGTCGAAACGTAGCGTGTAGGATCTATCTCATGACACAACTCTACCATCTCCTTGGCTCTATCGCCTGCCGATGCAAGGTGTCTAAAATCTGGAATCTCGTTTCCGATACCATACATAATAACAGATGGGTGGTTACGATCTCGTTTAATCATATCGCTAAGGTCGGTTCTCCACCACTGCTCATAGAGGTGATTATATCCATTCATCGCCTTGCCAGTTGGGTTTTCAGTCCAGTTGACTGCCCAACCGCATGTCCACTCGTCGAAGGCTTCATCCATTACGTAGAACCCTAATTCATCACAAAGTTTATAGAATGTTGGCGAGAAGGGATTGTGTGCCGTTCGAATTGCATTGCAACCCATCTCTTTGAGCTTTTCGAGGCGATAACGAAGTGATTTCTCGGGCACTGCTGCACCGAGGCTTCCAGCATCGTGGTGTAGGCAAACGCCATAGAGTTTTGTCTCGACGCCATTTACAAACATACCTGCATCTTTGATATACTCAATTTTTCTCACTCCGAAATCGGTTACAACATCGTCGAGGATCTTGCCATCAAACTCAATTTCGCTCTTTAAGGTGTAGAGGTATGGCGAGTCGGCAGACCATCTAGAGGGGTTATCGAAAGTGATTTGTTGCGAAGCTGTGTAATCGACATCATAGTTGCGGATAGTGTGTTCTTGTTCTCTTCTGCCTACCTCCCGGCCATCCTGGTCATAGACAATCGAACGGATGATACAGAGATGATCCTTAGGCTCATTCTTCCATTTACGATCGTATCTTATCCACTGATTTCTCTTATAGAGTGGTATTTCGGCATCGGTGAAGAATGTACCTAGAATCTCATAATCAACATCGACTACTGCCTTTTCCTCCTCGGCCACTGGCGTTTTAACAAAGACTCCGCCATTGTGTTTGAAATGTACGTAGTTGGTTTTGAGCAGGTGAACATCACGATATATTCCCGAACCGTGATACCAGCGATCGGCACCAGGGTTACTATTGTCGACTCTCACGGCGATAACGTTCTCTTCACCAAATTTGAGAGCATCGGTCAAATCATAGCGGAACGTAGAGTAGCCAAATGGTCGACGACCCAAATAGCGGCCATTGATCCACACCTCGGAGTTCATAAAAACGCCATCGAATTGAATCACGAATTGTCTGTTTTTATCCTCTCGGCTCACAGTAAAGCTTTTGCGATACCAGCCCAGACCTTCGGGGAAGAAGCCGTTGTTTTTGCCTGTTGGAAAATCGGGAGTATACTCTCCTTCGATACTCCAATCGTGAGGCAGCGATAGTTCTCGCCACTGGGAATCGTCGAAATCTACCTCGCGATACTCTGCGGCATCACCTAAGGTAAATCGCCAGTCGGAGTTGAAACACTCCTCAATGCGTGCTGAAGTTTGATGCCAGGGCTCTGCGGCGTATGTCTGCAAACTGAGCAAAATTGCAAATAAAATAGAGGTAATTTTTTTCATTCTATTAGTTTGTTAGTTTTTTCTTTTCACAAAAATATAGGTAATTAATTTAAATGTGTTAGCTCTGTGTCTCGATTTTGTCTCTTTGGGTCTGAAATGTAGTTCATATGGCACTTATCACCTATTTTCTTACAAAGTCTTCTTTCTGGGCTCATAAAATAGTACGCATATAAATAGGTATCAGACAATTGCTTCTATTATTTCAAAGATTAGCAATGGATTTAAGTAGTGTAAAACAATTATTGCCATATTTTTAAAAGCACTCTTGGAGCGATATTTTTCACTATCAAATCTCAATATAGAATAACTATATTTTCGATTCAATAGCAAAAAAATCTCATCTCCAATAGTACTCTTAAAAACACACCAATAATTATTTTACCCTACTTAGTGATATTCAACATTATTAAATTTTATTATTTTGTCCTTGTATTATAGCAATTAATAGCGAAATATTTATACTTATAGAAGTCGCTGTTTTTAAATAATATTTTTATTACAAATTTTCTCTAGAATAATTTGCTCAATATATTTTTATTATATACATTTGCATGTTGTCTGATGTCTCATAATGGATAACTCAATAAATCTAAAACTATATCCCATGAAAAAAAGTTTACTACTTTCCGTCACACTTCTTGCAATCTCATTCTCGGTAACCTTTGCCCAAAAGGCAGAGCGTTACATGGCTACCCCATACAACAGCGACTATTACGAGCCAATCGAAGAGTTCTCGGACGAGTTCAACGATAAAGCGATTAATACCAATATTTGGGACATTCCAGAAGATACATTCGCTGCATGGTCATTCCGCGAGGAGAACGTCAATCTCGATGGAGAGGGAAATCTGCTTCTAACAGCTCGATATGATAAGCACCGAGAGAGAGATCGCCAATTCTACTTCACATCGGGCATGCTTCGCTCGAAAGCGACAACTAAATATGGCTACTACGAGGCAAGGGTAAAAGGTGCCGACCTATGGCCTGGAGTATGTAGCGCATTTTGGCTATATACAAAGATCCCTACCGAGGAGGTTACGCCTCAAAGAGTCGATGCTCTATCATACAACGAAATTGATGTAATGGAGCTACAACAGATTGCTCGTGACAAGAGAATGATGGCTTGCAATCTTCACATTATGGTTCTTAAGGAGAATGAAAATGGCGAGCTTCGCAATGATTTTATAACTGCTGGAAAACTTCCTAAGATGGGGCGAAATGAGTTCCCTGTAGATTTCGACCCTGAGGATGATTACCATATATATGCTTGCGAGAATCGTCCTGATTCTATTGTTTTTTACATCGACAACAAGCGAGTAGCCTCAAAACCAAACTACTTTTGGCACTTAGATGAAGGTATGTTTGTAACCTTATCACTAGGCATGAGAACCCCATATGAGACATACGTAGGAGGTAGACAACCAGTGGCAACAACAAAAAATGAGGCAGAAGAAGCTGGATTTCCAACCGATATGATTATCGACTATGTAAGAGCCTATAGACGAGATTACAAAGAATTTCCATCGAACAAACGAGATTTTAACCGCGATGATTTTATAGAAAATTAACTCCCAAAAGTTAACACAAATGAGTATTAAAACCAAACTTCGACACTTAGCAGCAGTAACTCTTGCGCTTTTTTCTCTGGGAGGTGCATCGGCACAAAACGAGGGTATACAACTCTTCAACGATGCGTGGCTTTTCACCGAGAGTGACTCGCCTGATTATCGACTCACAACATACGAACCGACCGACTGGCGAGAAGTAGATCTTCCTCACGACTGGTCGATCGAGCACCCATTTTCTGCCGATCTGGAAGGCTGCACAGGATTTGCCGCTGGTGGCATAGGTTGGTACACTAAAACCTTTGACACACCAAACAGCGAGAATCAAAAATTCTACATCATCTTCGATGGCGTCTACAACAACGCTGAATTTTGGATCAACGGAATTAAAATTGGAGATCATCCATTTGGTTATGCTCCGATCTATTACGACCTTACCACCCTACTCGCTCCCGAAGGAGAAAGCAATAGATTGTCGGTTCGTGTAGATCATAGTCGCTATGCTGACTCACGTTGGTACACGGGTTCTGGAATTTATCGCAACGTCTCGATTGCAGTAGTTGACAAGCTCCATATTCCCATTTGGGGAACATTTGTGACAACTCCTCAAGTGAGCAAGGAGAGTGCAACGATCGAAATTAAGGTCGATGTTAAGAATGATTACAACACTCAAAAAGAGGGAAAAGTGGTATCGGATATTTTCGATAATCTAGGTGTAAAAGTAGCCTCTGTCACCTCTGAATTTAACATCGGAGCAGGTGAAAAAGTTACAACAAACCAAAGCGTTGAGATCTCAAATCCTCAACTTTGGAGTGTCGATTCTCCCAATTTATACAGCATCAAGAGCCAAATCATAGCTGTGGGTAAGGAGCTAGAGACTCGCAATACAACCATCGGAATTAGATCAATCCATTTTGATAAAGATAGCGGTTTTTACCTCAATGGCGAGAATATGAAGATCAAGGGTGTATGCTTGCACCACGACGCAGGTTTAGTTGGCGCAGCTGTACCCAAGGATGTTTGGCGCAGACGCCTTGTTGCACTTAAAGAGATGGGTTGCAACGCCATACGCACTTCACACAATCCTCCATCGGATGAGTTCCTCGATCTTTGCGACGAGCTTGGCTTCTTGGTTCAAAATGAGTTCTACGACGAGTGGGATCTTCCAAAGGATAAGCGCTACAATATGCAGGACAAGGAGGTTGACTACATCACTCGTGGCCACTCCGAGAATTTCCAGCAGTGGGCAGAGATCGACCTCAAGAATACAATGCTTTCGAGTCGCAACCACCCCTCTGTTTTTCAATGGAGCATCGGAAATGAGATCGAGTGGACATATCCTGGCAACAGATCGGCAACAGGTCTATTCAAAGGCACCAATAAAAATGGTAAAATGGATTGGACACTTTGGCGAGTTCCAACACCGCCAAACACCCATGAGCAGGTGCGTGAGTTCTGGGCTTCATATCCTAAGCAAACTTTCGACATGGGTGCAACTGCCACAAAACTTGCCGCTTGGACACGTGAGATGGATACTACTCGACCCGTTACGGCAAACCTAATTTTGCCAACTTCGAGTCTAGAGACTGCTTATGCTGAAGTTTTGGATGTTGTAGGTTTTAGCTACAAAGAGACTAAGTACGACTATTTCCGTGAGCAATACCCCGACAAAACATTTATGGGTACCGAGAATGTGGTTCGTTGGTATGAATGGAAAGCGGTCTTGGATCATGACTTTATCTCAGGAATATTCCTCTGGACTGGAGTTGATTATATGGGTGAGTGTCGTGCAGAGGGTTGGCCTCTTAAAGTGACTCCGCATGGACCACTCGACATTGCAGGTTTCCCTCGTGGATCATACTACGCATTCCAATCATTCTGGACAGAGGAACCAGTGATGGAGATATACACCCAAACCGAGGAGCTTTCGACATTCAGAAAGGATGACGACGGCAAAGCTGTAGAGAAGAAAACAGATGGTTGGAAGTTGGCTCCTCGCGAATGGCAAAAGGTTAATCCTTTCTGGAACTACTCTGACGGAGAGTCAACAATTATCGAGGTATATTCAAATTGCCAAACAGTCGAACTATTCCAAAATGGAAAATCTTTAGGCAAGCAAAATCTCGAAGATCAAGAGGATAGAATCTACAAATGGGCTGTTGACTATAAAAAAGGACGACTTACAGCCAAAGGAGTAAAGAATGGTCAAAAGGTAGTGCGAGAATTAGAGACCATGGGTCAAGCAACTGCGATTCTCTTAAGTGCAGATAGAGAGTCGATGTCGGCAAACAACACCGATGTACTTCACATTGTTGCTCAACTATGCGACACAAAAGGCAGAGCAATCAAAAATCAAGATGCAGAGATCACCTTCGAGATCGAGGGCAACTACCGCTTTTTGGGTACAGATTGCGGAGACACCACAAAGTACGACACATTTAAAAGCATGAGTATCGAGACTTCATTTGGACGAGCATTGTTGGCTATTCAAGCGACCAGAGAGTCGGGAGAGATTATCATAACTGCTCGAAGCAAGGATGGAGAATTGGTAGCATGGGAGAGTATTAGAATTAACGTAAAATAAAGAATATGAAGAGTATAATTGCAACATCACTACTATTTGCAGCTGTCGGTTGTGCGCAAGTTGAGCCTCAAAATTTCCCACTCTCGGATCCTGAAAACCTAGGTGGTTGGATATTAAACAGCGAGGTGAGCGATGAATTTAATTGCGACTCTTTAGATGAAGATCGCTGGTTTATCGTCGGAAAATTTATCGACGGCAAGCCAACTTATATCCACCCCGACAAACCAAATAAAAAAGTTTGGACAGGACGAGCACCAGCGCAATTCTCTGGGCGCAACCATCGATTAGAAGATGGAATTCTTAAATTAGAGGCACGTTGGGAGCCTGATTTTCCATTTATTGAGGAGATTCACGTACCAGTTTTTGGTGACCCACTACCCTACGAAAATATTACGACACCTTGCATTATTGGACGACGTCCATTTAAGTATGGATATATTGAAATTAGAAGCAAATCTGCCGACACGGAGGTGACAAGCGCATTTTGGTCAATGGGAGAGGGTCTTGAGTTTGATTTCTTTGAATCGTTTGGCGATGGTCGGGATCAAGGCAAGGAGCACCTTGATAGTGAGCTTTGGTGGTCTATTCGCGACTGGATAAATTTAAAGGGAAAACCATCCTACACCGAGCGCAAAGATATTGGATTCCGTTTTGCCGATGATTTTCATGTTTATGGTATCGAATGGGACGAGACGGGAATTAAATATTATATTGATGGTGAGCTATTTACATCAGTTACAGCTGAGGAGGCTACAGCTTGGGCAAAAGAAAATCGCGAGGTTGACGAGAATTACGATGGATATGTTGCCACAAAAGAGATATATTTGTGGTTGGATATGGAAATATTTACGTGGAATGGAATGCCTGAGAGTCGTGAGGAGTTAACTCTAAACGGAACTGAGGAGCAAAAGGCAGGTGGATTTATCGATTTCGAAGTTGATTACATCCGAGTTTGGCAAAAAAATAATTAACCCTAAATAAGAATGAAAAAGAGTATTTTAACATCGACATACGCACTACCCACATTAGCCGCAGTAGGATCAATGGCGAGTAGCTGCACCACAGAGGCAAAAGGAGAAGAGAAGCCAAATATTCTCATTATCCAAGTTGACGAGCAGAGTTTTAGAACCTTGGGCTGCTATCGTGATCTTATGCCGCACGATCAGGCATATATCTGGGGTGATGAGGCGGAGGTAAAAACTCCAAATATTGATCGCATCGCTCGCGAAGGTGCACTCTGTAACAACTACTACGCAGCGAGCCCAGTGAGCACCCCCTCACGTGCATCATTCCAAACAGGATTATACCCTATCGCAACTGGTGCTCCTATCAACGGAATGACGATGAATCCCGAGATCCCAACCTATGCCGAGATGTTGCGCCGAGATGGTTACCAAACCAACATCGTCGGAAAGTGGCACTTAGCTGGAACCGAGCACACCGATAAACTTTTTGTTAATCCAGGAGCTGCTTGCGGATATATGGATCGCACGTATATCTTTGAAACCAACCACAATAAGTGGTATAAGATTGTTGGAAAACCGACCGATGTCGTCACTTCGAACAAAACGCCCGAGGTTGTAGATCCTGCGATGTATAGCACCGATTTTTTGACCGACAGATGCCTCGAGATTTTGGAGAGAGACAAGGATAAAAACTTCTGCATGATGCTCTCGATTCCCGATCCACACTCTCCCAATATTGGCCGTGAGCCCTACACCTCGCAATTTGCCGATATGAAGATCGAGAAGCCTGCAACCATGTCACCCGAAAAAGTGGCGGAGCGTCCTGCATGGGCTGTGGGAGGAAAAAATGAGGCTCAGAACTTCAATCCTAAGCAGGTGCGAGAATATTTCGCAATGATCCAATGCATTGACGATAACGTTGGTCGCGTGCTAGATTATCTCGATGAAAATGGACTTGCAGATAATACAATCGTTATCTTTACATCCGACCACGGTGATATGATGTACGAGCACCACAAGATGGATAAAGGTAACCCATACCAAGCGGCAGCAAAAATTCCATTTATCATTCGCTACCCTGGCAAGATCAAGGCGGGCAAGATTATCGAAAAGAGTTACACTACTTGCGACTTTATGCCAACGCTCCTTGGCTTGGTTGGTGCCGAGCAGGCTGAAGGGGTTCATGGAATTGACGACTCGGCGACTCTCTTAGACGATCAAGATGTGGTTACGTCGGAAAGAGTTGTATATTTGACCGACTCACCTTTTAATGTCTGGACTGCAGCTATTGACTCTCGCTACAAATTGGTTCTATCGTGTCGTGATACACCTTGGCTATTCGACTTGGAGAAGGATCCAGATGAACTCATCAACTTCTACTCTGAGCCTGAGTATAAAGCGATAGGAGAGAGATTGCAAGCTGAGCTTTTAAGACAAATGGAGCTTTACAAGGAACCTGCCATTGATCTAGGCTTTAAATATTTATTAAGCAGTGACGACACTGTTGAGTA
>JBCQVS010000026.1:0-21719 GCA_047172885.1 Rikenellaceae bacterium | reverse complement strand
AATCCTCGCTTACCTGTACTCTTAAAAATCATATCTGCATTTGCTTTAATTACAATGTAAAGATAGTGATAATTTACTGAATTACAAAGACTTAATTTTTAGAAGTCCCCTTAAGCAGTGACGACACTGTTGAGTATGTTTCACCTTACGAGGGTATGAACCTAAAAGAGATTGTAGCAGCAGAGAAAGTGACTCTTAGCAACGCTATTCGCGATATTGAAGAGAAGTGTATGAAATAAATAGTGCAAAACAATTATTGCCATATTTTTAACGCACAACCTACTCAGACTATGATATTTTAATTGTTAAAACCCGTTATTTTTGAATACTGCAATACTTTTTGCTCTTTTTTGTAAAATAATTAGCAAAAGCTATTGCAGATTCAAAAATAATCATTACATTTGTCTGACAACTTACAACAAACAACTGACAACGAACTAAAATAAAACTTTAAAACATAAAAAACTATGACACTAACAGGTATAATACTACTTCTCTTGGCAGGATTTGCACAAGGAAGTTTTGGAATGGGAATGAAGAATCAAAAACCACTTTCGTGGGAGGCATTCTGGTTTATCTACTCGATCGTGGCAATGCTCGTCGTTCCCCTTATCTGGGGCGCAGTTGCATCAACATCATTCTTTGATGCTATCTTTACATCTTCACCCGACGTTCTTTTAAAATCTATCACCTTGGGTTTCCTTTGGGGTATCGGAGGTATTCTATTCGGAGTTAGTGTAAACTACGTTGGAGTATCTATTACAAATGGTGTTGTGATGGGTCTTGCTGGTGGTCTAGGTGCTATCATTCCTCTATTCTCGATTGCGGGCGCTACCTCGCAACCATCGTTCCCTTATGTGATTATTGGTGTGGCGATCATGCTAATTGGTGTAGCGATGTCGGCCTACTCTGGAATCCTTCGCGACAAGGAGCAAGGAGCTGCTGAGGGTGGTAATAAAGATAAGAGCCTACTTGTGAAAGGTATGATCTTGGTGACTCTTTCGGGTGTGTTATCATCACTTCTAAACATCGGATTCGAGGCTGCAACTCCAGTTCTTGCAAATGCTAAAGCGATGGGTATGAGCGATGCATCGGCTGCGATTCCTCCACGTGCGGTGGTTGTATTTGGAGGTTTACTTATGAATCTAGGCTATGCGATATATTTGCTTTGCAAAAATGGCACTTGGAGCGATTTCAAAGGGCTTGATAGCGCAAAGGTAAAATCAATTACTTGGGCAAAGATCACTGGTCTACTATGGTTCCTCCCATTGGGACTTAGCGGCATTGTTGCCTCTTCGATCGGTGAGTTGGGTAATGTGATTACTTGGCCAGTTATGTTGGCACTTTCGCTAGTATTTGGTAATATTTGGGGCTATGTTAGTGGCGAGTGGAAAGGCACTAAGAGCTCATTCAAGGTGATGTCTGCAGCAGCATTTGTACTTATTGTGGCATGTTTGATCCTTACATTTAAGGATAGTCTGCCAGCATTATAAAAAAAAGAAAAGAGAGATGAAAATTATAAATATTGAGACTTATCTTCTTTCTGACACTTTAGACGAAAGATTTTACTTCTCACAATTCGATTACGCTACACGCTTGATATGTGTAGTTAAGCTTACCACCGAAAGTGGCTTGGTAGGCTGGGGTGAAGGATATGGCCCAGCAAATATCATCAAGGCGGGTATCGAGTTTTTGAAACCCATCGTGATTGGTCGCTCACCACTCGAAAGTGATGTTATTTGGAGCGATATGTTCCGTCGCTCGATAGATTACGCTCGCAAGGGAATCCTAATGTCGGCAATTAGCGCAATAGACGTTGCTCTTTGGGACTTGAAAGGTAAAGTCCTTAAGCAGCCAGTATCGACTCTCCTCGGAGGTCGTTATCGCGAAAAAGTAGAGGTCTACGCAACAGGATTCTACTTCACCGACGCTATGGAGGGACGCATGGAGCAGATGTTAGCGGAGGAGGCTCAGGAGTACGTCGCACAAGGATACTCCGCAATGAAAATGAAGGTTGGCTTGGGCGTAGAGCAAGATGTTAAGAATGTTGAGGCGATACGCAAAGCAGTTGGTTATAATGTTAGGTTAGGTATCGATTCAAATCATGCATACAACGTGCGTGAGGCGATCGAGTTGGCAAAGAGACTCGAACCACAGAATATAATGTGGTTCGAGGAGCCAATTTCGCCAGACGACTACGCTGGTTACCGAGAGCTGCGTCAGAGAACAACCATCCCACTAGCTGGTGGAGAGTGCGAATTCCGTTGCGACGGATTTAAGACCCTTTTAGAGAATCGTTGTGTCGATTATATCCAACCCGAAACAGGAACTACGGGTGGTATCACAGAGCAAAAACGCATTTCGACAATTGCATCGACTTACCACGTAGAGATGACACCTCACAACTGGGGAACAGGAATTATCATAGCTGCCAATCTACACATCACAGCTAACTTATGCTACCCTCCAGGACGCATATTCGACAAGCAACCACTCTTAGAGTTTGATCGTAGTTCGAACCGTATTCGCGAGGAGCTCACCACAAAACCTTTCGACGCTGTCGATGGATACATTGACGTTCCAACAGGATATGGCCTTGGAGTCGAGGTCGACGAAGAAAAACTTAAATATTTTGCATTATAAACTAAAACTAAATAACTTTGAACTTTATGAAAAAGACTTTATTAGCAACCATGCTACTTTCGGGCACTGCACTTATCGGTTTCGCACAGACCGATGCATATGTTGCAGCCACTGACAACGCAGTAGTTAAGGCTCACGGTATAAACGTTGGCGAAGTACAATGGAGCGATGGCGGATTCTGGAAAGAGCGCTTCGATATGGTCATGCCCAACTTGGTGCCAGCACAATATAACTATTTCATGGGCTTTGCCGAGGATAACTTCCGCAAGCTAGCAGGTGAGATGGAGATGGGCGATGGCTTCAAAGGCACATATTGGCAAGATGGCGACTACTACAAATGGTTGGAGGCACAAGTAGCTGTTTACTCGGTGACTAAAGATCCTGAGTTACTTAAATCAATCAACGAAAAGGCTTCGGTTATCGCTCGCTCGATTGACGAGGATGGATACTCTACAACTCACATCCAGATCGGTTACGGTGTAACAGGTTCGGAGCGTGCTTGGAACAAGCCATTCAAACATAACGAGCGTTTTGCAAAGGTCGGTGAGCATGAAACCTACAACATGGGTCACCTATTAACTCTCGCATGTATGCACTATCGCGTAACTGGCGATCGCACTCTGTTGGATGCTGCAATCAAGGTTGGTGACTATCTCGATGAGTACTTCGCTGTTGTTACCCCTGCTCTCTCTGACGTAGATTTCAACCCTACTCAAATTATGGGTGTTATGGAGCTTTATCGCACAACGGGTGAGGAGCGCTATTTGAATCTTGCAAACCGCTTTATCACAGGTCGCGGTCACCAAAAAGGTACAACTCAAAACCAAAACGACACCAAACTCCGTGAGGAAACTCGTGCCGTAGGTCACGCAGTGTTGGGCCCAGTGCTTTATATTGGTGCTGCTGATTACGCTGCTGAGGCTCATGATGAGGAGTTGATCCAAGCTTTGAAGTATATCTGGGACGACATCTACACTCGCAAGGCATCATTCACAGGTGGAATCGGAAATGTTCACCGTGGTGGATCAGAAACTCCACGCAACGCAACTGAGTGTGTTCACGAGGCATTCGGTAAACCATATCACCTACAAAGTGCAACAGCCTACAACGAGACATGTGCGACATACTACGGAGCATACTACTCTTGGAGACTCTTTATGCTCACTGGTGAGACAAAATATCTCGACACAATGGAGAAGGCATTCTACAACAACCTTTCGGCGATGCAACTCGATGGTAAGAGCTACTTCTACACAAATGTTTTGCGTTGGTACGGCGAGGAGCACAATTGCCTATCACTCGACTTCCACCAACGTTGGACCGAAGAGTGTACATGTGTTTGTTGCCCAACAAGTGTAGTTCGTTTCTTGGCCGAGAGCAAGGAGTATGCTTATGCTAAGGATGATAACTCGATCTTCGTTACCCTTTACGGAAGCAACTCGATCGACACTGAGCTAAATGGTAAGAGCGTGAAATTCACTCAAGAGAGCGCATACCCATGGTCTGAGACAGTAAACTTCGAGTATGATGGTGACAAGAAAAACGAGTTTGCACTCAAACTTCGTATCCCTGAGTGGGCTCAGGGAGCAACACTCAAAGTAAATGGAATCGACATGCCAATTTCGGGCACAGGAATCTTTGCAGTTGTTGACCGCTCGTGGAACAAAGGTGACAAAGTAGAGCTCGTGTTGCCAATGCGCCCAATTATCAACGAGGCTAACCCAATGGTCGAGGAGGTTCGCAATCAAGTCGCTATCTCGTATGGTCCTTTGGCATATTGCATCGAGGGTAAAGATCTTCCTAAGGGTGTTACCATCGACAACGTTATGCTACCTATGGATACTGAGTTTGATGTTACATTCGAGGAGAATTTCCTGGGTGGCGTTAAGACAATCACCGCTGATGGTGTAGTTCGCACAACTAAGTTCGACAAGACAAACTTGTATGCACCTGCTTCGACCGATTTCAAAGATATTAAGTTAAAATTTATCCCTTACTACGCATGGTCAAACCGTGGTGAGTATGAGATGTCGGTTTTTGTACCTGCTAAGTGGTAATCTTTTAATATTAAAGATCATGAAATCTTCAATTGCAACTTTGGGTTTAGTGACACTATCGTGTGTCACTACCCAAACTCTTTTTGCCAAAAAGGTAAAGACGGCCGAGAAGCCTAACATCTTGTTTATTTTGGTTGACGACATGGGAATTAACGACCTTGGATGCTACGGCAATCCACTTGTTGAGACCCCAGTAATCGACAACTTTGCTACGCAGGGTATGCGCTTTACTCAAGCCTACGCTTCGCCCGTAAGTTCTGCTACTCGCACAAGTATCCTTTCGGGTCAAAACACCGCTCGTCACGGAGTATGGGAGGTGATCGGATGTCACGACCGCCCCTATGCAAAACTTCAATCACCTCAATTCAATGAGGAGCTACCCGAGGAGATCGAGACCTATGCCGATATCTTGACCGATGCAGGTTACGATTGTGGAATCTTCGGTAAGTGGCATGCAGGACGCACCCCCGAGGCTGAGGGTTTTGGAGGTTGCAACGTAGAGATAACAGATCCTGAGCTTAAGGCATACGCCAAGAAATACAACTTCCAGCAATCTGGCAAGATCACAGCGCAGTCGATAGAATTTATGCGCAAGAACCAAGACAAACCATTTATGTTGTGTGTATCACACTTTTTGGTTCATGCACCTTTGGAGGCTCCTAAGCAACTTACAGATTACTACTCTCAAAAGATGCGACAAACAGGTATCACCGATTGGCATCCTGAGTATCTTTCGATGATCGATATGGTTGACAATTCTGTGGGCATGATCCTCGGTGAGCTTCAAGAGCTTGGACTAGAGGAGAATACCATTGTAATTATCGCTTCAGATAATGGTGGATTGGAGGATGATCGAATCCTTGCGACTCCTCTTGCAGGTTGTAACGATCCGTACCGCAGCCAAAAGGGAGACCTTTATGAGGGTGGTATCCACATCCCTTTTATCGTGAAGTGGCCAGGCAAAGTTGCACCAAATAGCTCTTGCGATGAGCTTATCATCAACTACGACCTCTTCTCCACTTTTGTTGAGTTAGGTGGCGGAGTGGCTCCCGAGAATCAAGAGGATGATGGTTTGAGCCTTATTCCTCTTCTTACGGGTGATGTTGAATCGCTCGATCGTGAGGCGGTATATTGGCACTTCCCAACTAATATGTGGACTCGCAGCCCAATGGGTGCTATCCGCAAGGGAGATTACAAACTAATTGAGAAGTTCGACGATGGAACAATCGAGATGTACGATGTTGTAAACGACAAAGGCGAGGTAGTTGATCTATCGACAGCTCGTCCAGAAAAGGCAGCTGAATTGCTTAATGATTTGCGCAAATGGCGTGAAGAAATTGGTGCAGGCATGCCAACACCAAACCCAAATTTTGATCCTTTGCGAGAGCGTGAAATGGCTAAGGATTGGTGGAAAGATGCCTCTAGAGGCGATTATTAAACCTAAAAAAAATGAATTGTGAATTATAGATTATCTTTTTTAGCAGCTTTGCCTGCACTTGCCGCTCCATCGATGATGGATGCAGCACCAAAGAGCGATAAAATGAATATCATAATGCTCTTTGTCGACGACCTGGGTTGGGGTGATGTTGGCTTCCGACAATCGAAATTCGAGACTCCCAACATCGACAAGATGATGAGTGAATCGATGAACTTCGAGCGTGCTTATGTGGCTCAACCCGCATCGAGCGCTTCACGTGCAGGACTCCTAACTGGTATGGAGACTCCTCGAACAGGTATCGTTCGTCACATCGAAAATAAGGATGCTGGTTCGGGAAGAGAGTATAATGCGTGGCCTAACGACCCAATCAATATGCCATCGCGCAACTGGTTGAATTTGGAATATATCACCTATGCTGAGCGTTTAAAAGAGGCTGGCTACTACAATATGTTTGTCGGCAAATGGCACATGGGAGGCGAGGAGTACTGGCCAAATAACCAAGGCTTTGATGAGTGCTTCGGACTCTCGGACTTCGGAAATGTTTCTAATTATTACGCTCCATTCTTCGAATACCCCAAAGGTGATGACACCACCAAGGATGCCCCAAAGGATGAACTAATGTCGGACTATCTAACCGACAAAGCGATCGAGATGATCCAGAATTACGATGGTGACAAGCCATTCCAACTCTCGATGTTCTACTACAATGTTCACACTCCAAACATTGGCAAAAAGGAGCTTGTCGAGAAGTATATGAAGGCTGGAATGAGCCAACTCGATGCTTCTTATGCAGCGCAAGTAGAGGTCGTTGACACCTCAGTTGGTGAGATTCGCCAAGCACTCGAGGATAAAGGAATTGCCGACAACACAATCGTGATCTTCTTCTCCGATCAGGGAGGATTGTTCAACAACTACCCTCTTCGTGGTTGCAAGCTAATCGATGACACTCTAGCTGAGGGAGGTATTCGTGTACCGCTGCTGATTCACTATCCAGGTTTAACCGATGGTGGAGCCGTTTGCGACACTCCCGTTTCGGCCATCGACTTCTTCCCAACATTTGTCGAGATTGCAACTGGCAAGAGATGCAAAGATAAACAGATCCAAGGCGTGAGCCTTCTACCCCTGCTCAATGGAAAACCACTCAAGGAGCGCAATATTTATATGTGGCGTAGCTACCACGATCAATATGCAGCGCTAATTTGTGGCGATTGGAAGATCATCAAATGGTACACTGGCAAATATCAGATGTATAACCTTCGCTCGGATATTGGCGAGACAACCGATCTTCAAAACATCGAGACGAAGCGATTCGAGAAGATGAAAAAGGAGTTGTGGGCATGGGAGCAAGAGGCTATTCCAACCTACGAGGATGATTACCGTAATAGAATAAAACAATAAAAAATATAAAGCTATGAACTTCGGAAATAAGAAAATGTATATCGACGGCTGCCTTTGCGAAAGTGAGTCGGGATTAACACAAGATATTATATGTCCAGCAACGGGAGAGGTTATCGCAACTCTTGACTTTGCATCAGCTGCCGATACTGAGCGTGCATTGGAAGCGGCTCAAAAAGGTTTCGAGTATTGGTCAAAACTATCCCTTGCGGAGCGCAACGAGTGGATCTACAAGATTCGTGCTGCGGTCATCGAGCGCAAAGATGAGCTGCACTACGCTGTAATGTATGAGCTAGGTAAGACTTGGGAGTCGGCCGATGAGGATATCGAGATGATTATCGACGCTTTGGACTACTACCCCAATGAGATGTTGCGTTATCGCTCACAGATGTTGCCTGATATTGCTGGCACTCATGCTCACATGCTCATCCATGAGCCTCGTGGAGTTGCCGTTTCGATCCTTGCGTGGAACTTCCCTATTTTGAATGTTGCATATAAGGTTGCACCCGCTTTGGCAGCAGGTTGCTCAGTGATTATTCGCCCTTCGGCTGAAACTCCCGTTTCTGCATATATCTTTGGTGAGATTTGCGCTTCGGTGGGCTTGCCAGCAGGAGTTGTAACGGTGATGACAGGTTCGAGTCGCAACACAAGTATTCCAATGTCGACAAGCACTATCCCAAGAGTTTTAACGATGATCGGATCTAGCTCAACTGGTTTAAAACTTGTTGAGCAATCTGCAACTTCGATCAAAAAACTTGGTTTGGAGTTGGGTGGTAACGCCCCTGCACTAATCTTCGAAGATTGTGACATGGAGGCGGCACTTGCAACCATGGTTGGACTTAAATTTAACAATAGCGGTCAGGTGTGCGTAACTCCAAATCGCATATTTGTTCAAGCGTCGATCTACGATAAATTTATGGAGGAGTTCACCGCTCGCACCAAGGCTCTAAAGGTTGGTTTCGGCAGAGATCAAGGGGTTAATATGGGACCAGTGGTTAATATTACAGCTCGCGACAGAGTCCTTGAGATGGTTCAAGAGGCCGTAGACAGTGGAGCCAAGATGAGCCTGGGCGGTATTCCAGAAGGTATGCCCGAAGGAAGTAGCTTCCTAAATCCAATTATTTTGGAGAATGTTACCCCAGAAATGCGTTGCTTCAAGGAGGAGGTTTTTGGCCCAGTTGCAACAATCATCAAGTTCAATAGCGAAGAGGATCTCGACCCAATGGTCAATGTTCCTGACGCTGGTTTGGCCTCGTATCTCTTCACCAACAACTTGCAGCGAGTTCAAAAATACTCACGCTTTATCGAGTGTGGCGAGGTTCAAGTAAACGGTGTTCGCTACGCAATCAACCTACCTCACGGAGGAATGAAAGATAGTGGCCTAGGTCACGACTGTTCGCACCTTGCATTGGAGGATTACTTATATACAAAGAGAATTTCAATCACACTATAATTACACGATTATGAGAACATTTGATCACGTAGGAATCCCCGTTTCGAAAATCGAGTCGGGAGCATTATATAACTCCGATCTACACCTTTACTACACCGATGCATCGGCAAGCCCCAACAAAATTGAGTTTCTGCAATTCACTCCAGAGTGTCCATTCCCCGAGGCGGTTAAAACTTTGCCTCACATAGCATACTCCGTTCCATCGGTCGAGGAGGCTATCATCGGCACAAAAGTGCTTTATGGTCCATTCTACCCAGTAGAAGGTATGACCGTTGCATTTATCGAAGAGGAGGGAATTCCAATTGAACTAAATCACGTTGACTAAGATGAAAAATTATTTTATGAAAGATAAAATGGCCGAGGGCAAATGCGTCCTTGGGCCATTTGTAAAGATGACAGATCCTTGCCTTATTGAGCAAGCTGCCTTGGCTGGTTTCGACTTCTGTATTTTGGATATGGAGCATGGCCCAATTAATTTCGAGAGCGCTCTTAACTTAATTCGTGCAGCTGAGCTTCACGGAATGAGCCCAATTATCCGCACAACGGATGCCTCGGATGAGAATATCCTTCGTGCACTCGATATCGGTGCTCACGGAGTAGAGGTTCCTCAAGTGAATACTCGCAAAGCAGCCGAGGAGGTTGTAAGCGCATGCAAATTCTTTCCCGAAGGTTCTCGTGGCGTGTGTCGATATACGCGTGCTGCGGAGTATACTCATATCGACAAAGCGGCTCACTTCGCAGGTTCTAACGCCAACACAATGGTTATCGTTCATATTGAGGGTATGGAGGGAGTTAACAACCTATCGGAAATTTTGGAGGTGGAGGGCCTCGATGTAATTTTCTTAGGCCCTTACGACCTTTCGCAATCGTGTGGCGTACCAGGCGATGTGATGAACCCAATCGTGATTGAAAAGATGCAACAAGCTGTCGAGATGGCATCCGCAAAGGGTGTTAAGGTTGGTACCTTCGTTGAGTCGGCCGAGAGAGTAAATTTCTGGCGTGACTTGGGAGTAAGCTACCTTGCTTACGCAGTAGATTGCGGAATCTACCACGACGCTTGCAAAGCTATTGTTGATAGCTGCAAAACTAACTAATAGAACGATACCTTTAGTGGGCGCTGGCAATAAATAGAGAACAGACATCTGTTTGTCATGTAAATAATAACGGAACCTTAGAGTTTTTAACGATAAAATGTTTAACTTTGTGACCGCTAAACGTTTTGGGTTGAAGTAAAACGAAAAGTAAAGAAAAAATAGAAGAAAATATGAATGGTGAAGGTAAAAAAGGATACGTTATCTTGAATGGTTCTGTGGCGAAACAGGTTGCAAATATATTAACCAACAAGATCATCGAAGGTGAGTATCCAAAAGGCAGTTTCTTGCCAACCGAGGAGGTTTTGTGCTCCGACTTTGGTCTTGGACGCAGCTCGGTTCGCGAAGCTATCAAGACATTGGAGTCTCGTGGATTGGTGCGCAAGATCCAAGGAAAGGGAGTTGAAATTATCGACAAGAGTGTCGAGGCAACTTCCGAAATGCTCAATATAACATTGGCTTACAGCAAGACATCGCTTAAGGATTTGATGGATTTCCGAGTTTCGTTGGAAATGAAAAATGTTGAGTGGGCAGCTAAAAATGCTACCTTAGAAGATATCGCAAGCATGCAACAGTCGCTCGATATGATGAAGCGAGACGATTTTAATTCAGACGACTTTGCGACTTACGACTATATGTTCCACGAGGCTATCGCTAAAGCCTCAGGCAACGGGGTTTCGCTGATTATGGTTAAGGCTCTCCAACCGCTACTCTACAAACAGATTGTCTACACTCTGGATCCTAACTTCAATCCCGAGAAGGCAAACCACTTCCACGAATATATTTTCGAGGCGATCAAAGCACGAGAGCCCGAGAAAGCTACCAAAGCGATGTATGAACATCTCTGTGAGACTCAACGCATTATTAGCGATTTAGAGACTAAAAAATAACTCCACCACCTTCAACCCAAAGCTTCAAATGAAAATTAAACTACACACCTTAGCGCTGCTTCTTTCGATGGTTGCAGGCGCTACTTTTGCACAAAATAGTGACTGGGAGAATGAATTTGTCTTCCAAAAAAACAAGCTCTCATCACGCGTAGCTTCATACTCTTACTCAAGCGAAGAAGATGCACTGAGCTTCGACAGGCAGCTCTCTCAAATGGAGTCGCTCAACGGTGAGTGGAGTTTTAAGTTTGTCGAAAAGAGCGAGGATCGCCCTCTCGATTTTATGTCGGCGCAATTTCAAGGCGAGGAGTGGGATACTATCTCAGTTCCTTCGTCATGGGAGATGAAAGGGTATGGACAGCCAATATACACAAATATTGTCTATCCATTCACCCCTCAAGCGAGCCTTGATGCTAAGTATGATTGGCGCGGTCCACAACCACCGATGCCTCCATATATCTATCGTGACAACCCTGTGGGTAGCTATTTCCGCGATTTCGAAGTGCCTGCCGCATGGGAGGATCAATCCGTGGTGCTTCACTTCGGAGGTGTTACTTCGGCATTTTATGTGTGGGTTAATGGCAAGGAGGTTGGCTACAGCCAAGGAAGTTGCTTAGCTGCTGAGTTCGACATTACGCCCTACATTGTCGAGGGCAAGAACCGAGTAGCTGTTCAAGTCTTCAAATGGAGCGATGGAAGTTACTTAGAGGATCAAGATATGTGGCGCTTGAGCGGAATTCATCGCGAGGTGATGCTATTGGCTCAACCAAAAATCTCCATCAATGATATTACGGTACGTGCCAAGTTGGACGAGACATACAAAGATGGAACAATCGAGATTCGACCAGATATTTGGATGCAGGACTCTCAGGCTGATCTTAGTGGTTGGACAATCTCTGCTCAACTATTCGACGCTAAGCAAAATGCAATTTTCGCAGAGGAGCTTTCGGCAAGCGTCAAGGATATATATTACGAGCGTCACCCACAACGCGACATCGTTAAATTTGCCTTTATGGAGTCCGAGGTTAAAGCACCACACAAGTGGACAGCCGAAACACCATACCTCTACACGTTGGTTCTTTCGATGAAAAACCCTGCTGGAGAGATCATCGAGGCTCGCAGCCAAAAGATCGGATTCCGCACCGTGGAGTTCGACAAAGATAACGCTTTGCTTATCAATGGTAAATCAGTCGAGATTATCGGAGTTAATCGCCACGATCATAGCGCGGTGAATGGCAAGGCTTTAACTCGTGAGGAGATCGAGGAGGATATCAAACTCCTAAAGCAATTTAACTTCAATGCCGTTCGCACATCGCACTACCCTAACGATCCATATTTCTATGAGCTTTGTGACAAATATGGCATCTACGTAATGGACGAGGCCAATATCGAAACTCACCACTTGGGAGGTTATTTGGCACACACTCCATCGTGGACTGGAGCTATGCTTTCACGTATCCAGCGTATGGTCGTGCGAGATAAGAATCACCCATCAATTATCTCATGGTCACTTGGTAACGAGTCGGGCACAGGGCCAATATTTGCAGCGGCAGCAGCTTGGATTCACGACTTCGACAATAGCCGTTTTGTTCACTACGAGGGTGCTCAAGGTGATCCAACTCACCCACACTACAAAGAGGGCGCAGCAGGAGATGGTAAGTCGGAAGCGTATGCAAATCCCGACGACCCTGCCTTTGTCGATGTAATTAGTCGTATGTATCCCGAGCTAAGACAGATCATAGCGCAAAGCGAGAGTCCATATATCAACCGCCCGATTATCATGTGCGAGTATATGCATGCGATGGGTAACTCGATGGGTGGATTGGGTGATTACTGGGACGCAATCCGTGCACGTAAAAATCTAATCGGTGGTTTTATCTGGGATATGATCGACCAAGGATTGCTCACAACAAACGAGAAGGGCGAGGAATACTACGCATTTGGAGGTGACTTTGGTGATACTCCAAACGATGAGAATTTCTGTATCAATGGAGTTTTTGCACCAGATCGCACCCCTAACCCTCACGCTTGGGAGGCTAAATATCTTTTCCAACCAGCTGAGATTACGCTTCTTTCGTCTGAGCCTTGCTCGGTGACGATTCTAAATCGCTTGACTCACACTTCACTTGGTCAATACGACGCCCAGTGGGAGATCTACGAGAACGGTACGCTAATTCAAAGCGGCTCACTTCCTGAGCTTAGCATTGCAGCAGGAGATAGCCAAACTATTGAGGTTCAACACAAAACCATTAAATACAAAGCAGATGCAGACTATTGGCTAAGGATCTCAATCACGGAAAAAGAGGATAAATTCTGGTGCGAAAAGGGATTCGAAGTGGCTTACGAGAAGCTTTTACTAAAGGCTAAGGAGGCAAAGAGTGAGGCTTACGCTTCAACTTCGAAATATACAATCACTGTTGACAAGCAAGCAGATTACACAATCTCATCTGACACATTCGAAGCAGTGGTTTCCACTCAAAGCGGCTACCTCACATCGTACAAAGTTGCTGGCGAGGAGATACTCTCGTCGGCTCTAAAACCAAACTTCTTGCGTCCGTCGATCGACAATGATGTTCGTGGTGCTTCGGCTCAATACTTTAGAGCAAGTCGCACGTTCTGGAATAAATTTATGCGCAATCTTAAGGTTGACTCTATTGAGACGATCGAGGATGATGCAACATCTAAGAGCGTGAATGTTAAATACGCAACCTTTGAGGATGTTCAACTAACTCTCTCTTACAACTTCTTTAGCGATGGCATGGTCACAGTGACAATGGAGATGGATGCTGCGGAGTCGACACCCGATATAATCCGCTTTGGCGTTGAGATGGGAGTGCCTTCACTCTTTAGCAACACTACATTCTACGGACGTGGACCATTCGAGAATTACATCGACCGCAAGCGTGCTGCCAAGATGGGAGAGTACACTTTGGCAACCTCCGATCTATTCTTCAACTACGTGCAGCCTCAAGAGAGCGGCAATCGTTCGGATGTGGAATCCTTAACGCTCAGCAGAGGCACAAGCAAGAAGGGGCAGTTCCAGGTTCACGGAGCACCATCGTTCAACTTCTCAGCGTGGGAGTACTCGGCAGAGAATATCGAAACAGCAAAGCATCCATACGAGCTTCAAGCGACTGGATACTACACTCTTAACATCGACCAAGAGCAAGCTGCATTGGCTGGCACACTATCGGATGTATTGCCTCATTATGAGCTCAAAGCTGGCAAGCGAAAGTTCGAATTTACATTTGGCACAGTAAAATAACGTAACACCATACAGCGATGAAAAGATCAAGTTTTTTAAAGGGAGTAGGAGCTACTTCCCTGGCTCTTATGTCGAATAATCTATTTGCGATAGTTCCAAAAAGTCTAGCTACAAAGACTGAAACAGTTGATTGGAGCAGAGATCCACAGCAATGGAAATACCTTGGATCGAAAGATCGCTCGGCACTCTCTCGCGATAGAGAGTACAAGTGCGAGGTGGCTGTAATTGGAGGAGGCATCGCAGGAGTTAACGCCGCAGTGGCTGCCGCTCGCCATGGTGCCAAGGTTATTTTGGTGCAAAATCGCCCTGTGTTGGGTGGTAATGCTTCGAGCGAAATCCATGTACCAATCAATGGATCATATCACTTCAAGAATCGATTTAAGGTCGATCGTGAAACAGGAATTGTCGATGAGCTTCAATTGGAGAATCGTTACTACAACGAGACAATGTCGTGGTCGGTATGGGATCACGTGATCTACAACTTTGTAACGCGCGAGCCAAATATAACCCTTATGCTCAACACTCACGCTCAAAAGGCCGAAATGAGTGGCAATAAAATTCGAAAAGCGATCTGCTATCAGCAATCGACCGAGTCGAAAATCACAATCGAAGCAGAGGTATTTATCGACTGCTCGGGAGATGGTCAATTGGCCGTTAGTGCAGGAGCCGAGTATAGAACTGGACGTGAGGGCAAAGCTGAGTTTGGTGAGAAGTACGCTCCAGACGAGCCTGACGGATGGGTGATGGGCGATAGTATTCAATTCTCATCTATCGACATGGGTCGTCCAGTCGAGTTTCGACCACCCTCATTTGCTGTGAAGTACGACCCTAGCAAGATGAATAAGCGAACTATTAATGGACTCAGCTGCGGATTCTGGTGGGTTGAGTTCGGAAGTGATTTAGATATTACGCTCGACACCGAGACTAATCGTCATCGACTTTTGGCATATCTGTATGGTGCTTGGGATTACGTGAAAAACTCTGGCAAATACCCCGAGGCTGCTAATTTAGCACTCGATTGGGTTGGCTCAGTTCCTGGTCGCAGGGAGTCTCGTCGCTTTATGGGCGATCATATCCTTAGCGAAAGAGACTTAACCGAGTATCGTCATTTCGATGATTGCGTAGCTTCGAGTGGCGGATGGTCGCTCGATGAGCACTGCCCTGGAGCGTTGGATAATCCCGATGACCCAGCTAGTTTCTTCCACCAAAATTTCACGCAGTTCACTCAGATTCCTTTCCGTTCGCTCTACTCTCGCAACGTGGAAAACCTACTCTTTGCGGGTCGCAATATTAGCGTTACGCATATCGCCCTATCGGCTGTTCGCTTAATTGCGATGTGTGCGAATATGGGACAAGCGGCAGGTACAGCAGCTATGATGTGCGTGAAGTATAACAAAAGCCCACGAGGGATCTACAAGCGTCATATTGAGGAGCTTCAAGAGACAATCTTGCGCGATGATGTCTATATCCCAAATCGACCCGCTGCCGACCCTGATGACTTGGCTCGCAAGGCTACGCTATCGGCCTCTTCGACCAAATCGGGTGATGTGAAGTCGCTTATCGATGGATATAGTCGTGATGAGGTTGACACTCCTCACCACTGGATGTCAAGTGGTGGAGATGCAACCATCACCTTGGAGTGGAAAAAGAGTATCGAGCTAACGCAAGTCGAGGTTAAGTGTGATTCGAACCTTCATGCCGAAATACAGATTCACCCGAAGCGCTCGAAGCGAGAGGCACAAGTACCAGGCATGCCAAAGCAGCTTGTAAAGTGTGCTGTAGCAGAGACACTTGTTGATGGATCATGGCGTGAATTTGCACGCATCGAGAACAACCTACATCGCCGAATTGTATTCAAAGGTGAGCAAGGGGTTAAGTGCAACTCTTTGCGTATCAAGTTCAGCGAGACTTGGGGCGACGAGGATGTTAAGATTTTCGAGGTACGTTGTTATTAATATTAAAAAAATAAAGATATGAACCCACTTTTTATTGGCGGATTAGGAACTGGAGAGTTGATCGTTGTTGCAGTCGTTCTATTAATTTTCTTTGGTGGCACAAAGCTACCTGAGCTAATGCGAGGTGCTGGTCGAGGAATCAAGGAGTTTAAAAGTGCTCTAAACGAACCAGTGGAAAGCGACACCAAAGCAGAAACAGAGTCTAACTCTACGTCAGAAAAATAGAGAATTGCTATGCCACGCCACGATGTAGATATGGAGCTCGGTGGTCACATTGATGAACTACGCCATAGGGTACTCATTTCATTGGGTAGCGTGGTGCTGTTCTCGACCATTGCCTTTATCCTAAAGGAAAATATGATCGAGGTAATCTTTGCTCCATCCAAAGCCGATTTCATCTTTAATAGATGGATGTTTGCCCTATCTGAGCGGTTATTACAACCTACTTTAGCTATTAACCAAGGTGTGTTGGATATTGTGAACACGAAGATGGCAGGGCAATTTAATCTCCATCTCAAGGCTTCAATTGTCGCTGGAATAGTGTGTAGCATGCCTGTGATATTGTGGCAATTGTGGGCTTTTATCAAGCCTGCTATCTCTGCCAATGTGCAACGTCGATCAGATTGGATGATTTTGCAAGTTATGTTGCTTTTCTTCGTCGGTCTGCTCTTTGGCTACACCTTTATCTCGCCTCTGGCGATTAACTTTCTGGTGAATTACAACTTTAGCGATAATATCACCAATCTTATTGAGGTACCATCATACCTCTCGACCGTGATAAATATTTCGCTGGCAGCAGCATTTATTTTTCAACTTCCACATTTGGTATTTGTCCTTTCGCGAATTGGCGTGCTTTCATCCGCAGCGATGAAAAAGTATCGGAGAATAGCGATTGTCATTATTGTGACAATCTCGGCAATCATCACTCCACCCGATATTTTCAGCCAAGTGCTGATCGCCATTCCATTCTACGCTCTCTATGAATGTGGAATTGTTGTCGCTCAAAGAGAGGAGAGAAGAAAATCCTCACGAAGGGAGTGTTAAAATTTAGTCAGCATTAAAACCTACAAATTATGAAATTATCTACAACCCTCACTCTGTTAATGGCGCTTGCCGCAACCTCTTGTGCTACCTCTCAAGAGAGCACTTCTGTATACCTCGCAACGCCTCACAATACCGATGGAGTTTTCACTCTCAACCCAGACTATAGTAGCGAGTTTGATGGCGCACTTAATAATGACAACTTCTTTATAAATGAGGGCACGCAGGCGGTGTGGTCTTTGGAGCGAGATAATATCCAATTCGAAGATGGTATTTTGCATGTCATTGCCGATTATGCCCCTCGCGTAAGTGAAAATGGCAAGCAACTTTACTTAGCTTCTGGTATGGTTATGTCGAAGGGTATGACAACGTATGGCTATTTTGAGGCTCGCATCAAAGGTGCTGATCTATGGCCAGGTGTCTGTCCAGCATTTTGGTTGACTACGGGAGATAGTACTCCTTATAAGCTAACTGACCCTGAAAACACTATCACATATAGCGAGGTTGACATCATTGAATTACAACAAGTTGCGCGCGACAAACATATAATGGCTTGCAATCTTCATACGGGAGCTTTAATCAAAGATGAGAATGGAAACAATCGTGTTACACGCCTCTCAGCAGGTAAAATTCCAAAAATAGGTCGCAATGAGTTTCCTGTAGAGTGGGAGGCTGAAGATGATTATCACATCTACGCTTGTGAGAATCGTCCCGATTCTGTGATATTTTATATTGACAACCTCAGAGTTGCAGCACGTCCAAACTACTATTGGCACTTGCCGATGTATATGAAAATCTCGATGGGAATACGCACTCCATTCGAGACATATGTAGGAGGTCGCCAAGCTATCCCTATTACAGCCGAAGAGGCAGCAGAGGGTGGATTCCCAACAACCACTTACGTGGATTATGTACGCAGCTACACTCGTGACTATTCATCGTTTAAATCAAGTGAAAAGTTGTTTGATCGCTATGAGGCTGAGTATGAACCTACACAAAGGTAATTACAAAACTCACGTAAATTAGATAATATTTCTTATTTATTTTGTTTATTATTTGGATATTAATAATATTGTCCATACATTTGTATGTTATCTGACAACTTAAAACTAAATTAATGTGCAAACAAAAGTAAACAACGCATTCGCAACTCACTTTGAGGGCGCAGGCACACAATACGCCTCATCGGGTCGTATTAATCTAATCGGTGAGCACACCGACTACAACGAGGGGTTTGTATTCCCTGGCGCGATCGAGCAAGGTATTGTAGCTGAGATTAAACCTAATGGCACCAACACGGTTCGTGCCTATGCAGTAGATTTTGACTCATATGCTGAGTTCACTCTTGATGGTGAGCTTCCCTCTGAGGGATGGCTTCGCTATATCTACGGAGTATGCTGCGAGGTGATCAAACGAGGTGGTAAAGTCGAGGGTTTCGATACTGCTTTCTCAGGATCTGTTCCTGCAGGCGCTGGTCTTTCGTCGTCGGCTGCTTTGGAGTCGGTTTTCGCTTTTGCGATCAATGATCTCTATAATGATAACTCAATCGACAAGTTCGAATTGGCGCGTATTGGTCAATCTACCGAGCATAATTACATCGGTGTGAAGTGCGGAATTATGGATCAGTTCGCTTCGATCTTCGGAAAGAAAAATCACTTGATGCGTCTTGATTGCCGATCTATGGAGTTCGAATATTTTCCATTTGACGCTAAGGGTTATAAATTGGTTCTTATTAACTCAAAGGTTAAGCATGAACTCGTTGATTCACCATATAACAAACGTCGTGAGAGTTGCGAGCGAGTTGCTGCGGCACTAGGTCAGCCATCGCTTCGTGGTGCAACGCTTGAGAGCCTAGCAACTGTTAAAGATAAAGTATCGGAGGAGGATTTCAAACGCGCAACATTTGTTGTTGGCGAGGAGCAACGTGTATATAATGTGTGTGAGGCGTTGAAAGCTGGCGACTTCGAGACTGTTGGCACAAATGTTTATACTACTCATGAGGGCCTTTCTAAGGATTATGAGGTGTCATGCGTTGAGATTGACTTCTTAGTTGAGGTAGCTAGAGAGTGTGGCGTAACAGGTTCTCGTATCATGGGCGGTGGCTTTGGTGGCTGCACAATCAACCTTGTTAAGGATGAACTTTACGACTCGTTCACAGCAACGGCAACCGAGAAGTTCAAGGCAGAGTATGGTATTGAGCCAGAGATTATTCCAGTTGTTATCTGCGACGGAGCAAGAAAACTAGCATAACATTGCAAAGCGGCGAAATTTCGAATATAACAGGAGAGCCACTTCGGTCACATACTTTTAGTACACTCCCATTTTGAAAGTTTACAGTTAGTAGGCTTATAAGTTCTTTTATATTAATGTGTTAGAATAAATTGTGTTGACGGGGTTTATCCTCGATTAAACCTTTTTGACTGTAAATGGCTACTCTTATGTAGGCTGATATGTAGGGCGAAATATACCTCCAGAAGTCAGGAAAGTTAATAATTTATTCTAACACATTTTTTTATGTTTACCATTAACATTAAGGGAAAGCCGAACCCTCGAAATACGGTACTCGTGAAATTAGAACTCATCATCTTTAAGAGGGGGTATGCTCGTGTCTCTAAAATTTTGCAGACTACTGGTCCACTCTCAGATTGGGATAGCAACACTCAATCGTTCAAAGGGCGAGGTGGAGATGTTGTTGCCAAAAATAAGAATCTGTTAGCTGTTAAACTCAAATATCAGCAGGTAGCGGAGCAGTGGGATGTAGATGGTAAGATATGGTCGCCAGTTGAATTATCACATTGCTTTGACCAAGAGAAACGACAATTGGAGCAGCAGAAGGTCTTGACACTACAACAGATGATCGACCACCAGATTGATAGGTTTGCCAATAAACAGCGAATTAAGAATGGCTTGGTGGTGGATAGTTCGAACTACTCGGATAGCTACAAACTACTAAAGACGAGCCTCACTCGATTCTGTAAGACGAAGTATAATCGCTCGTTGTCGTCGTTTCATTTCAGGGATATTACTGAGACCTTCTTACTTGATTACACAATGTACATTAAACAGCGTGGAGCTGAGAATGGCAATAAGGGTGGCTTGACGATAAAGCTAAAGCAACTTTTGGCAATGTGTCGGCTTGCGGTGAAGATGGGGATTCCCGATGTTGCGCTGAGTGCGTTTGATTGCTTGGGTGACAATATCAAGTGGGATAACACAAAATCTAAGGCTGTGCCGACTGAGTGTATTTATAGGATTGAGGCTATGGATAGGTCGCAATTTTCGAGAGTTGAGAACCTTTGCTTGGACTTGTTTCTGTTTAGTTATTTTGCTGGAGGTATGCCGAATGTTGATGTTTGCCATCTAACTGTCGATGCTCTGCAAGATGGGTATATCGTCTATGAACGAATGAAATGTCCGAAGGTGGCTCGTGCGATTCTTAACAAGAAGTGCGAGCAGATTATCAAGAAGTATGAGGGCTTGGGTTATCGCAATCTGATTTTCCCGGTACTGTTGGAGAAGCACGATACTACCACTAAGCAGACTCGACGTGTGGCATTGTACACCTCTCAGGTTAATGCCACACTTCGCAAGGCTTGTAAGATTCTGAAAATTAAGGAGCGGATAACGTGGTACTCCGCACGAGGAAGTTTTATCTCTCGAATGGTCGATGAGGGCGAATCGCCTTACGTGGTAGCTGAGATGGCTGGTAATAGCCCTATGATGATCTATAAGCACTACTACAAAAATGAGAATGGTGATGATATTCGTCGTCGTATGAATGAGAATTGGTAAAGAGTACACGTAGCTCTAAAGCGACTTCACTCACACTGTTTGTGGGTGGAGTCGCTTATATAAGACCATATTTGATCGATCATAGAAAAATATTACATTAGCGATGGATCAACCCTGCGGCAGTTAATAGTCATTCCATCCTCTAAATTCCACGCTCTTTCGACCACTTGCCATCTATAATATTTTAGGTAATCTATCGTACTGGCGAAGTCAGTGTGTAGGTGCTTTGGGAGGGGTGTGCTTTCAAAATATGTAGTATCGTCGTCACTACAAAAATGCAGAACATAGATGAAATCATCTACTTTTGGGAACTCCTCATACCTCCACTCTGTCTCGATATAGTAATCGAGTTCTTCAATCATAATTCTTAGAATCTTCTTCATCGTTATTTAATTTGTGATTATACATACAAATCCATTGCATCGTACAGTTGTTCACAATAATTTGTCGTCCATCTCTTATCTGAGTTCAACCCACGACCATTGATTACCCAAGCTGTATCTCGTTTTATCAAATCAAATAGCTCTGAGACATATCGGTTGTTATAATCATCAAAGATTATGTTATGTGCTGACCTATACCCAAGTTTGTGGAAGAATGGGATATGATCCATTTCATCAATAAGTAAAGAGATAGATCTAACACCACACATCCGAGCTGCAATAGCACCATAGACGGCTGGGTTTGTAGTATAACCCAACA
>JBCQVS010000025.1:0-32554 GCA_047172885.1 Rikenellaceae bacterium | reverse complement strand
ATTTTAGCGTACATCGTAGAGGGTCATAATACCATTTTGTTAAGCAGGGAAAAACGGGGGAAATAAATAGACATTAACACCGCTTAAAACCACATAATAGCGCATATATGCGACAAAAAAAATAGCACCTGTTAAAAGTGCTATTCTATTGATAATCAATGTATTATATGTTGCATTTTGACTAAAATCATTTCCCAATGCAGAATTTAGAGAAAATCTCGCCAAGGATATCGTTGGTGGTTATGGAGCCAGTTATGGCGCCGATGTGGTGGAGGACTTCGCGGATGTCTTGGCACATTAGGTCGGTGGGGAGGTTTTCTTTTTGGGCTGCTTGGGCTGCTTTTAGTGATTTTTTTGCTAGGTTTAGTAGCTCGTGGTGGCGGAGGCTGCTTACGATAGGGGCGCCTTCGAAGAGGGCTTGGGTGTCGATTTGGGATCTTAGGGCTTTTAGGAGCTCCTCGATTCCAATTTTTTCTTTGGCTGAGATTTTTACTACTGCGCTATTTTTTTCGCCTCTGAAGCTACCTTTTGCACACTCCTCTAAAGCGTCAATTTTATTGACAACCTCGATTATTTTTTGCTCTGGGCGAAGTGTGCTTAAATCAATGTTCGCAGTTGCGTTTTCTGCCTTTTGCGCATCGCGAAGATGTATGATTACCTGCGCTCGTTCGATTGCCGAGTGGGTGCGTTCGATTCCCATTAGCTCCAATCGGTCGGTGGTTGTGTGGACTCCCGCGGTGTCGATAAAGCGGAAGGTGATGCCGTCAATTACGATCTCCTCCTCGATCAAGTCGCGCGTTGTGCCAGCGATATCCGAAACCATCGCTCTCTGGTCGCCAAGCAACGCATTGAGCAGTGTGCTTTTTCCAACGTTTGGCTCTCCAATTATCGCCACTTGAACACCTTTTTTGATCGCGTTTCCAAGTGCAAATGACTCGGCTAGCTTCTCGATCTCGGCCTCGAGCGACTCCATTAAAGAGGTCAATCGACTACGATCGGCAAACTCTACCTCCTCCTCCGAGAAGTCAAGTTCCAACTCCAAAAGTGCAGCCAATTCGACCAACTGCCCACGCAACTCCATCAAGCGCGACGAATAGCCTCCACGCATTTGAGTCGAGGCCATCACGTGTTGAGCGCGTGACGACGAGGCGATCATATCGGCAACTGCTTCAGCCTGCGAAAGATCCATCTTTCCAGCTAAATATGCACGCGTTGTAAACTCACCAGCCTCTGCCGAGCGAGCTCCATTTTGAAGCAAAAGCGTGATGATCTCTTGAACGATATATTGCGAGCCATGGCACGAAATTTCGATCGACTCCTCACCCGTGTATGAGTGTGGTGCGCGGAAAACTGAAACCAAGACATCGTCAACAACTCGCTCGTCGTCAACGATATCACCATAATGAAGCGTATGCGTAGCGGCCTCATTGAGTGCGCCTTTGCGACCCTTGAAAACCTTGTCACAAATCGTAATAGAGCCCTCTCCACTTAGGCGCACCACAGCAATTGCACCACCCGTGAGTGTTGCGGGAGCTACAATAATATCACCCTCTGAGCCCATTACTTACCACCAATTTTAAGGCGTTGACCAACCGACAATCTATCGGGGTTGCGTAGGTTATTCCATTGGATAATTGCGCGTGTCGATACGCGATATTTGTTGGCAATAGCACCCAAGGTCTCACCACTTTTCACGCGGTGAATCGTGTAGCTCGGGGTAGTTTTAGCCTTCTCCACTTCGGCAGGATTAATAAACTCTTTTAGGTATACAGAGTCCTTTGCGTGGATCGTCTCCTCTTGCATAATATACTCTGTTACGTAGCGCTGAGGCAGTCGCAGAGAGTATGCTTTGGTTGTTGCAGGGATAATATCTTTGCGATATTGAGGGTTAAGCTGACGAAGCATATCGAGGGGAATATCCAACACTTCGCTAACCTGCCCCAAGTGCATAATCTTGTTTACATGCACCGTGTCGGTAGCCAGCGGAAGTGGCGACTCCTCGACTGGGATATTGTGCTGTTGGTGGTAAGCGTAAGCATACGATGCACCCACGAAAGCTGGAACATATCCGCGAGTCTCACGCGGTAGATAGGCATAAATATCCCAAAATGTACCTGTGCTCTTATCCACTCCCGAGCGAGCCAATGCCTTGTTTACATTTCCAGGTCCACAGTTATACGCTGCGATAACTAGCGTCCAATCGCCATAAATCGCATACATATCCTTGATAAATCGGCACGCCGCCTTTGTTGCCTCCTGAGGGTTACAACGATCGTCGACCAGCGAGTTGATCTCAAGCCCGTATGCTTTACCCGTAGCGGGCATAAATTGCCAAAGTCCCATAGCGCCAGCAGGTGAGACTGCTGTAGCTGAAAGAGCCGACTCGATAATTGGCATCGCACGGAACTCGACTGGAATATCGTTCTTAATAAGCTCCTCCTCGATCTCGGGGAAGTAGTATTGCGCTAGCGAAAGGATACGGTTGATGGTTCCGTAACGTTGGCTAGTGTAGCGAGTTATATAGCTTTTTGTGATGTCGTTGAAGGGTAGATTCACTGGCGAAGCTAACTTTTGCAGGCGCTCAGCATAGACAGAATCGGGTACCGATGTCGCTTCAAAGAGAGAGTCGGCAATGATATAATATTGACGGAACTCATCGAAGTGGCTGTCGGCTCTTTTCTCGCGCCAAACGCTCAACAGGGAGTCCATCTGAGTCATCGAGTAGTTGATGGTGATCGAGTCGTTGAAGCGGTTGTTTACAGCGATGGCAGCAAGCGAATCGGCTTTAATCTTCTCGCGATGAGCTCGTTGAGCTTCAGCTCTGCGAAGTGCCTCTGCGCGACCTGCAGTGTCGACGAGCAAGGTTTCTTGTTTTTTCTCTTTTTGTTTGCTCTTTTTCCAGAATTGATCGGCTGCGCTAAGTTGGGTCGCCACCGAGATGCTGAGTGCGGCGCAAAGTATAATTTTTGTAAGTTTCATCGTTAGAATCGAAGGTTTATATTGAGTCCATAGGATGCAGAATCGCTATATCCTGAGGTCATATTTGAGTAGTTGATAGCTGGTTCGACATTGAGTGAAAGATCATCCGAGATGTCGAAATTTTTGAGGTGGGCATCTACGTGGGCATCCAAAACCTGCAAAAGGTAGGCGCCAGCCGTAAGGATCAACGCCAAATCTCGGTTACGTCGATAGCTGTCGCGATAGTTCTGCAGAACATCGGTTGAGTAACTTCCGCCAAACTCGTCGATCGAGCCATCGGGGTAGTTCTCAGGGTTGTTGTCGTAGTCAAGCTTTAGGGCGTATGCCGTTTTGAAGCGTTGATAACCGCGATTATTCCAGTCGTAGACATATATCGTCGAGGCGAACATACCTAAGACAATTGGCACACGCCAGTAACTTTTGTTGTAAATTTGTCCCGCACCAGGGCAGATCATCGAAAGGGTAGTTGCCTTCTTGATGTCCGAAACATCGTTTGTCGAGTAGTTCATCACCGCATCACCCATAAAGTAGAGGTATGTGGCGATTGTAGCACCCATATATAACTGCCTGCGAGTGTTACTCTTGACCATCGCCGCTTGAACCGTGTTGATCTCTGTGTCGCGATAACCGCCACTGTTGGCTAGTAGGATATCGTACTGCTCCTTCAAAGGTTTGTAGGTCTTATTCTCGTTGGCATACATATATATACCAGCTCCCATAGCTCCATAAAGGATCGGCAGCTTCCAATATTGTTTATTGTAAATTTGGCCATATCCAGGGATCACAGCCGAGAGCAGACTCATCTTTGAGAGCGACATCGAATCGCTAAAGAATGGCTGTTTTGCCTCCTGCTCATGCGCCACATGGTGAAGTGGAGAGGCTGCCTTTAGAGCCAAAGGTGTTGCCAAGGTGTCGGGCGCTGGGCCTTGAGTTCGCGAGAGAAGCAGCGAGTCGGTCATCTCACCTCGAGCAAAGAGCAAAGAATCGGCTGCCGATAGTGAGTCGCGCAGCAAACTATCTGGCATCACTCTGCGAGATAGAGAATCCACCTTTGTTGTATCTACTGCGACCAACACGCCACCCCTTACGTAGCTCTTTTCGGAGCGACGCAACTGAGCGTGCAAGCTATTGCAGCCAAAAATAATAAGTAGGAGCAGCGAAAAAATGCGTCCTAACGTATAGCGGTTAACCTTCATTAATTAATTTTTGTTCGCTTCAAAGCGCGAAATAAATGTATCTATCTCTTGGTCGTCCTTAAAGTCAATTGTGATCTTTCCACCACCACTCTTTGCACGTTTGATCGAGATATTTTGCGAGAAATAACCCTCCAATTGCTCCACTAAGCGCAGGTAACTATCAGGATATTCTGTCTCCATAGGAGCTGCTTTCACCGCTTGAGGCGTCTGCATAGCACGCACCAACTCCTCGGTTTGACGAACCGAAAGCGCCTTGTCTACACATCGCTTCATAATGGCAATCTGTTTAGCGGGGTCAGCTCCAGCAATCGCCTTTGCGTGTCCCATAGTTATAACGCCAGATTTCAGTGCAAATTGTATCGCATCGGGTAGGTTCAACAATCTTAGATAGTTCGAGATGGTCGAACGTTTGATTCCAACTTGTTGTGCGAGAGCCTCTTGCGTTAATCCACACTCCTCGACTAGGCGACTGATACTCAATGCGATCTCGATAGGGTTGAGATCTTGGCGTTGTACATTCTCCACCAAGGCCATTGTGTGTAGCTCATTGTCATTGGCCTTGCGGATATATGCAGGAATCGTGCTAAGCTCGGCTATTTGCGCTGCTCTAAAGCGTCTCTCGCCGCTGATAATGATATATTTATCCTCGCCCTCGGCTCTAAGCGTGATGGGTTGAATCACACCCAACGAACGGATCGAATCGGCAAGTCCCTCGAGGGCCTCCGGGTCAAACTCTTTGCGTGGTTGCGATGGATTGGGGGTGATCTTCTTGATCTCGATCTCGGCAATACTGCCCATCGGTTTTATCTTTGGTTCGATAGCCTCGACGCTAAAAATAGCATCCAAACCTCTACCTAGTCCTTTTTGTGGTTTCATCTTGTTAGTAGGTTTTTCTTAAAGGGTTGCGCGTTCTCTTTTGAGGAACTCTTTTGCTAAATTCATATAGTTCTTTGACCCTACGGCCGAGGCATCGTAAAGCATAATTGGTTTTCCATATGATGGTGCTTCACCCAAGCGGATATTGCGCTGAATAACAGTCTCGTATGCCAATTCGCCAAAGTGACCACGCACCTCGTTGACAACTTGGTTGTTGAGCCTATTGCGCATATACATCGTGAGGATAAATCCTTGAATCTCGAGCGATGGGTTGAGCCCACTCTTTACGATCTTGATGGTGTTGAGCAGCTTGCTAAGACCCTCCAAGGCCAAATACTCGCACTGTACGGGGATTAAAACCGCATCGGCAGCTGTGAAAATATTCACCGTGGTGTAACCCAATGATGGCGAGCAGTCGATAAGAATATAATCGAAATCAGAGCGAATATCCTCCAGGAGCTTCTTCATCAAAAAGTGCGGATTCTCTAAATTTGGCAACTCCGAATCGGCAGCGACCAGATTTATGCTCGATGGGAGCACATATAGATTCTCTAAGTCTGCGCTTTTGAGGATCACTTCGCTAGCTTTACACTCTCCAATGAGACATTCGTAGACACCCTTTTGATTGATGTCGAAACCCAAACCCGAAGTGGCGTTGGCTTGAGGGTCAGCATCCAAAAGGAGAACCTTCTCTCCTAAAATGGCCAACGATGCAGCAAGGTTGATTGCTGTGGTGGTCTTACCTACTCCTCCTTTTTGATTCGCTAATGCGATAACCTTTGACATAATTCTAGTTTGAAAAATTTAATTTTGGCAAAATTAGTGATTTTATATCAAAAATAATAATACTATCTGAAAAATGAGTATCTTTGAACTGTTTAATTTTTGTTAATTGTGATTTACTATGAGTGAAAAATCTATTGAAGAGGCTGAAATTCGTGAGCCTATAAACTCTGAAGCAGCTTCAGAAGAAAACTTTGAGAAGAGTCACCAAGCTCAGAGTAAAAAGGGATTATACCCAACTTTGATCGATTTGGCCGCAATTTTTGGGGTGATCGTCATCTCTCAAATTGTAATTCTGCTTCTTTCGATCTTCTTTTTCTCGCTATCTTCAACACAACTTCCCGAGGCGATGCAACAAGCATGGCTAGCTCTCTTGGCTCAAGGGGCTCTACTTATAACTATCCTCTTTATCCACTTTATGCGAAAGCGCCGCAAGGCTGAAAAGATCAAATTGAAGTTATCACTCAAAGGGCTCAATCCCGTGATCTTGCTAGGTGGCATTTTGATGATCCTCTCCTGTTCGGTTGTAATCGAGCCGCTGTTGGCACTTCTGCCTTCGCCTCAGCCGATTGTTGCGCGAGGTTGGCCTCTGCTTCTCTCGGTTGTCTTCGGAGCTCCTATCTTGGAGGAGATTATCTGTCGAGGGTATATCTTCGAGTCGCTCAGAGCAAAACGAGGAGTGGTTGTGGCGTTGTTGGGCTCATCGCTCTTTTTTGCCCTTATTCATCTTGATCCTACTATGGTGGTTAATGCCTTTTTTATGGGGTTGATCCTCTGCTATATCTATATCGCTAGCTCATCGCTCCTTGCGCCAATGATTATCCACGCGTTTAATAATGCGATAGCTTATCTGCTTATAGTTATGGGCTTTGGTGAGGATACAATGCTTCGCGATTTGGTGAAATCCGATGAGCTCTATTATCTAATTTATGGCTTTGCTGTATTGATTCTGCTGATCTCGATAGTGGTCTCTGCACGTCAATTTAAGAAGATTTTGGAGGCTAAAAAAGAGGAGGCTACGAAGGCCGAATTTCAGGCGAAAGAAAATATAATTGAACAAGAAGCGTAATATTTACAATAAAATGGTCTGACCATGCGTTTTTTTGGAGTAAAAAACCTATTTTTGTAGCTTCGAATGAAGAGATTGATTTACATAACTCCACTTTTACTACTCGCCACAGTGTCGTGTAGAGATTTCCACGTCAATTTCGTGGGAGACTCTATTCTTGCCGAAGTCGATGGTAAACACTTTATGGAGAGTGAATTAACTACGCTTGTGCCAAAGGAGTATCGCGGTGAAGATAGTGTAGCTTTCGTTGAAGCCTACATCGACAAGTGGATTATAAAGCAGGTGAAGCTGCGTGAAGCCGAGAAAGTTTTTGTGGGCACTGAGGCCGATGTTGAAGCCCTGTTGGAGGAGTATCGACAACTTTTGTTGACCAAGCGACTCGATGAGCGTCATATCAGAACCTCGATGGATACGGTCTACACCGATCAACAAATTTTGCAATATTACCAAGGGCACTCATCTAATTTTAAGCTCAATGGAAAGATTGCTAAAGGCGAAGTATTGCGGATTCCTCACGGAAGCGACCAAACCAAGAAGCTAAAGGCACTGATGAGCTCCGATGGAGAGTCGAAAAGAGCCGATGTGCGTTCGATCTGTGAGAAGAATGGCTTTGAGTTTATCGACTTGTCCTCATCGTGGGTCGATGCCAACGAGATCCTCGACCTGTTGCCTTTGGTGCGTGGTGAGCAGACCGATAAATTACTCTCGGAGCGTGGATTGCACTCTATGAGCGATGAGAGTTATGACTATCTCTACCAAATTTTTGATAATCGTGAAGTGGGTGATGTAGCCCCTTTGGAGTGGGTTAGTTCGACGATAAGAACAATATTGAGAACCGAACGTCAGCAAGCTCTAATCAAAAGCAACGAGGAGTCTTTGTATGGTGAAGCCTTGTTGGAGGGTGTTGTAAAACGCCAATATAAGGATCGTAAAGCTAAAAAGGAGGCCGAGGAGGCTGCTGCAGCTCAGCGAGACGAAAAGCAAACTGAAGAATAAAATTAAAATATTAAGATAGAACTATGATTAAAAGAACACTATTGCCTCTACTTCTTGCCCTAGCGGCAGTTGCAGTATTAGCGCAACCTCGAAAAGTTATGCTTGATAAGGTTGTGGCTGTAGTAGGAGGCTCGTCGATCCTCTACTCTGAAGTGAAAGAATATGCTGATCAGTTGGTTGCTCAGCGTCGCCAAGGTGGCTACACCTCGGATCGTGACCCTATGAACGAGGCTTTGGAGGGTTTGATGACTCAATCATTGCTGTATAATCAAGCCTTGATTGACTCGATTGAGATTAACACAAGCGACATTGCGATCGGTGTTGAGGAGAGAGTAGCTGCAATGGCCGAAGATGCTGGTGGCATCAGAGAGCTCGAGAAGGTGCAAAATATGTCGGTGTTCAATATCAAATCGAATATGCGCCAACAATACGAGGAGCAATACTACGCTCAAGGCATGCGCCAAGATGTGATGGGCAAAGTAACAGTAATCCCAGGAGAGGTTGAGCAGTTCTATCTTAGCCAATCGAAAGATTCACTTCCGCTAATCGGAGAGCAATACGTTTACGCTCACATCACAAAATTCCCTTCGTCGATCGAAGAGGCTAAACGTCGCGTTAGAACCCGCTTGGTGGAGATGCGCGAGCGTGTGATCTCGGGCGAGACTCGTTTCGATGCTTTGGCTCGTATGTATTCGGCCGATCCAGGTTCTGCCTATCGAGGTGGTGAGATGGAACCACAACGTTCTGATGGTTTCGTAGCACCTTTTGCTGCCGCTCTAGAGCAATTGCAACCAGGTCAAGTTTCGGAGGTTGTCGAAACTGAGTTTGGTTACCATATCATTGAGCTTATCGACAAGCGCGGTAACCTATATCACTGTCGCCACATCCTGCTTCGTCCAGCCTACACCGCTGAGGAGCAAAACGAGCCAACCAAATTCTTGGATAGTTTGGCTGGTAAGGTTCTCGATGGCACAATCACATTCGAGGAGGCTGCAAAGGAGCACTCTGACGATGCTGCCTCGAAGATGAACTCGGGAATTGTATCGAACCACGATATCTTGTCACTCTACTCGGTGGGTGATGCTAAGATGACAGCAACCAAATTCTTGAAAGAGGATTTCGGAACTCAAGGATATAAGAGTATCGACGATTATCGAGCTTTGATGACTCTAAAAGAGGGTGAAGTATCGAAAGCATTCTCTACCACTGACCTTCTTGGAAATACTCTTTCGAAGGTTGTGAAGATGGTCGAAATTATCCCATCTCACCGAGCTTCACTCGAGGAGGATTACCTTAGAATCGAGGAGATGGCACTTGCTAATAAGCAAAACAAAGTTTTCGACGCGTGGCTATCGAAACGCATTGATGCAATGTATGTATATATCGACCCTGAGTTCCACAGTGACGAGTTTGTAAATAAAAATTGGATGAAGTAACGACTTTATATGCGCCGAATAATATCACTGATTATAGTTTCAGTGCTCGGCTGGACGCTCTTCGACGATGTGATCTTTGCTCAGCGAAGTCATGCAGAACAAGAGTCTCAAGCCGAAACCAAGGTTATTGACTTAACCGCCGACATAGTATACCCCATAACCCTCAACGACACCGTTGAGGTTATGTGTTTGGTAGGGGACTTTGCTGCGCAACACAACGGAGCAATTATCACCGCCGATAGTGCCGTTCGATATAGCGACAAGCGTTTGGAGTGCTTCGGAAATGTCTTGATCAATAAAAATACTACCTACGCCTATGCCGACCGTGCCGATTACAATGGCGAGGAGAATGAGGTGAGCCTCTATGCGCCAATCATCAAGGTTGTCGATGGCGATGCTACGCTCTATTGCTACAATTTCCGCTTTAACACGCTCGATAACGTCGGAATCTACGAGGGTGGTGGCGTGATGATCAATGGCGAGAATATTATGGAATCGCTGACGGGTTACTACTTCTCGGATAACAAGGAGCTGATCGGAGTTGGCGATGTTGAGCTTCGAGGTAATGAGTATGAAATGACCAGCGATTCGATTATCTACAATACCGAAACCGAAGCGGCTATCTACTTCGAAAACACAAACATATGGAATCAGGAGGATGAGTATTTGTATGCCGATGCTGGCGATTATGACAAGCAGGCAGACCGCTACTCATTTTCGCGTAATGGCTATATCTTGACCACGGAGCAGGAGATGTGGGGCGACTCGATGGATTACTACCGAGCATCCGAGCATATCTTTATGCGCCGCAATATCCAAATTGACGACACCACCCAAAAGAGCCTTATTTTTGGCGATTACGGTGAGTATATCAAAACTCCAGGTAATATCTTCTTTGCGGGAAACCCCTCGATTATCAACTACGATGTCGAGCAGGGTGACTCACTCTTTATGCGTGCCGACACCTTCCAAGTATTTACTCTTAATCGCTTCGACGAGAGCGACTCAACTGTGATCGTATCTGCAACTGAGATGGCTCAAACAGCAATGCTAGAGCCCGAGGAGGAGCACGATCATGACCATGACCACGACCACGATCACGATCACGACGATGCTCATGCGCATGATCACGACCAAATCACCCAAGGCGAAGCAAAACCCGAAGGGGGACGTCCCGAAGGCGGTCGTCCAGAGGGTGGAAGACCAGAAGAAGTTCAAGCACCACAAGCAAGGCCAGAGATGCCACAAGGTGAGGGTAGAGCAAGAGATGTCGAGGATCTAAAAATCCCAGAAATCGCAAAGCAAGAGGAGACGATAACGACAGCGACAGATCAGCAGCCTCAAGAGCCAAAAGCGGAAGGCGAACCTCAAGGACTAAAAACAGAAGTAGACACCCTCGTAAAAGAGTCCCCAATCGACGATTTGCTCCGAGTAGATTCGCTTCAACTCGACTCACTCTCACTCGACAGTATGCGCCTAGATTCACTCTCACAGCAAAAAGATTCGAGCCGCTTGCAGAAAGCAATAGCAAAATATAAGGTGGCAAGTGCTAAGCGAGCAGCCGAGAAAGCAGTTCGCGATGCAGCCCGCAAAGTGGTGCTGGATAGCATCGGAATGGAGCGCCAGAAGAAGATCAATGCCAAGTTAGATGCCGAAAGCGTGCGCGAAGCGCGAAGAATCGCTGAACGTCGTTTGAAGATCTCGGAGCGCGAAACCGAGAAACTACGTCGCCAAGTGGCACGCGGAAAACTATCGAATAAAGATGCCGAGGCGATGATCTCGGATTTGGCAGTCGACACCGCGGCGCTAATCCGCGAACTTTCGCACAACCAAGCGGAGATAGATAGCCTGAATTTTGTGGCCGACTCTCTTGCTCGCGACTCATTGGCTCGTGACTCGCTGGCGATGTTGGACTCATTGGCTCAAGACTCAGTAGCTGTGGATAGTATGTACCGCCTCACCAAAGGTTTCCGCAATGTGAAGATCTATCGCTCGGATTTCCAAGCGGTGGCCGACTCGATGGTGACAAGCTCAATAGATTCGATCATTAGACTCTATATCAATCCAGTTTTGTGGCACGATGCCAACCAAGTGACCTCGGATGTGATGGATATATACACCGAGAAAAACCAAATTTCGAAGGCGATATTCACTGGCGGCTCTCCAATTATGGCAAGCGAAGTGACTCCAGAATTCTACTACAACCAAGTGGCTGGAAAGGTGATCACATCACTATTCGCCAATGGTGAGATCTATCGCAACGATGCCGATGGCAATGCCCAAACCATCTACTTTATGCAGGATGATGATACAGGTGAGGCAAATGGATTGATGGTGATGCAGAGCGGTTCGACAACATTCTATATCGAGGAGCAGACAGTCTCGGGAATAACCTATCGAGGTGAACCCGCCTACACGCTCTATCCGATGAGTAAGATCCCTGCGGATCAATCCTTGAGTCTGAAAGGCTTCAAGTGGCAATCCGAGAAACGACCCGAGCAAAAGGATGTTTTCGATCGTGTGATTAGACCTACGGTGCGCGAGCAGAGAAGCGCTCTACCTCGTCCAATATTCCCGCTTCACTCGGAGCTACTAGAGCATATCCAATACCTAATCGACTCTAAGCAGTGGATCGAGCGCAATGATCTTGTCTCACCGCAAGCCGAGGAGTGGATGGAGTCTCTAGGATATAAAACGGGTCAACCGCGCGAACAAAATAACGAGTAAGAGGTATGATCAATCAACACTCAGGCGAGATTTTCCCTCTACTAGACGCTCAAGGCAATGTAGTGGGCTCAGCAACGCGAGAGGAGTGTCATAGCGGCTCGATGTTGTTGCATCCTGTGGTGCATCTCCACCTCTTTAACTCTGCAGGTGAGCTATACTTGCAGCATCGTCCTGCGTGGAAGGATATCCAACCTAACCGTTGGGATAGTGGTGTAGGTGGCCATGTAGATTATGGTGAGACGACCCTTGAAGCTCTGCTGCGGGAGAGTCGCGAGGAGCTTGGTATCGAGGGCTTCACCCCTGAATTTATCTGCTCCTACATTTTCCAATCGGAGGTCGAGCGCGAGATGGTCAATGTCTTTATCACCCATTTCGATGGTGAGGTTCGCCCAACTGAGGAGCTCGATGGTGGCCGCTTTTGGTCGATCGCAGAGATCTCGGAGTCGATAGGCAAAGGAGTATTCACGCCAAATTTCGAAAATGAATTGCGCGAGGTATTAGTGCCACGCGGAATAGTCAAGCTGTAAAATTTAGAGACGATATGTTTAAATTACGATTAGCAAAGAGTGAGGATCTCGACGAGGTGATTGTCATAATCCGCGATTGTCAAGCCCTGCTGCATGCGCGAGGAGTCGATCAGTGGCAAGATGGATACCCCTCACGCGAGCCCCTAGAACGCGATGTGCAGCTCTCGCAAGGCTATATCTTGGAGCGTGATAGCCAGATTGCCGCCTATGGCGCACTTGTGTATGGTGTTGAGCAGGCCTACCTTACCCTTCCTGCTGAGAAGTGGCTGTCGGATAACCCTTACGTCACTCTCCACCGCCTAGCAGTCTCGTCAAAATTCCGCGGCGAGGGCATCGGAGCAGAATTCTTCGCCCAAATGGAACGTGAAGCTCGGGAGCATAACACCCGCTCACTGCGCGCCGACACGCACCGCGATAATATGGTTATGCAACGCCTACTAGCAAGAATGGGCTTTACCCTTTGTGGTGATGTCTATTACGGCACTTCGCATCGGTTGGGGTATGAACGGGTGCTTGCTTAGGTGCTGGGGTTACTGGGGTGCTTAGGTTGCTGGGTTGTTGGGGACTGTCCTGCGCGGACGGCGGCGGGGTGCTCCCCGCGGAGCTGATCTTTTGTTGCGTCTTGAGGCGCTGATCCTTTTGGATCATCGAAATATAAAATGTGAATTGTTACTCTTTTGAGCGAGCTCAACGCCTAACAATTCACATTTTCTATTTTTTTTGCTTCGCAAAAACCTCCCCAAGTCGTGTGGCAGCTGATATTGCGCATATGTATACACCATATTATTGTTGCTGTAAACAGTTATGAAACGTGAGAAGTGTGAAAATCGTGAGAAACGTGCACCTCTCTTTGCAACTCGGCTTGTGAGAAGTTTTTGCGAAGCAAAAAAAATAGAAAATGGTTATTTGTTAGATGTCGAGCTCGCTCGTAAAACTAACAAATAACCATTTTCTATTTCGATGATCCAAAAGGATCAGCGCCTCACAAGACGCAAGAAGTTATAGCTCCGCGGGGAGCACCCCGCCGCCGTCCGCGCAGGACAGTCCCAAACCAATGAAACGTCCGAAACCTTACTTCCGTCCAGTCAACTCCAAGAACAACTCATGCACCGATTGCATCTTAGTAGCGCGCCAAGCGTTGCTGCCAGCGAATGCGTATCCAGACTCCATCTTGCCGCGGAATGCTTGGTATAGGGCTGTTACGATGCAGTATGGGCTGCGAGATATGTCGCAGGTTTTGATGCAGTTGAATGGGCACGATTTGGGCTGTTTTATTCCTGCCTTGACCTTATCGAGGAATGAGTTTTTGATTGCTCTACCGGGCATTCCCACGGGGCTCTGGATGATTTCGATATCTTCCTCTTTGGCATCGAGGTAGATCTGTTTGAAATCTTGCGATGCGTCGCACTCGTAGGTGGTTACAAATCGCGATCCTAGCTGCACGCCCGAAGCTCCGAGCGACATGACGTGGTCGATATCCTCCTTGGTGTAGATTCCACCAGCTGCGATCACGGGGATTTTCACGTTGTGCAGCTCCTCGATCTTCTCGACTTCGGCCACTACTTGAGGCAAGAGAGTCTCGAGTGAGTACTCCTCAGAGTCGATCTGCGCAGCTTTGTAGCCTAGATGTCCACCAGCCTTTGGTCCTTCGAGGACGATAGCGTCGGGAAGGTAGTCGTAGTTTTGTTTCCACTTCTCGCAGATTAGCTTTGCGGCACGTGCGCTCGATACGATCGGCACAAGTTTGGTCACGCTATCCTTTTTAAGAAATGAGGGGAGGTCTAGAGGTAGGCCTGCTCCGCTAAAGATGATGTCGACCTTCTCGGCGATGCTAGTTTTAACAAGCTCTGCGAAGTCCGATAGTGCAACCATGATGTTTACTCCGATCACTCCTTGTGCCTTCTCGCGTGCTTTGCGGATCTCGCTGATGAGTCCTAGGTTACCCGCCTCGGTATAGTTCGACGAAAGTTTCTTGTATAGTAGTCCCAGACCTGCTGCCGAGATTACACCTATTCCACCCTCCTTGGCCACTGCCGAAGCGAGACCTGAGAGTGATACACCAACACCCATTCCACCTTGAATAATGGGGATGTGAGCGGTGATGTTTCCAATGCTCAATGCTTTCATTTATTTACAAATTTTTGGTTTGAAGCATATGCTTCGCAGGCAAATGTAGTAAAAAAAACTGAGTTATCTAGCATTTAGCTTCTCTACTTGTAAGAATTATCACAATTAAATACCTATGCAGTAGGTATATCACCTTTTAAAATAATTAAAATAAAAAAATCCAACTGATAGTGTAAGCCTACCAGTTGGATTATATTTTGTGATTTTACTCTAGATTAGCACTTAGCCTTTCTCATGGTAAGAGCACAGAAAGTTAGGTAGCATACGCAACCCATGATAACGATGATCGAACCAGTTTGGTTGCCGATGATGTCAGTTGCAAGACCCATCAATGGAGGAGCTACGGCACCACCAAATACACCAGTGATCATAAGACCAGAGATCTCGTTAGCCTTCTCAGGACGAGCGCTGATAGCCATAGAGTAGATCACCGCGAAGATGCTAGAGCAAGCGAAACCTACTAGACCAACCAAGGCCAAGATAGCCACCTCACCTTGAGCGAAGATCAAAGCTGCAAGACCTACAAGAGCTGTTAGGATGTGGATGATGAAATACTTCGAAGATGACATCTTAGCAAGAAGGAATGCACCGATAAAAGCACCAACAGTTCTACATACGAAGTAGACGCTCGAGCCGAAACCAGCTTGCTCTACCTCCATACCACAACGCTCCATAAGCAACTTTGGAGTAACGGTGTTCATACCTACGTCAGTACCAACAACGAATACGATTCCGAAGAATAGAAGTAGGATTGTTGGATCTTTAAGTAGTGAGAATGTTCCACCGAAGCTCGATGTGCTCTCAGCCTTAGCCTCCTTAGCGATTGGGGTTGCCATAAGCCAAAGTGACGATACAAGGGTGATAGCTGCGAAGATTGGGAAGATATATTGCCAGTTGTCGAGCGAGTTCAAAGCGAAGGCTGCGATGATAGGACCACAGAACGATGATACCGCCTTAACCACTTGACCAGCAGTAAGTGAGCTAGTTAGCTTATCGCCTGAAACTACGTTGGTAAGAAGTGGGTTCAACGACACTTGAAGGATTGTGTTACCAATTCCAAGAAGTGCGAAGGCAAGCATCGCTGTTGGAAGAGTGTAGACGAAGAATGGTAGCGCCATACCGATGATTGTGATGATGTTACTCACTTGAACCATAGTCTTACGACCGTAGCGGTTCATAAGCATAGCCACTGGCACCGAAAGGATCAAGAACCAAAGGAATACCATCGAAGGAATAAATCCTGCAACAGTCTCTGTAAGGCCGAAATCACGTTGAACATACGAAGTTGCGATACCAACAACGTCACAGAATCCCATTACAAAGAAGCCAAAGAGGACTGGCAGAATGTATTTAATACCTGTTTTTGTTTCCATTTTGTTTTTAGTTTATTTAAAGGTTAAGTTTAGTTACTCGATATAGCTTGTTAGGATCTTAGCACCATCCTTTGGAGTGATAGTTAGTGATGCAGTTGTAGCTGGTATAAGCACCATTTCACCCTTTTGGATTGTATCCACTGCGCCATCATCACTTGTAAGCTCAGCTGCTCCCTCCACGCAAATCGCAATTACGAATGAGTCAAGCGAGGAGTAGTCGCAAGTAAATGGAGCATCCAAATCGTAGATCTTGGTTGTGAAGTAGTCGCACTGAGCCAACATCACCTCGTTATTTTTCGCCTTGTCGTAAAGCGTTCTATACTCGGGCAACACTTCGTAGTTGATAGCCTCCTTCGAAAGCTCCGTGTGAAGCTCACGTGGGTTGCCAGCAGCATCTGTGCGGTTGAAGTCGTAGATACGATACGTCACGTCGGAAGTTTGTTGAATCTCGGCGATAAAAGCTCCAGCGCCAATGCTGTGAATACGTCCCGCAGGCAAGAAGAATAGATCTCCTGGTGCAATTACGTGAGTATCCAACACATCGGTGATGGTATCCTCGGCGATACGCTGTTCGTACTCCTCAGGTGTGATTTGCTCCGAGAAGCCAACCTTAAGGCTTGCGTCTTTGTCGGCATCAATTACGTACCACATCTCGGTTTTGCCCTTCTTGTTGTGGCGCTCCATAGATAGTTTATCGTCTGGGTGCACTTGGATCGAAAGTGGCTCGCGAGCGTCGATGAATTTGATAAGTAGAGGGAACTCGTTGCCAAAACGTGCGTAGTTCTTCTCTCCGATCAACTCACCTTTGAATGTGTCGACAAGCTCCACAATGCTCTTGCCCTTGTGCTCTCCTTGGCTCACTACCGACTCATCGCCAGCGACTCCAGAAAGCTCCCAACTTTCACCTACATTTGGTTGAACTACATCGAGTCCCTTGTAAGGGATGATCTTCTCGCCACCCCAAATTGTAGATTTTAGTATTGGTTCAAATTTTAAAAATGCCATTATTCGTGCTCGTTAGTGTTGATATCAATGTCGTTTAGTGCAAATGCGTAAGCTCCAATTGAGATAGCCTTGCTGGCTCCGATCTCGCTGATCGTCACGCCAATACGCTTCATTGGGTCGTAGATAACGGTTTTGTCGCTACCCCAAACTTTTAGTTTTTGGCTGTTACCCTCAGCGAATTTCTCCATCTCCTCAGGGTTGTCAAGGTCGAATACCTCCATTTGAACCTTGTTAACTGCCTCACCACTCAATGTTTGCATCTTCGAGCGCATCTCTTTGAAAAGTGCTGGCATGATATATTTCTTAGCAGCTGTGATACCACCGCCGATAACTACGATTCCGTCGATCAAGGTTACAGCCATTGCGATTGCGTTACCTGCGATCTCTCCCATCTTAGCGAACGACGCCTTAGCAGCCTCGGTAACACCCTCAGCCTTACCCTCAGCGATGTCGAAGATATCCTTTGGCTCAAGAGCTCTTTGGTCGCCCGATAGATCAGCATATACGCGTTTTACTGCTCTTACCGCTACACCCTCCTCAACGAGTGTGTTTGGCATATCTTTGTGAGGCAGGCAGAAAGTCTCAACGCAAGAGTTATCACCAATGTGAAGTTTGCCAGCTGTTACGATACCCACTCCGAAACCCGTTCCGAATGTGTAACCCACCAAATTCTTGAAACGTTTAGCGCTATCTGCAGCAGCAAGTTTGCGATTAAGCTCAGGTAGAGCACCTCCGATAGCCTCGCCATATGCGAAAAGGTCACCATCGTTGTTGATGTATACTGGCAAGCCGAATCTTTCCGATAGGAATGGTCCTAAAGCGACTCCATCTCTAAATGAAGGGAAGTTTGGAAGGTATCCACCAATGATTCCGTTAGGGTAGTCCGCAGGTCCAGGGAATGCGAAGCTGATCGCTACTGGAGGCTCTGGAAGTTGACTAATTACATGTTCGAATCCATCGACCATAGATTGAAGGCAAGCATCGAGGTCGTGAGCTTTAGCAGGAGTTGAGTAAGGCTCTACAATAAATTCATTGGCTTGAATAGCACCAAACACAAAGTTTGTGCCGCCAGCATCAAGAGTTACAACGATGCGGTTGTCGTGTTTATACATATTGTTATAGTTTAAAGGTTTATAAGGTCAATAGCAAATCAGCAACTAGACATACTTCACTTGAGAAATATGTCCAATAGCAGAATTACACAATTTATGTTGCACTAAGATACATATAATTTTAAAATAAACCTAATAAATTTGGAAATAAATGGTGAAAAAGGTGCAAATGGTGAAAGTGTCGCTAAAAAGTGATTTTGTATTAGGGTGTAAAAATAAAATTAGTTTGATTTTCACCTTTCTGAAAAGTGAAAATCAAACTTATTTTAACGTGTGACCCTAAAGGATCAGAGGCTGCAAATTATTGCATATTTTTAAGACGAAGTAATGCTTCAATATAATAATAGTCAGCGTAGATAATTGGAATATCAATCTCTGAGTTATTTGGGTGGTGACCTGTGCTGTGATCAAGGAATGCAACCTTCTCCTCGCCACATTGGTAGTCACGACTAAGTGAAGTAAGCATCTTCACTGCGTAATCTTTGTACTCAGCACCCTTAGCTGGCTCAACATATTGGCAAAGTTCCAAAAGTGCCGAAGCAACAACAGCTGCCGAAGAAGCATCGCGTGGAGCGTTAGGAATACCAGGAGCTGAGAAATCCCAGAAAGGAACTGCGTCGCATGGAAGATCTTTTAGGTAAACGTCAGTCACCTTTTGTACGAAGTCAAGATATTTAGGATCTTGAGTCTCGCGGTAAACAACTGTAAATCCGTAGATAGCCCAAGATTGGCCACGAGCCCACATTGTGTGGTCAGCATAACCTTGGTGAGTTACACCTTTGATCAAGTTACCGCTAACGGTGTCGTATACCGCTACGTGGTAGCTAGTGTAGTCATCTCTAAAGTGGTTGTTCATAGTAACTTCGGCGTGCTTCTCGGCCATATCGTAAAGATATTTGTGCTCCTCACCGCCATTCTTAGCTGCCCAGAACATCATATCAAGGTTGATCATGTTATCCATGATAGTGTTGTGAGGCCATCCGTGTGGCTCAACCTCGCGAGGCCATGAAAGGATAGTTCCTACAACTGGGTTGAAAAGTGTTGCAAGGGTGTCTGAAGTTCTAATGATTAGATCCTTGTACAATGGATCTTGAGTTAGTTTGTAAGCCTGACCAAATGGGCAGAACATCAAGAAACCAAGGTCGTGGTCGTAAGCTGGAACGTCAGCGATAGGGTAGAGTGTCTCCGAGAATTTCTCAGCAGCCTCTCTGATCACTGGGTTGTTGTTCGAAGCCTCAACTGCATACCAAAGTACACCTGGCCAGAATCCCGATGTCCACTCCTTCTCAGAAGATTTTCTCGATGTCCAGTTTACCTCTCCCTTAGCGATGTTACGAGGCATCATTGTGTAGTCAGTCTCTCCCGACTCGCCCAAAGCTGCGATAGCTCTAAGCACCTGTTGCTCGCAATATGCTAGCTCCTTATCAACGTCAAGTTTCGCTGGTGTAGTGGTTGTTGTGCCGCAGCTGAAGATAAATGCTACTGCTAGAGCCACGCACGTGAGGTTCAACAATTTTGTCTTTACTGTTTTCATTTTGAATTTTATTATTAGTTATTGATTAAATTAGGTCTCTTACCAAAGTATCTCTACATCTTCTGGCCACTCGGCAACATCGGTGTAGATCTCATTTCCGCAATCGAAAGTCGAAGTCGAAGTCTCAACCTCGCACTTGAGTAATCCCATGTCGATCTTCTTGTTAGCAAAGTGGCTATTGATAACCTCCGAGCCATTTACCACTCGCCACATAGCACCCCAAGTGTTGTCGACGATCTCGCAACGGTTCAAAATCACATTTTGAGGTGCAAACTTTGGATCTTCGGTGTAGTCATACTTGCCATAATAATATTCGCAAGGGAACCATAGAGCCACTTGACCACATCCCGAAACGTGGTACTTGTGGAAGAAGAAGTATCCTGTTTGCTCGTTGTCAGCTTGGATTCCATTCTCGCGGCACTCCTTGATTGTACATCTTTGAGCTAGAACATATTCGCAAGAGGTGTATTTACAACCTTTACCAAGTGTTGGGTACGAAAAATCGCAATCCGATTGCAGTAGGTTTCTGTTATACAAGAAATAGAGGTTGTGATACAAAGCGTGAGTCGAACCATTGTGCACAAAGGTACACTTATCCATAATGATGTTGTCAGTGCGTTTGATGTGAACACCCTGAGCCCCCCAGTTGGTAACCTCCACATTTTGGAACATGATTCTTTTGTGGCGATCTTCGTTGCGACCTCTGATCAAGATTCCGTTTACGCGATCTTTGTCTGTTCCGCGAACTGTTAAATCCTTCATCACCACATCGGTGATCGTTGGCTTATCCTCCGCGTTGATACACGCTTGTTCCAAGTTGTCACCTTGCAGGATGATACTCTTGTCGGTACCCTCACCTACGATCGTGACGTTGCTCTTTAGGGTGATCATCTCGTCGATGACGTATGTTCCCTCTGCGAGCTTCACAACGCCACCTCCTGCACCGCTAGCCGCGTCGATTGCCGCTTGGATTGACTCTCCTGGTGCTACCTCGATGCAGAGCTCCAAGTGCTGCTCGGGGTATTGAGCATATTTAAAATCGTCGCCCCACTTTTGGGCGATCATCTCAGTTGCTTCACTCTCCACCTCGATCATTGTGATCTTGGCTTTGTCGGCTATTGAACTTTGGCAACTCACAGAAGCGACAGTGGCCAATAGCAACGCTAAGTTTTGATATAGGTTCATAGTATTGTTTAGGTTTTAATAGTTGCTCTCCTCGAAATAGCGATCGAAGAATAGCAGATGATATTGAAGCGCGTCATACCAATATTTACCAGTGTGTGCTCCAGGTGCTGTGGTGTAGCGGTGTGGAATCTTACGCTCGAGTAGCTCCTTGTGTAGAGCGTTGTTCACCTCGAAGAAGAAGTCATCGACTCCGCAATCGAAGGCTATACGAAGCGAATTTGGCTCAAGTAAATCTAGCTGTCCCATCACCGTGTACTCATCCCAATACTCGGGATTTTCCTCGATCGAACCGAGCCGCTTTGCCATATCCCAACGCTCGGGGAATGGGCGAATGTCAACTCCCCCGCTCATGCTGCATACCGCACCGTAAATATCTTGGTGGCGGATCGAAAGGTAAAGAGCTCCGTGACCACCCATGCTGTAACCCGTAATTGCGCGAGCCTTACGATCCTCGATAGTCGAGTATGTCGAGTCGATATAGTCAATAAGCTCCCCAGCAACGAAAGTCTCATACTTCATCGAGCTATCAACGGGGCTATCCCAATACCAGCTGCTGTGGCCGCCATCGGTGGCAACGATAATCACTGAATATTGGTCGGCAAGCTCCTCTACGTTATACTTCGCAACCCATCCCGCGGCATCGCCACCATATCCGTGAAGCAGATAGACAACAGGCATCTCAACCGACTCGCAGTAGCTATCGGGAAGTACCACCCTGCAATCAATCTCTTTATTCATCGAAGGGCTGTGAACTTTTACCGAGTCTACACGCGCTGCTTGAAGCAGTGATGGCACAAATGCCAACGCGAACAGCAGTGTAGTGGCTTTAATTATAGTGTTTTTCATTGTCTGAGATTTATAGCTTTACAATACTGAAATCCTCGAAGATAGTGTGGTTTTGAAGCAGACGCAATCCGAAGTATCCATCGCCACGACCCTCAGGGGTCTCCAACGAGAAGAGCTCCACGCCATCCATGCTATAAGTTGTAAGGCCATCCTTAACGGTGATCACGATTGTCATCCATTGGTTTGGCTTCAACAAATTCTCCTTGTCGTTGTACTCCTTGATCACTGGTTTTAAAACGTCGCGACCTTGATCGGCATACTCTGCGCGATACTCTCTAAATCGAGTTGTTGAGTTGTGGTTTCCACCGTAACCTACGTAGAATAGATCCAAGGTGTTATACTTCTCGAACTCACCATTGCGCCAAATAGAACGCTCGTAAATATCTTTATACTCTGGGTCTCTAGCACCCCAGAAGCAGTTCAAATCACTTAGGCGGTCATATTCGCCACCCTCCATAATAAATTTTACGCGGTACGAGATTTGGTAATCACCTTTTAGCAATTGGTCATACCAAAGCGTTACTCCCTTTGGAGCGATGATCTCCATGCTGTTGTCGGTGACCGTTGTAACTAGCTTTGGAGAGTGAGACTCTGAGACCCAATTTGAGTGCATCCCTTTGCCAGGGCTAAGAAGCGTAAGTTCAGCTGCTTTTTTGCTCTCAGAACATCCGACAGCGGCAAGCATAACTCCCAACATTAAAAGTAGTGTTTTTTTCATAGTAGGTTATTTTTTAGGTTATTTATCTCTGTAATATTGAACAAATGCGGCAATAGGGACTCCTAGCGCGGGATACGAAGGGTATGGATGCGGGTTTCCTGTCTGCACCCCTCCCTTGGTGTTGTATCCATTCTCATTGTCGATTGTAATCGAGGCGTCGACCACGTGGATTCCTTCATCCTCGCGGCAATCAAACGTGTCGATGATATTTTTGCGAACCTCCCACATTGCAGCGTTCTGCTTGGTGGTGAAATCGCCTCGCTCGTTATCCAATGTGCCGCAACTTGTGCAGGGTGTGCATAGCGCCAAGCGACCATCAGGCACAGCGCTCTTATATGATTTTAATAGCTCCTCGGCCATCGAGTTCCACTCCGTAAAATCGAGCGGCATATCAAGATCGCGGAAGTCGTTGAGCCCAAGCATTACAACCAAAAACTCGGGTGCTTCCAATTGCCACATCTCCAAATATTTTGCAAAGTCGAAGCTCCATGCCGCAGGTCTCTCCACGGTTTTCCACTTTTTGCCGTTCCACGCCTCGTACTCTCTGGTTTGGCTGTTGAAGATCAAATCGCCTTTCACAGGTGAGACTCTTTTGCCATCCTCGCCAAAGCCACTGGAGTCGTAACCATCGCAGTTATATCGAATCGAGAAGTCAGCCTTTGGGTTTTGCTTTAGCGCGATGACAGTTTGCCAAAATGCGCTGCTACCCCAATAGCGATACTCGCCCGAGGGTTGGTAATATGGATTGTAAAAAAGAGCCTCGGTGGCTAAGTCCGAGAAGTATTTCTTCAGAGTCCATCCTCCGCGACCCTCGTGGAATTGACCAGGGTTGTCGGGGATCTCGCGAGTACCAATCAGCTTGACATTTGGGACGTAGCCACTGTCTAAGAAAGCATCCTTGAAGTAGATTCCCTTGGTGAAGCTATCACCCAAGAATTGCACTTTAACTTCGCGCTCTCCCTTTGATGCCTCTCCTGCCACAACTTGCGATGAAATTGAGCTAATTGTGCTAAAATCGAGCAGAGAGATCATCTCAACTTCGATCGTCTCACCAGTTGAGGGCTTGTCAATAACGGCTTTTTTCTCTAACCTTCCAGCCTGTGCATATTGAGTAGAACCACCAAAGCGCACGACAACATCGCCCAATGAGGATCTCTTGAGGAATGTTTGAACATGCATCTCGTTGGCTGTGCTCGTCAACATATATTGCTTCGAGGGTAGAGTGATCTGGTTTTGAAAACTCTGAGCTCTAGATGTTTGCAATGATGCAAGCAGTAGTAGAGGCGCTATTAGTCTACCTATTTTCATTCGGTTTGGTTCGCGGTTAAAGGTTTTTAGGTTGCGTAAATTTGGTTCTACACCACTCAAAAGTTGCAATAAAGCCCCTAAAGAGTGAATAGCTAGTCAGTTACAAATGTAGGCAAAAAGTTTGAAATAAAAAAACTTTTTAGGCCAAATTATCTCCACTTTTCTGCTGTCCAATGATTTAAAAATATCACTATCTGAAGCAGTAAGAGTGTAGTGAAGCAGAAAAAATGGTTGTTCTTCGATGAAATAGGGCCATTAGTCTATTTTGTTTTGCGAAAAAAGGTCAAAAATATACTTTTGTTTCAGAATAAAAACCAAAATATATGGCAAAATTAAATTCATTGAGAGTCGTAGCGCTGCTACTTGTCGGCTCTCTAACATCACAAGCGTATGGACAGACACAGGGCTCACTATCAATGAGCCTCGACGAGTGTCTGGAGTATGCCAAGGAGAATAGCATCACGCTTCAAAAAGCACAATTGCAGATCGAAAATAGTCAAGCCTATGAGCTAAGTGCTAAAAGTGCATTTCTTCCAACAATTTCTGGCTCGGTAAATCAAGGCTTGAGTAGTAATCCTCTTAGCGACGATTCATCGCTAGGTTATACTGGCTCTTACGGATTGGATCTTTCACTCTCGCTTTATAGCGGAGGTAAGAACAAGGCTCAACTGCAACAGAGTCAATTAGATGAGAGGATTGCTGATCTCTACTTTAGTGAGGTTGAAAATTCGCTCGAGGTCTCGATCACTGAGGTCTACGTCGAGATCCTCTACGCAATCGAGCAGATAAAAGTTGCCGAGAATAGCCTTGCGGTGAGCGAGAAAAACCAAGAGAGGGGAGCAGAATTCTTGAAGGCTGGAAGCATCAACAAAGCGGAGTATGCACAGTTGGAGAGTGCGACAGCATCGAACAAATATGATGTTGTGGTTGCTCAGACTCAATTAAGTAGCTTGTATGTAGCGCTTAAATATCTGCTCGAAATCTCGCAAGAGATCACCTTTGAAGTGACGGAGCCAACTCTCTCTGACGACCTTCTTTTGGCGCAAATCCCAACGGTGGCAGATGTCTATGGTGAGGCTCTTGATGCACGCCCCGAGATTCAATCTTCGGAGCTTGCGATTCAGACAGCCGAGTTGGATGTGACCGTTGCTAAGTCAGGTTACCTACCAACGCTGAATCTTTCGGCAGGTACTGGATTGAGCCACGCGAGCACTAGCAGCTACGACTTCTCGAGTCAAATGCGCAACAACTTCAGCACCTCGGTAGGATTGAACCTCTCGATTCCAATCTTCTCGGGATATCGCAATCGTAGTGCGGTGACCATCGCCGAGAATAGCGTTAAAACAGCCTCTCTTTCACTCTCGCAAGCCGAGAAGGATCTCTATCAAACAATCGAGACGCTTCGCAATAACGCCTCTAATGCTCAAGCAAAATACTCAGTTTCTCAATACGCATTGCAAGCCTCCGAGACAAGTTTGGAGCTAATCACCGAGCAGTTCGAAGCAGGAATGAAGACAATAATCGAGCTTCTAACCGAGCAAGATAACTATAATCAAACACAACAAGAGCACCTAACAAACAAATATCAATTGATCTTAAACAAGGCGCTACTAAACTACTACAAAACTGATATAATTAAATTATAATATAACGATGATGAAAAAGAAAATTATAATTGGCGCTATCGTAGCAGCAGCATTTGCAGCAGTAGCAATCTACTTCTTTATACCAAAGAGTGTAAAGCCAAGTGATATCGAGTGGGCAACCACCGAGGTAACCTCACAGAATATCGTCCAAAGCATCACAGCTACGGGAACAATCGAACCAGTAACAACGGTGGATATAGGTACACAGGTCTCTGGTATCTTGACAAAGCTCTATGTTGACTACAACAGCGTTGTAACCAAAGGTCAAGTGATTGCCGAGCTCGATAAAAGCACCTTGACTCTAACTCGCAACAGCAACAAAAACAACGTTGCAAAGGCTCAAACCGAGCTTGATTATCAACAAGCAAACTTCAATCGTGTAGAGGGTCTATTCAAAAAAGGGCTTGTTGCCGATTCAGATTACGAGCTAGCTTTGTACACTTACGAAACAGCGAAAAACAACTTGGCAGTAGCTCAAAATACTTTGGAGGCTTCTGAGATCAACCTAGGTTACGCAACTATCTACTCTCCAATCGACGGAGTGGTCCTATCGAGAAGCGTTGAGGAGGGTCAAACCGTAGCTTCTAGCTTTAGTACTCCAACACTTTTCAACGTTGCGGCAGACTTGCGCGATATGCGCGTTATTGTCGACGTGGATGAGGCAGATATAGGTGGCGTTGTTGAGGGTCAACGAGCTACGTTCTCGGTGGATGCATTCCCGCTCGACGTTTTCGAGGGTGTTGTAACTCAAGTTCGCCAAGAGGCAATCGTTGAGAGTAACGTTACAACTTACGAGGTGGTTATCTCGGCCGATAATCCAGATCTTAAACTCAAACCAGGCTTAACAGCTAGTGTCGAGATCTTCACTTTGGATGTTATGTGCGAGAAGGTTGTATCAGCCGCAGCACTAACATTCACTCCTCCAACACCTCCAACAGCAGGTCCAGGCGAAGGCGAAGGTGGTCAAGAGAGAAGAATGCCAGCGCAATCAGGTTCGATGGTATGGACTTTGGTAAACGATAAATTGGAGCCATGCCCAGTTGAGGTAGGTGTAAGCGACGGAATTTTGACAGAGATCATTGGTGACATTCCAATCAACGCCCAAGTGGTGACAGGTATGATAACTCAATTGCCAGTAGGCGGTGGTCCATCAGGTTCAGGCGAATCAAATCCATTCTTACCACAACGCCCAGGTGGCAGATAGGAGGCCGAGGATGAAAAAGAAAGTAATCGAATTACAAGGTATCAGACGATACTTCCAAATTGGCGAGGAGACCGTGCGTGCATTGCGTGGTGTGACCTTCTCAATCGAGGAAGGGGAGTTTGTGACCATCATGGGAACCTCGGGTAGTGGAAAGAGTACCCTGCTCAATATCCTCGGATGTTTGGATATGCCAACCCAAGGTGAGTTCTACTTAGATGGTATTCCAGTCTCGGGAATGAGTAAAAACCAACGTGCAGGATTGAGAAATCAAAAGATTGGTTTTATCTTCCAAAACTACAATCTATTGGCCAAAACCACCGCTGTGGCAAATGTCGAGCTTCCGCTTCTCTACTCTTCGGGTATCTCCTCTTCGGAGCGCCAAAGCAGAGCGATCGAGGCACTTAAAGCAGTTGGTCTAGGCGATAGACTCTACCACAAGAGTAATCAGATGAGTGGAGGTCAGATGCAACGTGTAGCTATCGCCAGAGCCTTGGTGAATCGTCCTGCGGTGATCCTAGCCGATGAGGCAACGGGTAACCTCGACACTCGCACCTCGTTCGAAATCTTGGTGCTTCTTCAAAAGCTGCATAGCGAAGGCAAAACGATTATATTTGTTACTCACAACCCTGAAATGGCGGAGTTCTCGAGTCGCAATATCGTTCTTCGCGATGGTATGATTAGCAGTGATACGTATAACGATAAGATTAGCAGCGCGAGTGAAGCATTAGCAGCATTGCCAATCGTAGAGGATTAAAAACGACCAATTATGAAAATTTCAAATTTAACAGCTGTGTCAGTCAAGGCTCTGAGCAACAACAAAATGCGTGCTTTCTTGACGATGCTAGGAATCATTATCGGTGTGGCATCGGTCATCACGATGCTCGCAATTGGTCAAGGCTCTAAGGCTAGCATCAACACTCAAATTGCCGAGATGGGTTCAAATATGATCATGATCCAACCAGGTGAAGATGTTCGTGGCGGTGTGACGCGTGATGCCTCGTCGATGCAGACGCTCAAGATTGCCGATTATGAAGCTCTCTGCACTCTGACCGATGATCTTGCTGCGGTGAGTCCGGTGGTGTCGGCTTCTGGTCAATTTATCTATGCTGGAAGTAACTACCCATCGTCTATTACTGGCGTTGCTCCCGACTATCTTACAATCCGTCAATTAAAATTGGCGAGTGGTGCGATGTTTACCGATATGGATATCAAAACTTCGGCAAAGGTGTGTGTGATTGGTAAAACCATCCAAGAGAACCTGTTCCCTGATGGCGAAGATCCGCTAGGTAAGATCATCCGCTACAAAACCATCCCAATGCGTATTATCGGAGTGTTGGAGGAGAAGGGCTACAACACGATGGGTATGGACCAAGATGCGATCGTTTTAGCGCCTTACACCTGTATCATGAAGCGTGTTTTGGCCGTAACCTATCTTAGCCAAATATACTGTAGCGCAGTGGATGAGGATAAGACCGATGAGGCAATCGAAAATATCACAACTCTGCTTCGCACGAACCATAAATTGCAAGATTTTGCAGCCGACGATTTTAGCATCCGCTCGCAGCAAGAGCTCGCAACAATGTTGAACTCAACCACAAGCCTTATGACAACGCTTTTGGCCTGTATCGCAGCCATCTCGCTTATTGTCGGAGGTATCGGAATTATGAATATTATGTACGTTTCGGTTACTGAGCGTACCAAGGAGATCGGTCTTCGTATGTCGGTTGGTGGGCGTGGTGTTGATATCTTGTCACAGTTCCTTATTGAGGCTATTATCATCAGTATCTCGGGTGGTATAATTGGAGTTGTCCTGGGATGTGTAGCTGCCTGGGGAGTGAAATTCTTCGCTGGTTGGCCAATTGTAATCGAGAGTTGGACAATACTTCTTTCATTTGCCGTGTGTAGCGTTACGGGAGTATTCTTCGGATGGTATCCAGCTAAGAAGGCTGCAGCACTCAACCCAATTGATGCTATTCGTTACGAATAAATTATTATCTTTGTCAAATGGGGATAAACATTCTAAATAGAAAGAATCGCATGGTCACACTCCAACTCTTGGGTTGGGGTGTGATTTTAGCTACCACGCTCTTTTGGAGCTTTGGTTCCAATAACGAGGGTATGGATCTTTTTGGCTTTGTTATTTTTGCCACCAATATTTTAATGTTGCTGGTGATTTATCTGCTTAATTACTTGCTGTTTATCCCTCGGCTCTTATTCAAGGATAAAGTTGTTCCTTTTGTCCTCTCTAATTTTTTGGTAATAGTTATCTTGTTGGTATTAACCTACTTTATCAATGAATCGGGTCTGCTCGATGCCCTTCGACCTGCGGATCTGCCTCAAAGGCCTCGCACAAGTCGTATGTATCTGATGCGCGATGTGATTAACGACATTCTAATGATCGGTCTGGTTGCCGCAATGCGCCTGGCCGAAAAACTTCAAAAAAGTGAGGAGGCGCTGCGCGAAGCAGAGAGCGCACGCATAAAAGCGGAGTTGGATAATCTCCGCAGCCAAATCAACCCCCACTTCCTTCTGAACACCCTAAACAACATCTACGCACTAACGGCCATTGATGCAGAAAAGGCGCAAAAAACGATCAAGGAGCTGAGCGACCTGCTTAGATATATCCTCTATGATAACCTCAACGACAAAGTGCCACTCTTGGGCGAAGTCGATTTCCTAAAGAGTTACATTGAGCTAATGAGCATTCGTTTGCCACGCAAAGTCTCGGTCAAAACAGAGTTTAGAATCTCGGAGGGTTCTGCTGTTCAAATTGCCCCAATGATCTTTATCTCGCTTATCGAGAATGCCTTTAAACATAGCGTAAGTGCCGCAGGTGAAGGATTTATCGAGATCCATTTCGAGGAGTTTGCCGATAAGGGTGAAGTGATTCTCTCGATCAAAAATAGCAACCATGCCAAAGCTGATGAGGATAAGAGCGGCCACGGAATTGGTCTTGAGCAGGTTCGGCGTCGTTTGGAATTGTTGTACCCTGAGGCTTATCAGTGGGATGTGGAGCAGAGTGGCGGAGTGTATAAAAGTGTCTTAAAATTACGAGTATGAAGCTGAGAACCATAGTTATAGAAGATGAGCCATTGGCAGCAATGTTGCTCGAAGGGTATATCGCAAAGACTCCATTTCTGGAGCACGTTGCAACCTTCTCGACAGCAGTTGAGGCTAGCGGTAGCGAGGAACTCGCTTCGGCCGATCTGCTGCTCTTGGATATCCAAATGCCCACGCTAACTGGCTTGGAATTTAGTCGTATGGTTGGGCCTCATACTCGCATTATCTTCACCACGGCCTTTAACCAATATGCCCTTGATGGTTACAAGGTCAACGCCTTGGATTATCTGCTCAAACCAATTGCATATGTCGACTTCTTGGCAGCGGTGCAAAAGGCTCAAGATTGGTTTAAGCTAACCCAAAGGGCAACCACCTCGGAGAGTGAGTCGCAGAGCATTGACTCTATCTATGTAAAATCAGAATACAAGCTGCTAAGAATCGAACTTAGCAAAATCTTATATGTCGAAGGATTAAAGGATTACGTCAAATTCCAGATCGAGGGTGAGAGCAAATCAATCCTCTCGCTGATGAATATGAAACGTGCCGAGGAGATCCTTCCTTCCGACCAATTCCTGCGTGTTCACCGCTCATTTATCGTGCGCAAAGATCAGATAAAAGTGATCGAAAGAAGCCATATTCTCTTTGGCGATGTGCGTGTGCCAGTGGGTGAAAGTTATAAACCGATGTTGCAGGAGTTTCTTAAAATTCATGGGCTGTAATTCTGGTAGAGCATCAATAATTTAATTTTCTGAGCCCAAAGGGTAATTTTTTGCAAAAAAATCGCTATCTTCGCTCAATTAAAATAAATTATCGTGCAATGAAATACAACAGAATATTACTCAAACTCAGTGGCGAATCGTTGCAAGGCAGCCAAAAGTATGGCCTTTCAACCGATATGCTACAATCTTATGCCGAGCAAATTAAGGCAATTGCGGCAACTGGTCTCCAAATAGGAATCGTTATCGGAGGAGGCAATATTTTCAGAGGTCTGACAGGTTCAAAAAAGGGGTTCGACAGAGTCAAAGGTGATCAGATGGGAATGTTGGCAACCATTATCAACTCCTTGGCGTTGCAATCGGCCTTGGAGTCGAATGATGTTAAGTGTAAAGTGTTGACTTCAATTCGCATGGAGCCAATCGGTGAGTATTACTCTAAGGCCAAAGCTATCGAATATATGGAGGCAGGTCAGGTGGTGATCATTGGTGGTGGCACTTCAAACCCTTACTTCTCGACCGACACCGCTTCGGCACTCCGTGGAATCGAGATCGAGGCTCAAGTGATGTTCAAGGGTACTCGCGTCGATGGAATCTACTCGGCTGATCCAGAGAAAGATCCAACGGCTGTGAAGTTTGATTCGATCACCTTCGATGAAGTGTACGAGCGCAAGCTAAAGATCATGGATCTTACGGCTTTCACCCTATGTAAGGAGAATAATTTGAATATTATCGTTTTCGACATGGACACTCCAGGTAACTTGGAGAGAATCGTCGAGGGCGAGGAGATAGGAACATTAGTAACAAATTAAAAATTTATAAAGATGAACAAAGGAAACAAAAAATTATTACTACTTGTAGCTCTGCTAGTTGTAGTAGGTGCAGTGATTATATTACTTCCAACCGAGAGTGCTACTCAAGAGGCAGCAGTTGAGGAGGTAGTAGATGACGAGGCGGCTAAAAAAGAGGCAGAGTTGGCAGCTTCGAACTTGATTGTTGTGGGTGATGATGCTCCACAATTCTCAGTCGAGATGACCAATGGCGAGACTGTAACCTTGGAGTCGCTTCGCGGTAAGGTTGTTTTGCTAAACTTCTGGGCTACTTGGTGCCCTCCATGTCGTGAGGAGCTTACTCACGTTCAAGCTGATATTATTGATCGCTTTGCTGATCGTGACTTCGTATTCTTGCCAATCTCGCGTGGTGAGGAGAAGGCTACTGTTGTTGAGTTCCTTGATAAAAATAAGTACGCTTTTGCAGCGGGTCTCGACACCGACCAATCAATCTACAAGTCGTATGCTCACAACTACATTCCACGTAACTTCTTGATCAACCGCCACGGAGTAGTGGTAGAGGCTACAATCGGATTCGATGAGGAGGAGTTTGCAGCCTTGCAACAACTAATTGAGATGACTCTTAACGCACGATAGATATAATAAACAAATTATAAATTATGGACACAAATACAATTCTAAACGGTTTAACAGCACGTATTCAAAAGACTTTTGACCACTTCGAAGAGGAGTTGCTCAATATCCGTGCAGGTAAAGCATCGACTAACGTTCTAAATAACGTTTTCGTTGACTACTATGGCTCTCAAACTCCAGTTTCGGGTGTTGCCAGTGTTACTGTGCCCGATGCTAAGACCATCATTATCCAACCTTGGGATAAGAATATGATCCGCCCAGTGGAGAAGGCGATCATTGATTCAAATATCGGACTAACTCCTTCGAACAATGGTGAGCAGATCCGCCTGTCGTTGCCTCCCGTAACCGAGGAGCGTCGTAAGGAGCTCGTAAAGCAAGTTCGCTCAGAGGGTGAAACAGCTCGCATCAGCTTCCGTAACTCACGTCGCGATGCAGTCGAGGCATTCAAAAAGGCTCAAAAAGAGGGTATGCCCGAGGATGAGGCTAAGGATGGCGAGACACGTTGCCAAAAGATTCTAGAGAAATATAGCAAGCAAGTTGACGCCGCTATCGAGAAGAAAGAGGTTGAGATTATGACTGTGTAGTTTTTGCACTTGCCTTTGCACCTGCTTTGCACTTGCTTACTGCCCTAACGGCGGGCGGCCGCCAAGCTTTTCTTGGATCCAAAAACTTTCAGTTTTTGATCTTTCTTGCGATTTGGGCTTAGAGCT
>JBCQVS010000024.1:0-32884 GCA_047172885.1 Rikenellaceae bacterium | reverse complement strand
TAGGGGGTGTTTTCGTGTATTGCAGATCTGCGATCTGCTCGCCCTCTGCGCATTTTTTCTTCAAAAAAATGCTTTTTTAGGAGGGAGGGCGATTGACCTAGGACTGCGCCTAATGCCGGCGCGGGCACCAAGCAAGCTTGGATACGGAAAGCGAAGCTTTCCTTACATAAGCTGCTACTCGGCTTGGGGAAGTTTTTGCGAAGCAAAAAAATAAAAAATGGTTACTATTAGACGTCGAGCTCGCTCGTAAGACTAATAGTAACCATTTTTTATTCGATGATCTTGCAAAGATCAGCGCCCCAAGACGCAAAAAAAAAGCATAGCTCCGCGGGGAGCACCCCGCCGCCGTCCGCGCAGGACAGTCCCCAAGAATTAACGAGCAATAAACTCAGCAATCCAGTCACCCACAGCACTAGTAGAGTAACTCTCGCCACCTTGTGCAGCGATATCCTGAGTAACCACACCCTGCTCGAGTGAAGCATCAACAGCCTCGCGGATTGCGCGACCCTCCTCCATAAGACCGAAAGCATACTCAAACATAAGAGCAGCCGAAAGGATGGTAGCAACAGGATTAGCGATATCAAGGCCAGCCGCCTGAGGGTACGAACCGTGAATAGGCTCAAACACCGAGGTGTGAAGACCAATAGAAGCCGATGGCAACATACCAAGCGAGCCGGTGATTACCGAAGCCTCATCGGTGAGGATATCACCAAACATATTCTCGGTCACCATAACATCGAAGCGCGATGGCCATTGGATAAGCTGCATAGCGGCATTATCGACAAACATATACTCTGTCGCAACCTCTGGATACTCCTTCTCGATCTCTTGCGCTACCTCGCGCCATAGGCGAGAGGTACAAAGCACATTTGCCTTGTCGACAATGGTTACCTTCTTATTACGCTTCATGGCGTACTCGTACGCCAACTTCACAATGCGCTCGATCTCGTGACGGCTATATACGCAAGTGTCGTAAGCGGTGTTGCTATCCTCGCTACGACCTTGAGGACGTCCGAAGTAGATACCTCCAGTAAGTTCACGGATACACATAAGATCAGTTCCCTCGACCACGTCAGCACGAAGAGGTGATTTGTATAGAAGCGACTTGAAAGTAGTCACAGGGCGGATATTAGCATACAGACCCAACTTCTGGCGCATAGCCAATAGACCTTGCTCAGGACGCACCTTAGCGCTAGGATTATTATCGAAACGTGGGTCTCCGATAGCACCAAACAGCACAGCGTCGGAAGCCATACAAACCTCGTGAGTCTCCTCAGGATAAGGATTGCCAACAGCATCTATCGCGCACGCACCAACCAACGCCTGCTCGGTTGTGAAGGTGTGACCAAATTTCTTACATACACTCTCGACGCTTTTTAGAGCCTGAGCAACGATCTCAGGACCTATGCCATCGCCTGGCAAAACTGCAATTTTCAAATTCATCGTGTGAAATATTTTTTATTTAATTCTCTTCGTCAATTTTATTGAGCATCTTTATTGTCGCTTGGATCGCCGCTTCGGTTTGATCAGCATCCAGCCCGCGAGTTTTAAAGGTCTCCCCCTTATGCTCCCATGTGATGATGGTCTGCACAAAGGCATCGGTACGACCCCCTGGAGGGATATCCACCGTGTAGTTCATCAGAATCGGTAGGCTTACACCCAACTCCTCCTTGTAGATCTTGCGCACCGCTTTCACAAAAGCGTCATACTGACCATCACCCATAGATGAGGTTTCGTACTGCGCACCATTGATATCAAGCTTCACAACTGCCATCGGGTGGAGTCCCTTCGAGAGGGTCACAGTGTAGTGAAGCAGTTGAACATTCTGCTTAGCCTGGTGGTTGCTCAACACATCGGCCACGATATATGGCAGGTCGCTTTGCGTCACACGCTCCTTTTTATCTCCCAAGGCGATAATTCTCTCGGTCACCTTGCGCATAGATTCCTCATCGAGCTCGATGCGCAGCGCCTCCAAGTTCTTGCTGATATTGGCCTTGCCAGAGGTTTTACCTAGTGCATACTCACGAGTACGTCCAAAGCGCTCAGGCAGCAGATCATTATAATATAGATTGTTCTTATTATCTCCGTCGGCATGTATTCCTGCGCACTGCGTAAAGACTAACTCACCGATAATTGGCTTGTTTCCTGGTACACGAACTCCTGAGAACGACTCAACAACTTGGCTGATGTAGTTGATCTTGGTCTCATCGACATTGGTTTTAGCCTTTAGTTGATCGTGCAGCACCGCCAAGATACTCGACAAGGGGGTGTTTCCAGCTCTCTCACCTAGGCCATTCACCGTGCAGTGGATTCCGTGGACACCAGTTTTTGCCGCAGCAAAGGCGTTAGCAACGGCTAAATCGTAGTCGTTATGGGCATGGAAATCGAAGTGCAGCTTTGGATATCGACGCACCATCTTATAGCAGAACTCGAAAGTCTGGTAAGGGTTCAAGATTCCCAAAGTGTCGGGCAACATAAAGCGCTCGATAGACTCATCTTGCAGCTCGTCGATCATCCGATAGACGTAATCTGGCGAGTTGACCATTCCGCTCGACCAATCCTCCAAATAGAGGTTGATCTTGATTCCACGCTCACGCGCCAGGGCGATATTTCGCTTAACGTCAGCCCAATGCTCATCGGGAGTTTTACGAAGTTGACCCTCGCAATGTTTCAGCGACCCTTTAGCCAAGAGGTTCATCACCTTTCCGCCAGCCTCTAAGATCCAATCTATCGAAAGGCCATTATCGACAAAGCCCAGCACCTCGACGCTTTCTAAGTGTCCACTCTTCGAAGCCCACTCGCAAACTGCTTTGGCAGCCTCCAATTCACCTGTCGACACACGTGCCGAGGCGATCTCGATGCGATCCACATGGAGCTCCTCGATCAACATTCTCGCGATATTGAGCTTCTCTTGGGCGACAAATGATACTCCCGAGGTCTGTTCACCATCACGCAGGGTGGTGTCCATTATCTCTAAAAACATAGTAACTTCTTTTGCTCTATTTAGCGCTCTCCCACGCCTCGATTTTATCTTTGTTGCTTAGCAGGTAGTCGATATCGTCGTAACCGCTCAAAAGACAATTTTTCTTGTATGGGTTGATTGCGAACGACTCGCTCTCTCCGCTAACGTTATTTGTGATGGTCTGCTCCTCGAGATTCACGGTAACCGTTGCTGCCTCATCGGAGTCGATCTGCGCGAAAAGCGAAGAAAGGAACGCTTCAGAAACCACAACTGGCAACACGCCATTGTTGAGTGCATTACCCTTGAAGATATCGGCAAAGAAGCTCGAGACAACAACCTTGAAGCCATAGCCACCAACTGCCCATGCAGCATGCTCGCGGCTAGATCCGCTACCGAAGTTCTTTCCAGCAACTAACACCGAACCTGAGTAGCGAGGGTTGTTAAGTACAAAATCGGCTACTTTATCGCCTTGCTTATCGTAACGCCAGTCGTAGAAAAGGTTGTCACCGAAACCCTCGCGGGTGGTAGCCTTAAGGAAACGAGCTGGGATGATTTGGTCTGTATCTACATTCTCGATCGGTAGTGGTACGCAGGTCGAGGTGAGTGTTTGAAATTTCTCTATCATTGTGTATATTTTTTTCTTGTGTGTAAATGGGGAAACTTTGCTCGTGGCTTATAAAAATTCGCGTGGATCGGTGATCTTGCCGGTAATCGCTGCAGCAGCAGCAACCATTGGACCTGCAAGAAGCGTACGTGCTCCTGGTCCTTGACGCCCCTCAAAGTTGCGGTTCGATGTTGAAACTGCATATTTTCCTGATGGAACTTTATCCTCGTTCATTGCCAAACAAGCCGAACATCCTGGTTGACGAAGCTCGAAGCCTGCCTCCTCGAAGATCTTATCGAGACCCTCCTCACGGATTTGCTCCTCAACTTTCCATGATCCTGGGACTAGCCACGCTACGACACTCTCTGCTTTCTTGTGACCTTTGACCATAGATGCAAAAACTCTAAAGTCCTCGATACGGCCATTGGTACAACTTCCCAAGAATACATAGTCGATCGCCTTGCCTAGCATCTTATCGCCAGCCTCGAATCCCATGTACTCTAACGACTTACCATACGAAATTTGGCCAGACAAGTCAACAGATTCCATCGCAGGAATTGTGCCCGAAATTGCCATTCCCATACCTGGGTTGGTTCCATAGGTGATCATTGGCTCGATATCCTCGGCACGGAAAACGATCTCCTTGTCGAATACCGCACCCTCGTCGCTATAAAGCTCTTTCCACTCCGCTAGGGCTGCATCCCAAGCCTGGCCTTGAGGAGCGAACTCGCGACCCTTAACATAGTCGAAGGTTGTTTGGTCTGGTGCGATCATACCTCCACGAGCACCCATCTCGATACTTAGGTTACATACCGTCATGCGCTCCTCCATACTCAAAGCACGGATAGCCTCACCTGCATACTCCACAAAGTAGCCTGTTGCGCCACCTGTTGTCATCTGTGCGATGATATAGAGTGCCATATCTTTTGCCGATACTCCTTTGCCCAACTCGCCGTCGATTGTGATGCGCATCTTCATTGGTTTTGGTTGCAAGATACATTGCGAGGCCAATACCATCTCCACCTCACTAGTTCCGATTCCGAACGCTACCGCTCCGAACGCACCATGAGTCGAGGTGTGCGAGTCACCACAAACGATTGTCATACCTGGACGTGTCAGACCATTCTCAGGACCTACAACGTGGATAATTCCATTTTTCTTGTGTCCCAAGCCCCAAAGTGTCAAGCCGAACTCGGTTGCATTTTCGGTAAGAGTTTCTACCTGCTTGCGAGAAACTGGATCCTCGATTGGCAGGTGTTGATTCATCGTTGGGATATTGTGGTCGGGAGAACAGGTTGTCTTTTCAGGACGAAAAACCTTGAGTCCACGCTCACGTAGGCCAGCAAATGCTTGAGGGCTTGTTACCTCGTGGCAGAAGTGACGGTCGATGTATAGTTGTGATGGACCTCCCTCAACGAGAGTTACTACGTGGGCATCCCAGATTTTATCAAAAAGTGTTTTCATATATAAATTATAAAAATGATGTTTTTCTTAACTCCAATTTGCGTCTTATATAATTACAAATTTGTTGATCGCGTCGATATAGGCCTCGGCAGAAGCTGAGATAATATCGGTGTTAGCGGCAAAACCATGGTAGAGAACATCCTCGTAAAGCACTGTCATATGCACCTTACCCAAGTCGTCGCTACCGTTGGTAATAGCTTGGATCAAGAACTCTTGCAAAAGCATCTTGCGACGGATAATATTCTTAATCGCTTTGATCGCTGCATCAACAGGACCATTACCCGATGATGAGGCTTCGAACTTCTCGCCTGCGATATCCAAGCAGATGTTGGCTACCGAGCGAACACCTACGCCAGTTGTCACTTGCAAGTAATCGAGCTTGATTCTCGCGTTAGCTGTGCGCTCCTTACCTACTAGCATCAATACATCGTCGTCGTTGATATCCTTCTTGCGATCGGCCAACTTCAAGAACTCCTCGTAAGCGTTGTTCAACTGCTCTTTGTCGAGCTCAACACCCAAAACTGTTAGACGGTGCTTCAATGCTGCACGACCACTACGCGCTGTAAGCACGATCGAGCTCTCGTCGATACCCACATCCTTAGGGTCGATAATCTCGTAGCTCTCGCGGTTCTTAAGCACACCATCTTGGTGAATTCCCGACGAGTGAGCAAAGGCGTTGCGACCTACGATAGCTTTGTTTGGCTGGATCGGCATATTCATCAAGTTCGATACCATGCTGCTGGTCGAGCTAATGCGTTGAGTATTGATGTTGGTGTCGATAAGTAGCTCCTTGTGGCTCTTGAAGATCATCGCTACCTCCTCCAATGCGGTGTTACCAGCTCTCTCTCCGATTCCGTTGATTGTCACCTCCGCCTGGCGAGCTCCGTTCAAAATACCCGCTACGGTGTTGGCTGTTGCCATACCTAGGTCGTTGTGGCAGTGGGTTGCGATGGTTACGTTGTCGATTCCCTTAACATTCTCTTTGAGGAAACGGATCTTGCGACCGAATTCGTCTGGAAGGCAATATCCAGTTGTGTCGGGGATATTGATAACCGTTGCTCCAGCTTTGATCACCGCCTCGACAACTCTTGCCAAGTACTCGTTGTCGGTACGGCCTGCATCCTCGGCGTAGAATTGAACATCCTCGACAAAGGTTTTAGCGTACTTCACCGCTGCGATTGCACGCTCGATGATCTCCTCCCTATTTGAGTTGAATTTATATTTGATATGAGAGTCCGAAGTTCCGATACCTGTGTGGATACGGCCACGTTTAGCGTATTGAAGCGCCTCACCCGCAACCTTGATGTCGTTCTCTACGGCACGAGTCAGGGCGCAAATAGTAGGCCAAGTTACAGCTTTCGAGATTTCGACCACCGAGTGGAAATCTCCTGGGCTCGATACTGGGAAACCAGCCTCGATAACATCTACGCCAAGCTCCTCGAGAGCCTTAGCAACTTGAATCTTCTCCAAGGTATTTAATTGGCAGCCTGGAACCTGCTCTCCATCGCGAAGCGTGGTGTCGAAAATAAATAATCTATCAGACATAATTTTTTACTTTTATATTTTTATTTTTTATCTTTTTTACTGACAAAAAGCGACCTTTCATCACCGAATTGTGAGAAAGGTCGCTTTATATATTATATATGGTTAATATTGGTAGCACACACCCCTCTGCCTCTTCTTAGTAATCCTTAAGAGGGTAATCAGGGAGTGAATCTCTATATTATTATAACCATTCATTTTATCAACTTGTTTGTGATGATTCGATAACATTATTTCACAAATATAGGTATTGTTTTTTAACGGACAAACAAAAATTAAAAAATATTTTTAAATCGTTTCCAATTCCATTTTTCGCTCTATTTCAGCATACTTTTAATCTGTAAGATATTCTCTCATTTTGTTCTATAATTAATAAGTAAAAACACCAATATCCAACCAAATATAAAGCGCTAGCGCTTCGGTAATTAATATCAACATTTAATCCACCAAATGATATATTTTTCCCCTATCATACAAGCATGCAATTTTTTTCACCCAAAGAGGCAAAAAAGTTTTTAAAATATTTGGTTTTTTAGATTTGGTTTCATACTTTTGCAAAAGAGATAACACAAGAAACTATGTATACAACGACGACAAATACCTGCTGGTGGCGCACATTACAATCCCCGAAGAAGTAAGTGAGCAGATCTCTGTATGTATAGGTTTTAAGATAAAACAAATAGATTATAGATGAGTCCTGTCGCAACTTGCGATAGGGCTCATTTTTATTAAACAGGATTAAGCATAAATGAAAAGCTATCAAGTAGATTCAAATGGTTATTACGGTGAATTCGGAGGAGCATATATCCCCGAGATTCTCCACAAAGTTGTCACCGAGTTACAAAAGAGCTACCTCGAGGTAATTGGTGACGAGAGTTTTTTGGAGGAGTTCCACGCTCTACTTCGCGACTACGTCGGTCGTCCTTCGCCACTCTATCTAGCTCGTCGACTCTCGGAGCGTTATGGATGCAAGATATATTTAAAGCGTGAGGATTTAAACCACACGGGAGCTCACAAGATCAACAATACAATCGGACAGATTCTCTTGGCTCGTCGCATGGGCAAAACCAGAATCATTGCCGAGACTGGCGCAGGACAACATGGCGTGGCAACAGCTACGGTATGTGCACTGATGAATATGGAGTGTATCGTTTATATGGGTAAAACCGACGTTGAGCGCCAACATATCAATGTCGAGAAGATGAAGATGTTGGGTGCTAAGGTTATCCCTGTGACTTCAGGTAATATGACTTTGAAGGATGCTACCAACGAAGCGATCCGCGATTGGTGCTGCAATCCAGTCGATACATTCTATATTATTGGTTCGACCGTTGGACCACACCCTTATCCCGATATGGTGGCTCGCCTGCAATCGGTAATTAGCGAGGAGATCAAGCGCCAGATCACCGAGAAGGAGGGTCGCGACCATCCAGATTACTTGATCGCTTGCGTGGGTGGCGGAAGTAACGCAGCGGGTACGATTTATCACTTCTTGGATGATGAGCGAGTGAAGATCATCCTTGCCGAGGCTGGTGGCCTTGGAGTCGATAGTGGCGAGACTGCCGCAACGATTCAGATTGGCAAAAAGGGAATTATCCACGGTTCGCGCACTTTGGTGATGCAGGACGAGGATGGACAGATTGTCGAGCCTTATTCGATCTCGGCTGGTTTGGACTATCCTGGAATTGGACCTGTTCATGCTAACCTTGCCGCTCAAGGTCGTGCCGAAATTTTGGCTGTTAACGACGATGAGGCTATCGCGGCAGCTTACGAGCTAACCGCTTTGGAGGGAATTATCCCAGCTTTGGAGTCGGCTCACGCTTTGGGAGTATTCAAGAAGGTCGCTTTCAAACCCTCGGACGTTGTTGTGTTGACGGTGTCGGGACGTGGAGACAAAGATATTGAAACCTATTTAGATAATTACAAGAGTGGAAGCGATGAAAAATTATAGTTATAAGACAAATACTCGTCAAGTGATTGGCGATCTGCACACGCCAGTGAATATCTATCTTAAGGTGCGTGATTTGTATCCTCAATCGGCACTTATGGAGAGTTCGGATTACCACGCGGGCGATAATTCAAAATCATATATCGCCTTGGCGCCAATGGCCTCAATCGCGGTGAATCATGGACGAGTTACAGCAACCTATCCTGACAATCATGTCGAGGAGTTTGACCTAAGCGAAAAGGTGAGCGTGGAGGATACAATCACCTCGTTCTTGAAGCGATTTAACATCGAGGGAGAGAATCGTGAGATTTGCGGATTGTATGGTTACACAACTTTTAACTCGGTGAGATATTTCGAAAATATCGAGATCAAGGAGAGTCGCGAGAATGTAAATGACGCTCCCGATATCCTCTATATTCTCTATCGCTACGTTATTCGCTTCACTCCATTTAGCAACGACTTGACAATCGTTGAGCTTTTGGGTGATGGCGAAAAGAGCGACTTGGATTCAATCGAGCGCGTTTTGGAGAATCGCAACTACTCATCTTACGATTTCTCGGTGACGGGAGATATTCGTAGTACCCTTACCGATGAGGAGCACAAGGCCAACGTGAGAAAGGGAATTGCTCACTGTATGCGTGGCGATGTGTTCCAAATTGTCCTTTCACGCAGGTTTATCCAACCCTACGCAGGTGATGATTTCAAAGTCTATCGCGCACTTCGCTCGATTAACCCTTCGCCATATCTCTTCTACTTCGACTTCGGAGGTTTCCGCATCTTCGGCTCATCACCCGAGACGCACTGCAAGGTGACAGGTCGTGAGGCGTATATCGACCCAATTGCTGGAACTACAAAACGCACGGGTGACACACTAAAAGATAAGGAGCTCACCGAGGCGCTTTTGGCCGATCCTAAGGAGAATGCCGAGCACGTTATGTTGGTGGACTTGGCAAGAAACGACTTGAGCCGCAATTGCGACAATGTAAACTTGCTGTTCTACAAGGAGCCTCAATATTATAGCCACGTGATCCACCTAGTAAGCCGCGTTACAGGCACTATGCACGCGGGCGTTTCACCGATCAAATGTTTCGTCGATACCTTCCCCGCAGGAACTCTAAGCGGAGCTCCAAAGGTGAGAGCGATGCAGCTTATCAGCGAGATCGAGCCTCACAACCGTGGCGCATATGGCGGATGTATCGGCTTTATCGGAGTGGATGGCGACTTGAACCAAGCTATCACAATCCGCACCTTTGTGAGTCGCAACAACGAGTTGTGGTTGCAAGCAGGTGGCGGAATTGTTGCTCGCAGCGACGAGGAGTATGAACTTCAAGAGGTGAACAATAAATTGGGTGCATTGAAGAGAGCTATCGACTTGGCTCTAGAACTTAAAAACTAATGAGCGCTATGAAAATATTACTTTTAGATAACTACGATTCATTTACATACAACCTCCTGCATGTGGTACGCGAGTTGGGCTACTCAGACATTGAGGTGCACCGCAACGATAAAATCTCGATTGAGGAGGTTAATCGCTTCGATAAGATTATCCTCTCACCAGGGCCTGGAATCCCTTCTGAGGCTGGTCTGTTGTTACCAATTATCGAGCGTTACGCTGCCACCAAAAGTATCTTGGGCGTTTGCCTCGGTCACCAAGCTATTGGCGAGGTGTTTGGCGGACGTTTGGAGAATTTGACCGATGTTTATCACGGTGTGCAGACTCCAGTTATGACCACTTGCTATGATCCGATTTTCGAGGGTCTAGGCTCTGAGTTTCAAGTTGGACGCTACCACTCGTGGGTGGTTAGCACCGAGGAGTTCCCATCGACTCTAGAGATTCTGGCCAAGAGCGAGGAGGGTCAGATTATGGCACTTCGCCACAGACAACACGATGTTAGAGGAATCCAATTCCACCCCGAATCGGTGCTTACACCCGAGGGTAAGACGATGATTAGCAACTTTTTGAAAAATTAAGCGCAGAGATGAAAAATATACTATACAACCTCTTTGATCACCACTATCTTAGTCGTGAGGAGGCTCGCGAATTACTCCTTGGCATTGCCCAAGAGAGATACAACGATGCTCAGATCGCTTCGCTATGCACTGTCTTTTTGATGCGCAATATCTCGATCGAGGAGCTGTGCGGATTCCGTGATGCACTTCTTGAGCTCTCGATCCCAGTTGAATTGGATGAGTTTTCACCGATCGACATTGTCGGCACAGGTGGAGATGGAAAGAATACGTTCAACATCTCGACAGCTGCTTGCGCAGTGGTTGCAGGTGCTGGCTATGCGGTGGTTAAACATGGAAACTACGGAGCGACTTCGGTGAGTGGTGCGAGCAACGTCATCGAGCAGCATGGTGTGAAGTTTACAACCGATGCTGATAAACTTCGCCGCTCGATCGAAGAGAGCAATTTGGTCTATCTTCATGCGCCACTTTTCAACCCTGCTTTGAAAGCTGTTGCGCCAGTTCGCAGAGCCTTGGCGGTAAGAACATTTTTCAATATGTTAGGTCCGCTAGTTAATCCCGTGAAGCCTCGCTATCAACTTTTGGGAGTCTACAATCTGCCTCTTGTGCGTCTATATAGTTATACTTATCAAGCAAGTGGCGTAAATTATGCGGTGGTGCATAGCATGGATGGATACGATGAGATTTCGCTCACTTCGGACTTCAAGGTGTCGACAACTCACAACGAGCAGATATACTCGCCAGAGTCGCTTGGTTTTGCGCGTTACGCCCAAGAGGAGCTATTCGGAGGTGACACTCCCGAGGCAGCGGCTAAGATCTTCCACTCGGTTTTGGATGGGACGTCAACGGCTGCACAGCGTGATGCGGTGATGATTAATGCCGCTTTTGCAATCGTTGTGCGTTGCCCTGAAAAGAGCATCGAGGAGGCTATTGCGGAGGCTCGCGAGTCGTTAGAGAGTGGCAAGGCAGCTGCAACATTCCGTAAGTTCGTGGAGCTAAATAGTTAATGCAAAAGAGTTATGAAAGATATTTTAACTGAGATTATAGCCAATAAGCGTTTGGAGGTAGAGCGTGACAAGGGTCAAATTGCCCTTGCGGAGCTCATCGCTGCGTCGAGAGATATGGACACGACTCGCTCTATGAGTGGGTCGCTAAAGAGCTCAAAGAGCGGAATTATCGCAGAGTTTAAACGTCGCTCTCCCTCGAAAGGGTGGATCAAGGAGTCGGCCGATGCTTCGATAATCCCCGCTTCGTATGCTGCTGCTGGCGCTTCGGCACTCTCTATTTTGACCGATCACGACTACTTCGGTGGTTCACTCAAGGATATTGAGGCGGCTCGTCCGATGGTCAATATTCCCATTATCCGCAAGGAGTTTATTGTGGATGAATACCAGATTTATCAGGCTCGATTGATCGGAGCCGATGCCGTTTTATTGATCGCTTCGGCCCTGGAAAAGGAGGAGTGCAACGCGCTTATTGAGGTTGCTCACTCGCTCGATTTGGAGGTTCTTTTGGAGCTTCACAGCCAGAGCGAATTGGAGTATATCCACCCGCAAGTTGAGATGGTGGGGATTAATAATCGCAACTTGGGAAGTTTTCACACCGATGTTGCCAACTCGTTTAAATTGGCCGAATTGCTACCCAAAGAGGTGGTAAAGGTCTCGGAGAGTGGCATTTCGTCACCCGACACGGTGAGTGAACTTCGAGCAGCAGGTTACCGAGGATTCTTAATTGGTGAGAACTTTATGCGCTCGGATGATCCAGGTGCGAGCCTCGAGGAGTTTATCGCAAAGGTGAAGTGATGATAGGCGGAAAGATTATAAAGGTGTGTGGTATGCGAGAGAGTGAAAATATTCTCACAGTCGAGGCGCTTGGCATTGATATGATGGGGTTTATTTTTTATGGTAAATCGCCTCGGAATGTTGAGTCGTTGCCTTCGTATATGCCTTGCTCGGTGAAACGCGTTGGGGTTTTTGTTAATGAAAATGCTGATATAATCGGGCAAAGAATCAGAGAATTTTCACTCGATTACGTGCAGCTGCATGGAGGTGAATCGCCAGAGTTTTGCGCTGAGATATCGGAACTTGGAGTAAAAATCATCAAAGCCTTTTCGGTAGATGAAAATTTTGATTTTGCGTTGGCTGAGAATTACTGCGAGGTCTGCGACTTGTTCGTTTTCGACACAAAATGCAGCGGCTACGGTGGTTCTGGAGAGCAGTTTGATTGGTCACTACTGAGTGGTTACCAAGGCACTAGCCCTTTCCTACTAAGTGGCGGGATTTCAGAGCAGAGCGCAACTTCGCTTCGAGGTTTCTCACATCCGCAGCTTGCAGGTTACGACCTCAACAGTCGCTTCGAAAGCTCACCAGGAGTAAAAGACCGCGAGAAGCTAAACCATTTTTTTGAACAATTAAAACAGATGATATGAATAGAATAAATCAACTTTTTGCAGGTGACAAGCAAAATATCTTATCAATATATTTTTGCGCTGGTACGCCTACCTTAGATGCAACTGCCGAGGTGATTAAGACCTTGGAAAAGAGTGGCGTAAGCATGATCGAGGTGGGAATCCCATTTAGCGATCCGATGGCCGATGGTATCGTAATCCAAAATGCTGCGACCAACGCCTTGCGCAACGGAATGTCGCTCAAATTGCTCTTTAGTCAATTGCAGGGGATCCGCTCCGAAGTGTCGATTCCACTAATTTTGATGGGCTACCTCAATCCAATTATGCAGTACGGTTTTGAGAACTTTTGCAAGAGCTGCGCCCAGTGTGGCATTGATGGTGTGATCATCCCTGACCTGCCATTTAGCGACTACCAAAAGGATTACAGAGCGGTGGCCGAGAAGTACGACGTAAAGGTAATTATGCTTATCACCCCCGAGACTAGCCGCGAGAGAATCGAGGAGATTGACCAGAACACCGATGGATTTATCTATATGGTGTCGTCGGCTGCGACAACGGGAGCTCAGAGCGATTTCAACGCAGCGAAGATCGCATACTTCAATAAGATCAACGCGATGGAATTGAAGAATCCACGCATGATAGGCTTCGGAATTTCGAACAAAGCGACATTCGAAGCGGCGTGTGCAAATGCACGTGGAGGAATTATCGGAAGCCACTTTGTAAACTTACTTAACGAGGAGCGTGATGCGCAACGGGCGATCGACAGATTAAAAGAGTCATTAGAAAAATAAAAAAGGAGACAGTTATGAAAATTTCGGTAATCGGAGGAGGAAATATGGGTGGCGCAATCGCATTTGGCGCTATAACTCAAGGAGTTGCAGAGGCTCGCGAGGTGACAATTTCACACCTTAGCGAGAAGATGCGACCGTTATTTGGTCACTTTCTGCCGCTCGTAAAGCTCGAGAACCGAAATTGCGAGACGATCACGGGCTCTGATTTTATCGTAATTGCCGTGAAGCCTTGGATGGTCGAGCAGGTGATAGCCGAAATCTCGGAGTCAATCGACAGAGAGCGACAAGCTATCATTTCGGTTGTTGCGGGTTTGAGCTTCGAGAAGATGGCCGAAATGCTCTCGTTCGACGCGCTCGGTGCGATGCCGCTCTATCGAGTGATTCCAAACACTGCGATCTCGATTGGAGAGGGTGTTTCGATAATCTCGAGCTTCGGTTCTACGACCACGTTAGATTCCAATGTAGTTCGATTGTTCGATGCTTTGGGGTCGACATTTGTCGTGGAGGAGTCGATGATGGCACCTCTCACCTCGCTTTCGTCATGCGGAATTGCCTTTGCACTTCGATTCTTGGATGCGTCGAAAAAGGGAGGCCAAGAGGTTGGAATCGAAGAGAAGCTATCGCTTGAGGTGACCTTAAAAACTATGATGGGAGCTATTGCAATGTTGCAAAAAAATGGCACGCAGCCCCAAACAGAAATCGACAAGGTGACAACCAAAGGAGGTATCACCCTCAAAGGATTAGAAGCGATGGAGCGTGAGGGCTTCTCGAAGGCGGTCGCGTGCGCAATTAAAGAGAGTCGATAGCTATGAAACGCACGTATAAAAAGGTAGTTGTAAAGATTGGCAGCAATGTCCTCACCCACAAAAATGGGACGCTGGACACCACTCGCCTCTCGTCACTTGTGGATCAGATCGTGGAGCTTCAATCTGCTGGAATCAAGGTGATTGTGGTTTCCTCTGGAGCTGTTGCAGCTGGACGAAGCGAGGCTAGTTTGAAGATTGATCACAAGTTGGACTCGGTCTCTGAACGTCAATTATATTCGGCAGTTGGACAGGTCAAGCTCATCAATAAATATTATAACCTCTTCCACGATCACGGTGTAGTTTGTGGTCAGGTGCTAACAACCAAGGAGGCTTTTTCGTCACGCACGCACTATCTGAATCAGCAAAATTGCATGCGCACGATGCTCGAAGCAGGAGTTGTTCCGATCGTTAACGAGAACGACACAATTTCGGTTACCGAGCTGATGTTCACCGACAATGATGAACTCTCGGGATTGGTGGCAACGATGATGGGAGCCGACGCTTTAGTGATTCTCAGCAACATAGATGGCATTTACGATGGTGACCCTACGGACCCATCGTCACAGGTAATTCGCGAAGTTGACCATTCGAGAGGAGATATCGAAGAGTTTATCGCTTCGACAAAATCGCAATTCGGCAGAGGGGGAATGCTCACCAAAAGCAGAATCTCGCGCAAGGTTGCCGATGAGGGTATCGAGGTGATTGTGGCCAATGGTCGCACTACCGATATTTTGCCTCAGCTGCTGCTTGGTGATGGGTCTATAATTGCAACTCGATTTATCCCATCCGAAAAGGGTGTTTCGGGAATTAAGCGATGGATAGCTCACAGTGATGGCTTTGCCAAGGGCAAAATTATCATCGACGATAATGCGCTCAAGGCGCTTCTTTCGAACCGAGCAACGAGCTTGCTGCCAGTTGGAGTGAGAAAGGTGGAGGGTGAATTTGAGCGACACGATATCGTTAAGGTGGTCTCAGAGTCGGGTGCAACAGTCGCTCTTGGGCGAATTTCTTCGGACAGCACCGAGGCTAGAGCCAATGCAGGTGTAAGAGGATTAAAGCCGATTATCCACTACGACTATTTATATATTGAGGAGTAAAAAACAACAGCTATGGATTTAACAAAAAAATTTCAAGGAGCAAGGGAGGCTGCACGTAGCCTAGCGATGCTAAGCGAGCAGAGGATTAACAATGTGATTCTAAAAATTGCCGATCGGGCAAGCGAAGATAAGGCGACGATCTTGGAGGCTAACGCTTTGGATTTGGAGGCCTTCAATAAGAGTAACCCACTGTATGATAGATTATTACTCACCGAGGAGCGAATCGAGGCGATAGCTGCAGATCTCAGAAATGTAGCTTCTCTGCACTCACCCGTTGGGGAGATTCTAAGCTCAACGGTCAGACCAAATGGAATGCAGATCGACAAGGTTCGAGTTCCTTTTGGTGTGATTGGAGTGATCTATGAGGCGCGCCCAAATGTCAGCTTCGATGTCTTTGCTCTATGTTTCAAGAGTTCGAATGTCTGCATTTTAAAGGGCGGTAGCGATGCTGCGAATTCTAATCGTGCGATATATAATTTGATCACGAGAGTGCTCCGAGAGGAGGGGATCGACGAGAGGATCATCACACTTTTGCCCTCGGAGCGTGAGGCGACTTCGGCACTTTTGAACTCAGTGGGTTATGTCGATTTGATTATCCCTCGTGGCGGAAAGTCGCTGATTAATTTCGTTAGGGATAATTCGCGTGTTCCAGTGATCGAGACTGGCGCTGGAGTGTGTCACACATATATCGACAAATATGCTGACACGGCTAAGGCCACGGCAATTGTGGAGAATGCCAAAACTCGTCGCGTGAGCGTTTGTAATGCGCTCGACACGATTGTGATTCATCAAGATAGGCTCACTGACTTGCCAGCAATCTGCTTGCCTTTGGCGGCAAAAGGGGTGACGATTTTTGCCGACAAACGCTCTAAAGAGGCTCTCACGGAAAACTACCCTACTGAATTGCTTCAAGCAGCTGAGGCCGAACATTTCGGTCAAGAGTTCCTAGATTACAAACTCTCGATCCGAACGGTGCAATCGATCGAGGAGGCCGTGGAGCACGTCACGCGCTATACCTCGCAACATAGCGAGGCGATAGTGACCGAGGATGCTGGGCTCGGAGAGCTATATTGCAAGGTGGTTGATGCCGCGTGCGTTTACATCAATGTCTCGACAGCATTCACCGATGGAGCGCAGTTTGGCTTCGGAGCCGAGATTGGCATCAGCACACAGAAGATGCACGCTCGAGGACCAATGGCATTGGCGGAGCTTACGGTCTATAAATATATCATTCGTGGCAACGGCCAAGTGAGAGCGTAAATTTTCAACACTATTAGAATCAATTTATTGAGATAAAAAGGAGTAATTGACAAAAAAAAATGTATTTTTGTAAATTGTGACATTAACCTATAAGAAATATACCTAAGAATTATATATATGAGAGTACTTAAATTTGGTGGAACTTCAGTTGGCTCGGTGGCCAGCCTAAAAAATGTGCAGAGTATTGTAAACAATACCCAAGATGAACTTGTAGTTGTAGTATCGGCAGTCGGTGGAGTCACGGACCTGCTAATCTCGACGGCCAAGGCTGCACAAGCGGGTGATGATAGCTACATCGAAACATTTAAACATATCGTTGAACGCCACAAAACAATCATTGACGGACTTGTCGATGAGGAGTATCACGCGGAGTTGTACTTGCTTCTTCGCCCACTCTTTGACGATCTGACCAACATCTACAAAGGAATCCGCCTTATCGGTGACCTCTCGGACAAGACGATGGATACGGTGGTGAGCTACGGAGAGAGACTCTCATCAACAATTATCTCTTACATTTTGGATGATGTAACTCTGATCGACTCGCGCGAATTGATCAAAACTCGTCCTCAAACAGGTAAACACGTGGTTGACTTCACTCAGACAAACGCACTTATCAAGGAGCGTTTCAAGGAGCATACTCGCGTGAGCCTTTTGCCAGGATTTATCGCTTCAGATATGAAAAGTGGCGTTGTCACAACTCTTGGTCGCGGAGGTTCAGACTATACAGCGGCTATCTTGGCAGCTGGCCTCGATGCCGATATCTTGGAGATTTGGACAGATGTAGATGGCTTTATGTCGGCAGATCCTCGCATCATTAGCAACACCTATGTGATTGACCACCTTTCGTTTATCGAGGCGATGGAGTTATGTAACTGCGGAGCCAAGGTGATCTACCCACCGACGATCTACCCTGTATATTACAAAAATATTCCGATCGTAGTTAAAAATACCTTCAACATCGAGGCGCCAGGAACGCTTATAAGTCGCGACAAGAGCCACGCAGAGGGTAAGCCGATCAAGGGAATCTCGTCAATCAACGACACGAGCCTTATCACCGTTGCAGGATTGGGTATGGTTGATGTGATTGGTGTTAACTTTAGAATCTTCCAGGCGTTGGCCAAGGGTGGCATTAGCGTCTTTATGGTCTCGCAAGCATCGTCCGAAAACAACACCTCGATTGGTCTGCGTAACGCCGATGCTGAGGCTGCTGCTGCGCTTCTAAATAGCGAGTTTGCGCACGAGATCAGCCTAGGAGAGATGGAGCCAATGAGCATCGAAAGCGAGTTGGCAACCGTGGCGATCGTGGGTGATAATATGAAACATACGCCAGGTATCGCAGGTCAACTTTTCAACACATTGGGCCGCAATGGTATCAACGTAATTGCTTGTGCACAAGGTGCTTCGGAGACAAATATTTCGTTTGTTATCAAGCTCGATCAACTGCGCAAAGCGCTCAACGTTATCCACGACTCGTTCTTCTTGTCGGATCACCAAGTGGTGAATCTGTTTATCGCTGGCGTGGGAACTGTTGGAGCGAACCTTTTGGAGCAGATCCAGACTCAAAAGGCGACTTTGTTGGAGGATAAATCGCTGATGGTAAACGTTGTCGGATTATTCAATTCTCGCAAAGCTTTGATCGACCGCCGAGGTGTTGAGCTTTCCGATTATCGCGAGGCTTTGGCAGCATCGGAAATCGAGTCGAACCCTGAACAGATCATTAAAGAGATCCTCGATTTAAACATCTCGAACTCGGTCTTTGTCGATTGTACAGCTAATGCTTCGATCGCTTCGATCTATAAGGAGCTGCTTAACCACAACGTCTCGGTTGTTGCGGCAAACAAAATCGCAGCTTCGGGCTGTTATGAGGAGTATCAATCGCTTAAATCTATCGCTCGCAAGCGTGGTGTAAAGTTCTTGTTCGAAACAAATGTGGGAGCTGGACTTCCGATTATCAACACGATTAACTCGCTGATTAACAGTGGTGATAAGATCTCGGGCATCGAAGCGGTGATCTCGGGAACGTTGAACTTTATCTCGAATACGGCAAGCAAAGATATTCCACTCTCAAAGGCAATCACGATGGCCAAGGAGGCGGGTTACAGCGAACCAGATCCACGTTTGGATCTCAATGGCTCGGATGTTGTACGCAAGTTGGTGATCCTTTCGCGCGAGGCTGGATATAAGCTCGAGCAGAAAGATATCGAGTGTAATCTCTTTGTGCCGGAGTATCTTTTCTCGGGCTCGGTCGAGGAGTTTATGGCTCGAATTCCAGAGGTTGACGAGTCGTTCGAGGCGAGGCGTTCAGAGGCTGAAGCGGCAGGATGTCGACTTCGTTTTGTTGCTAAGTTGGAGAATGGCAAGGGTACAGTCGGATTGCAAAGTGTCGATTCGAAACACCCATTCTATGAGCTCGACGGAAGTAACAACTCGGTGCTCTTGACCTCGAAGCGCTACGATGAGCTACCGATGGTAATTAAGGGTTATGGCGCAGGCGCTGCGGTTACTGCTGCGGGTGTCTTTGCCGATATTATTAGTATTGCAAATATTCGATAATGGGAGGGTTTCACAATGAAATATATCATTATATTAGGTGACGGAATGGCTGGTTGGCCTTTGGAGTCACTCTCTAATAAGACAACTATTCAGGCGGCCAATAAGCCAGCGATAAATAGATTGGCTGAGTTGGGGCGTTCGGGATTGCTTCACACTGTACCTGCGGCGTATGAACCAGGTAGCGAGGTTGCTAACCTTGCTGTTTTGGGTTACGACTTGGATCTAGTTTTCGAGGGGCGCGGATCGTTGGAGGCTGCCAGCATGGGAATCGAGATCGAGGAGGGCGAGATGGCTATGCGCTGCAATCTTATCACCATCGAGGATGAGAAGATCAAGAACCACTCGGCAGGGCATATCTCATCTGCGGAGGCGAAAATTTTGATCGATTATCTCCAAGAGGAGCTTGGTGACGAGATTATAAACTTCTATGCAGGAGTTAGTTACCGCCACTTATTCAAAATGAAAGGCGGATGCAAAGATCTGCACTGCACACCTCCGCACGATGTTCTCGGAACACCTTTCCGCGATGTGATGATCAAGGCAACTTCTGCTGAGGCTCAAGCGACAGCAGATCGGTTGAACGAGCTTACACTTCGCTCTCAAGAGCTCTTGGCTGTGCACCCGATAAACAAGCAACGCGTAGCTGAGGGCAAGGCTCCAGCGAGCTCGATTTGGATGTGGTCGCCAGGGTATAAACCTGCGATGCAGACCCTCAGCGAGAAGTATGGACTTGGTGGCGGCTCGGTGATCTCGGCTGTCGATCTAATCAAGGGAATCGGCGTCTACGCGGGACTAAAAGTAATCGAGGTCGAGGGGGCTACGGGGCTCTACGACACTAATTATAAAGGTAAAACCGAGGCGGCAATCGAGGCACTTCGACACGATGATTTTGTGTTCCTACATATCGAAGCTAGCGACGAGGCTGGTCACGAGGGTGACGCGGAGCTTAAAATCCGCACCATCGAGAATCTCGACAAGTTGGTCGTTGCGCCAATTATGGAGGCGGCAGCTGAGCTCGATGATCAGCTCACTATCGCTGTTCTTCCCGACCACCCTACCCCATGCGAGCTTCGAACGCATACTCGTGAGGCGGTTCCATTCGTAATCTACAACCCTACTCTTTCTCCTGACGAGGTCACTCAGTATGACGAGGTTGCATCGGCCGCAGGTCACTATGGGCAGTTGAGAGGAGAAGAGTTTATCAAGGCACTACTAAACATTAAATAGCAAAATTATGCAATATTATAGCACCAACAAACAAGTACCGATGGCTTCACTCAAAGAGGCTGTAGTAAAGGGAATTGCGCCCGACAAAGGCCTATATATGCCCGAGAGCATCAAAACACTTCCAGCTGAATTCTTCGAGAAGATCGACACGATGACCTTCCAAGAGCTCTCGCTCGTGGTTGCCGAGGCTTTCTTCGGAGAGGATGTCGACTCAGAGGCTCTTCGCGAGATTGTCTACTCGACACTCAAATTCGAGACGCCACTTGTTCCTGTGACCTCAGACATCTACTCTCTCGAGCTTTTCCATGGTCCAACCCTTGCATTCAAGGATGTTGGAGGCTGCTTTATGGCTCGCCTACTAAGCTACTTTATCGCTAAGGAGTCACAGGGTGATTTGGTAAACGTCTTGGTTGCTACATCGGGTGATACGGGCAGCGCTGTGGCAAATGGCTTCCTTGGAGTCGAAGGAATTCATGTCTATGTGCTCTACCCTAAAGGCAAGGTGAGTGCGATTCAGGAGTGTCAGTTTACAACTTTGGGTAAGAATATCACAGCACTAGAAGTTGACGGCACATTCGATGATTGCCAAGCTCTTGTCAAGGCGGCTTTTGCGGATGCTCAGCTCAACGAGCATATGACACTCACTAGTGCCAACTCGATAAATGTTGCTCGATTCCTCCCTCAGGCATACTACTACTTCAACGCCTACGCGCAGCTAAAGCGCCTCGGCAAGGAGCAGGAGATGGTGGTAAGCGTACCAAGCGGTAACTTCGGAAATATCACAGCTGGACTTATCGCCAAGCGCATGGGGCTACCAATCAAGCGCTTTATCGCGGCCAACAACCGCAACGATATATTCTTGCAGTACCTCAATAGTGGCGAGTATACTCCACGCCCATCGGTGGTGACAATTGCTAACGCTATGGATGTGGGTGACCCAAGTAACTTTGCGCGTGTGCTCGATCTTTATGGCTCGCACGAGGCTATCTGCAATGAGATTTCGGGTTGCTCTTATACCGATGAGCAGATTGCCGAGACTCTCAAGGCGACCCTCGAGGCAACCGACTATCTGCTTGATCCTCACGGAGCTTGCGGATTCCGAGCTTTGAGCGAGCAGCTGAAAGAGGGTGAGCGAGGAGTATTCCTCGAGACGGCGCACCCTGCAAAGTTCCTCGAAACTGTCGAGTCTATCACTCAAACTTCGGTCGAGATACCTGCACCCCTCAAGGCGTTTATGCAGGGGGAGAAACAGAGCATCGAGATCGGATCTGGCTTTGCGGAGTTTAAGGCGTTCTTGATGGGGCGATAGGACGTTGGGGACTGTCCTGCGCGGACGGCGGCGGGGTGCTCCCCGCGGAGCTAGTTTTTCTTGCGGTTTGGGGCGCTGATCCTTTGGATCATCGAAATAAAAAATGTGTGATTTCTATTCTTTCGAGCTAGCTCGACGACTAGAAATCACACATTTTTTCTTTTTTTTGCTTCGCAAAAACTCACCCAAACCGTGTAGCAGCTCATGAAAGGATAACGAAGTTTTCCGTATCCAAGCTCGCTTGGTGCCCGCCCGGCATTAGGGCAGTAAGAAAGTCAATCGCCCTCCCTCCTCAAAAAGCACTTTTTTGAAGAAAAAGTGCGCAGAGGGCGAGCAGATCGAAGATCTGCAATAAACAAAACCGCCCCAGCAAAAAAGCGAGGATGACAAACAAACCGTTTATCACCCTCGCAAACTATATAATTCACCCCTTTTTACTCAACCTTCTGGCAGCGAACTTGCATACCATTTGCGCGGTAATATGTCGAGGTTTGGATTGTGCTATTGCTTGGCTCATCTTGATCGAATGCGAAGTACATCGCATATGACGAGTTATTTGTCGAGCTATCCGCAGCTGTTGTCCAGTAGTAACCTACCCATGGCGCTGGACGATTCTCATTAAGATTATAGTTGTGAATCTTTCCTGTGAGGTACGTTCTGCGGCCAAGACCCATAAACAAGGCGCTATTGCCAGCCGAGTCGCTAAGCTCCCAACCATAATCATCCGCGATATCGTCGATCTCGCTTGCAGTAAGCGTTGGGATCATCAATCCGCTAAAGGCCTCTGGTGAAGCTACTCTCCAACCCTTAGGACATGGGTCGTTGATAGTTTTTGTTTCACCCCACAACGTGCTCGAGTGGTCAGAGTAGAGATAGTCGTAAGATGAATCCTCGACACCCAACGCGAAGATAAGTGGATTTTCCTTAAGGTAGCTCTCCACACCAATTGTAGAGGTTGTCTCCTCGTATGAGATGTAAGCTGCCGACAAAGACTCATTATACATCACAGCGTCCGAACCGCCTGAGGCATTGTAATATAGAGGTCCTACGAATGGGTCTTTACGTCCCCATTGATAATACATTCCATAGGAGCCTAGTATCGAGTTATAGTCGTAAGTAGAGTTGTTGTTAGCACCCAAGTTGCGTGTCATAAGGGTCACTCCATTAAGCTCAATCTCGCGCTCAGCTTCGTCATACTCCGAAGTCCAGATGTGCCAAGTCCAAAGAATTTCGCCATCATCATCATAAGCTGCAATAACTGCATTTCCCTCAACTAGGTCGGTCTCCAAGTCATCACCATCATAATCATACTCATCGGCCGAAACGTGGAACTCGACAGTATCGTCAACAAGGCGAGTATACGAGATTGGCGAAGGGGTTGTCTTCCACAAGATGCTAACCTCAGATGGCGCAATGGTAGCTTGATTCTCACCGATTGACGTTGCATTGAATACATAGATTGTATTTGGCTGAGTTACGATAAAGCAATTAGCTTGTTGATCCGTAATATCAATCTTATCGTTATCGGTAGTTCCCAATGTTAAGTACTCGTAAGCGTAGTTACCATCCTTCGAGATCGCATAGAACGAAACTGATGTCGACTCAAGACTCTCATCGAAATCCTCTTGCGTAGTTGGGCCATAGACTGTAACGGTCATATTACCACGACTAATTACGATCTCCCAACCATCAGGAAGATCATCCTCATCATAGGTTAATTCAACGATATCGCTTCCTGTGTAGGGGATTACGATATAGTCGTTAAGCTCCGCGAAATAGATCTTTGTTTGAGCCAATTGTATCGTTGCATAGACTTCATCACTTTCACAAGAGGTAAATAGTGCAGCTACGGCAACCAATAGTAGTGAGACGAAAGAATAAAACTTCTTCATGTTTATATTATGTTCTTAATTTTCAGCTTTAATGTTCAAATATCTTGCAAAGATACATTTTTATGTGATATAATAGCTCTACTTTGGTAAATATTATTAAGTAAAGGTATAATATTTGCCCCTCCTAGATCCATTAATTATTAATCTGTATCACGATGAAAGATATCAAAGTCATGGTTGGGAGCACCATAGCACCCTCAAAAATGCACATTACAGTAACGGACAAAGGTCCCTATTTAGTATATGGAGCACCACCACTATTTCAACAATTTATAATTTCCGACGAGTCGGGCGAGTGTAAACGCTACGAAAAAGGGGCAGAATACTCATCCACTCAAGAGCCTACGGCACTCTGCCGATGTGGCCACTCGCACAATCATCCTTATTGCGACTCCTCGCACCGCACCGCCGAATGGAATCCACAATTGACCGCCTCCAAAGAGTCGATATTGAGCAGTGCCAATATTATCGAGGGCGACGACCTCACGCTGCTCGACAACGAGAAATATTGCGTCTTTGCCCGTTTCTGCCACCCGCAAGGGGGTACGTGGCGACTAACCGAGGAGTCGGCCGACCCTGAGGCGCGCCGTGAGGCTATTCGCCAAGCATCGCTATGTCCTGCGGGACGATTAACAGCGTGGGGCATTGATCAGGATAAACCCTACGAGCCCGACCTCGAGCCGAGCATTGCACTCTTGGAAGATCCCTCGATTGGGGTTTCGGCAGGGCTCTGGATAAAGGGTGGTATTACACTCAGCCGCGAGAATGGCGAGAGTTACGAGGTGCGCAACCGCGTTGTGGCATGTCGGTGCGGATCATCGCATAATAAGCCTTATTGCGATGGTAGCCATGCGCAGCACCAATGGCATGATGGGTTGGAGAAAGCGCCTCAGGAGGAGGTGGTTGAGGCTTAGTTGACCTGCTTATCGCGCTCATGCCGCGCGGGCACCAAACAAGTTTGGATACGGAAAACTTCGTTTTCCTTACAATTCGACTTGGGGAGGTTTTTGCGAAGCAAAAAAATAAAAAATGTTTACTATTAGACGTCGAGCTAGCTCGTAAGGGTAATAGTAAACATTTTTTATTCGATGATCTTAAAAAGATCAGCGCCCCAAGACGCAAGAAAGACATAGCTCCGCGGGGAGCACCCCGCCGCCGTCCGCGCAGGACAGTCCCCAATGTCCCCAATGTCCCCAACATCCCCAAGCATATTCATTTTTTGCATATTCGAAATTATTCGTATCTTTGCGTAGATTATAACGTTGAAAAAAATGTCGGATTTTAAAAATATAAATATTCGCAACCGTCGCGCAACCTTCGACTACGCGATTTTAGAGGAGTACACCGCGGGAATCGTCTTGGTGGGTACCGAGATAAAGTCGATTCGGATGGGTAAGGCTGCCCTCACGGATAGCTACTGCTACTTCGAGCGTGGTGAGCTGTGGATTCGAGGGATGAACATCGCTGAGTACCACTGGGGCACGTGCAACAACCACATCCCGAAGCGCGATCGCAAGCTACTACTCAATGCCAAGGAGCTCTCGAAATTGGGTCGCTCATTGCAAGATAAGGGGTTAACGGTTGTGGGACTTCGTATGTTCCTCAACGATAGGGGCTTTGCAAAGGTGGTCATAGGATTGGCGAAGGGTCGTAAATCGTACGACAAGCGCGAGTATCTAAAGGAGGGTGATGCTAAGCGCGAGATGGATAAAGCAATGAAGAAATATAAATAGGAGAAAAAATGTCATTAATACTCTGCATAGAGACAGGAACAGATATCTGTTCGGTAGGTATCGCCAAAGATGGTGAGATAATATCGCTTCGCGAGAGCGACGAGGGAAAGGATCACGCAAGCAAGGTCGCACTTTTTGCTCAGGAGCTATTCGAGGAGTTGGAACTGGAGCCATCGGAGATAGATGCCGTGGCTGTGGGCATGGGCCCTGGTTCATACACTGGACTTCGTATTGGGGTCTCGTTTGCCAAGGGGATGTGCTATGCACTTGGCAAGCCACTTATCGCTATTGGATCACTAGCTATGCTCACCGAATTGGCTCGCGAGAATTTCGAAACTTCGGCCTTCGAGGTGGAGAATTGGGAGCAGGCACGATTATCACCGATGATAGATGCTCGCCGTATGGAGGTATATACTCAGGTATTTAATTCGCAGGGAGAGCCACTAAGCGAAGTTGCGGCCGAGATCATCGACTCTGAGTCATTTGCACAGTATAACGATGGTGCTCCAATGCTGATCTTTGGAAATGGCGCTGCTAAATGTTGCGAGGCATTGCCATGGGCTCAATATATAGATGTGAGACCTTCGGCAGCTGGTCTAGGACGTATCGCACAAGCGAAATTCGAGAAGGGGCAATTCGAAGAGATCGCCTACTTTGAACCATTTTACCTTAAGGATTTTGTTGTTACGAAGGCCAAGAGAGGTATTTTTGAGAAGTTGAAATAAGATACGACTTAAAGTAAAAAGGGCAGTCAATAAGTTTTAAAGCTTATTGACTGCCCTTTTTAGTACGTCATCCCAGACTTGAACGACTACTCGTAGCTATAATCTGGTACGCTTGCTGGTCTGTCAGCATCTGGATTGTTATCAGACTCCGAGATCAACTTATTAGCTGTGATCTCACCCTCTGGAATTCTCCATAATAGAATGTCAGAACCTGCCTCGATGTTCAATACCGAAGTGATTTGTGGGTACATAGCACCACGACGATCTACACCAGTGTTAAGGCGCATAATATCGAACCATGATAGACCCTCGCCCCAGAACTCAATGCGACGTTGGAAGTATACTGCCTCTTGAATCTCTTCGGCCGATACACCTGAACAAGTGTAAGAAGCATCGCGGTAAGTTTGAACGAACGACTCCAAAGCCGCCTTTGCAGCTCCTGTGTTACCCGACATTGCCAAAGCCTCAGCCTCGATAAGATACATCTCCTCGACACGCATCAATGGAATTGGGTTTGCGTTGGTTGAAGTATCTAGCTCATCGTTATATGGTGCAAATTTCACGTGAGTATATGGAGAGTAACCAACGTAGTTTGGTCCCATATAATATAGCTGCTCATCGGTTAGGTTTGGTGAGAAGTAATCCTCATCAATCCACCAACCCTTACGAGCATCGGTCGCGGGAATTGCATCGAAAAGCGCCTTGCTGATCTGAGTACCACCACTGTATTGGCAATATCCCCAGTTTAGAGAGCCAGTGTGCGAAGGCCAGTTACAGATACCTGATGTTACAACCGCATCGGTCTCAGCAACTGAGATACCCCACATAAAGTCGCTAAGGTCGTTGAAGGTAGGAACACTAACATCAGCGAAAGAAGCTGGAGCACCATAAGCTTGAGCCTCAACAGCGTCAGAGGCAGCAGCAGCCCAATTCTCCATTGTAAGGTTTACACGAGCACGAAGACCGTAGGCAACCTCACGCGAGATGTAGTTGTTCGTCGAGCGAGACTTTGAAGATGACTCCAAACACTCGATAGCAAGATTCAAGTCGCTAAGGATTTGAGCATAAACCTCCTCAACTGAGTTACGTGCAGCACCATTAAGCGCAGCCTCCTCGGCAGTTGCATCGGTGATGATCGGCACACAAGGTAGATCGGCGTGATCGGCGTAGTTGAATTGATAAAGCTGAGCCAATACCCAGTAATCAAAAGCACGAACTGCAAGAGCTTGAGCAAGATAGTACTTTAGCTCGTCATCCTCTGGCTCCATTCCGATAGTCGCAACTACATTATTTGCAGCGTAGATTTGACGGTATAGAGTGTACCAAACGATGCCCGACTCATATGAAGTATAGGCACGATCCTCGAAAGTGAGTGAGTTACCAGCCCAGTTATAACCATTATCGTCCGAAACGTAATCATAACCGTTAGCATCCATAAACCACATTAGGGCTGGATAGCCGATATCGTTGTGACATGATGCACTTGGCCAAGTCAACATATAGGTGCTGAACGATGTTAGAACAGCATTAACGCTAGCTTGCGCCTTCTCGGGCTGAGATGCTAGGATCTCCTCCTTAGTATCGCTGGTTACTGTATCTCCTGCTGGCGAAAGGTCCATATCTGTACAAGCTGTCGAGAGAGCAAACAGAGATGCTGCAGATAATAATATATATTTTGTTTTCATTGTTGTTATTACTTATAAATTACACTTTGCTTTTTAGAATGTTACGTTTACTCCACCTGAAATAGTGCGGATAGCAGTGTAACGAGCTGTTGTAGCAGCTGTGAAGCTCTGACGTGGATCGAGACCCTGACGAGCACTCCACAAAGCTAGGTTGTCAGCAGCAACATAAACACGGAACTTGCTGATTGACAGAGGTTCTGTGATGCTCTTAGGCAAGGTATAACCAATAGTAATATTGTTTAGCGCCAAGTAGTTTGAGCTAACCAAAAAGCGTGTAGAAGTGCTGTTTGAGTAGTAATCGGTAGTGCACAAACGTGGTACGTCGGTGTTAGTATTCTCTGGAGTCCAAGCATTTAGGATGTCGGTATGCCAGTTGTAACCAGCGTTACCGTAACCCTCGTGCATAAGTGTTGCATAACCAGAATCGTAGATCTGGCCACCAAATTGGTAAGAGAATTGAGCTGAGAAATCTAGCCCTTTGTAGCTTAGCGAAGTGCTGAAACCACCATATGCATCTGCAAGTAGGTCGTCAGTTGCCTTACGGTTTTGGTAAGCTGTGTTGTAAGCAGTTGTTTTGTAACGCTCACCATCTTCGTCAGTTGCCCAGAAGAGAGCCTCACCAGTAGCTGAGTCGACACCAGCCCACTCTACTAGGTACATACGATACATTGACTCACCTTCGGTGTAGATACGCGATCCGTCGGTCATTTCACCCTCTAGATCAGAGTGAAGCGAAATGATCTTGTTGTTCACCGATGTGATATTAGCTGAAACGTTCCATGTAAGATCGTTAGTGCGGAAAATATCGTAGCTCAACGCAAGCTCAACACCTGAGTTACGCATAGAACCTACGTTCACTGGCATCGACGAATAGCCCAAAGATGGAGATGTTGGAAGGTTGTACAACATATCGTTCGATTGACGTTGGAAATACTCGATGCTACCCGATAGACGGTTGTTAAGCGCTGCGAAGTCGAAACCTGCATTTGCAGCAACTGAAGTCTCCCAAGTAAGCTCCTCGTTTCCTTTGTAGATCAAAGTACCATCTGCAAAGACACCGTTAGAACCTGTGATCTCGTATTGGTCAAGGTATGCGTAGTTGTTACCAATTGCATCGTTTCCTTGCTCTCCGTAAGAGGCTTTGAACTTCAACATATCGAAGAACTCAACGCCGTGCATAAAGCTCTCGTTTGTTAGAATCCAAGCAGCACTTGCCGACCAGAAGTTACCCCAACGGTTAGCCTCCGAGAAGCGAGACGAAGCATCGCGACGGAATGAAAGTGTTGCGAAGTAGGTATCCTTAAGGTTGTATGCAGCGCGTCCGATATAACCCTCAGTTGCATAAAAATCGCCTGTACCATAGCCTTTTAGCTGGTCGATAGCGTTACTTACGTAGAATGAATCTGGGTTGTAAAGGTTTGTTCCATAAGCCGATACAGTCGCTTTGCTCCATTGGTAACCATCGTAAGCAGCCATCAAATCAAGACGACCCTCTGCTCCAACTTGGAGACCATAGTTAGCTACGTATTGTTGAGTGAAACCTTGTGAGCGAGCAGAGTATTGGTAAGCTGTACCGCCGTACGATGCGCTTTGACCAAAGTATGCATTTCCTAGATCGTTGTAGCGAGTGTTGTCGATATTAAGACCATAACGCGCTGTGATCGAAAGACCCTCGATAGGAGTAATCTCAGCGTACCAGTTAGCGTTTAGGATATCTGAAAGATACTCAGTAGTGTTGTACTTTAGGTCACTTGCAGGGTTTGCAATTGACATAAACGCACGGCTGTTTGCCGAGTATTTGCCATCGCCATAGTCGTACACTTGCATACCGTTAAGAGTTGCAATCTCACCCTCAGCATCGCGGATAAAGACTGGGTAAACTGGAGCAATGTAGTTAGCCATCCAGAATGCGTTAGCCGAAGATGAGGTGTTTGTTTGCTCACCTGGGTAGTCGCTATCCGAGTATGTGTAACCCATGTTAGCACCAACTTTCAACCACTCTTTTACTTGGTGGTCGATATTTACGCGAGTTGTGTAGCGCTCGTAAGCCGAGTTGCTGATCACACCACCGTCGTTTAGGTAACCAAACGAAGTGTAGTAGCTAGTCTTGTCGTTAGCTCCCGACACACTTACGTTGTACTCTTGACGGATTGAGTTCGAGAATGTCTCGTCAGCCCAATTGTCTGGAGTGTAGTAGTTTGAACCATCCGAGTAACCCAAAGTTGAGTTAGGGTTGATCTTACCATCTAGGTCGAAAAGCATCTCTCCATCAGGAGTTGTATAGATCTGGTAACCAGTACCATAAGCGCTTCCGAAAAGCTCCTTGTTTGCAAATGCGTTTGCAGCAGTTGCATCGTAGCCAAAGCCATTAACACCACCGTTGTAAAGTGCTGTGTAGAGATTACCGAGGTACATCTCTGGCGATGTCATCACATCGTAGTTAGCAACCTGGCGTGAGTTAACACCCAATCGACCATCGAAATTAACAACCGAGCCACCGTTTTTTCCACGCTTTGTTGTGATCATAATCACACCATTAGCACCACGAGAACCGTACATAGCAGTTGAAGCTGCATCCTTAAGCACGGTCAAAGACTCGATATCTTGTGAGTTTAGCGATGCGATGTCACCATCGAAAGCCACACCATCGACAACGTAAAGAGGCGCTGTCTCGGCATTAATAGAACCAATACCACGGATAAGGACAGTAGATCCTGTACCTGGTTGGCCATTAGAACTCAAAGTTTGAACTCCAGCAACTGAACCAGCTAGAGCGTTTGTTACATCAGAGACTTGGCGTTTTGCCAACTCATCTGATTTGACTACTCCCGCAGAACCTGTAAAGGCCTCTTTGGTGGTAGTACCATAGGCCACAACGACTACGTCGTCAAGTACCGTTGTGTCTTCTTCTAAAATGATTTGAAATGAACTTTTTCCCGACACGGAAAAGGTTTGTGTTACATAACCGATGTATGAAACTGAAAGAATTGCATCGTTTGGTGCTGAGATGGTAAATGCACCGTCAATGTCTGAGGTTGTTCCGTTGTTTGTACCTTCAACTGCGATAACAGCTCCTAAGATTGGAGTACACACTTCCCGAAATCTGTTTTCCTTGAGCTGCTACTGAAAGCGTCATACTCATGAAAACAAGTAGCGTTAGCAAAATATTCCTTGCCATAAGTGTAAAAATGTGTTAAATAAAAATGAGCTGCAAAGATATGCATTAATAAATTACTTAACAAATTAAATACGACAAAAGAGTTTTTTGGTTACAATATATAGTTAAATAGTGATTATTTATTACAATTTATTATAAAATATTGGCATTTTTGGGAATACTCAAACCCCATTTTTCCGATTTTTTAGTAAACGTGCACACTCGTACTTGCCGCTGGAAGCAGCGAAACTCCTAGCCAAGTGAAGAGCAAAAGCACAAAAGAGATGGGGACAAACCAGAGGGCAACGAGGTTATATTTTGCTCCTGCCTGAGCTCGCAGATGGATATAGACAAGGTACGAGGCCGCAGTGACAAAGGCCCACGTCTCCTTAGGATCCCACGACCAGTAGTGACCCCAAGCCTCCTTTGCCCACAAAGCTCCCATAAGTAGCCCAAGCATTAGAAATCCGTAGCCAACGTAGATCATATTGTCGATGAAGTTGAAGATGTAGTTATCCTCAGTGCTGCGCTTCGAGATCATGATAATCGACCCGATCGTAGCTGCACCCAACATCGCATAGGAGATAATATATGAAGTGACATGAGGCACAAACCAACCGCTTTGCAGTGCTGGCATAAGGCTCTTAGAGTGAATTTCTGGCTTCAAAAGGTTGATCACTACGAAAATTGTCGCCACCACTGACGAGAAGGACAAGATCCATGGATAGCGCCATTGGCGATAAGCTAGGTAGCCCACCGCGGAGAGGAACAGCGAATACCACAAGCGCGTCTCACCCATTGTGCGCATCGGTGGACGATCCAAATGAATCCAAAAAGCGGCAATAAACAAGGCAAAAACCACAATTCCCGCAAGCGACAACAAGTGCGAAAGTGTGCGTCCAACACCCTTAAAATAAGCTGCTAAGCCTCCTGCTAGCCACAACACAATAGCGGGCACGGCAAACCATATAAAATTACTCCAACTCATTTTGCGCCTTTTTAATTATTCTCTTACGGCCGCTGACGATCATATGCAGCGAACCGAGCATTATAAAAAATATTCCAGCATAGACCGCGGGCAACCACTCATCGTAGACCAATTCGAAGCTGCTGTAACTCGAAAGGCTCCCCGCAGCATTGTCGTATCCATATTGGTAGATCTTCCACGAGTCGACTTGCAGTGGTTTGTTAACCTCAATTTGAGCCCCGACAAACTCGCCACTTTCGGTATAGACCTCAACATCTGAGGAGAATTTTCGCGGTTCGGCAGGGGTCATCACAATGCTGAAGGTGTCGTCAAGCGGCAGGGTCATATAGTATTGCAGTTGATTTCCGCCACACACCCAACCTTCGGAGGTTTGCCCCTCTCGACTGGCTATGATCTTTGCCGCAGGAGTTGCTCCAGCCATTGGCACATGGCGATAGGTGCTGTCGGCACTGCGCACCGCTTTGTGGATATACTCCTCGATGGAGATGTCGAAACCTGCAAGAGTTCCGCGAGGTGCATCTTCGTCAATTTGGAAATATTGAGGTTTGGATTCAGGTTGCACGGCACCTGTCTCCTTGTTGATAATTGCCAATTTTGGTGGATAGACCTCCATATCGAAGTCGTTGAGCTTAATGGCGATAGGCAGTTCTTTCACCTCATTATCAGCGCCATAGACTCGCCACTGAGTCTCACCTTCACTCACAAACATTATATATCGCTCCATATCGGCATAGCCCAACCCCGACGCTGCGAGCAGAAGCCAAAG
>JBCQVS010000023.1:30286-33627 GCA_047172885.1 Rikenellaceae bacterium | reverse complement strand
ACTTAGGTTTTGCACCTAAATAGCCTACTACGCTTACAGATAGTAAGTTAACCCTCGAATTCTTTTTTAATCTATTAGAAAAGAAATTGCTCCGACGCTAGCAAAGCATCGGAGCTATTATTAATTTTGTAAAAAACAGGCTTAAAACCCTATATATAATATATAGGTATAGCCCTATAAAACTAGTCCTTCGGGAAACCCTTGAGACTTAAGTGCAATCTCAGCACCATCGGGAGCTACCAAAAAAGCACCCTTTCGCTGCTCGGTAATATGTCCAATGATGTCGATACACCCTAGTTTCGCGACCGACTCTTGCATCTCGAGTGGCAAAGTAAACATCAATTCGTGATCTTCGCCTCCATTCAAAGCTGCGACAACTTGATCGGAATTGAGTTCGGCAGCAAGTGCCGAGGTCTGTTTGGCAATTGGAATACGCTCCAAATAGATTCGAGCACCACAAGAAGAGGCTTTACAAATTTGCAGGATGTCGCTAGCCAAGCCATCCGAAAGGTCAATCATCGAAGTTGGGATAATCGACTCTTCGTCGAGTGACTCGATAATATTTAATCGCGCTTCGGGTTTAAGGTAACTTTGAAGCAGATATTCGTAACCCTCGAATTGCGGTTGCGGATTCTTGACCTCTCGAAGCACTCGCTTTTCGCGTTCCAAAAGGTGAAGACCCATATAGGCCGCACCGAGACTTCCCGTAATACAGATTAGATCGTTGACCCTAGCGCCGCTTCGATAGGTCACACTCTCCTTGCGAGCTCGACCAACAGCCGCGACAGAGATCACAAGACCTGTGAGCGAAGCGCGAGTATCACCTCCAACAAGATCCACGTTATACTGCCCACACGCCACACGCACTCCTTCGTAGAGATCCTCCAAAGCCTCAACAGGTAATTTTGCCGAGACACCCAACGAAATTGTGATTTGCGTTGGTCGGCCATTCATCGCCAAGATGTCGTTTATTCCAACAACCACTGCTTTGTAACCGAGGTGCTTCAACGGGAAGTAAGTTAAATCGAAATCGACACCCTCCAAAAGCATATCGCTCGAGGTGAGCAGAACCTCTCCACCACCTATATCAATCACCGCTGCATCGTCACCAACGCCCTTGATTGTTGATTCATTATTTGATTTAAAACCCTCCGTTAGTCGATCTATAAGTTTAAACTGGCCCAACTCAGAAATTTCAGTTCTCTCTCTCTTTTTTTCCATTTGATACATTATATATTATTAAAGGCAAAGATAGTAATAAATAATCACTGTTCGATGTAAATTTATCACTTCGCGTAAGATTATTATAAAATATTGAGCTGTTGACGTATAAGATTATGATATTATAACTACCTTCGCTCATCTAGATATAAGATGCATTTTAATATTAAAGAATTACAATACAATGAGAAAACTACTACTATTTTTTGCCTGCTCACTCTTTACGGCTTCGGCGATTGCTCAAAACATTGACCCTGTATCGGGTGAGGATTACTCACTAAGCTGCACCGCGCTGCTCATTGGTAAGGAGGCTTCGACCGATGGATCGACAATGACATCACACACGTGCGATGGGAATTACCGCACATGGTCGAATATCGTCCCTCGCAAAACCTTCGCAGAGGGCGAGGAGGATATTATTCAATGGGGATTGCTCAAGACTGAAGAGCCTCACGACCTACGTGGTGTAACAACCAAAGGGTCGATTCCAGCTCCAACGGCCGAAACATACGCATATCTTAACACCGCCTATCCATGCCTCAATGAGAAGCAGTTGGCAATTGGCGAGACTACATTCGTGGGTCGCAAGGAGTTACAAAACGAGGAGGGTTTGTTCTTGATCGAGGAGCTGCAACGCATAGTTCTACAGCGCACAACCACTGCTCGCGAGGCTATCGAACTTATCGGTGAGCTCGTTGCCGAGTATGGATATGGTGATTCTGGTGAGTGTTTGACATTTGCCGACCCTGAGGAGGTTTGGATTTTCGAGATCACTGGCTCGGGAAGTGAGGGCACTCCTTCAGCTTTGTGGGTGGCACAACGAATTCCTGACGATCATGTGGGAATTTCGGCAAATGTTCCTCGTATCGCTGATGTCGACTTCGACAATTCAGACTATTTTATGTATAGCGCCGATATCCGCGAGCGTGCAAAGGAACTTGGGTATTGGGATGGCAAGGAGCCGTTTAAATTCTATAAGATTGCTGGCGATAAGAAGAATTTCGCGATTCGCGACTTTATGGTCCTCAGCTCGCTTGCTCCATCACTCAACTTGTCGATGGACGATGATGAGCTTCCTGTGTCGGTGAAGCCCGAGAAGAAGGTCTCGCCTCAAGATGCAATGGCTATCTATCGCATGGATTATCAAGGTACACCTTGGGATATGTCGCAAAATTTGATGGTCGAGGTTGATGGCGAAAAGGTTGTCTCTCCGATTGTCAACAATTGGATGAGCAAAGATTTCCGCGATCTTGTCAACACACTTAAGCCAGATGCTGTCGAGTTCGTGCGCACCGTTTCGGTATGTTGGTGTAGCTACTCGGAGGTTATCCAATGTCGCTCATGGTTGCCAGACGAGATCGGGGCTGTGGCATACCTATCGTATGACAATCCTGGACAGTCGCCACGTATACCTATATATAGTGGTACACTTAGCCTACCTTCGGAGTTTGAGATGTGTGGTCAAAAACGCAAGAGCGATGAGTCTGCTTTGTGGCGTTTCCGCGAGACTAATCGCCTTGCGCAGGTTGCATGGGGCAAGAGTCGCGAGTCGATGAAGGCGGAAGTGGCTCGATTGGAGGCTAAGATTTTCGCGGAACAGCCTATGGTTGAGACCTACGTTGCTGCGCTTCTTGAGGCTGGACAAACAGCAGAGGCTCAGCAATATCTAACCGACTATACTGCCGATTTTGCGGGTGCTGCGTTCTATAGTTGGGAGCGATTAGGCGAGAAGTATTGGTTGATGTTTGGTCGCGGATTCTAGTATTTGATATTTTTTTTAATATACTTCAGATAAAAAGTTGTCCATAGATTATGAAAATAACAAAAAAAGGTCTAAATTTGTGGAAATTTTTAAATTTATAAAGAAATGTTGAATATCGTACTTTTTGGCGCGCCAGGATGTGGAAAAGGCACTCAGGCTGCTAAACTTAAAGAGAAATATGGTGTAAATCACGTATCTACGGGTGAGGTAATCCGTGGCGAGATTAATCGCGGAACTGAGCTTGGAAAGAGCATGAGCGAGTATATTGAGGCTGGTAAATTGGCTCCAGATCAAATCGTGATCGACATGATTGCAAATTATGTTGTAGAGCACAAAGAGGATCGTGGAAATATCTTTG
>JBCQVS010000023.1:0-30276 GCA_047172885.1 Rikenellaceae bacterium | reverse complement strand
CTTTGATGGTTTCCCTCGCACAACAGCTCAAGCTGAGGCGTTCGACAAGATTCTTGAGCAGAACAACGACTCGGTAGATATCATGATCTATATGGAGGTTCCTGAGGAGGAGCTTGTAAAGCGCATTCTTCTTCGTGGTAAGGATTCAGGTCGTGCTGACGATGCTTCTGAGGATGTTATCCGCAATAGAATCTCGGTTTACAACGCGCAAACTGCAATCGTTGCTGATTACTACACTAAGCAAAACAAATATGCTGCAATCGACGGCCTAGGTTCAATGGACGAGGTTTTCGACCGCATTAGCGAGGTGGTCGACGCTGCTATTAAGGCGTAAGGTTATACTCCGACTTAAATAAAAAAACTCATCGAGTGCTTGGGCGCTCGATGAGTTTTTTTTTCTGACGTTTTTGTTCTTATCTAAGTACGCGATCAATTAACGCCTGCGGTTGCGGCTCGCGACCCGCGAAGTCAACATACAACTCCATTGGATGTTGTTGTCCACCCTTCGAAAGGAGCTTCTCGCGGAACTCGGCAGCCAACTCCTTATTGAAAATTCCACCCTTCTTGAAAACATCAAACGCATCAGCCTCCAACACCTCAGCCCATTTATAGCTATAATATCCCGCAGCGTAACCACCACTAAAGATATGTCCAAAAGCTGGGCTCATCGCAGTACCCTCAACAGTAGGCAAAATTTGAGTTCGCTTAGTTGCTGTGCTCTCGAACTCAGCAACATCACCCGTGTAAGGCTCCTTGAGCGAGTGCCAAGCCATATCGAGGATTCCATATTGAAGCTGGCGCACGTGCGCATAAGCTGCATTGTAATTCTGCGCTGCAACGATCTTGTCGATCAACTCCTGCGGAATCGCCTCGCCAGTTTGGTAGTGAGTAGCCCAAAGATCTAGGTATTCACGCTCGGTAGCCCAATTCTCCATAAGTTGCGATGGAAGCTCTACAAAGTCGCGGTATACATTCGTACCATTAAGCGACTCGTAGCGTCCCTTAGCCAACATACCATGCAGACCGTGGCCAAACTCGTGAAGGAATGTCTCGAACTCATCGAAAGTAAGTAGCGATGGAGTTGTCTCGGTTGGTTTAGTGAAGCTCATCGTAAGGGTTACAAGTGGTCGAGTCTCGATGCCATCCTTGATAGATGTTCCACGGAACTCAGTCATCCAAGCCCCAGATTGCTTCGACGCACGTGGGAAGAAATCGAGATACAACACCGAAAGGAAATCCCCTGCAGCGTCGCGCACCTCGTAGGTTGTCATCTCAGGATCGAAAACGTCGATGTTATCAACCTTCGTGAAGGTAATATCGTATAGTTTGGTCGCCAAAAGCAGAACGCCATCAATCACATTTTCGAGCTTCAAGTATGGTTTTACAAGCTCATCATTCACCGAAAACTTATCGCTTTTGTACTTCTCAGCGTAGTAAGCGAAGTCCCAAGGCATAAATTCGCCCTTGAATCCATTCGCCTCAGCATATGCAACAACTGCTGCATAGTCACCCTTAGCACTCTCGATGGTTGGCTCTAAAAGCTCCGTGAGGAATCCATTCACCTTATCGGCACTCTCGGCCATAGTATCATCGAGCTTAAAATCTGCATAGGTCTCAAAGCCCAAAAGTTTTGCCATCTTAAGACGCAAGTCGACGATTTTGCGGATATTATCCGAGTTATCGAACTCTCCACCCAAAGCCTTTGAGCTACTTGCACGCCACAATTTCTCTTTGATCTCGCGATTTCCCGAGTAGGTCATAAAAGGAATCATGCTTGGCGCTTGAAGCGTCACGGTCCAACCCTTCTCTCCTCGAGATTTTGCCTCTAAGGCCATCGCCTCTTTGACAACATCCGAAAGATCTGCGACATCTTTAGGGTTGGTCATATTGACACTAAAGGCGTTTGTTGCAGCCAATGAATTTTGGCCAAATTGCAGTGTCGCAGCCGAAAGCTCGGTCGAATACTCTCGATAGAGCTCCTTGTCAGAGTCCGAAAGTGCGGCTCCTCCACGAGCAAATCCCTTGTAGGTATTCTCTAAAAGCATCTTATCTTCGGCCGATAGGTTGCGACCTGGATTATCGTAAACTGCCTTCACTCTTGCGAAAAGTTCTGGATTGAGTGAAATATCGTTACCAAGCTCGGTGAGCTTTGGTTGAACTCGCATAGCTACATCTTGCATCTGGTCCGATGTGTAGGCACTCAAAAGCGGATAGAATACTCCAGCCACTTTGCCCAACAACTCTCCCTGGCGCTCCAACGCGACGATGGTATTTCCGAAAGTCGGCTTCGAGGGATTCGAGATAATCGCCTCGAGCTCGGCACGCGAAAATGCAATAGCGGCATCGAAGGCTGGCTCGTAATCCTCGAGCTTAATTTTTGAAAATGGTGGCGTTTGGTGTGGTGTGTCCCACTCGGCCAATAGTGGATTCGAAAGATCCAACTCTGGATATTGAGCCTGTGGAATTGAGTGGTCGGCACAACCAATCGCAATAGCGGAAATTGCCATAATTAAAAAGTTTTTTTTCATAAATATATTTTTTATTCTCTTGTTTTCATATCGCCTTTCTCACCCACCGATTTTTTAAATGCGCGAGGTGTTCTGCGATTCAACGTATCTATTGGCTTCACATCAATGGCATCCTCCTCCTCGATCGACTCATCCTCTAGATCGAGTAGCTCCTCCTCCTCGACTTCACGCTCCTTGAGACCTCGGCTATAAAGCATCGCATCTTTATTGGGCTCGGCTCCGCGGAATTTCTTATACATCACCATTCCATCTTCCGAACCACCACGTTCCAAGACGTTGCGGCGGAAACTATCGGCTAGCCTTTTATTAAATAGGTCTCCACTCTCCTTGAACGCGCTGAAGGCATCTTGATCCAACACCTCGGCCCAAAGGTAGAAGTAGTAACCTGCCGAGTAGCCGCCATCGAAGATATGGCTAAAATATGTGTAGTGGTAACGTGGCTCGATCTCGGTAATCAATCCGCGTTGCTCGTTAAGTATGCTCTTTTCATAAGCCTCAACATCGAATGGTGTGTAGGCCTTAATCGAGTGAACATCTAGATCCGACAACGCTGCTGCAGTAAGCTCGGTTGTCATAAATCCTTGGTTAAAGAGTGTGCTGCGGCGTAACTTTTGGATAAGATTCTCAGGGATAACCTTATTTGTACGGTGGTGGAAAGCGTATTTCTCCAAAAGTGCTGGTTCGAATGCCCAATTCTCCATAATTTGCGATGGAAGCTCTACGAAATCTCCCTCAACTTCGGTGAGTCCGCGATACTTAACATCGTGGAAAAGAAAGTGTAGGGCGTGGCCAAACTCATGGAAAAGAGTCTCGGTCTCGTCGAGCGACAAAAGCGCAGGATTCTTACCACTTGGTCGAGTGAAGTTGCAGACGATCGAGACGATTGGCGCTACACGCTCACCATTTTCGTAACGCTGCTCGCGATAATTGCCACACCATGCACCTTGGCTCTTGCCGGCACGTGGGTGATAATCGAAGTACAACAGGCCTAGGTGCGAGTTATCGACGTCGATCACCTCGAAGGCTACGCACTCCGAGTGGTAGTGAGGCACTGCGACTGGTCGGAAAGTGACACCGTAGAGTCGGTTAGCCAGCATAAAAATTCCGCTTTGGACATTTTGGAGCGAGAAATATGGACGCAACATCTCCTCGTCGAGTGCATATTTATCCTTGCGAACTAGCTCCGAGTAGTACCACCAATCCCATGATTGGAACGTCTCGCCTGGAACTTGCTTTTCGAATAGTGCATTCAGCTCCTCTAGCTCGGCCTTTGAGCTCTCTAGTGCAGGAGTCCAAATTTCGTCTAGCAGGGCGTAGACCTTTGACGTTTTTTTAGCCATTTGATCCGAGATCACATAGTCGGCATAGTCGCTAAAGCCTAGGAGTTGCGCCTTTTCGCTTCTTAGGCGTGCCATATCGTTGATGATCTGCTTGTTATCTAACTCATCGTTGTTGTTTCCGCGCGAGATATATGCTTTGTAGAGTTTTTCGCGCAAGTCGCGTTTTGTAGAATAGGTCATAAATGGAATCCAGCTTGGCGCTTGGAGCGTAATAACCCATCTATTCTCGAGACCCAACGCCTCACCAGCCTCCTTGGCTGCATTGCGCACACCCTCGGGAAGTCCATTCAAATCCTTCGAGCTAAGTTCTAAACGGAAGTTGTTGTTCTCGGCCAAAAGGTTTTGACCAAAACGCACCTCTAAGAGAGCTAGCTCCTCGTTGATCGCCTGCATACGCTCCTTAGCTTCGCCGTGAAGCAACGCTCCGCTACGCACAAACGAGTTGTAGATCTTCTCGGTTAGGCGCAACTGCTCGGCATCAAGGCCCAATGTTTTGCGCTTGTCGTAGACATTTTGAATCTTGGTAAATAGTTCCTCATTTAAACCAATTTTACCAACGTGAGCTGTGATTATTGGTGAAAACTCCTCGTTTATTGCCTGCAATTCTTCGTTAGTCTCAGCTGCCGAGATCATCCCGAAGATGTTGTAGATATCCCACAACAACTTTCCTGAATTATCATAAGCCAAGATCACATTTTCGAACGACGGATCGTCGCTATTTTTGATTATCTCCTCGATTTCAGCATTATGCTCCTCCATAGCTACCTCGAATGCTGGCATATAGTGCTGCGGCTTGATCTCCTCGAATGGTGGTGCTCCAAATGGAGTGTCCCACTCGCTTAATAGTGGGTTGCTAACCTCTTGAACTTTAGTGTTGCATGAAAGGGAAAGTGTCATAAGCAGAAGTGCTGAAATGAAAAAATGAAAACGTCTCATATAATATTATTTAATTTTTTAAACAATTTTATTTATCTTTGCAAAGGTAAAAATAATATAACTCTAATGCAACTATTTTACGCCCCAAATATCCTCCCTCCACACTACACTCTAAGCGAGGAGGAGTCGAAACACGCAGTGAGGGTTTTACGCCTCTCGCTGGGCGATAACATTACTATAACGAATGGTCTAGGCACTTTATTTTCATGCCAGGTCATCGACGCAAATCCTAAGCGCTGCACCGTCGAGGTTGTGAGCAGCATCGAGGAGTTCGAGCCACTACCCTATCAGCTGACGATGTGCGTTGCACCGACCAAAAACATCGAGCGTTTCGAGTGGTTCTTGGAGAAAGCTACCGAGATTGGTGTGAGCGAGGTGTATACTCTTTTGAGCTCACATTCGGAGCGCAAGGCGATAAAATTGGAGCGTGAGACTAAGGTTGTGACTTCGGCTATGAAGCAATCATTGAAGGCTTATCACCCTGTACTTCACGATATTACACCACTTAAAGCAATTATCGACCGCGAATTTTCGGGTGAAAGATTTATCGCTCATTGCGGTGAGCCGCTTAGCGACGAAGGACGTGTTTTCTTAGGCGATGTTGCACCAACTTCGGGCGCAATCGAGATCTTAATTGGTCCCGAGGGTGACTTTTCGCCCGAGGAGGTAAAGGCAGCCTTGGCAAAAGGATATCGCGAGATATCGCTTGGCAATCAACGACTTCGCACCGAGACAGCAGCAGTAGTTGCAGCGTCGATCGTAGCCACTAAAAGCCAGATGAAATAATGAAACAAGTTCGACTCAGAGATCTATTCTCGACATTCCTAAAGATAGGTATCTTCACCTTCGGTGGTGGATATGCAATGATTCCGCTTATCGAACGCGAGGTTATCGACAAACGCGCATGGGTTGCAAAAAAGGAGTTTATGGATCTCTTGACCATCGCTCAATCGGCTCCAGGGCCAATTTCGCTCAACACAGCCGTTTTTGTTGGTTATAAGAGTCGAGGTTACAAGGGGGCTTTGGCCTCACTTATCGGTGTGGTGCTACCCTCGTTTCTTATTTTGCTGATCGTTGCGCTTTACTTTAGCCATATTCGCGATAATAAGATTGTCGATGCAGCGTTTAAGGGTATGCGACCTGTGGTTATCGCCTTGATTCTTGCTCCGATGGTCTCGCTCGTTCGACCAATGAAGCCCCTTCATATCGCACTTGCGGCAGTGGCTGCGGCAGCTCTTTGGTATTTTGCATTTTCGCCTGTCTACCTGCTTTTCACTTCGGCTGTGATTGGTGTAGTGTGGGCATATTTCACCTCTAAAAAAGTCGCAGAATGATCTATCTTCAACTCTTTTTATGTTACCTCAAGATAGGTTTCTTTGGCTTTGGTGGAGGCTACACCATGCTCTCGCTAATTCACCACGAGGTAGTTGTGCAACGCGCGTGGATCTCGAGCGCAGCACTAAGCGACATTATCGCCATCTCGCAAATGACCCCTGGGCCAATTGCTATTAATTCGGCGACATACATCGGCTACACGATCGCTGGATTTTGGGGCTCGGTGGTGGCGACAATCTCGGTCTGCTTGCCTTCGCTCACCCTTATGGTGCTTATCACTAGATTCTTTTTGCGATTGAAAAATAGCCGATACATGGAATGTGTGATGACTGCCATGCGCCCTTCTATTATAGGTATGATCGCTGCGGCTTCTCTGGTGTTGATTTTCCCCGAGGATAGCGCTAGCGCAAATATGATTGACGGGTGGAGCTGGGCGTTATTTGCTGCTGCATTTGTCGCATCGCTCAAGAAGGTGAACCCCATACAGCTGATCATTTTATCGGCCATTGCTGGCATCGCTATTTACTATTTACCCACGGTTATTTAACCCATTTTAGAAAACAAATTAAATAAATAAAATATGAAACAACTCATTATCTTCGATCTTGACGGCACGCTACTCAACACCATTGGTGACTTGGCAGCTTGCTGCAACCTTACGCTTGAGAAACACAAGCTCCCAACCCACTCGATCGAGGATTACAACTCGTTTGTTGGCAACGGCATCCTCCGACTTGTCGAGAGAGCTATTCCTGAGCCACTTCGCTCTGAGGAGAGAATTGCCGAGGTTCGCAAGGATTTCGTCGCGTTGTACACCGAGCAGATTGCTATTCACACTACGCCATATGCGGGTATCCAGGAGCTTCTACTTGCGCTTCAGGAGCAGGGTGTGGCAATGGCTATCGCTTCGAATAAGTTCCAGGCGGGTTGCGAGAAATTGGCGAAGCACTATTTCCCAAATATTCGTTTCGCCACTGTTTTGGGTCAACGTCCAAATATTGCCCTCAAGCCCGATCCGTATATCGTTCGTGAGATTATTCAGCGCACTTCGTACACTCCCGACAAGATTCTTTTTGTAGGTGATTCTGGGGTTGACATGCTTACAGCCGCTGCTGCGGGGGTTGACTCGGTGGGTGTTACGTGGGGTTTCCGCACTCGTGAGGAGTTGGTTGAGGCTGGTGCTAAGCATGTGGTTGATTCGGCTAACGAGATTTTAAAGTTGCTATAAGACAAAAACGCAGTTTTTGAATCCAAACTTGTTTGGTGCCCGCGCCGGCATTAGGCGCAGTCCCCAACGCAAGAAACACAATCGCCCTCCCTCATAAAAAAGCATTTTTGGAACAAAAATGCGCCGAGGGCGAGCAGCTCAAAGAGCTGCAATACAAATCAAGGGTGACTAATCAAGTTTGAGAACTTGTTAGTCACCCTAAATCATATATCCACAAAGCCGTCTACTTCATCAACCGACGCTTAATATTAATCCCAAGCAGAGCCATCAAAAGCGACATTATCGGACTAGCTATATTAAAAATACAATATGGCAAGTAAGTAAATGTCGCCACACCAAGCACCGTAGCCTGCGTCATACCGCATGTATTCCAAGGAATAAGCACCGAAGTAACAGTTGCCGAATCCTCCACCGAGCGGCTCAAAAGTCGATCCTCGAGCCCCTGCTTTTCATACAAAGATTTAAAAAGTCGACCAGTAAGAATAATCGAAATATATTGATCTCCCGTGCAGAGATTAAAGAAAAATCCAGAACATAGGGTCGAGGCCACAGTCGAGGCAGCACCATTTACAATACGCAAAAACAGACGCGTAATGGTCTCCAACATACCACTACCAGCCATCGCACCACCGAAACACATCGCACAGATAATAAGCCAAATTGTACTCAACATTCCCGACATACCACGCGTTGAGATCAAGTCGGTAACAGCCTCCACTGGAGTTTGAATCGAGGTCGAACCATAACAACTCATAAATACAGCTTTGAAGCGAGCCATACCATCAAGCTCTGTGACACCAACCACCTCCGACATAATCTCGGGTTGCACGAAAAGCATCACCATCGCCGCCATAAATGTCGAAGCAAAGAGGGTGATAATCGCAGGCAGACGCATAGCGATCAAAACACCTGTCAATACTGGCACAGCTAACAACCAAGGAGAGATATTGAAGGTCGATGAGATCGTTTGAGTATAAGCACTAACATCAGCAGCATCGGTCTGCACACCCGAGAAACCCACAACGGTAAAGACAATCATCGCAACCACAAAGGCTGGAAAACTCGTGTAGAGCATATACTGAATATGAGTAAAGATTGGCACACCGACAGTCGACGAGGCCAAAACGGTAGTATCCGAAAGAACCGAGATCTTATCTCCAAAGTAAGCTCCCGAGATTATCGCACCTGCGATCCACCCCTCGGAAAAGCCTAAGGCTGAGCCAATTCCCATAAAGGCAACACCGATGGTTGCCACCGTAGTCCACGAGCTACCCGTTAGGAGCGAAACCAACGCACAGATAACGCACGTAGCCACCAAGAAGATCTTAGGATTTAACAGATCGAGACCATAATAGATCATCGTAGGCACAACTCCGCTCAACATCCACGAGCCCGAGATAGCACCGATAAGCAGCAAGATAACGATTGCCGTTCCCGAAGCTCGGATATTTTCGGTCATCGCAGCCTCCAACTTCTCCCATGAGCAGCCGAAACCAAAGATCGAAATTACACCGCAGATAGCTGTTGCCGTAAGCAGCGCAATTTGACTACCGCCACTAATAGAGTCCGAACCAAATGCTTTAATAACTAAAAAAAGTAACACGGTCAGAACCGCTAGAGGAATCAAAGAGGCGATAAGTGATGGAGTACGCTCAGTTTGATTTTTAAATATTTTGCCCATCTTATTTTTCTTTTTTGAGAGTTCTGAGGGCAAAGGTAACAATAAATTAATAAAAACTCTTATAAATTGGCTTCATCGCAACCTTTTAGCTGATAAATTTACCTACCAGAAGTAAGAATAGATGGAAAAAATCATTAACTTTGTTCTTTTAGAAGTTTTGAACAAATTAAAATAAAATAGATAATAGTATGGAACTAAAAACCAGATTTTTGAAATACGTCTCTTTCGACACTCAAAGTTGCGAGGAGAGCACTACATTCCCATCAACCGAGAAGCAGTTGGTTTTGCTTAATTACTTGAACGAGGAGATGAAGCTCATCGGATTGAGTGATGTTACAACCGACAAATATGGCTACACAATGGGAACAATCCCCGCGAGCGAAGGTTACGAAAATGTGCCAACAATCGGATTTGTAGCTCACGTCGACACTTCGCCAGATATGAGCGGCAAGGATATCAAACCTCGCATTATCGAGGATTACCAAGGTGGCGATATTATGCTCAATGCACACCTCACGATGAAAGTTAGCGACTTCCCCGAGCTCAAAGGCTTTGTGGGTCACACCCTAATTCACACCGATGGCACTACCCTACTTGGAGCTGACGACAAGGCTGGTGTGGCAGAGATTATGACCGCTGCCGAGTATCTATTGGCTCATCCCGAGATCAAGCATGGCAAGATCCGCATTGGTTTTACTCCCGATGAGGAGGTTGGTCGCGGAGTAGATTACTTCGATGTAGCTGCATTTGGAGCCGATTTCGCATACACAATCGACGGAAGCATCGAGGGCGAATTGGAGTACGAGAACTTCAACGCAGCCTCGGCAAAGATCGCAATTCAAGGTCGCAACGTCCACCCAGGATATGCCAAAAACAAGATGATCAACGCAATCCAAGTCGCGTGCGAGCTAAATTCACTACTCCCATCAATGGAGCGACCAGAGCACACAACGGGTTACGAAGGATTTTTTCACTGTGTCGGAATCGAGGGCAGTGTCGAGAAGGCGCAGATCAGCTATATCATCCGCGATCACGATGCCGATAAATTCGAGGCGAAGAAGGTGTGGATGTGGAGCTGCGTAGATCTTCTTCAAAAGCGTTACAGCAAGGAGGCTTTGACTCTTACCATCAAGGATCAATATTTCAATATGCGCAAGATGGTCGAGCCACACCCACAGGTAATCGACAAGGCGTTCCAAGCGATGGAGTTGGCGGGTGTGACGCCAATCATCAAGCCAATCCGCGGCGGTACCGATGGAGCTCGCCTATCATTTATGGGTCTTCCATGTCCAAATATCTTTGCTGGCGGAATGAACTTCCACGGCAAGTTTGAATATTGCTCACTCGACACGATGGAGCGAGCAACAAAGGTTATTGTTAACATCGCTCAATTGTGGGCTAAGTAGAGTATGCGAAAAGGTAGTTATTTTAGAGTCGCGACAGCTGCTCCATTTGTAAAGATTGGCGATGTGCAACACAACCTCGAGCAGACGTTGGTTGCCATGTCGCGTGCCGCTGTCGATGGTGCTGAGGTGTTGCTTCTGCCTGAACTTTCGATCACGGGCTACACCTGTGCCGATCTGTTTCTGCACTCGAACCTGCGAGAGGCGGCACTCGAGGCGCTTGCGGAACTCGCAGATAGAAGCCGCGATTTTGAGCTTACGACGATCGTTGGCGTGCCAATTGCTTTTCGCTCGGCACTCTACAACTGCGCTGCGGTAGTCTCGAAGGGCAAGATACTTGGTCTTGTGCCCAAGATTCATATTCCTAACTATTCGGAGTTTTACGAGGCTCGCTGGTTTGCCTCAGGGGAGAATACCTACCTTGAGGAGGTTGTGATTGGAGATCAAAAAGTGCCATTCTCGACCGATATGATCTTCGAGATTAATGGCGCAAAGTGTGGCATAGAGATTTGCGAAGATCTTTGGGTTCCTGCTCCTCCATCGTCACACCTGTGCGAAGTAGCCGAGGTGATCTTCAACCTCTCGGCATCGCCCGAAGTGGTTGGTAAGAACGATTATCTCCTCTCGCTTGTCAAGCAGCAGTCGGCTCGATGCCTATCAGCCTACGTATACTCGTCAGCTGGATTTGGTGAGTCGTCGACCGATTTGGTCTTTGCTGGAAATGGTATCATTGCCGAGAATGGGCAGATCTTAGCTTCGGCGGATCGTTTCTCGCTCGATGAGCAGATGACATTTGCCGATATCGACATCGAGGCGCTACGCAATAAGCGATTCCAAACTACAACGTTCCATCGCAACGCAGGCTCAGCCTTTAATATATGTAGCGCTTCGACCATCGTGCAAGAGCAGATCGACCTTCTGCGACCTATCGACAAGATGCCGTTTGTTCCATCTTCGAAGGCTCGACGTAGTGAGCGCTGCAACGAAATCTTCTCGATTCAGACCAATGGCTTAGCGCAGCGATTGAACCATATCGGAGCCGAGAAGGTGATTATTGGAATTTCTGGAGGGTTGGATTCTACCCTTGCTCTACTGGTCGCTGTCAAGACATTCGATCGCCTGGGGCTCGACCGCAAGGGGATTATTGGTGTCACCATGCCTGGATTTGGAACTACGGGTCGCACATATAACAACGCTATAAGTTTGATGGAGGAACTCGGTATTACCATTCGTGAGATCTCGATTACTGCTGCCTGCCTGCAACACTTCTCCGATATTGGGCTCGACCCATCGGATCGCAGCGTGGCATTCGAGAATAGTCAGGCGCGCGAACGAACGCAGATACTGATGGACTTAACTCACACCGAAGGGGGAATAGTGGTCGGCACAGGAGACCTGAGCGAAATCGCTCTAGGCTGGGCAACATATAATGGCGATCATATGTCGATGTATGGCGTTAACGCCTCTGTGCCCAAGACTCTGATTCGATACCTTGTGGAGTGGTTTGCTGAGACAGTGGATGGTACTCCTACGGCTAATATCTTGCGCGATGTGGCTGACACGCCCATCAGTCCCGAGTTGTTGCCTGCTGACGAGAATGATGAGATTTCTCAAAAAACCGAGGATCTTGTGGGGCCATACGAGCTGCACGACTTCTTCCTCTACAACTTTGTACGTATGAACTTCTCGGTGAGCAAAATATACGACTTGGCAGCTCGCGCATTCGTTGGTGAGTACGACACGCAGACAATAAAAAAATGGCTTAAGATATTTATCCGCCGATTCTTCAACCAGCAGTTTAAACGCTCGGCAACTCCTGACGCGCCCAAAGTTGGTAGCGTGTCGCTTTCACCTCGCGGGGATTGGCGTATGCCTAGTGATGCTACGGCTACCCTATGGCTATCCGAAGCAGAAAACTTATAACAAAATTAACTTGGTCGCCGCTCTCAACTAGTGCGGTGACCAAGCTATTAGGCTAAAGCCACTTCAAGCAAAATAGAAGCACACTTCTCAGGCTCCTCGATAAAGCCCATATGGCCAGACTCACCGAGCCAAGCAATTTGCGCTTGGCGGTGAGCTGCAGCAATCGCCTCTGCAGCCTCTTTTGGAATATAGTTATCTTTCTCGCCAAAGATAAAAAGCTGTTTCACCTCTGAATTGCGGAGCATCTCGTTTTGATCCTCGCGGCACATCATGCCGCGAAGTAGAGCCAAGATCCCATCATCCTCGGTGATCATAACTTGATCGCGCAGATCGTCAATATATGGAGCCAATCGCTTACGATTCCCCTCGGCGAACCCCGCTGCGGGAGCTACGGCCGACAGAGCCTCTTTCTTACCCGCCTCGATAAGTTTTATCTCGCGCTCACGATTTTCTCGTTTCTCCTGAGTATCTCCATTTGGCGTTGAGCTCAGAAGCACCAGCGCATCCAACTGTTCAGGATATTTCTTACAAAAGGCCAGAGCGGCATAACCACCCATCGAGTGCCCCACAAGAGTGCAACGGTCAACACCAAGCTCTGCCAAAGCATCATGCACCACATCGGCTAAGAACTCCATCGTGTGACAAGTGCCATCGACAACCGAGATGCCATGACCTGGAAGATCGAGCGTTATAACACGCGCCTCCTTATAGAGCAGCGGGACGAAATCTTCCCACACCAACATCGACTCGAGGTAACCGTGGAGTAAAACAATTGTGCGCTCTCCCTTTTCAGAGTCGCATAGGTGGAGGGGTGTTGCCCCAGCCATGATAAATTTTTCTGTCATAGTGATTTTTTATTCTTCATCGTCGTCGAGCAGGTCGTCATCATCATCGACCTCTCCATCGTCGAAAAAGTCGAGAGCTGACTCTCTGGTTTTGAGTGTAAAGTCATCTAGATCATCCTCATCGTCCCCTTCGAGACTGCGATAGAGGTGGTGTCTATCCTTTCCACTTTTTTTGTTTGGCGTGAGTTTTGTTCCACGCTTTGTTGCTTGATCGGCGAACTCTTCGTTACTAAAACGGATGCTCTTTACAGCTTTCATTGTTAGGAAAAATACAAAAATTATGTTGAACTATCTTTTATTGCACATTTTTCGTTTTGCAATTTTATAGATTTTTTTTGAAATATCAATCACTTCGGCAAAAAAATTTGCTCATAATGTGATTTATTTCTACTTTTGATGAGAAATTAAGCGTATGGATAAGATTAAATATATATTATGTCACGGTTCTGGTAACAGATTTGTGATGATAGACGCCGTAGAACGCGACTTAACGGAGTTACAAACAGCCGATTTTGTGCAAAAGGTATGCCAGTCAAACTCATCGGATGGAGTACTTTTCTTGGTACAAAAAGCCCCAGGCTTCTTCGCAATGCGAATGTTCAACACCGATGGCTCTGAGGCCGAGATGTGCGGAAATGGTATGCGTTGCGCTGCACGATTGGTCTACGAGCGTTACCACAAATATGAGAGCTTCAAGATGGGCTCGGGCAGAAAAATCTACAACATCACCCATCAAGAGCAGATTGCTGCAGGGGTCGAGACCTTTAGCGTCGATATCGACATTGCGACCTGCTCTGACGATTTCTTGCTTACGGCCGACAGATTTGTGGGCAAAAGAATCGAGGAGCTTGACCCTGAACTCTACTTCACCTACCTCAATTTGGGTAACCCGCACATCGTGGCGCTCTGTGACGAGATCGACTTGGATCACCTCACGCGACTTGGCGAAAAAGTTAAAACTCTACCCGCAATATTTCCCAATGGCGTTAACGTTAGTATGATGAAGTATATGAGCGCTCAACAAATTTTCGTTGCCACCTTCGAGCGAGGGGTAGGTTTGACACCATCGTGCGGCACAGCAATGACCGCTTCGTGCACAGTCTCAATCCTGCTTGGCGTATGCCGCGAAGAGATGACAGTGGAGGTACGCAACCGCGGAGGAATGGTCTACTGCACAACTTCGCTTAGCCCGTCGATCGTGACTACACTCACCGGAAACGCAACTTTCGACTCTGTGGGATATGTTAATGAGCAGGGTGAAATCCTCGAGTTAGAGCCAGTGGTAACTGAGCAAGAGGCATGGGGAAAATTTGTAGAGAGCTTACAATAATAAAATAAGAAGATGATAAAAGAGATAAAAGAGCACCGCTCGATTCGAAAATTCAAAAGCACGCAGATCGACCCTGCTGTTTTGCGCGAGATACTAACCGCTGCATCGAGAGCCTCGACCTGCGGAAATATGCAAAATTACAGCCTCGTTGTAACCCAAGATGCGGAGATGTTAAAGCGCATTTCACCGCTTCACTTCGGCCAAGTCGAGAGGATGAATGCGCCATGCGTGGTTACGGTATGTGCCGACATGAATCGCTTTAGCGCTTGGTGTAATGAGCGAGATGCTGAGCCTCGATACGACAACTTTATTTGGTACGTCAATGGCGCAATAGATGGAATGATGGCTGCTCAGAATTTGATTTTGGAGGCTGAAGCGGCAGGCCTTGGAGCGTGCGTTTTGGGCACTACGCTCTACACGGCCGATGCGATTATCTCGCTTTTGGAGCTTCCAGCAGGGGTTGTTCCTGTCACCTCGATTGTCTTGGGTGAGGCGGACGAAAACCCTCCACTCACCGATCGTTTGCCTTTGGAGGCGGTAGTTCACTTCGAAAAATATAATAACTACACCTCGGAGAAGATCAACGAATTGTGGGCCGAAAAGGAGGCATCGGACCAAACCGCAGCGCTTCTCAAAGAGAACGACCTTCCAAACCTAGCGCAGATCTTCACCAAGAACCGCTACAATGGCAAGGATAACGTCAACTTCTCGAAAAAATACTTTGAAATCTTAGAGAAACAAGGATTTTTTAATCACGAATAGGTCACCTTAGATGCAACTCAAGCTAATACGAATCATTGCTGTTCTCACCCTCTTGATCACCACATTCTCATGTGGTGTGACTCGCCATACACCTCAAGGATCATACTTTCTGCAAGGGATAACCATTGAGGCCGATAGCGAAAAAGAGAAGGATGAGCGCATACCAGCGTACGTATTAGAGAGTTACATCCGCCAGGTGCGCAACAAGCGGCTACTAGGTACAAACTTCTATGTTTGGGCATACAACTTAGCCGATCCCGACAAGGATAATAGTTGGAATCGCTTTAAGCGCAAGGTGGGTCAAGCACCTATATATTATGATTCTCTCTTGACAGCCAAGGGAGCTGAAAACCTCAAAATTTATATGAATACTCAAGGATACTACGCCTCTGAGTCGTCATTTGAGGTTGACACTACTCGACGAGAGAAGAAGGCATTTGTGACATATAAGGCGGTGCAAGGAGAGCCATATATCATTGATAGTCATAACTATATATTCCGCGACACTTTTGTTCGCAGCCTAATACTTCGCGACACATCATCTTCGCTAGTAAAGGTTGGTGGAGTCTTCAACGCGACAACCTTGGATCGCGAAAGAGAGAGGATTGCCAACGGCTTGCGCCAGAGAGGATATTATAACTTCACGACCAATAACGTTGCATTTTTGGCCGATACCCTTGCCGAGGATAAACGCGTGGGGCTCACCACCATAATCAAGCAATACTTATCGGGCTATAACGCTCAAGGTGAGCCGATTATGGAGAACAGCACTCGCTTTAGGGTGAGCGATGTAAACATTGCACCAGACTTCGACCCAACGATAATCATGACCGATACGGCTTACTTAAGCAAGGTCGACACTTCGTACTTCAGAGGGTTGAACATCGTCTTTGAGGGTGAGCGTGCCAATGTTCGTAGCAAGGTGCTTCGTCAAGCTGTTCCGATATATCCAAATAGTTTTTACAACTCATCGCTTGTCGACGAGACATATCGAAACCTAATGTCAATCGGATATTTCAAGAGTGCCAAGGTTGTTTTTGCTGAGTCCGAGCGAGAGGATATGGTTATCGACAGTATGTTATACGCTTCGCAACTTCGTAGCGACAATAGCCTTTCAACTGGGTCGCCTCTAGGATACTTAAGTTGCAATGTATTGTGTACTCCAGCGCTTACGCAGAGTGTAAAGTTGGAGGTCGAGGGAAGTACAACTTCGAGTTTTTATGGAACTTCGGCCACTGTCGGATACCAAAATCGCAACACTTTCCGCGGTGCTGAGGCTTTCGATGTTGCCCTTACGACAGGTTACGAATTTATGAAGTCGTCGGACGCCGAGAAGCGACGTGCAACGGAATTGGGACTCTCGACAGGATTGTCATTCCCTCGATTTATCATCCCTGCGTTTGCCTCACGATTCCCGCAGGTCTCTCAGCCTCGAACTAGCTTGGAACTTTCGGCCAGCTACCAAGATCGTCCATATTATACGCGTGCGCTTTTCGGAGGTTCATGGGATTATTCATGGCGATCACGAAGTGGACAATCGAGCTACACGATTCGCCCAATCGACATCGACTTGATCGACGTAATGAGCTTAGACTCGGACTTTTACGAAAGTCTAAACAACGACTACTTGGAGATGAGTTTCGAGACTCAACTCGTTGCAGGATTGTCATTTAGCTACGCTTATAATAGCCAACTCAGCAGCAGTTCCAACGCCACAATGTTGCGTTATAACTTCGAGAGTTCGGGAAATCTTCTCGATGCTGTAGAGCATTTAGTTGACACCCCATCGGATGGTGACACATACCATATTTTTGGAATTCCTTATGCTCAATATGTTCGTACCGACATTAACGTCAGTCGCAAAATTATGCTCGGAGAGGTGACTGCAATCGCTGCTCGCTGGTACTCGGGAGTTGGTCTAGCTTATGGCAACTCATTGTCGCTACCCTTCGATAGATTGTTCTACATGGGTGGAAGCAACAGTATGCGAGGTTGGTCGCCACGTACACTTGGCCCTGGATCGACCCTAGATGAGAGTGATGATAGCGACTATCCTAACAAAGTTGGAGATATAAAATTGGAGGCTAATCTCGAGCTACGCTTCCCAATTTGGGGAAATGTTCACGGTGCAACATTCTTCGACGTGGGTAATGTTTGGTATATGAATTCGAATTCGTATGACGATCCTGAGGGGATTTTCCACTTCGATAGCTTCTATAAGCAGCTGGGCTTTAACACAGGGTTCGGACTTCGCTTGGATATAACTTTCGCTATTCTGCGTCTGGATTGGGGTATTCAGCTACATAATCCAAATATGGCTGTTGGTGAGCGTTGGATCAGCAAGTTTGATATCAATAATACCTCGCTAAATTTTGGTGTGGGATATCCATTCTAAAACATTTTAAATGGTATTTTGGATAAGAAATGCTTATCCAAAACTGACATTATAACATATAAAAAAGGTTGAATTTCCATCCATCGCTTAACCACGAGGAGAGAAATTCAACCTTTTTTTATTAAGCCATCCTGCAACATCTCAACGATCAGTAGCAGAGGCCTAATCCTATTTCAAAATCGCTACTTTGCGTTGATTAGCGCTTTGATACTTTCAACAAGCATCGACACTGCCACCGAGTTGAAACCTCCCTCAGGGATGATCACATCTGCGTAGCGCTTCGATGGCTCGACAAACTCGTCGTGCATAGGCTTCACCGTAGTGACATACTGCGAGATCACCGACTCCATTGTGCGGCCACGATCACATACATCACGCAAAATTCTGCGAGATAAGCGAAGGTCAGCTTCGGTGTCGACATAGACCTTGATATCCATCAAATCGCGCAGAGCCTTATTCTCGAAGATCAAGATGCCGTCGATGATAATAACCTTCGAAGGCATCAGCGTCACAGTCTCATCCTTTCGATCATGGTCAACAAACGAGTAGAGCGGGTGCGAAATAGCAACTCCCTCTTTGAGCGCACTAACGTGGTCAACCATCATATCCGTATCGAACGATTGTGGATGGTCGTAGTTGAGCTTCGAACGCTCCTCGTAGGTTAGCTCTGGATGAGCCTTGTAGTAATAGTCATGGCAGATTGTAGCGACATCAGAATCTTTGAAAGCCTCCTTTAGACACTTCACCAAGGTACTTTTCCCTGAGCCAGTACCTCCAGCAACTCCAATTATTGTAACATTCATACCTATTAAACTTTATGCATCAATATTTGCGTAGTGAGCATTTTGCTCGATAAATTCACGTCGTGGTGGCACCTCGTCACCCATCAACATCGAGAATACTCGATCTGCCTCAACTGCGTTGTCGATAGTCACTTGGCGCAAGATGCGGCTATCTGGGTTCATCGTAGTATCCCACAATTGGTGAGCATTCATCTCTCCAAGACCTTTGTAGCGTTGGATATGAACTCCCTTGCTTCCGAAATCCTCAACTGCCTTTTCACGCTCTGGCTCATCCCAGCAGTAACGCTCGTTTTTACCCTTCTTGATAAGGTACAGTGGAGGTGTCGCGATATAGATGTGACCATTTTCGATCAACTCCTTCATCTTGCGGAAGAAGAAAGTAAGCATAAGTGTTGCGATGTGGCTACCATCGACATCGGCATCGGTCATAATGATGATCTTGTCGTAACGTAACTTCTCGATATTAAGCGCCTTGCTATCCTCGGCAGTTCCGATCGTAACACCCAGAGCGGTAAACATATTCTTGATCTCCTCGTTCTCCCACATCTTGTGCTCTTGAGCCTTCTCGATATTTAGGATCTTACCACGAAGTGGCATAATCGCTTGGAAGTTACGGTCACGACCTTGTTTGGCTGTTCCACCCGCCGAGTCTCCCTCGACGAAGAAGATCTCTGCGATAGAGCGGTCGCGGCTCGAGCAATCGGCCAATTTACCAGGCAAGCCAACTCCCAAAAGAGCAGTTTTGCGTTGCACCATCTCGCGAGCGTTTCTGGCTGCGTGGCGTGCTGTAGCTGCCAAGATCACCTTTTGAACGATCGCCTTAGCATCCTTTGGATTCTCCTCCAAGTAGTGACCTAATGCTGCCGAAAGGGCTTGATCCACCGCTGCCGAAACCTCATCGTTACCCAACTTAGTTTTGGTTTGACCCTCGAATTGAGGCTCAGCAACCTTCACCGAGACAACTGCTGTAAGACCCTCACGGAAGTCATCTCCACTAATCTCGAACTTCAACTTAGCCAACATTCCCGACTCATCGGCGTACTTCTTGAGGGTACGAGTCAAGGCGCGACGGAAACCCGTTAGGTGAGTACCTCCCTCGATAGTGTTGATATTGTTAACGTACGAGTGTACATTCTCCGAGAAGGAGTTGTTATATTGCATTGCCACCTCAACTGGCACGCCATTGCGCTCAGTATCGAGGTAGATAATATTCTCGACGATCTTCTCGCCACGTGTAGCATCCAAGTACTCGACGAACTCCTTGAGTCCATTCTCAGAGTAGAAAGTCTCGGTAAGTTCACCCTCACGACCCTCAACTTCTCGCTTGTCGGTAAGAGTAAGTTTAATTCCCTTGTTTAGGAACGCTAACTCGCGAAGACGCTTTGCTAGGATCTCGTAGCGGTAGATAGTGGTTTGAGTAAAGATCTCACCATCTGGCTTGAAGGTTACTGTTGTTCCACGATCCTCGCACTCGCCCACAACCTCAACTTGCGAAGTTGGAGCACCCTTGCTATATGTTTGACGATAAATTTTGCCCTCTTTGTGGATCTCGGCAATAAGAAGTGTCGAAAGTGCATTAACACACGACACACCCACACCGTGCAGACCTCCAGAAACCTTATAACTTCCCTTGTCGAACTTACCTCCTGCGTGAAGCACAGTAAGAACAACCTCCAAAGCCGATTTCTTCTCTTTCTCGTGGTAGTCAACTGGGATACCACGTCCATTATCTTTAACGCTGATCGAATTGTCCTCGTTGATTGAAACCTCGATATGGTCGCAATAACCTGCCAAGGCCTCATCAATAGAGTTGTCGACAACCTCGTATACCAAGTGGTGGAGACCCTTTTCGCCAGTGTCTCCAATATACATCGCTGGACGCTTACGCACAGCCTCTAAGCCCTCAAGGACTTGAATATTCGATGCTGAATATTCACCCTGTTGCTTTATCTCTTCTTGTTCTGTATTCATCTTTTTATCTTAACAGTAAATAACACGCAAATATACGAAAAAAATTTGTAGAATAGAACTTTTAACGATAAAAAAAGAGGATGATTTTCAAATTTAAAAATCATCCTCTTGCTGAGTTTATTATTGCTAAGTTGCTTAACTTAAGCGACAAATTTAGATAATCACTGTGTTGATACTGTTAGGGATCAAAGTAACATTAACCTCACGGCCCGCTACACTCAAATCCAACGATGTGCTCTTTCCCTCATTTTCCATATAAAGCACAACGATCGACTTGTCGGGATTCTCGAATACTAGACCACCGAAGTCCGCTGGCATCTTGATGTAGCTTGCTCCAGGCACTACATAGTGGCTGATGTGCTTCATCAAATAGTACTCGTCGGTAAAGCGGTAAGAGTTGTCCTTTGGATCAACTACAACCAATGAGTTTTGAGCCCAACCCCAACGACTAATTCCACCCTCGAGAAGCGAAATATTCCAATACATATATGCCGAAGTACCATTATCGAAGTAGTGTTTCAACAGATTCCATGAGTAGACAACTCTCTTCCAGTCGTTCTTGCCATCACCGCACTCTTGTTCGGTTTGGTATAGCTTCATCTCAGGATAGGTCTCGTGAACTTTTGCGATAGCGCCTTTACCTGCCCATTGGAAACCGACACCCTTAACATATCTCTTGCTCGTTGGGTGAAGCATCACCGTGTCGACCATCTCGTGTGCTGCACGCTCCATAGTTCCGAAGAATACATCTACACCCAATTCTGCCATTTTAGGACCTAGGTAATCACCAACGAATGTTGCCAGTGAACCCGCTTTCCAACAACAACTTGGGAAGACTTGATCCGAGTTAAACTCGTTTTGTGGCATCACCATCGACACGTTGATATTTTGCTCGCGGTAAGCCTCGATATATTTCGCAAAGTAGAGAGCGTAAGCCTCCATATACTCTGGCTCTTGGATAAACATATCGGAACCTTGGCGACCATTCTTCGTCTCGTCCAGACCGTTGCGGATCGCCTCATTTGGATCGCTATTATTCGAACGCATTGCGTAGTGTTGGTTATACTTCATCCACGATGGAGGACACCATGGCGAACCCCAGATCTTAAGGTCTGGCTTGCGCTCCAAAGCTGCGTGGATAAATGGGATAAGCGTCGCTTTGTCGTGCTCGATCGAGAAGTTCTCCATTGCGAAATCATCCTTGGTTTCGTTGTATGAATACCAATCTACCGAGAAGTCGTTAGCAGCCACTGGCATACGGCAAATATTGAAGTTTGCACCCACACCTGGAGTAAACAACTCGTCGATAATCGTGTTACGATCACTCTCACTCAAAAGACTCAATGAAGTCCATCCAAGCTCGTTGAAGCAACCTCCGAAACCGTCGACCGTTTGATCCTTTTGCTCAGTGTCGATCACATACGAAAGAGAGACTTCTGGGGTTTGACCTTCGAATAACTCGGGAGTTGCTGTTACCCAGCTTTGAGCCTCAGTAGTGACGATTTGCTGCACTACTTCCTCGCTTGTGCATGAGACCATTGAGCCAATTGAAGCCACTGCTCCTAAAAGTAGTAATTTGTTAATTTTCATAAATTTGAGGTTAATTATTATTATTTGGTTAGAATCTATTATTAATCTAAAGTGATGCCATATCCACTTCGCTTATCTCACCCTTAGAAAAGAGGATTGTACGTGCTGGAAAATCTTCAATCAAGGCGGTGTTGTGAGTTGACATCACCACGGCGCACCCTTGCGAGGCAATACGTTGAAACAGCTCCATAATTCCATTGGCGGTCACTGGATCGAGGTTACCTGTTGGTTCATCGGCCAAAAGCAATTTTGGGGAGTTGATCAGTGCTCGAGCAATCACAAGACGTTGCTGCTCTCCTCCCGACATCTCGAAGGGCATTTTATAGCTTTTATCTTGCAAAGAGACCATCTGAAGAACCTCGTCGATACGTTTGCGAATTTCACTCTCCGAGCGCCATCCTGTCGCCTTCATCACAAAATAGAGATTCATAAAGACGTTGCGGTCGGTTAGGAGTTGGTAATCTTGAAAAACGATGCCGATTTTGCGCCTTAGATAGGGGATATCTTTTCTTTTGAGCGTTAGCAGATCGAAACCCACCACATTGCCGCGACCCTCGAATAATTGCATCTCGGCATAAAGGGTCTTCAGCAAAGAGCTCTTTCCACTTCCTACGCGACCGATTAGGTAGACAAACTCGCCTTGGTCGACTCTAAGGTTGACATCCGAGAGTATAAGCTCACCGTTGCGCTTTAGTTGCTTTGCTGAATAAGTCGCAAATGGGTCTTGAAGGTGGTAAACCGACACATCGCTTAATTCGATAACTCTTTTGCTCTCCATATCTTTGTCTTATACTCTTTTGGATTTGAGGAAATAATAACACAAAGGTAATATTTTTGAATGAGAATCACAAACTATCCGATGGAATTAAATCCACGCAAGAAAAGAGATTTTGCAATCTTGAGAAAAGGCAGAAACAAGATCGACAAATATTTTCATCTTTAAACACTTTTTTCGCATCGAGTAATTTACTTAATATTTTGAATCAAAAAGGAGGATCAAACTTAAAAATTTTTATAAATATCATTTTCCTTATTCCCAATTGAAAGAGTTTGACCGATTAATCCTATTATATAAATAGGGATGTGAGCAACTTAGCTATTGATATTTTATCAAAATTATTTGGAATCTACAACTAAAGAATATACCTTTGTCAATTGCAATTAACACACAAAAATGAAAAATAAGCTAAGAAGTTCATATAGTACCGAGGGTCGTAGAATGGCAGGAGCACGTGCTCTTTGGCGCGCAAATGGCATGAAAGAGGAGCAATTTGGCAAACCTATCATCGCCATCGTAAACTCATTTACCCAATTTGTTCCAGGCCACACTCACCTTCATGAAATTGGACAAAGCATTAAGGCTGAAATCGAAGCCGCAGGATGCTTTGCAGCAGAATTTAACACAATCGCTATAGATGATGGTATCGCGATGGGGCACGACGGAATGTTGTACTCTCTGCCTTCACGCGATCTTATCGCCGATAGCGTAGAGTATATGGTCAATGCTCACAAGGCCGATGCAATGATCTGCATTAGCAACTGCGACAAGATCACACCTGGAATGTTGATGGCTTCGATGCGCTTGAACATCCCAACGGTTTTTGTCTCGGGAGGCCCAATGGAGGCTGGTAACCTCAGAGGTCGTGCACTCGATTTGATTGATGCGATGATCGAGGCTGCCGATGAGTCGATTGATGATGAGTCGATCGCTCAGGTCGAGAGAGCTGCTTGTCCAACTTGCGGATCATGCTCGGGAATGTTTACCGCCAACTCTATGAATAGCCTTAACGAGGCGATCGGATTGGCTCTAGCTGGCAATGGAACAATTGTGGCGACTCACTCCGAGCGTCGCGAGTTATTCTCACGTGCAGCGAAGCTAATTGTTGATAATGCCTATCGTTACTATCGCGATGGAGACGATTCAGTTCTGCCTCGCTCGATTGCAACTCGTGCTGCATTCCTTAACGCGATGACTTTAGATATTGCGATGGGAGGCTCTTCGAACACAGTGCTTCACCTTTTGGCTGTTGCTCAGGAGGCTAAAGTTGAGTTTACCATGAAGGATATCGACGCCCTATCTCGCAAGACACCAGTACTTTGCAAGGTTGCACCATCATCGGCTTATCATATGCAAGATGTTAACCGCGCAGGAGGAATTATCACGATCTTGGGCGAACTAGCCAAACAAGGTTTATTGGACACTTCGGTAAATCGCGTGGATGGTTTTACTCTCTCGGAGGCTATCGACCACTACGCAATTGGTGGCGCTGCATTCAGCGAGGAGGCCAACAAATTGTGGCACTGCGCACCAGCAAACAAATTTAATTTGAAACTTGGCTCACAGAGCTCAACATATAAATCACTCGATGCAGATCGCGAAAAAGGTTGCATCCGCTCAGTGGAGAGTGCCTACGCTAAAGATGGCGGTTTGGCAGTTCTTTACGGAAACATCGCTCAAGATGGTTGCGTTGTGAAAACCGCTGGCGTTGACGAGAAGATCTTGCTTTTCAAAGGGTCGGCAAAGGTGTACGAGTCGCAAGATGCAGCGTGTGAGGGAATCCTCAAAGGAGAGGTCGAGAGTGGAGATGTAGTTGTTATCCTCTACGAGGGTCCAAAAGGTGGCCCTGGTATGCAGGAGATGCTCTACCCTACTTCGTACATCAAGTCGAAGCACTTGGGCAAGGAGTGTGCACTTATCACCGATGGTCGCTTCTCGGGAGGTACTTCGGGACTCTCGATTGGTCACATCTCACCAGAGGCTGCGGCAGGCGGAAATGTCGGTTTGTTGCGCTCGGGAGACACTATCGAGATTGATATTCCAAACCGCACGCTAAACGTTGCACTTTCGGATGAGCAATTAGCTCAGCGCCGCGCCGATGAAGAATCTCGCGGAGCAGAGGCATTCAAGCCACACGATCGAGATCGCGAGGTATCAACGGCTCTTAAGATCTACGCTTCGATGGTAAGCTCGGCGGATAAAGGTGCAGTGCGCATCATTGAATAGAAAAACCTACCAAAACTATAATTTATGGCATCACAGATAAATGGATCAGAAATTTTAATTAAGGCGCTTATAGACGAAGGTGTCGATACGGTGTATGGTTACCCAGGTGGTGCCATAATGCCTGTATTTGATTCTCTCTATACTCACAGCGACAAAATCAACCATATTTTGGTTCGTCACGAGCAAGCTGCAACCCATGCCGCTCAAGGTTTCGCCAGAGTTTCAGGCAGAACAGGTGTGGTTATTGTAACCTCGGGACCAGCCGCAACAAATATTGTAACGGGGCTCTCAGACGCGCTGATGGATAGCACACCGTTGGTTGTTATCGCAGGTCAAGTGGTCTCACCAATGCTCGGTACCGATGCATTCCAAGAGATCGACGTGATTGGTGTTACCCAAGCGGTCACCAAGTGGAGCTACCAAATTCGTAGAGTCGAGGATATCGCATGGGCAGTAGCGCGTGCATTCTATATCGCTAATAGTGGCCGACCAGGTCCAGTTATGTTGGACCTTACAAAGGATGCTCAGGTGGCACTCGCTGAGTATAACTACTCGAAGTGCTCATTTATCCGCAGCTACAACCCCGATCCATCAATCGTTGAGTCGCAAATCGCGGCAGCAGCTGAGATGATCAACGGGGCGAAAAAACCTTTGTTGGTTTTGGGTCAAGGAGTTGTTCTTTCGGGCGCTGAGGCTGAGGTTCAAGAGCTTGTCGAGAGAGCTGATATTCCTGTTGGACTTACCTTGCTAGGCCTTTCGGCACTACCAACCGATCACCGTTTAAATATGGGTATGGTGGGTATGCACGGCCATGTTGCACCAAATATCAAGACTAACGAGTGCGATGTGCTTATCGCCGTAGGCATGCGTTTTGACGATCGCGTGACCTGCAACCTCGATAAGTATGCTCGCCAAGCCAAGATCATCCACTTCGATATCGACCCTTCGGAGTTCAACAAGAACGTGGCGGTCGATGTAGAGGTGATCGGTGATGCGAAAAAGAGCGTCGCTGCGGTACTCGCTCAAGTCAAAGAGGCAAAACACACCGAGTGGATCGAGAGCTTCGAGGAGTGCAAAAAAGTTGAAGATGAGAAGGTTATCCAACCAGAGGTTTATCCTTCGGAAGGTGAGATGAATATGGGCGAGGTAGTTCGCAAAGTCTCAGAGGCTACCGACAATAAAGCGATCTTGGTTACTGACGTAGGTCAAAACCAGATGCACGGAGCTCGCTATTTCAACTTCACTCAAACCCGCAGTATGGTAACATCGGGCGGTTTGGGAACAATGGGATTTGGTCTGCCAGCTGCAATCGGTGCTAAAATGGGTGCTCCAGAACGCGAGGTTTGCCTATTCACTGGCGATGGTGGTATTCAAATGACAATCGAGGAGTTAGGTGCGATTATGCAGTATGATATTGCTGTGAAGATCATCATCCTAAACAATAATTTCTTGGGTATGGTGCGCCAATGGCAAGAGTTATTCTTCGATGCTCGCTACTCGCAAACACCAATGGTGAATCCTGATTTTGCAGCTCTCGCGGCAGCTTACAGAATCCCAGCTCGCAATGTCGACCTCAGAGAGGAGCTTGACGAGGCGATCAAAGAGATGATCGAGTACAAAGGCGCATATGTGCTAAACGTCAATGTTTGCGAAAAAGGTATGGTCTTCCCAATGATCCCAGTGGGTAAGGGCGTAGGTGATATTATGCTTAACTCTACCGAAAAATATTAGGAGTATGGAAATGGATAAAACGCTATACACAATAACGGTATACACCGAAAATCACGTTGGTCTACTAAGTCAGATAGCACTAATGTTTACTCGTCGCAAGCTCAATATCGAGAATCTTTCGGTATCGGCTTCGGCAGTACAAGGTATTCACAAATTTACAATCTTACTCGAGTGCGATGAGCGCAGCGTGAAGAATGTGGTAAGCCAGATCGACAAACGAGTGGATGTGATCCGCGCATTCTACTACGTCGACAGCGACATCTTCTCGCAAGAGATTGCACTTTACAAAGTGTCAACTCCTGATCTACTCTCGAAAGGTGGCATCAGCGATATCGTGAGCAACTTCGGAGTAAATATTTTGGAGTTCAACGAGTCGTACACGATTCTCGAAAAGAGCGGTAATAGAGATGCAATCTTGGAGCTTTACGATGAGCTTAGCAACAACTACAATATGTTGCAATTTGCTCGTTCGGGACGTGTTTCGATCACAAAATCGAATGTAGAGGCTGTAAGCATCTACCTCGAGGAGCAAGAGAAAAGAAGAGAAAAAACAGAATAAATTTCAAATCATTAAATAATTTAGTTTAATATGGCAGTAATGAATTTTGGTGGCGTAGACGAAAACGTTGTCACCCGTGAGGAATTTCCATTGGAGAAAGCAAGAGAAGTTCTTAAAAATGAGACAATAGCAATTATCGGTTACGGTGTGCAAGGCCCAGGTCAAGGTCTTAACCTTCGCGATAATGGATTCAACGTAATCGTTGGACAACGCAAAAATAGCAAAACTTGGGACAAGGCAATCGCTGACGGTTGGGTTCCAGGAGAGACTCTTTTCGAAATCGAGGAGGCTTGCGAGAAGGGAACAATTATCCAATACCTTCTTTCTGACGCAGCTCAGATCGCAGTATGGCCAACAGTGAAGAAGCACCTTACACCAGGTAAAGCGCTTTACTTCTCACACGGTTTCGCAATCACTTACAAGGAGCGCACAAATATCGTTCCTCCTGCAGATGTAGATGTTATCCTCGTTGCTCCAAAGGGATCAGGTACTTCACTTCGTACCATGTTCCTTCAAGGTCGTGGTCTTAACTCTAGCTACGCTATCTTCCAAGATGCTACTGGTACAGCTTTCGATCGCGTAGTGGCTCTAGGTATCGGTGTAGGTTCAGGTTACCTATTCGAGACAACATTCAAGCGTGAGGTTTACTCTGACCTTACAGGTGAGCGTGGAACACTTATGGGAGCTATCCAAGGTATCCTAGCAGCTCAATATGAGGTGCTTCGCGAGAATGGACACACTCCATCTGAGGCGTTCAACGAGACTGTTGAGGAGCTTACACAATCACTTATGCCACTTTTCGCTGAGAATGGTATGGATTGGATGTATGCTAACTGCTCGACTACAGCTCAACGTGGCGCGCTAGATTGGTGTGATAAGTTCAAGGATGCTTCGAAACCAGTATTCGCTGAGCTTTACGCTGAGGTAGCTTGCGGAAACGAGGCTCAACGCTCAATCGACACTAATAGCAAGCCAGACTACCGCGAGGGTCTCGAGGAGGAGCTTCGCGTTCTTCGCGAGAGCGAGATGTGGCAAACTGGCGCTGTTGTTCGTAAGTTGCGTCCTGAGAATAACTAGGATCTTGTCCTGGGGACGTAGGGGACGTTTAGGACTGTCCTGCGCGGACGGCGGCGGATTGCTCCCCGCGGAGCAATCCTATCTTGCGCCTTGTGAGCGCTGATCCTTTGGGATCATCGAAATAAAAAATGTGTAATTTTCATTCTTTTGAGCGAGCTCAACGACTGAAGATTACACATTTTTTATTTTTTTTGCTTCGCAAAAACTCTTCACAAGTCGAGGAGGTTTAAGCTGTGAAAGTGACTTGCACGGCTCTTAAGGTCTGGTTTTATTCCCCAAAACATCTAGCAAAATACTTGAGCTGACTCCTTCTCGCGTCATCCCAAACTTGATCTATTAGTGTCAGGTAAAAATTATCTTGCCACATTCAGCATTCCTAAAACCTTGAGCCGAACCTTCTTACCGTCATCCCAGACTTGATCTGGAATCTACAAAAGCGAGTGGTTATCAGCAACTTAAGCCAGCAGGGGTTATAGATCCTTTTCTCGAGTCTGGGATGACGCGCGAGCGGGTTGCGTTAACTAAACGTTGCGTTTGTATTGCAGATCTTCGATCTGCTCGCCCTCTGCGCACTTTTGTTCCAAAAGTGCTTTTTTTTATGAGGGAGGGCGATTAATTGGGGACTGCGCCTAATGCTGGCGCGGGCACCAAACAAGTTTAGATACGGAAAACTTCGTTTTCCTTACATGAGCTGCCACTCGACTTGGGGAGAAAAAAAACGTCCCAAACACCCCAAACAGAAACTCCCCAGTTGCCAAAGCAACCAGGGAGCAATAATATCATAAGTGAGATTCCTAAGCCTCGAGAACCTTGTCGATCTCGATCTCGAAATCAGCCAACACATTCATATAGTTGATAAATGCATCGTATGATGAGTCGTAAGGGTTAAAGTACGAGTGTACATCACCATCTGAAAGCCACTTAGTTGCCATATAGTAGAAGTGGTCCGAAGTCTGCATAAAGCGGAATACGTGATCGAAGTTAGCATCTTTAAGTTTCTTCACCTTATCGCGAAGTTGATAAATCTTAGCGAATGCCTCATCTTGGAGGTCATTACCAAGCCATGCAGTAACGTCGCGCTCCTCATCAGCCCAAGACATAACGTGTGGAGAGTAAAGCACAGAAACTGGTTGATACTTCTTAGCAGTAGCGGTAACTGTTGCGAACTCCAAAGCGCCAGTACCAAGAGCTACGGCAGGTAGAGCCTTCATAAACTCGAAGATACCAGTAGAAGCCTTTTGATGCTCACCGAATGTCTCATAATCCATAAATAGGTTGATCACATCGCCTACTTGCTCCTCTGAAGTTAGCCAGCTAACATATTTCTCAGCAGTTAGAGGATACTCATCCCAACCTGGGCTAGAGAAACGGAAGGCGATATCATCAGAGAGCTTATAGTTGCGAAGCAATACACGAAGTTTTTGATTCAAAGAGTTAGCATACAGGTAGTTAGGAGATTTCCAACCCATGACGTGGCGAGCTCCCTCGGCCAACATTGTCTTGAAGCCCATCTTAGCTACCCACTCACCGATTTGATCAGAGTAGATAAGCTCAGTGTTGCGGAAAGAAGTTGGTTTCACACCAAACTCGCTCTTGATAAGAGCGGTGTGGCGAGCTACCTCCTCTTTGAAATCCTCCTCACTTTGCAACGATGCAAGCGAGTGAGAGTAAGTCTCCGCTAGGAACTCAACGCTACCAGTTTTAGCCAAAGCCTTGAACGACTCCAACACCTCAGGTGCGTATGCTTTGAATTGCTCGATTGCGATACCTGTGATCGAGAAAGTACATTTGAATTTACCCTCGCTACCCTCGATTAGAGAGAGAAGAAGCGCATT
>JBCQVS010000022.1:0-33636 GCA_047172885.1 Rikenellaceae bacterium | reverse complement strand
CTATCGGGTTGACTTTATCAAATCTTCGATTTTTATGTTTATTGGTCGCGCTTTGCGGTTTATTCTTTGGGCTTGGATTTTTGCCTGAAGCGGCTAAGGGAAACGAAGTTTTCCGTATCCAAGCTTGCTTGGTGCCCGCGCCGGCATTAGGCGCAGTCCCCAACGTCCCCAAGCTGTTTCGCCCTCCCTCCTAAAAAAGCACTTTTTTGAAGAAAAAGTGCGCAGAGGGCGAGCAGCTCAAGGAGCTGCAATTTCACGAAACGTTCAGCTAACGCAACCCAAAAACAACCCGCTCGCGCGTCATCCCATATTCCCACACAGCTCATTTCAAATACCTTGACCCAAACCCTTCTCCCGTCATCCCAGACTTGATCTGGGATCTACAAGAGCGAGTGGATCTAACTCAATGTATTCCAGCAGAGTAGCAGGAGTTGTAGATCCCAGATCAAGTCTGGGATGACGGGAATATATTTGTATTGCAGATCTGCGATCTGCTCGCCCTCGGCGCACTTTTGTTCCAAAAGTGCTTTTTTGTGAGGGAGGGCGATTGCTTGGGGACTGCCCTAATGCCGGGCGGGCACCAAGCAAGCTTGGATACGGAAAACTTCGTTTTCCTTACTACTAAGCCCAACAAAAAAGGATCTCACCATCCAATAATTCTCGCAAAAAAATGTTATCTTTGTAGGAGACAATAAAAACTGCTAAGTTATGATTATAAAGAGAATACTAATAGGTTTCGCGATTTTTTTCTTAGTGATGATTGCGCTGTGGAGCGCTGTGGTGACCTTCGTGGTGACCCCCGAATTCCTTACGCCGCAGCTGCAGGCCCTAGGTGAGCAGAGTGTAAAGAGCGAGTTCTCGGTCAAGAGCGTCGACGTATCTCTATTCCGCCGCTTCCCCAACATCACCCTCAAAATCGACTCGCTGCGGATCACGCAGACCAAGGATAGCATTGGCGACCTGCTCTTTGCGCGCGAATGCCGCGTGGCGGTCGACCCGATGTCGCTACTCTTTAAGAAGATCGTTGTGAACCATCTCTCGCTGCGTGATGCACGGATATACGTCTATGTCGACTCGCTGCATGGCCCGCTCAAGACCTTCAACCTTCCCGAAGAGAGCGAGGAGGAGGCCGACACGCTGAGCAACTTCGATATCAGCGAGTATAGCTTTATGCTGCGCCGCATGAAGATCGACTCACTGCACCTGATCATCGACGACCGCACGCGCGACTTCTTCACACGGATGAATAACTTCAGTGCCGATGCCTCACTAACTCTCTCGAGCAGCGTGAGCAAGCTCAAATTAGAGAGCGGCTTCGAGGATCTTTTCGTCAAGCTCGAGGGCAAGCCCGTGGTGCGCAAAACCTCGATGAACCTCTCGTCGAAGCTGATGCTCGATGCCGACTCCATGAAGCTGAGCTTCCACCAGGCCGATGTGCGGATCAATGGCATCGACCTCAAGTCGAGCGGCTCCCTGCGACAAGATAGCACGAGCGGCAACATGAAGATCGACGTCACAGCCTCGCTCAACACCCCATCGCTCACCGAATTCTTGGCGCTGATCCCCAAGTCGGTGATGAACGACAAGGATAAGATCACCACGCAGGGATCGGTGACGCTCGAGGCGACAATCCAGGGCGAGTATGGCCAGGGTGTTGTGCCGACAGTCTCGGCAAAGATGCTCGTGGAGGATGCCAAGGCGAAGTATGCCTCGCGCAAACTCGCGCTCGAGAGTGTCAACTGCGATGCCTTTATGTTCCTGGATATGAACAACCCCGAGAGCTCGTATGCCGATATCAAGCGATTGTATGTCAACACCTCGGGGATCATCTCGCTCGATGTAAATGGCAAGATAAGCAGCCTGCTGGATAACCCGCAGGTCGACATGGCAGTGAAGTCGAATATCGACTTCGACCGCTTCACCGAGGTCTTCCCGCTTAATGAGGGTGTGGTGTGCAGCGGCAGTAATGTCAGCGACATCAAGGCGCAGTTCTCGGTTAACGATGTGATAGATAGCAACTTCGCGAAGCTATATATTGATGGCGAGTCGACCTTCAAGGGGCTCGATATATCGTTCGATGCGAGTAAATTTGCGCAGGATTCATCCTCGACCGCCTATTTATATATGAACGCGCGCGAGGGCAAGATGCTCTTTGGTGATAGGATCATCAGCGACAACGACAGCCGTACGCTGCGTGCGAAGATCAACTTCTCGGATATGGGCTACAAATCCAAGAGCGGCGAGTTTGTGATGATCAAGGATATCGAACTTGCGGGAGGTGCAAACTTCGACCGCACCACCTCGGAGGTGAACGGATTTGGTATTCGCGGCGTAGCGAAGAATATGGAGGCGGGTGTAGATAGCCTCTTTAGCTCGACTCTCGAGAGCTCGGATGTGACATTCACGGTGACCCCGAAAAAGGAGACACGCCCTGCATCCTTCACGATGAAGATTGTCAGCGAGCAGATCACCGCCAATGAGCCCAACTTCAACTCCGAGATGTCGCTCTCGACAGTGAACATGGATGTGAAGGCCGAAAGAGCGAGCGAGGAGGAGGAGTGGAGCATGAATGGCACCGTGGGCTTCTCGAATTTGGAGATGTTCACCGACCTCTTTCCGCTCGATATCAAGATTCCGCAAACAAGCGTGGCGGTGGGAAATAGAGCGATCTACCTCACCAATGCCGAGATGAGTATCGGAGAGAGCGAGCTTTTCGCCTCGGGACAGATAAATAATCTTATCCGCAAGCTCTTTGTCGATCCACGATTGGCGCTCAGCGGAGAACTTTCGATCACCGCCTCGACACTCAACGTCACGGAGCTTATGGAGGCTTCGACCGAGAGCATCCTGCTCTTTGAGGAGCTTTTCGAGGAGGAGAGCACCACTTCCGAGGAGGTTGTTTTGGTCGCTGAGGCTACCGCAACCGAGAACTCTGAGGAGCAAGAGCCGATGATCCAGACTCTCGAGATCGAGTCGGAGGATGGCAGCGTGATTGAGGTGGAATATGAGGTGGAGGTTAAGGAAGAACCAAGGCCAGAGGCTCGGGAGCAAGCTCCGCAGGACTCTTTGGCTCAAGGGGATGACCGAGCAGAGGGAGAGAGAGCTGGTGGCGAAAGGCAGCCAAGCGACTCGCTCTCGCGCAGAGGAAATCGCAGGGGGAATATGGTGCAGAGCAACTCTATTTTCCTTGTGCCACGCCGCGTGAGCTTCATCTTTGATCTCAATGTCGCTAAGGCCTACTTCGAGGATGCTGTGATCGAGAATGTCACGGGGCGCGCGACCATCGAGCGGGGTGTGCTTTCTTTAGATAGGCTCACCTTGGAGGCTATTGGCGCTCAGGCGGAAGGGTCGATGACCTACCGCAATATCGACTCGCGCAGCTCGAATGTGGCGCTCAACATGACCCTTAATGGTGTGGATATCAACCGTATAGGTGAGCTTATGCCATCGATCAATACGATGTTCCCGATGTTGGAGTCCTTCGAGGGAGATGTGGATTTCGACCTTAAGGCCAACACCAACCTCGTGGACGATGCCGAGATTGACGTCACCACGCTGCGCAGTGCGATGCTCTTCAAGGGTCGCAACTTGGTGCTTATGGATAGCGAGACCTTTGACAGCCTCTCTAAGACATTGATGTTCAAGAACAAAGATCGCAACTTAATCGACTCGCTCGAGGTCTACGCCCTTGTGGATCAGAACAAGGTTGACGTGCTACCCTTCTCGGTTTCGATCGACCGCTACACGGCGATTGTTGGTGGCACGCAGCTTATCGACCCCGAGACTTTCGATGTGGATTACGAGTATAATGTCTCAATCATGAAGTCGCCCCTGCCATTCAAAGCGGGTGTCGACATCACGGGCAACCTCGAGGACTTCAAGTTCAAAGTCACCACCGCCAAACTGAAAAATACCGATTTCGAGGAGCAGAAGGCGATATATGAGGAGTATCGGGGGACGGTGAGGTAGGTGCGGTGAACGTTGGGTTTGTATTGCAGATCTTCGATCTGCTCGCCCTCTGCTTTACTTTTTTGTTCCAAAAGTGCTTTTTGAGGAGGGAGGGCGAAGCTAGGGGACTGGCCTAACAGCGGCCGGCCGCCAAACAAGTTTGGATACGGAAAGCGGAGCTTTCCTTACAGCGCTGCCACTCGGCTTGGGGAGGTTTTTGCGAAGCAAAAAAAAATAAAAAATGTCTATTGTTACTCTTTTGAGCGAGCTCAACGATTAACAATAGACATTTTTTATTTCGATGATCCAAAGGATCAGCGCCCCAAGCCGCAGCAAAAAACATAGCTCCGCGGGGAGCACCCCGCCCGCCAGAAAGCGCAGGGCAGTCCCCAGGAAAGAAACTAACGCAACATAAGAAGCGTTACTTACGAGAAATAGTAACCCCAGAAGCCTCCGAGTAAGAAACAGTGTCCACTCGGCCATCCGCCAAAGTCACAGTGAAGACCAACGAGTCGTCAGAAGAAGAGACCTTATCCACAAACTTCACCACAGGTGATCCCTTGTGCGCCTCATAGACACCAACGAAAGGTTGAGCCTTGCCATTCACACCATTCTGGCGAACGATAAGCGTTGGGGTATCCTTAGGAGAAGCCGACACGCCACCTGGAGTGAGGTTCGCCGAAAGGGTCGAGTAAGGAGCATCCACCACGTAGATATTGCGTGACGAGCCGCCCAACATTCTCAGGTCAACTGTGATATCCTCGGCAAGATCCCAGTGTGCGATAAAGTCGCTGCTGTAATTCACCTTGCGAGGGTTCTTGAAGTATGAGTATGCCTCGCTGTACTTGGTGCCAAGGTCGTTCGACGATCTTAGGCTCATAGCCTCGCCACCCTTGTTTTGAATAGAGAGCTCCGTACCTACGTTGTGGAAGATATAGTCGTTATCCGCTTGATCCGACATAAAGATATCGACGTAGTAACCAGCATCCGAAGTGCATCTTACCGACGAAAGTATACGGCGCTTCTCGGCAGCCGACATATCCACCATGCGGTAGAATGAGTCGTGAGCACCCTCATTGGTGAATGCATCTGGTGCAATCTCAGGGAAAGTCTTGTTAACAACGATCTCACCCTCAGCATATCCTGGCATGATTGTGTTAGTTCCTGTTGGGCTTTGGTGGTAGTGGAAATCCTTGCTCCAGTATGACTCATAACCCGCAGCATCTGGCGCTAGGGCATAGCCGTAAGCGTAGAGAGTAAGCGAGAGACCCGTTGCTGAAAGGTGGCTACCACGGCGGCCGCCATAGATTGTCGCCATCATCTTGTAGTCACCCTCGTAATCCTTCATGGTGAAGAAGCGGTGGTACTCAGAGTACGAAAGGTCGCTCATGCGAACCTCAGGGAATGAATCAGCTAGAGGCACTTGAGTTGTTAGACCGATCCAGTTTGAGTTGTCACGCGAGTATGTGCCATCAGCGACACCCTGCTTAAGGATCGCTGCCATCTTGTTAGCATCCTCAGTGTTGCCCGTGTTGGTGTAGTATGTCAAGAGGCGCTCGAAGATTGTGAAGTCGGCCATACCTCCGCGGGTATCACCAAACACAACGAGGTTACCGCGCTCATCCATCCAAGGAAGGATCGCTTGAGCCGCCTTTTGAAGGATTGGGTTGTCGGCGATGATGTCGATTCCAATTGGTTGAAGCATCGCAGCGAAGTCGAGCACCGATGTGATGATTCCGAATGCGTAGCCTGGAGACTCACCCCAAAGACCTGTTGTTGTGTCGTAGTAGCTTAGGATATCGATCAAACACTCGTGGTAGTCAGTGGTCTTGGTTAGGAAATACTCCAAGTAGTACTCGCGACCCTTGCCATCGGCATACTCGTCGTTGCTGCCAAGGACGAGGATTGGAGCCATGATACGTGCAAAGCCATTCACATTCCAGTTACCTTGCTTGCCACCGCGTACCAAACCTAGGTCGATGAAGCGCTTCATCACCTCGTCGTTAACCTCCTTGGTTGTCTTGCCGAGTGATGCGATGTGGTCGTTAGGGTTGTTCTTAAGGTATGCGTAGAGGTAGTCGTAGATTGCAGCTACTCTCTCGCCTTGATCGTCGTGGATCTGCTCGTAGTCGTAGTAACCGCAAATTCCACCTGGTGCCCATCCGCCAGGGCCGTTTGTAGAGTTTGTTGGGTCGAGGATTGGGTTCATGTAGTAGATTCCCACAAGCCATGTGTAGTAGATGTCGGCTGCGAATTTGGCGTAGCTCTCATCCTTGGTTACCCAATATATATATGCTGCATCGCGCGCTAAGTCCAAAATCTCGCTGTTGTTTAGGCGAACCATGTGACCAGACTCCTTGTAAGGAACTAGCGTTGGTGGCGCTGTTGGATCTGTGCGGTCGATACCGAGCATATCGCCTGACTCGTTGTAAGGGATACGATCCTCGAGAGCAACGTTGTAGTATTTGTTCCAAGTTCTCATACCTGGGAAGCGGAGCGTTGGCACTGGTGCATCACCCTCACCACGGTCCCAATTTTGTTTCAAAAGATAGCATTGCGTGTAACGCTCACCCTCTTTCCAATACATCGAAAGGCGCGATGTGATCCACTCTGGATCGGTTTTGTGACGCTCTACGAGCGCAGCTAGGCTCGAAGTCATCTTGTCGAATGAGGTTGCTGCCCAAGGGTCGGTTGCGATTTTGTCGACAACTGCCGCGTAGTCGCCATCCGAGACGTAGAGGCGTGGGTGACCATCGACTCTTTCGAGAGAACCACTACTTTGGCATGCGGTGAGTCCGAATACCAATAGGCATAGGTAGAATAATTTTTTCATAGGGTTTGGTTTATAGTTAGTTATATTGATTTCGGTTGTGGTCTGGGTTGTGATTTTAGTATTTATGTATCAAAGTTAGTAAAAATTATTGAGATATTGTGATTTTGTGGGGTGAAAATAAAAAAGTTCCTCTTTGCACAAAAAAAGGGCCCTCAACCGAGAGCCCCACAAATCAAACAATAAATGTGTTACGCCTTCGCAGCCTCCAACTGTTTGCGGATTGCCGAAAGTGCATCATCGAAAGCCTCCTCGAAACTCTTAGCGCGACGTTCTGCGAACATATCGCCACCAGGCATACGCAGATTGATGGACGACACTTTATTCCCCTTTTCCTGGTCTTTATCTAATTTCAAGATCACCTCCACTCCCGTTGAGCGTTCGGCGAATCTTTCGAGTTTTGCAATTTTAGCCTCTACGAAGTCGATGAGTTTCTTGTCTGCATCGAATTTTACTGATTGAATCTGTACGTTCATAACTTCAATTTTTAGTAGTTCAACATTGGCGCACTTGTGCTACGCCCTAATTCATAATTTATAATTCAAAGGTTACTCCCCCTTCTTTGTGCGAGGGTGTGCCGAGGCGTATGCGCTTTGCAGGTGAGCAATCGAGCTATGGGTGTAGATCTGCGTGGCTTGCAGCGAGCTGTGACCCAAGAGCTCTTGAATATCGCGCATATCGGCACCCGCACCAAGCAGGTGAGTAGCGAATGTGTGTCTAAGAACGTGTGGGCTCTTCTTCCCTTGAACCGCTGCATTTCCCAGTTCCCTACGCACCACCCTATATATCATGTTGGCGGATAGTGGGGCACCTCGGTGAGATAAAAATAGGGAATTTATTTCACTTCTCCAAATATTTTGGGCTTTTAATTTTGCCTCGTAGGAGTCGATCTCGCGCCTAAGCTCCGTTACTATCGGCACTAGACGCTCCTTGTCGCCCTTTCCACGCACTTTTAATGTGCGCCTATCGGAGCTAAAATCTTGCCACTCGATGCCTGTGAGCTCCGAGAGGCGGATGCCTGTGGCGTAAAACAGCAGGATGATCAATGCATCGCGCTGCTCGATGAAGCTCAACTCCTTTCCTTCGCTTTTCATTTCATCCACCACCTCACTCATGCGCCTTTCGCTGATGAACGAGGGTAGGCGACGACCCACTTTGAGCGACTTGACCGTTGTCGTAGGGTCACGTTCGATAAAGCCTTTGGAGAGTGCCCAGCGGAAGAAGGAGCGCAGAGTCGAGAGTGATCTGTTGATCGAGGAGCTTTTGGTTGAGGAGTGCTCACTGCGATCAACAAGCCACTCTCGAACGTCCTCTGCTGTGATACGAGCAGGGTCGAATGACTCCTCGCTTAGATCAAGATAGTGCAAAAAGCTCTCCAAGTCGGCTCTATACGCTCGGAGCGTGTGGTGAGAGCATCGTCGTTCGCTTTGGTAGAATTGAAGAAATTGAGGTATCATTATTGATCTTGCTTGTGTTGCTAGACAAAGGTAAAAAAAATAACCTCATTTGCATCTTAATCACACTAATTTCTTATCTTTGCATTCTTAAGTAGTAATTTATGAATTTAGAAATAATAGATATTTTTACTCGCGCTGTCTCTGTGGGTGTTGCCGCTTCTGTCACCGTTGGTCCTGTTGCGATTCTCTGTATTCAACGTACGTTGAGCAAAGGGCGTCGTTCGGGCATCATTTCGGGGTTGGGCGTAGCCTCAGCCGACACTTTTTTGGCCTTTTTGGCCTTTATCTTCTACTCGATCCTGGAGAGCCAGATCAATGAGTATAGCTCCGTGCTGCACCTTATCGGTGGGATTTTCGTTATCGGCGTTGGCGCATATATCTTTGGGCAGAACCCTGCGATGCAGGTGCGCCGCAATCGTTCGGGCAAGGAGTCACCATGGAGGGATTTCGCCTCGATCTTTGGGCTTACACTCACCAACTTCATTATGGTTGTGCCCTATATTTTGGCCTTCTTCGCGGTGTTCAAGATCCCGTCGTTCGACTCGTCGACTATGAGCGGAATGCTCACGGCAGTGGCTGTTATCGTTGGATTCTTCCTTGGCGCTTCGCTCTGGTGGATTGGCATGGCTACTCTGATCAATCTATTTCGTCGCAAGTTCCGACCTCGACACCTTGTTGTAATCAATCGCGTTGCTGGTTCGCTTATCGCCCTTTTGGGCCTATGCACAATAGTATCAACTTTTTACCATCTACTACCCAATGAATTGTTTAAGTAACGAAGATAAAAAATTAATCATCGCTGTCGATGGCTTCTCGTCGTGTGGCAAGAGCACCTTCGCTAAGGCTATCGCTGCCCGCTTGGGGTATATCTTTATCGACACGGGAGCTATGTATCGCGCTGTGGCACACTATGCTGCTCAGTGTGAGGCTATTGCGGGCGATGTGGTTGATCGCGAAAAGATCATTGAGCTCTTGCCCCAAATCTCGATCAGCTTCCGCTTTAATGAGGCTCGTGGCGCAAGTGATGTCTATGTTAATGGCATCAGGCGCGAGGATGAGATCCGCACTATCGAGGTTAGCCGCTATGTGAGTTCTGTGAGCTCGATCGCTGAGGTTCGTGAGAAGTTGGTGGCGATGCAGCAGGAGATGGGTCGCTCGAGTGGCGTGGTGATGGATGGCAGGGATATTGGCACTGTGGTCTTCCCCGATGCTGATATCAAGCTCTTTATGACTGCCGATGCGCATATCCGTGCTGAGCGGAGATTCTCGGAGTTGCAGGCTAAGGGAGATGAGGTGTCGCTCTCGGAGATCGAGGCTAATATTCGCGAACGAGACGAGGCGGATGTGAATCGCGCGATTTCGCCACTGCGCAAGGCCGATGATGCTATTGTCTTGGATAATAGCTATATGGGGGTCGAGGAGCAGATGGCTTGGTTTGATGAGTTGCTAAAGAGTAAAATATAGAAAAATGAGAGTCGAAATAGATCCAAAATCGGGCTTCTGCTTCGGAGTTGTGCGAGCCATTGGTGAGGCGGAAAAGGCCTTGGCAGGTGGCGGTGCGGTCTACTCGCTAGGCGATATTGTCCACAATCGAATCGAGGTGCAGCGCCTGGAGTCATTGGGGCTTAAGAGCATACAGTGCAGCGAGTTGGAGAGTATCGACAGCAACCGCATTTTGATCCGCGCACATGGCGAGCCACCTAGAACCTACGCCAAGGCACGCAAGTTAGGCTTGGAGGTTATAGATGCCACCTGCCCCGTTGTTGCCAAGTTGCAGGAGCGGGTCAAGGAGGGCTACTCCAAGATGCAAGAGGTTGACGGCCAGGTTGTTCTGCTCGGAAAAAAGGGACATGCCGAGGTTGTCGGGCTTACGGGTCAGGTGGAGGATGATGTGCTTGTGGTCGAGAAGGAGGCGGATTTGGAGGCGATAGATTTCGCGCGACCCGTCTTTTTTATCTCGCAGACCACGCAGAGTATTGCGCTCTTTGAGTCGCTTGCCGCGAAGATCGGGGAGAGGATGGAGGATAAGGGCGAGTTGGAGCTGCACGACACGATTTGCCGACAGGTCTCATCGCGGGAGGATCATCTTCGCGATTTCGTGAGGCGTTTCGATGTTGTGATTTTCGTCTGCGGCAGGAAGTCGAGCAATGGCAAGGTTTTGTTCGAGGTGTGCCGCTCTGCGAATCCTGCCACATATAATATAGAGGAGCCAGGGGAGATTGATCCGACGTGGTTCGATGGCGTGGAGAGCGTCGGGATTTGTGGCGCTACTTCGACACCGGCTTGGTTGATGGCGGAGGTGGAGTTGAGGGTTAACCAACTATAAGGCCAGTAAGAAAGTAAAAAAACAATAAGAACATGAAATACACACTAAGAGCAGTAAAATACTTCTGCATGATCGCGCTACTATTCATTGTAGTCACCTTTTTTATGAACTTCTCGGGGGATTTGCAGCTTACGCCCAGTGAGCAGTGGTCGCTTTTTATGGCGGACAATGGAGCGTTGAAGATCGCCGTTCTAGTTGTTCTCTCGGCCATCTACCCCTACTTCGGCTACGTAAAGCGCGATGTGGAGGGTACAATCGAGGAGTTCAGGGGTCAGATTGACGTGGCGATGGAGTCGAGCGGTTTCACCTTTGTGCGCGAAAGAGACGGTGTGCTCGAGTACCGCGCAAATACTATTTTGCGCCGTGTAACGTTTCTCTTTGAGGATACAGTGACGGTGAGTCAGGTGGGTGGTAGCATCCGCATTGAGGGGATCCGTCGCGGTATAGTATACATATATTATTACCTCGATAACTTTATCAAGAATTACCGCAGGGCGATGAGCGAAGGCGGTGAGGTGATAGAGGCCGAGGAGCAAAAATAGGAGGTTAAAAATGAAAAGAGTATATCAAGGTGTGGGCCTGGTGGCCATAGCGCTAGTGTCAATCTTCGCTACGCGCAACGATTTCGGCTTGAATCGCAATATCGAGATTATGGTGAACCTTATGCGCGAGATCTCGGAGAATTATGTGGATGAGGTCGACCCCGATCAGCTGCTGACCTACGCCGCTGAGGGAATTTCGCGCAGATTGGATCCATACACGGAGTACCTGCCCGAGGAGGATATGTCGGACTTCGAGGTGCTCACGACAGGAAAATATGGCGGCATCGGCTCGATGATCCGCAAGGATAGCGACTTGGTGAGAATCGCGCAGCCCTACGAGGGGTCGCCAGCCGATAAGGCGGGACTTGTGATCGGCGATAAGATCGTGGCCATTGATGGCCAGAGTGTCAAGGGATTGGAGCTCGACGAGGTGAGTAGTCGCTTGAAGGGTACTCCGAATAGCGATGTTGTGCTCACGGTGCGCCGCTTGTTCTCGGGTGAAGATGAGGATGTTACGCTTCGCAGGGAGAGGATTGCAATTCCTGCACTACCCTATTGGGGCTTTGTGGGCGATCGTGCTGACTCGGTTGGGTATATCCAACATGCGGAGTTCACGGCAGGTGCTGCGAAGGATATGCGTGCTGCTATCGAGGAGATGAAGCGGGAGGGTCTTAAGTCGCTGATCCTGGATTATAGAAATAATGGCGGTGGCGTGATGCAGGAGGCTGTCGATGTGGTTTCATTGTTCTCGCCACGTGGCACGGAGGTGGTCAAGCTCAAGGGTCGTCGCGACTCATCGGTCTACCGCACGCAGAACCAGCCGCTGGATTTGGAGATTCCGCTCGTGGTGTTGATCAACGAGAATTCCGCTTCAGCCTCGGAGATTGTCGCGGGAGCGCTTCAAGATTTGGATCGCGCGGTGTTGGTCGGAGCCAAGAGCTTCGGCAAGGGTCTGGTCCAGGCACCAAGGCCTGTGGGCTACAATTCGTATGTGAAAATGACCACGTCGAAATATTATATCCCTTCGGGTCGCTGCATCCAAGAGCTTGATTATTCGGATCATAGCAGGGGTGGCAAGGTTGTGAAAGTTGCCGACTCTCTGCGCCATGAGTTCTTCACGGCGGCGGGTCGCAAGGTATATGATGGTGGCGGAATCAACCCCGATGAGGCGATCGAGCCAGAGTATCTAAGCCGCTTTGCTGCAACGCTTTACGCCTTGGGTCATGTGGATAATTTCGCGGATGATTATTTCCGCAGAAATCACTCTCAGATAATCGACATCGACACTTTCTCGATTTCGGACGAGGATTATGAGCAGTTCAAAGCCTCGATTGCGGAGGTCGATATCGACTACCAATCTGCAACGCGTAGGGTGTTAAAAGCGCTCAAGGAGGCGGCTCAGGAGGATCAATACGCCGATGTTGCCGAGCAAATCGAGGAGTTGGAGCAGAATTTGAAGGATGACACGGAGTCGAATTTGGAGACCTACCGTGACGAGATCATCGAGAGCATAAATTCGAATATCATCTTGCGCATGGCCTATCAAGCGGGGGTTATTCGCAACTCGATTGTCAACGATGCCGAAGTTGCTCGCGCAATTGAAATACTTGAAAACCAGGAACTTTACCGCTCAATACTAACCCCGAAAGAGTAAAAATTAAGATGTTAAAGAAGTTTAGCGCCAGATTGTTTTCGCACCGAAATCGCATTGTGATGATCTCGGTCGGGGGACTCCTTGTGATCCTCTCGCTGCTATTTACCAATAATATGGCCACTAAACTTCGCGAAAAGGAGAAGCTCGATGTTGAGCTTTGGGCCGGCACCATGGAGCAGATTTCGCAGGAGCGATTTATGCACGATCCCTTCTTGGCCGACATGGTGAGCAAGAGCCAGAACATTCCATTTATCTTGGTCGACGATAACCTTAAGGTGATCACCTCGCACTTGATCCCCGACGAAATTATTGATCATCCCGTGAAATTACGCGCGAAGATTGATGAATTATCGGAGCAGAATCCCCCTGTGGTGGTGCAGCTCAGGTGGCACAATAATCGACATTTGCTCTTTTATGGCAAGTCGTCGCTGCTGAACTCGCTCTACTATTTCCCTTATATTCAGATACTTCTGATTATCGCCTTCGCATTTATCACCTTGGTAGCCTTTAGCTCATCGAAGCAGGATGAGCAGAATCGCGTTTGGATTGGACTGGCCAAGGAGACGGCTCACCAATTGGGAACACCAACTTCGTCGCTCTTGGGATGGATCGAATACCTACGCAGCCAGCCAGTCGATCAGGAGGCGGTCGAGGAGATGGAGAAGGATCTGGCTCACTTGATGAAGATCGTCGATCGCTTCTCGAAGATCGGATCCGAGACTCCACTCACCCCTGTGAATATCAACGAGACCATCAGCGAAACGGTGATGTATTTCCGCAAACGTATTCCGCGCAACGTCTCGCTCGAGTACAACGGATTGGCGATTGCACCGATCCAGGTGATGGCCAATGTGGCTCTAATAGAGTGGGTTGTGGAGAATACCATGAAGAATTCGCTCGATGCCTTGCAGGGCCACGGAGAGATCAAAGTGAATATTTCGTCAGACGATAAATCGGCATTTATCGACGTGAGCGACACAGGTAAGGGCATCGCTAAGGGCAATTGGAAGCGGATTTTCGAGCCAGGCTTCACGACCAAAACTCGCGGTTGGGGCTTGGGACTCTCGCTCTCGCGACGTATCGTGGAGGAGTATCACCACGGCAAGATCGCGGTTCTCGACTCCGAGATCGGAAAGGGGACTACAATTCGCGTAACACTCAAAAGATTAGACGATTAATGGCAAGCGACTTGCAACATATAGCAGATATTCCCGCCTATATTTTTGGCCCATCATCGAAGTTGGCCGAGGGTATAGGTGAGGCTGTCACGCCCCTTAGTGCAGCAGAAACCGCGCAGGCTGGAGTGTGGTTTATCCTAGCGATCCTGGCGCTTATCGCCCACTACCTGATGTGGCTAAATCACTGGAGCTCAAAGGGTCGCAACCATAGCCGCCTCTTTAAACTCCTATTCTACTACCGCGAGGATCTGCCCACAAAGCTCACGGAGTTATCCCCATCGTTCAAGAACTACACCTCGTCGGGAACGGTGATCAGCTTCTCGGTCTTTTGGCTCGCTATTGCCACCTACTTTTCGCTGTTCGCGCAGTTGGAACTCATCATCGCGGCCATGCTCCTCTCGGCGATTTTCCTCACCTACGGCTATCAGGTGATGCTCGTGCGACTGATCGGGAAAATCATAAACGATCGAGGGTTTGCCAAGCCGATGTTGCAGATAAAGGGGATAACCTACACGGTGGTCGGAATTACGATTCTACCTACGATTTTATGCTATACTCTAACGCAGGGGCGAGCGCACGAGGTTTTCACATATATCGTTGGCGCGCAGCTACTTGCAATCGCCTTATTATATATCTCCAAGACTTTTCTTTTCTTTATTTCCAAAAAGTTTTCTCTTTTGCATACAATTTTGTACCTTTGTGCCGTTGAAATTTTCCCAATTAGCCTTTTTTGGGCACTTTTCAACAGGTAAATTTGTGAATTATAATAAGTTAAAGATTTGAAAGTCGCTAAAATTCTAGTCTCTCAGCCACGACCCGCAGTCATCGAGAAATCACCATTCAACGAGCTCTCAATTAGACAAAATATCGAGGTCCAATTCTTCCCTCTAATCAAAGTTGTTGGAGTCTCTCTCAAGGAGTTTCTCTCGCAACGAACCGAGATTTTGGATCACTCAGCCGTGATCTTCACTTCGCGTACAACCGTCGACAGCTTTTTCCACATCTGTGAGGAGGCTCGCATGACAGTTCCCGAGGGGATGAAATATATCTGCCAAACAGAGGCCGTAGCGCTTTATCTTCAAAAATATATCGTCTATCGCAAGCGCAAAATTTCGTTTGCCGATGGATCATTCACCAACTTCTTGGAGCTTATCGTAAAGCACAAAGCCGAGAAATTCCTTCTTGCGCTCACCGAGCCGCACAAGCCTGAGTTGCACGATGCAATGGAGAAGTTGAAGCTCAATTTCAGCCCCGTGATCCTTGCGCGCACAATCTCTGCCGAGATGGAGGGGATCAAATTCTCGGATTTCGACATCACTGCACTCTACTCACCTTCGGATGTTAAGGCTGTAGTTGAGCGCTGCACCGATGACGAGCACCCTATCGTAGCAACATTTGGTCTGGCAACGCTTCAAGCGGCTGTCGAGGCGGGACTCCACGTCAAAGCTATGGCACCACGTCCAGAAGCTCCGTCGATGGTCAAAGCGATAGATATCTTTATCGACAAGAGCAACAATGGCGAACAGATCGAGGATTTCAGCCCAATGGTAGATGCTCAACAAGAGGAGTTTATCCGCACGCAGCAGTCGAAGCTCTCGAAGAAGCCTCGCGCACGTCGCACAACTGCCTCTGCACCAGTAACTTCCGCAACAACTCGCAAGCGCTGCACAAAGGCCTAAGCGGAGTTAAAATTTTTCAAGATGGATCGCCAACACTCTCTGCCGCACCACCAGCGACTACGCTCACGTGGTTCGATACGTCGACTTTTCGAGTCTGGCAAGAGTGGCTTCGTATACCCACTCCGCTACATGTGGTACACCGAAGGGGCCGAGGAACAGGGAGCCGAGCAAGGGGATGAGCAAGGGGAAATGACTGAGGAGTTGATCGAGGAAATTGCCGAGGAAGTTGTTGAAGAAACGCTGGAAAATGATGAAAATATAAAAGTATTATTCACCGTCCCCAAACGCTTTCACAAGCGAGCCAACAAGCGCAACACATTGCGCCGCAGGGTCAAGGAGTCGTACAGATTGCAAAAGCAACTACTGCAACACCCTGACAACCAAACAGATACCCACCCAAGAAGCGTCGAAATAGCTCTGGTATACTCCACAAAGGAGTTTCACTCATATAAAACCATCGACCATGCTGTGCGAAAGATTCTCGAAAATATTGCGAAAAATTTATAAAGCTCTCAAGTGGTTGCTTCTGCAGCCGCTTTTGCTTTTGATACTCTTCTACCGTCGTTGCATCTCGCCACTGACGCCACCATCGTGCCGATTTACCCCCACCTGCTCGCAGTATGCCTTGGAGGCGCTGCGCAAGTATGGGCCAATCAAGGGGCTATTTCTCTCTATAAAGCGAATTTCCAAGTGCCATCCTTGGGGCGGTAGCGGGTATGATCCCGTGCCGTAATCACTTCACACTCAACAATATGCTACTTACATCATACCAGACATCACTCCTCGAGGCGGGATGTGACGAGGCGGGTCGCGGATGTCTCGCCGGAGATCTCTTTGCTGCCGCCGTAATCCTCCCACCCGACTTCTCGCACCCTCATCTGAACGATTCGAAGAAGATGAGCGAGAAACGTCGCTTGGAGCTGCGCACCATCATCGAGCGCGAGGCAATCGCCTGGGCTGTGCAGCCGCTATCCCCCGAGCGCATCGACCAGATAAATATTCTCAACGCCTCCTTCGAGGCGATGTCACTCGCAGCCGAGCAGCTCAACCCCGCACCCGAGCTCCTCTCGATAGATGGCAATAGGTTCCGCACGCACCTCGCCATACCCTATAACTGCATCGTCAAGGGGGATGGCAAGTACGCCAATATCGCCGCAGCCTCTGTGCTCGCAAAGACCTACCGCGATGAGTATATGGAGCGCATTGCCGAGGAGTTCCCCGAGTATGGATGGGGGAAAAATAAGGGCTATCCAACTCGGGATCACCGACTTGCCATCCGCGAGTTTGGCCTTACGTCTTATCATCGACTTACTTTTAATCATGGGGTTGGACAGCTGGATTTGTTTTAATGTTGCTTGCGTTTCTTACTGCCCTAATGCCGGGCGGGCACCAAACAAGTTTGGATCCAAAAACTGGCGTTTTTGATCTTTTTTGCGTTGGTTTGGGGAGCGCTTTTGCGCTTACGATATATTAACTATATTGCTCTTTTGAAAGTTCACTTTCAACGTGCAATGCATCTCATATATCTATGCCAACCTTCGGTTGGCATCCCCAAACCATCGAGGTTACAAATCTCTTATTGTAAGGAAAACGAAGTTTTCCGTATCCAAGCTCGCTTGGTCGCCGCCCGCGATTAGGGCAGTAAGAAACTTACAAATACGAAACCAACCCAGGCCCCTCACAAAAAAGCAGGTCCAGGATTGAGAGGTTTGGGGCAAAGGGGTGGCGGTCGGAAAAAACTTGAAAGTAGGGTGTGAACTCTCGCTGTGGCGCACGCCCTTTTAGTCGAAGGTCGAGATCTTCGGGGGTTGCTTCGACATATTTTTCTGTTGTCTTAAGCTCTGAAGGGAGACCTATTAGCCGCAGTATCTCACTGGTTAGCAAGCAATTAAAATCCACAAGCCGTTTATGCTCCCCCTTAAATATTGGCTCGAGGGCATCAGCATAGTAGTCGAAGTAGGGCGAAGATTTGTAGGCCGAGAGTATTGCCATCCAATGTTGATGCTGCCACCGCTTAGAATAATCTATTGTGATGTGCGACATGGGAGTGCGCGGACGATTTGCGCGGCAGATGTTCACAGTGAGCTGCATGACGCCATTTGCAGTCATGATCTCGGTGCGATTTCGCGATGAGCGCTTTATATAGTGCTCGCCGAGGTCGATGATGTAGTCGCCCTTGACGATATGGCTAAAGTACTCTATTGTAGGTAGATATGTTGATGGTAGTATTGTCATTATTTCTCGTCGACCCAATCGCCGTTCTCTTTTATGTAGTCAATTAATCTATCTAGCGCTCTTTGTTCAGGGATATTTTTCTCGATCACTTGGCACCCTCGGTAGAGCGTGATATGTCCTGCAGCAGCTCCGACGTAGCCGTAGTCGGCGTCGGCCATCTCGCCAGGGCCATTCACGATGCAGCCCATCACGCCGATTTTCAGATGTTTAAGGTGCGAGGTTCGCGATTTTATCTCTTTTAGGCGCGCCTCGATATCGAATAGCGTGCGGCCGCAGCTAGGGCAGGCGATATACTCGCTTTGCGACTGTCGCACGCGCGATGCTTGGAGTATCATCAGCTCGATCTCGGCTATGGCAGCCTCGGAGTGGTGCGGCGCGTCGATCCAAATTCCGTCGGCGAGACCGTCGAGAAATAGCAGGCCAAGGTCTGCCGCCGCTTTTATCGCAAGCTCCGTGAGGTCACGATCCTCGTATCGGCGCTTGATGAGCACGGGCTCAGTGGAGTTCAGATTGAGGATGGCAGCACGGAGCTCGGCCGTAGGATTTTCGCTAAGGGCCTCAATTATTGCAAATTGCGAGTGCTCCTCAGAGTGAATTATCGGCGTTGTGACGTTGCTGCGACGCGCGAAAGTAAATGGCGAATAGGATGCGATTTGCTCCACGGGGAACAGACCACTGCGCTTCTCGAAATGGCGCACAAGTATCTCAGCCACAGTGATTTCACGCTCGGGTGCTTCGGTCAGCGATACGCGAATGGTGTCGCCAATTCCGTCAGCCAAAAGCGCACCGATCCCCACAGCACTCTTTACACGCGCCTCGATTCCGCTACCCGCCTCGGTCACGCCAAGGTGAATTGGGTAGCTCATGCCGCGCTCATCGAGCGTTTGGCAGAGGAGGCGATAGGCCTGCACCATCACGCGGGTGTTGCTCGATTTTAGCGAGATCACCACCTGGTCGAACTGCTCCGCGTGGCAGATCTCGAGGAACTCCATTGCCGAGTGCACCATTCCCTCGGGGGTGTCGCCCCAGAGGTCAAATTGGCGTTGTGAGAGCGATCCGTGGTTGACTCCGATGCGTAGAGCTACCCCACGCTTGCGACATAAAGCAATGAGGCTCTGCAACTTACCACCATCGAGGCGGTAGTTGCCAGGGTTTACCCGCACCTTGTCGACGTAGAGGGCAGCTATTGCCGCCACGTCGGGTGTGAAGTGGATGTCGGCAACGATCGCAGCCTTGGAGCCTTGTGCTCGGAGCTTGGCCATTATTGACTCTAAGTTTTCGGCTTCCACGCGACCTTGGGCTGTTAGGCGGACTATGTGCCCACCAGCTTGCTCGATCTTAAGTGTTTGCTCTACACTGCTTTGTGTGTCGCGAGTTGAAGTGTTTGTCATCGACTGCACTGCGATTGGATTTTGCGCTCCAATTGCAACAGAGCCGAAGGTTACGGCGTGGGTCTTGCGACGGAAGTATTGTGTGATGTCCATTTTGTGCTATTTTTTACAAAAATACGAAAAAAATTTCTTAATTGGGAAGGAAAGCTCGGTCAACCGCGCGCCATTAACGCAGTAACGCCCCCAACAAACAAAAAAACTCCCCAAAAAGGAGAGTTTAAACATCAAGAACCCAGCAATTCGCCAAAGCAGCAGTCGAGGTAGAGCAACTCTACATCATCCTTATACACTTCTGAGAGCATTAGATCGTGGTCTGTGGGTTCTATTTTGTTTTGATCAATGTCTAATTTATCCATAGGCGTTATATATTAAAACTCAGGCGTTAGCGTGCCTTCACACATCTAACGCCTGAGTTTGTGTTTTATTGTCCTAGTTATGACTAACTTAAAATAATATTTTTCTCTTTGACCATGCGGCGCATATTTATCAGTGCGTATCGCATACGCCCTAGTGCGGTGTTGATGCTCACGTCACACTGCTCGGCGATCTCCTTGAAGCTCATGTCGTAGTAGTATCTCATGCGCACTACCTCTTGTTGCTCCTCGGGTAGGAAGTCGATTAGTCGGCGTACGTCGTCGGCAATTTGCTTATGCACGATCTTATCTTCGATGGGCTCTGTCGAGAACTTCAGCGAGCCAAGCACGTCGTAGCCAGCTTCGGATTCGCCTACGGTCTGCGCACTCTTTTTAGACCTAAAGTGGTCAATAACAATGTTATGAGCTATGCGTAGCACCCACGACAGGAAACGCCCATTGTCGGTATAACGACCTTCGTCGACTACCTTCACAGCTTTGATAAATGTCTCTTGGAATAGATCCTCGGCCAAGTCGTAATCTTTGACCATCATGCGGATATAACTGCGCACTCTTGCCGAGTGGCGTTCTATAAGTTCGGATATAGCACTTTCTTCACCTGTAAGGTAACGATTAAGCAAAACGGTGTCACTTAACTTTACGTTCATACTCTTATTTAATTTAATTATTATTAGAGTAGATTTTTTCTATAGGCAAAAAGTGTTTTTATTAGTTATAGTTTGTGGGTAAAAGTCGCTTTACGTTTGGGCAAAACATCGTTTCCACGGTGACGAAAATTCGTTTCCCAGGGGTCAAAAAGCTCTTATTCCCTCTTTTATTATGATCGCAAGGTATGTATTATTTTTTTGCTATGCAACTATTATCGACAAATTTCTGCATTTAATCTACGAATCTGCCTTTTTTCAGACAATTTTCATGCCTAACTTTCGTTAACGGAGCAGTTTATTGTACAAAAATTAGTGCCAATCTGTCGTGCGCTCACGCCCAATATCGAGATTGGCTTCAAACTTCTGGAAAATTATAGTGAAGGCGAAGATAAGCAGCAGCAGGCAGAGGTAGCTGACCCACATCTGTGAGCGCGAGATCTCAAGATCGACAAACCCCCAACCGCGCTCAGCGAACCACGAAGCCAAAAAGTTCTGAACCGTCGTCGCACACTCGATAAGCCACCGAAACGCAGGAGCTAGAGCAGCTACGGGGCAGAGAATCCAGAGCAGCGTTGCGCAGATTATCGCGATCAGCGTAGGGAGCAGCACAAGGGTGGTGATGGGGCTCATCAGGGTAAGGTAGCCGAAGTAGTGCGAGACGATCGGGGTCACAGCGGCGGTGGCAACGCAGCTCACCAGGATCGACTTCACGGCATGGTCGAGCAGAAATGGCCGCAGGTGAATGTGGCGCGTAAGGGGTGCCGCCACCACCACGATCACCGCCACGGAGATAAACGAGAGCTGAAAACCAAGGTCGTAGAGGGCAAAAGGGTCGAAAGTAACCATCAGCACAAGCGCGGTGCACATCGAATTAAGACTGCCGTAACGCCTTGAAAATAGGAGAGATAGTTGCAGCAGCGAGAACATCCAAGCAGCGCGCAAGATGCTATCGCCCAATCCTGCCATCACAGCAAAGAGCCAGATCACAACTATCGCAACCACGCTCGACACGAGGTGCCCGCGATGCGCAACCGCGAAGGGGAGCACTAGCCACCAGACCAACAGCAGCACGATTCCCATGTGCATTCCCGAGAGCGCCATGATGTGCGAGGTGCCACTGGCGCGGTAGGATCGGATCACCTCATATGAGAGTAGTTCGCGCCTCGAGAGGGTCATTGCAGCAGCCAAGGAGTGCGCTTCGGAGTTGAGACCAAGCGACTCTAAACGAGTTAGTGCCCAGCGGTTTAGTCGCGTGGAGAGGGGTGGAGATGGTGCGCTCTGTTTTTCGAGTGATATTAGGCTTACTCGGTGGCGTATTCGCCTAAGGTAGAAGCTCTTGAAGTAGTCGCTCACCTCAGGGTCATAGGGTTTGATCCGCGCTTCACCCACCACGGTGGTGTGGGGTGTTAGCTCGGAGCCGTAGAGCGATACTTTGTGGTTGCAGCGCTGCCATTCTTGGCTCTCGGGGGAGTAGATTGCAATGATCCGCGCTTGATTTTCTTCGCCAACGCTTATGGTTACGCGAGCCTTTTCTCGCGCCTCTAACTCGCTCGATGGACTCCACAATGAAACGACAAAGAGGCCAAAGATGAAGATCATCGGATAGATCAACACCTTGAGCCTCAATAAGATAAACAAAGCCACCGCAGCCGCAAACAACGCCAACGACCAGAGCAGCGAGAATGGAAAATGAGTGGCACAAACCACACCTAGCAGCAGCGGAATCGCCACACGCAACATCGGTGAGTATCGAGTAATCTTAGCCACCGCGATCCTTTTTACATCCGACGTCTAAATTCCGAGCAGACCACGGCCGTTGCGATCGAGACATTAAGCGACTCCGAGCCTGGACAGTCGGCAGGGAAGGGTGGGATGTAGAGCTTGCGAGATATAAATCGTTGCACCTCGGCACTGATTCCTTGACCCTCGTTGCCCATCACGATGACACCCGACGCGCTCAGCGACTCCTTATATATATTGTCTCCATCGAGCAGCGTTCCATAGATTGGCACCTGTGCGGCTTGGAGCTCCTGCAAAATTGGCTCTAGCGGTGCGTAGTGGACTTTGACTCTGACGATTGCGCCCATTGTCGCTTGGACAACCTTGGGGTTGAAGCAGTCGGCACAGGCGGGTGAGCAGATGATGTTTTCTACTCCGAACCAGTCGGCTAGCCTTATGATAGTACCCAGATTACCAGGGTTTTGCACGTTGTCGAGCATCAGAACTAGCTGATCTTTCAACTCGCCGACCTCTAGCTTATATTTTGGGATATCGACCAATGCCACCGAGTTATTCGCGCTTTTGAGCTGCGAGATACGTTCCATCTCGCGACCTGCGACCCACTCCACACCTGCGCCCTCGAAGACTCCCTCCAAGCAGTAGATCTTGCGCACACTGAGCGAGGAGCCCCTAAGCTCCGAGATCAATTTCTCACCCTCGGCAAGGAAAAGACCCGTTTCCGTTCTCGATTTTTTATCGCCTAGCGACTTGACTAGTTGTATTTCGGCTTTTGTCATTGGTCTTGTTTTTCAATTGTAAACTCCTCACCCTCAATGGCTAGAGAGCTGTTGGGGAATGTTGCTTGCGCCTCCTCCAGCAATATATTTAGATCTTTGTATCTCGACGAGAAGTGGCCGATAATCAGCCTCTTGACACATGCGGCCTTGGCGCATTTTGCTGCTTGCTCCGTGGTGCTGTGACCTCTCTCCTTCGCGGTTTTCGCCTCAATGGCGGCGTAGGTTGCTTCATGATACAATAGGTCGATCCCCTCACACATCTTGCTTACGGGAGGTGCGTAGGCTGTGTCGGAGATGTAGGCGTACGATCTGCCTCGGTAGGGCTGGTAGGTGATTTCGCTATTTTTGATCACCTCACCCGACTCCAATTCGATATCCTCGCCCCTTTTGGCTGCCGTGATCTGCGCGATACCCAGGCCATACTTTCCGATCTTGAATTTGTCCACGTTGAGTGGCGGATCTTTCTCTTTAAACAGGTATCCCGACGTTGGTAGCCTATGTCGCAGTGGCACCGACCACACCTCCAATGTTCGATTCTCGAAGATGATTTGGTGCTCCGAGGTGTTCACCTCCTCCCACTCCACCGCGTAATCCATATCCCGCCCGAAGAACTTCATATAGGCCTCCAGCATCTCCCCAAAAGGCGCTGGTGCATAGATCTTTAGCGACGTCTTGCGACCATACAGCGACATTGTCGAGAGCAGCGGAAAGACCCCGTAAACATGGTCCGCGTGCAGGTGCGACACAAAGATTGCCCTGAGCTTGAGCGGGTTGATCCCATACCGAAACATCTGCTGCTGCACACCCTCACCACCGTCAACCAAGTAGTATTGCTCGTTGACGTTCACCACCTGCCCCGAATGATGCCTATTCGGAGTCGGCTTGGCCGAGGAGTTGCCTAGTATTGTGATTTTGAAGCTCATGGTTTGGGTGCTTGGGGTTACTGGGGACGTTGGGGACGCTGGGGACTGTCCTGCGCGGACGGCGGCGGGGTGCTCCCCGCGGAGCTGTACTTTTATTGCGTTTTGGGCTTAGAACTTTTAGTTCTAAGATTTTAAGGCCTCTATTTTTCAGAACAAATGAATTTGCCCTGAAAAATAAATGCCTTAAAATTTATCAAACACTTGCAGTGTTTGAACCCAAATCGAGGTTGAACTAAACTTCTCAATCAAACACTGAAAAATCAACCTCAGCGTACGTAACATACGCAACGTAAGCAAGAAAAAGTTGTATAACAAGGTCAGTTTTGGGGCTTCGTGAGGATTTTTAACCGCAGCGTGCTAGTGCACGTGAGGATTAAAAACCGGAGGGAAGTGCCAAAGGTCGTGATCATAAATGATTTTTTAAGGTTTTTTTATTCCCATTCTATGGTCGCTGGTGGTTTTGAGGAGATGTCGTAGACTACTCTGTTTACGCCCCTCACCTTATTAATAATATCATTCGAAACTCCCGCTAAGAAAGCGTGCGAAAAATCAACCCAATCGGCAGTCATACCATCCGTAGAGGTCACCGCGCGAAGTGCCACGCAACTCTCATAAGTACGCTCATCACCCATCACACCAACGCTCTTGACTGGAAGAAGCATTGCGCCAGCTTGCCAAACATCCTTATAAAGATCAGCGCGGTGAAGCGCATCAATAAAGATCTTATCAACATCTTGCAGGATCTCAACCTTCTCGCGCGTAACATCGCCCAAGATACGGATCGCAAGACCTGGACCTGGGAAAGGATGACGACCGATAAGTTTCGCCGAGATACCCATCGAAAGACCTACACGACGAACCTCATCCTTGAACAAGAGGCGCAACGGCTCAACAACCTTCAAGTTCATCTTCTCAGGAAGTCCTCCCACATTGTGGTGCGACTTGATCGTTGCCGAAGGGCCATTCACCGAGCATGACTCGATAACATCTGGGTAGATAGTACCCTGTGCCAACCACTTCACGTCGCTGATCTGGATAGCCTCATCGTTGAAGACCTCAACGAAGTCGCGACCGATGATCTTGCGCTTAGTCTCTGGATCGCTCACACCAGCTAGGTCGTCCATAAATTTATCGACTGCCTTAACACCCTTAACGTTCAGACCCATACCCTTGTACGACTCCAAAACCTCCTCGAACTCATTCTTGCGAAGTAGTCCCGAGTCCACGAAGATGCAGTATAGATTCTCGCCAATCGCCTTGTGCAGAAGTACTGCCGCCACGGTCGAGTCAACACCTCCAGAAAGACCCAATACAACGCGATCCGAGCCCAACTGAGCCTTAAGCGAAGCAACGGTGCTCTCCACGAAGCTCTCCGAGGTCCAATCTTGTGAGCATCCGCAGATGCCCGCTACGAAGTTCTCCAAAAGGATCTTTCCGTCGGTTGAGTGGTATACCTCGGGGTGGAATTGGATTGCCCAAGTCTGCTCACCTGCGATGTGATACGCTGCAACCTTTACATCCTCAGTGCTTGCGATGATCTTGTAATTCTCTGGGATCGAGGTAATTGTATCACCATGCGACATCCACACTTGAGTCTCCGCAGGCATATTCTTTAGAAGTGGATCGGCAGCCTCACCGATAGTAAGCATAGCACGACCATACTCGCGCGAAGGAGCTGGCATCACCTCACCACCAAAGGCGTACGAGAGGTATTGCGCACCGTAGCAGACTCCCAAAAGCGGAAGTTTGCCCTTGATTTGCGAAAGATCGGGACGTGGAGCAACCTCGTCACGAACCGAGTAGGGGCTACCCGAAAGGATCACTCCCTTGATCGAAGGGTCGATCTCAGGGATTTTGTTGAATGGATGAATCTCACAATAGACATTGAGCTCACGCACACGACGCGCAATGAGCTGCGTGTATTGCGAACCAAAGTCTAGGATTAATATCTTCTCTGTCATTATATAAAAAGTAAAATGTTTTCTATTAGCTATTTGCGCGGCTTTAGTCTCGATGGCCAATCAATCGGAGATGCTACCTTCACAACAGTGCAAAGGTAGTGATTTTTTCGAGATTTTTTGCCTTAGCGCAGTAATTATAAGCATAAAACTTTGCGCAAAAGTTTGTTATTTGCGTTATTTTGCAATAACTTTGCTCTCGGAAAACTATTTTACTTTCATGCAGTTGAAGTGGATAATTACTATTAAATATAAAAACAATGAAAAATCTAACAAAATTATTTATTTGTGCCTTCGCGATCTTTGCAGCATTTGCCTGCGCTGATTCTTCGACCCCTTCAGAGGTGGTACTTTCGATGTATAACGATGCTCAAAGTGGTGATTATAAGAGTGCTGCGAGTTGTGTCTATATCACAGGACACGACAAGGAGCTAAGCAAGTCAGAAATCGCCGAGTTGCGAGAGAGAGTTGCTACGCAGATGGAGCTTGATTTCAAACGTGCCACAGAGCGCAAGGGCGAGATCACCTCAATTGAGATTATGGAGGAGACTATCGCCGAGAGTGGCGAAAGCGCTAAGGTGAAAGTTAAGCTTGTGTATAGCAAGGGCCGCGAGGAGATTAAGACACGCGAGGCTGTTAAGGTCAAGGGTTCTTGGTTGGTGGATCTTTAGGAGTTTTTAGTTAGGTGTTAGGAGTTGGACTTCGTTAGAATTCCTTGATCCGTTTTATTTTCACGTCATCCCAGATCAAGTCTGGGATGACGTGAAAAAGGATCGGCTCAAGGATCTGGAATGACCTACGAAAGCCCTCACTCCAAGCCGCCACACTCATTCATCATCTCAGAGATTGTGCCCTCCTCTAACGCATTATTCACCACCGAAATAAAGAACGCCTCCATCGTGGGGAAAGTCGCATTAACCTTCTCCGAAAGGCAAGTATAAAACCCCTTACGCTCAGCATGGTCCATCCCCTCGGGCAGGATTCCTTGATTCACCAGGGTGTGGTAGGGGTACAAATATCGCATATTCTCAGCATTGGTATCGAGCTGCTCGACAATCGAGGTGACAACCCACACATCTAAACTATCCGACAATTCGGGCAGAGCGACAAGCTCACTATACGCAGGATACCGACCCTCGGCCATAGTGCCCAAATCGGAGGAGAAAACCACAAATTCGGCATCGTTAAACTCCCTGAGGTAGGCCATTTGGCGATAGGGCTCAAGCGTGGTGACAAACTTTTGATGCTCCTCCACGCTCCACTCTTTGGGCTGCGAGCAACAAGCGAAAAGGAGGGAAAGGGCGAGGAGAAGCGAAGGGTAAATGACTTTTTTCATAGGGTTTGATTTTTTGAAAATTGAACACTGCCCAGGTGTCAAGAAACGTGCCAAAGGGCAAAAAAATGGCTCTCAAATGTCTGAGAGGCAGATGCAAAATAATGTTAATAACTTATGACTATTTTAGTTACAAAGTCGAAAATTTTTTGTATCTTTGTGCTCGAAAAAGCTAACGCAGGATTACGCGCAATGAAAACGAGTGCAGAAATATTGAGGACCAAGGAGTTGGGTGATTACATTGGAGGGGGCTATTGCACCTCAACAAATGGATCTCTATACTCACAACTGATGCACCGTTACAGCTTCATATTTCACAGTCATGCCGCAAAACATATGCTCTCTGTAAGTGATGCATTGTGCTGCCGCGTAAGTAAAAAACAATTGTTAAGAACCATATAGAACCGTTTCCGCTATGACACGAAAAGTGTTGTGGCGGATTTTTAATTGATATAATGATAAAAACAGCGATGAGAGTAGGAGTGATAATGGGCTCAACGAGCGACTACGACGTAATGTCAGCAGCCGTTGAGACCTTGGAATCTTTTGGAGTTGAATTCGAGAAACGCGTGGTTAGTGCCCACCGCACACCAGACCTTTTGGTGGAGTATGCCAAGGGAGCCAGAGAGCGTGGAATAGAGGTGATTATAGCTGGTGCAGGTGGCGCAGCGCATCTTCCAGGCATGGTTGCCTCGATGACACCACTGCCCGTGATTGGTGTGCCAGTCAAGTCGAGAGCCCTCAACGGATTGGATTCTCTCTTGTCGATTGTGCAGATGCCCGCGGGTGTTCCTGTGGCTACTACGGCTATCAATGGAGCTAAGAATGCGGCACTTATCGCCATCTCGATCCTTTCGCTCTCTGACGAGGCTCTACGCGCGAAGTACGATGCTTTCCGCGAAAAACAGACAGCTGACGTACTTGCAGCAGAACTTTAAACGTTAGAAGAGTAGATGAAAACTATTGGAATCATAGGAGCAGGTCAGTTGGGCATGATGATCGCCGAGGCGGCTCGTGAGTTGGGTGCTAAGACTATCGCTTACGACCCTACGCCATCCTCTCCTGCTTTTAGCGTTACGGATGAATCTGTTGTGGGTGCCTTTGACGATGCTGCGGCTTTGGAGGCTTTGTGTCAGCGTTGCGATGTTGTCACTTACGAATTTGAGAATATTCCCGCCGAGGTGCTTGAGCCTCTGTGCGAGAAGTATAATATTAAGCAAGGTTGCTCGCAGCTGTTAGATTCTCAGGATCGTCTGCGCGAGAAGAACCAAGCTCGTGAGCATGGGTTGTTGACTCCTGAGTATGTGGCTGTTGGCACTCGCGAGGAGTTGGAGGCTGCTGTCGCTAAGGTGGGTATGCCTTGCGTGGTTAAGACTCGTACTTTGGGATATGATGGGCATGGTCAGGCGGTTATTCGCACTGCTAAGGATATTGATGCAGCTTGTGATTTGTTAGCTGTTCCATGCATCGTTGAGGAGTTTATCGCCTTCGATTTCGAGATTTCGACGATTACCGTGCGCGGAGATGAAAAGAGCGTTGTTTTCCCTATGGGTCGCAATGTTCACCGTGCGGGGATTTTGGATCTTTCGATTGTTCCTGCTGAGATTTCTGAGGCTTTGCGCACGAAGATTGAGGAGCAGAGTAAGTCGTTTATGGAGGGGTGTGATTATCGTGGCATTCTCACTATCGAATACTTCGTACGTGGTGAGGAGGTGATCTTCAATGAGATGGCTCCGCGTCCGCATAATAGTGGGCACTATACTATTGAGGGGTGTTCGACTTCGCAGTTCAAGGAGTTGGCGCGTTATCTGTTGGATATGCCGCTTGAGGAGCCTGTGCTTGTTGCACCAACTATCATGAAGAATATTTTGGGCGAGGATCTAGAAGCAGCTAAGGCGATTGCTGAGGCGGCACCTGCGGGGTGCTTTGTGCATCTTTACGGAAAAGAGGTCAGCAAGCCGAAGCGGAAGATGGGACATATTACTTTTGTCGGTATGACCGAGGAGGAGTATAACGAAAAGTGGAAAAGTCACTTTGTAAGCTAGGAGTTAACCCGCCCGCGCGTCATCCCAGACTTGATCTGGGATCTACAAGAGCGAGTGGATCTAACGCAAGGAAGCAAAGTAGCAGGGGTTGTAGATCCCAGATCAAGTCTGGGATGACGGTATAAAAATCGGATCAAGGATTAAGAATCCGAGATCGAGAAATAACCTCGAATGTTAATAGCAAACCAACGGTTTGCGTAACTGAGGGCGTTTCTCTTTATATTTTGAAAGTTCACTTTTAAAATATAAAGAGAAATGGCATCAGAGGATTGAGGACCCCTCAATCCATTAACATTCGCAACAAAAAGAACAAAAACGACAGTTTTTGAATCCAAGCTTGCTTGGTGCCCGGCCGGCATAAGGCCAGTAAGAAAGAAAAAAAACGATATAATATAATATAAATAAATGAGCAACTATCGCATATTTGTAGAGAAGAAGCCGCAATTCTGTGTCGAGGCCGAGAGTCTTCGTCACGAGTTGGAGACTAATCTCAACCTGTCGATTAAGACTCTACGTCATGTATGTGTCTACGACTTATTTGGATTCTCAGCCGAGTTGGTTGAGCGCAGCCGCTATGGAGTATTTGGCGAAACGGTGACCGACACGGTAACCGACTCACTGGAGAGCGAGGGGATGAAACTCCTAGCCATCGAGTTCCTACCAGGTCAATTCGACCAGAGAGCAGCTTCGGCAGTGGATTGTGTGAAACTCTTGGAGCCTACGGCCGATGTACGTATCAAATCATCACGCATAATCTTGGTGGACGAGTCAGTGAGTGACGAGGATATGGAGCGCATCAAGCGCTACTCGATCAACGCTGTGGAGTCGCGAGAGAAAGATTTAACACAACTCAGCGACTTGGAGCAGGCGGAGGTTGTCCCAGCTACGATCATCGAGGGCTTCACCGCAATGAAGGATGACCAGTTGGCACCATACTGCAAGCAGATGGGCTTGGCGATGAATGCCGACGACTTGAGAGTAGTCCGCGAGTACTTCAAGGCCGAGGGTCGTGAGCCACACTCAACCGAGCTAAGGATCTTGGATACATATTGGAGCGACCACTGCCGCCACACAACATTCACCTCGGAGTTGGAGGGGATCGAGGTGGAGGAGTCATTCCTTAAGGAGGATATCGACTCGTCGATCGAGGCATACCTCAATATCCGCCGTGAGATGGGTCGTGAGCACAAGGATATCTGCTTGATGGACTTGGCAACGATCGGTGCTAGATACTTGCGCCACAAGGGATTGCTGGACGATATGGAGGTGAGCGAGGAGAACAACGCTTGTTCAATCTTCGTGAATGTCGATGTTGACGGAGGCGAGGAGAAGTGGTTGCTACAATTCAAAAACGAAACACACAACCACCCAACGGAGATCGAGCCTTTCGGAGGTGCTTCGACCTGTTTGGGAGGCGCTATCCGTGACCCATTGTCGGGAAGAAGCTACGTATACCAAGCGATGCGCGTAACGGGTGCTGGAAATATCTACGCTCCAGTGAGCGAGACGATAGAGGGAAAACTTCCACAGAGAATCATCAGCCACAAAGCAGCCGCAGGATACTCGAGCTACGGAAACCAGATCGGTCTGGCAACCACTCACCTGCGCGAGATCTACCACCCGAACTACGTAGCTAAGCGCTTGGAGGTCGGAGCAGTTGTTGGAGCGGTTAAGGCCGACAGCGTGCGCCGTGATCGCCCAGAGGCGGGTGACGTAGTGTTGATGTTCGGAGGTCGCACAGGCCGTGATGGCGTGGGTGGCGCAACGGGATCTTCTAAGGAGCACAACGTTGAGTCATTGGAGACTTGCAGCAGCGAGGTGCAAAAGGGAAATGCTCCTGAGGAGCGCAAGATCTCTCGCTTGTTCCGCCGTGCTGAGGTGACTCGCCTGGTGAAGAAGTCGAACGACTTTGGAGCTGGTGGCGTGAGCGTTGCGATTGGTGAGCTGACCGACGGTTTGGATATCTACCTAGATCGTGTAAAGACAAAATATAGTGGCTTGAACACCACCGAGATCGCAATTAGCGAGTCGCAAGAGCGTATGTCGGTAGTGGTTGAGGCGAAAGATCAGGAGCAGTTTATGGAGTATTGCCGCCAAGAGAATTTGGAGGTTGTACATATTGCTGACGTAACGGATTTGCACCGCATGAGAATGTTCTACGGCGAGGAGCTCGTGGTAGATCTCAAGCGCGACTTTATCGACTCGGCAGGTGCTAAGCACTACGCAGCGGCTAAGATCGCAGCGGTGGCGGAGCAGAATCCATTCACGCGAGTAGTTGAGGGAGCTACCCTAAGAGAGAGAATCATCAACAACTTGGAGGATGATAACGTCACTTCGCAACGTGGCTTGGTCGAGATGTTCGACTCTACGATCGGTGCTTCGACAGTGTTGATGCCTTTCGGTGGTCGCACGCAAAACTCGGAGACTCAAGTTTCGGTTCAGAAGCTTCCAACGGATGGAGTGACCAATACCGCCTCGATCATGGCGCACGGTTACAACCCATTTATCACCGAGTGGTCGCCATATCACGGAGCTGCCTACGCAGTCGTTGAGGCGTGTGCAAAGGTTGTTGCGGCAGGTGCTCGCTTCGACTCTATGCGCTTTTCGTACCAAGAGTATTTCGAGAGAATGACCGACGAGAAGTCGTGGGGTAAGCCTCTAGCGGCTCTATTGGGTGCTTTGAAGATGCAGCTGCAGTTGGGTCTGCCTTCGATCGGAGGTAAGGATTCGATGAGCGGAACGTTCCACGATATCAATGTGCCACCAATGCTTATGGCCTTCGGTATCACTACGGTTGATGCTCGCAAGGTGATCTCTACGGAGTTCAAGGCGGCAGGCAACCACCTATATATTATGCGTCACACGCCATTGGAAAATGGCATGCCAGATACTGAGCAGCTTAAGGAGCTATTCACTCAAACTTCGGCTCTTATCGAAAGCGGTAAGGTTGTTTCGGCTTACGCGATTGGCTTCGGAGGAGTAGCAGAGGCTGTGGCTAAGATGAGTTTCGGAAATGAGATCGGTGCTAAGGTTCTTTTGAGCGAGGAGGAGCTATTCAACTACGCTTATGGTTCGATTGTCGTTGAGGCAACAGGCGCAATCGAGAGCCCATCGGCAGAGCTGTTGGGTGAGACAATCGCTGAGAAGACGATCTCGTTCAACTCAGAGACATTCACAATCGAGGAGCTTCAAAAGTGCAACGCTGAGCGTTTTGCCTCTATCTATCCAGATAAGGGTGATAACAAGGCGACAACTAAGGTTCAAGACTCGGCTGCACGCACAGTAACATACTCGGGCGAGGCGGTAGAGCGACCAATTGTATATATCCCAGTCTTCCCAGGAACAAACTGCGATTACGACACAGCGAAATCATTCCGCAAGGCGGGTGCTGAGGTTCGCACGTCGGTATTCTGTAACCTCACGAGCGACGACACTTTGGCTTCAATCAAAACGATGGTGGAGATGATCGATCAGGCACATATCTTTATGCTTAGCGGTGGATTCTCGGCTGGAGATGAGCCAGATGGAAGTGGTAAGTTTATCGCCACGGTGCTTAATAACCGCGATGTGACGGCTGCCGTTCACCGACTTATCGAGCGTGAGGGTCTGATCTTGGGTATCTGTAATGGATTCCAGGCGTTGGTGAAATCGGGATTGTTGCCTTATGGCCGCTTGGGTCAGGTGACCGAGGCGTCTCCAACTCTTTTCCGCAACGATGTTAACCGCCATATCTCGCAAATTGTTTCGACTCGCGTTTCGACCGTGTCGTCTCCATGGCTCTCTTCGTTTACTTTGGGTGAGCAGCACGCGATTGCTGTTAGCCACGGTGAGGGTAAGTTTGTGGTTAGCGAGGAGCTTGCTGCTGAGTTGTTCGATGCTGGACAGGTGGCATTCCAATATGTGGATCTTGCAGGTGAGGTTACCGCTGCGGCACCATATAACCCTAATGGATCGTCATTTGCTATCGAGGGAATTATCTCAAAAGATGGTCGTATCCTAGGAAAAATGGGTCACACGGAGCGTTACGAGGAGAACCTATTTAAGAATATCAAGGGCGAGAAACGCCAACCGATCTTCGAGAATGCGATTAATTACTTTAGAAAAAAATAAAAACAAATAAAATACATAAAATCATGACACAAGGAGAAATGCTCTACGAGGGCAAAGCAAAGCAAGTTTTTTTAACTGATGACAAAGATCTAATCATCATTCACTATAAAGATGCAGCGACTGCATTCAACAACATCAAGAAGGCGACAATCGCGCACAAAGGCGAGTTGAACAACGCAATCTCAACTCTAATCTTCGAGCAACTTCACAAAGCGGGCATCAAGACTCACTACGTTCAGACGCTTAACGACCGCGACCAATTGTGTCGCCGTGTGGAGATCATCCCAATCGAGGTTATCGTTCGTAACATCATCGCAGGCTCTATGGCGCAACGCCTAGGCATGGAGGAGGGTACAAAACCTTCGAACACGATCTACGACATCTGCTACAAGAACGACGAGTTGGGCGATCCACTTATCAACGACCACCACGCAGTGGCACTTGGAGCACTTTCATACGAGGAGCTAGACCACATCTACGCTGTAACAGC
>JBCQVS010000021.1:1326-35347 GCA_047172885.1 Rikenellaceae bacterium | reverse complement strand
GAGAGGCTACTACAACTCTCTTAACGATGAACAGCGCAAAGATATCTTTGATAAATATGGCTTTAAAAAGTAGAGTGCGATGACAGGCTATCGATGTTATGGAAAAAGTCAACAGGCGAATCCGACATAATGGACTTTGATGCTGATATACAAGAAAATAAGCAATTAACGACGACAGAAGAGCTTAATGCAATATATCTCCTAGGCGATGATAAATGCAAAGGCTATGAAAAGTTTGGCGTGATGACCATTACACCCAGCAGCATTGATGAGATTGGTTATTTGTTTAAAGATAGTGGACAAATTATAAAGAAAGGCAATGAAGAAAATTGGAATTTTATATCTAAAGCGAAACATCCTTTCAATGCAATACTCATTGTTGATCCTTATCTGTTAAGCGACACCTCTATTTTAGAAAATAATATCTATGCTATATTAGACCATATTTTACCACAGGAAGTTTCAACCAGCTTTGATATCTCAATTATATCCAATGATTTCAAAGGGGGCGCAATGAATCGTTATGAAATGGTCGATAAAAAAATCAAACAGATAAGACCTCGCCTTAATTATAATATGACTTTATACTATGATAGTAGCAAATTATTTCACGACAGAGCTATTCTGACCAATAATGTTTTTATTGAAAGCGGAGCAGGTTTTGCGTTATTTAATAAAAATGGTAAGGCGAAGAACAGCACAACTGTTAGTATTACGTACCCATTCATAAATAGCTCCAACCCGATGGCAAAAGAACTGTATCAGGATGTGATTCATCGAGCAAATAGGATACACAAAAGCACTATAGATAGTATATGGGTTAAAGGTCAAGCTGCTCCTAAAATAGCGAATAGCTGGGGCGATGGCAAAAAGAATAGATTGTTGGAATAAAAATTATTAATTACGACATCGCATGACACAGCTACAACCAAGAAGCAAAGAGTTCTTTGTTGACCTATTAAAATTATTAAATGATCTATCTAAAGAGCTAATTATAAATAAATATAGCAAATGATTCTAACTTCTGATCAACAACAAGCATTATCTGATTTCAAAGTTTTTTTGGAGTCGGATAGCCGTGTATTTATTATGCGAGGTGCAGCAGGAACAGGTAAGACAACAATATTAAAGGAGTTTATTAGGTTGCTTAAAGATAGTGATATTCCATTTGAAATTATGACTCCAACCGGTCGTGCCGCACTCGTTTCAAAAGAGAGGACGGGGAACAATGCTGCAACGATCCATCGTTCAATATACGAACTACAAGAGATTCCTAAAAAGATAGATGACAAATACGTATTTGGCCTCAGAGAGAACAAAGATACAACTAATACGGTTTATTTTGTAGATGAGGCATCTATGGTGTCGGATAAATTCTCTGACAATGAAATGTTTATTTTTGGTAGTGGAAGGCTCCTTAAAGACCTTTTTAATTATTGTAACATCGTTAGTCATAACAGAAAAATCGTATTTGTGGGAGACCACGCACAGTTACCGCCTGTTGGACAATCAATATCACCAGCACTATCGGATCGTTATTTAAAGGATGCATATGGTGTAAATACTATATCAACAACATTAACGGAGGTGGTTCGACAAGCTTCTGAAAGTTGCATCAATCAAAACGCTCAACAAATTAGGCGTGCAGTAGATAGTAAAAACTTCTCTAATTTTTCTATTACAGATGGCGTTGATGTTTGCCAACTTGTCATATCGGATTTTATTGCGAAGTATAAAGAGGTGGCAAAACATAGCTCGGTAGAGGACTGTATAGTTATTACCGATTCAAATATGGCTGCGTTGGAGTATAATCAAACAATCCGTGAATGTCGATATGGTCAAGCAAATTTGCCAATTAGAGCAAAAGATCTACTATTGATAACTCGCAATAATTATGGCAAAGATATAGACCTTTATAATGGTACAATTGTCTCTGTTATTTCGGTAGATAATGCCGTAGAGACTCAAACGGCATTTGTTGGTAAGAAGCAATGTAATCTATATTTTAGAAGTGTTACTATTTTAGCCAAAGAATACTCAAAAAAAGAAGGTTTGATGCAGGAGTATCCTATATCAGCACTCATTCTCGATGATTTTTTAACCACAAATGATGGTGCTTTACCATTCATAACACAAAAAGCTCTTTGGGCTAATTTTGAACAGCGAATGTATAGTGAGGGAATAGCTCGTGGTGATGAGGAGTTTAAACTTCGTATTCGTGAAGATAAGTATCTAAATGCTTTACAGTGTAAATATGGTTATGCTATAACCTGTCATAAAGCTCAAGGTGGCGAGTGGAAAAATATTTTTGCTGATATGAATAAAAATGGAGGTAAGGTATGTGAGGATTATTTCCGATGGGCTTATACGGCAATTACGCGAGCCAAAGAACATCTATGGCATATCTCATCGCCAAGATTTAGCTCATTTGACAAGATTGAGATATTGCCAATCGCAAAATGCAGCGATAAGCATATTAGCTATTATTACCCAAGCGACATAGATTTCAAAGACTTGTTATATGATGCAGTAAAAGTCGCTTGTGTTAATTGCTCTATTGAACTAACGGATAATAGAACAATAGCATACCAACATAGGTTCACATTCACAAGAGCAGGTAAAAGTTGTACTGTCTCTGCTTGGTATGGAAAAAAGGGATATAATGGGAAAATAGAGGTGTTATCAAGTAGTGAAGATTTCTTAAAGGAGTTTGCTGTCTCTGTATGTCAATACCAACCCGAGAATATACCGTACACACCCAAATTTGATGCGCAGAGGCAGATGCACGATAAGATATGTCGAACAACGCAATATACTTTACCAATGGTAAACATTGTTCAAAATCAGTGGAGTGATACCTATTATTTTGAAATGAAGAATAGAGTGTGCTCAATAGAGTTATTCTATAATTCAAAACACCAATATACAAAAATAATCCCGATGAGTTCTATGGGCGCAGATGATGAAATATTGTCGGATGTCTTAAATAGTATTCTCGAATAGAAATATTCTAAACATAGGTGATATGTCAGTAAAAGAAGTTACAATACTGCGAAAAAGCGGAAAACTTACAGAAGCATACAAAATGGCTGTTTCTGATTTGAAGGAAGATCCTCGTGATTCTTGGGCTCAAATGTCTCTATTTTGGGTTTTAAGGGATATGTGTGAGAAATTTTACTTGACACAGAATAATACTGAAATAATCCATAAGTGTTTAAATCAGATGAAGATATTATTATCTACTATGGTTGATAATAATGGGGCTGGTAAAAATGCTTATAATAATCTTTATAAGAAGCTTCAATCTGGAGCAGATGATATAAGTAAGGCTTCTGAGCTATCTAAGAGTGATCCTATTGAGGCATATAGTCAAATTGAAAGCTATATTGCATCTCCTATGAGTATAGACAAATCTCTACACGAGGATTTAGGATGGATTCTATTTCGTTATATTAAAGCTCAAATAACATCATTGCAGTCAGTTGAAGTTCGTAGATTGCTTCGTGATTATATGAATCTACAAAATGAGCGACCATCTATGCTTCACTCTAATATTTTGAATATTGCTATAAATTTTTCAAAAGAGAGTGCTGATTTCAGTTTTTACAAATTCTTCTTACTGTGGGGACCTGCAAATCTAAGGCATGAGGATCTTCATAAAGGATATTACAACGGACATAATGTACCATCTCTTATATCCAGAATAATTAAAATAATCATTGATAGAGAGAGTGATATAGATGTCGAGAAATTATGTGATAATGTATCACTATCGAGGAGTACGGTGTTAGATTTAATAAGAGAGCCTCTATTTTGGAAAATGCAAAATTGCGGGAAAGAGGGTGATCTTAAGAAGTTATATATATTGTTTGATGAGTATAGTGGAAAATACGCCAAGTATGGTCCCTCTCATTGGAATTCAGAAGTACTAAAATTAGTTTATAGATACACTGACAAAGAGGAGATGTGGCGTTTTGTTAACTTTTTTAGAAGTTGGAACTACGAAAATTTGAATGAGGCTGACTGGAAAGAAGATAAAGATGATAAGGGCAATGTGTATAAGTCATTGGCTATAAAATCAGCCAAAAGGTGTTATGAGTATATCAAGAGCGAAAAAGCTATTGATAGCGATATAATTGAATGGTTAAGTGGCTATTATGATAAACTAACTGTAAATGGTTTGGCTGATGAATGGTCATTACGAGAGCGTGCTACATTGTATTTCAAGCAAGGGAAATATGATGTAGCTATAAGTTCATATAAGGATTTAATACTTGAGATGAGCGAGAAGTATTATCTTTGGAGTGAACTTGCAGCGTGTATTATTGATGATAACAGCTTAAAGATAGCTTTGCTATCGAAAGCTATACTATTAGAACGAAATGAAAGTTTCTTGGGTGATATTCGACTCTCTTTAGCGGAGTTGTTTGTTGCTGAAGGTATGATTTCAGAAGCTATGTTTGAGCTAAACACGTATAAACAGACCAGAGAAAAAGAGGGGTGGAGATTATCTTCGAAACATAGCGAACTAATGCATTTAGTTGGTGATAACTCGCAAAAAGAAAATCATAAAGCAAAATATTATAATTATGTTTTATTAGCAGATGAATTTGTTTTTTCTGAGATAGAGAGTATTGAGGTGACTCTTGTCTCAAGGTGGAAAGATGATGATGGAAAAACAAGGTGCTCATTTACAGATGGAGATATGATCTCTTTTCAGGTAAATGCTAATAGATTTGCATCTTTACACAAAGCAAACTTGGGACAAGCGTTTAAAGTTAAATGCCACGAAAAGAGCGTTGATAAAGAGATAGAATCTAATAATTACTTGGCGAGTGCAGATGCAACCAAATTGATTAAGTATGTGCCTCTTATAATGAGTCCTATTCAAGATGATCTATGGACATCTTTGCCTCTAAAATATGGCTATATTGAATATGTAAATAAAGAGAAAAAAGTTCTTCATATTATTACACAGGACTCTAAGCAGGGATATTATAGTTGTAAAGATACAGATCTTCACAATATAGTTAAGGGAGATTTTGTCAGTTGTAGAGAGTACTCCGTAAAGCGTAAAGATAATATGGAGGTTTCTTTTGCTAATCTTAGCAAGGTTGATAAAGAAGTTGCATTACCATATTTTTCAACACGCATAATCGTGGTTGATAGTGTAAATGAACAGAAAGAGCTTATTCACTATGTTGTGCATCCGAGATTATTAGATGGAATTATATACTTCAATGAAACAAGTATAAGACCCAATATAGGTGATTGTTTGAAATTAACATATTGTGTAAAAGTTGATAAGAAAGGGAAGAAAAGACGTGTTAATCTGCGTGTCGAAGAAAGTAATGAAACTAATAATAATGCTTTAAAAAGAATAAAAGGAGAGCTTGTTCTTAAATACAAAGATTCATACTGGGATGAAGATGATGACGAGTATGGTATCGAAGCCGACTTTGCATTTATCGGAGATTATTATGTACATAGATCAATATTGAGACAATTCAATATAGTTTCAAATTGCTCTGTGGAAGCAGATATTGTTTGTACTAAAGAAGGTAAGTGGAAGGTGATAAAGATATATAAAATATAATTGCATAATGTCTTAATGAAAAGAAGTATGCAGTTATGCAATAAATTACAGAAAGTTTACTACCTTTGCTAACGATATAAGCATATCAACAACGCGCAAGCAGAATGTAGCGATATAAAGCACTTCGCTCGTTTCTAAATAGTTAGCAGTCACCGAAGAATAAGCGGTAATGTATTGATTTTGAGAGAGTAGTAATTTGCGGTATGACTTGCTGTATGCGTGGTCAGTTTCTTGTTTATGTCGCACCTAATTGCGATCTCTTTGAGGTATGAATTCATCTTCTGATTTGAGCAGATCGGCAACAAAGTTCCAGACTTTTCGCATAGCGGATGCCCCTTATATTTAGCCAAAATATCTTGCGCCACTTTGAGTAGTGGAATGTTGCACATATTGTCGGTTATCGAAGCGTGAGATCGTGATCTTGGCATAGTCGATGCCTATGAGTTTGCGACACTCCTCGTTGTGCTTGCGGAACACCTTTAATATGGTATGCTCTGCGCTCTCGTTGTTGAAGATCATATCCAAGATTAGGCGAGAGGTGAAGAACTTACCACGTAGCTCCAGCTCCTTGTGGATCGAGAGCGCACGAAGTTTTAGATCACGGATGCAGTCGTTAATCTCGTTTGACTTGCGATCTCTGCCTTTTGCCATCTCCTTTGACTGATCCCAATTCTTGACCTCCACACTGCGCTTGATGTTTGCCTCGGCACGTTTGCCATCGACATTGATGCGGATGTAGATGCCTGCCTCACCCGACTTTAGTAGTTTCGCCTTGTTGATAAAGAACAAGACCCCGAACGTTTTTCGTTTCATAATTTTTCTCCCTTTAAATGTTTGACAAAAATACGAAACAAACGGCAGTTTTGTTGCACGCAAATTACAGCAGTTCAGCGAATTAGAACCTTATTGGTTAGCTTCGCTTTCCACCTCCTTGCAGGGCATAGTGAGCAAGCTCCCTCTGCTCCTGCTTCGTTCGGTGGTTGGAATTTTGAGATGGTCGAAAAATTCCAACCAATTCCAAAATTTAGTATGCTCCAAAGTGCGGTTTTTTGCATATAGCGGGAAAATAAAAAATCCTGAAAGTGATTGACTTTCAGGATTTTGCGACGATTTGCGTCTTTCAAGTGGTGCCACCAAGAATCGAACTAGGGACACATGGATTTTCAGTCCATTGCTCTACCAACTGAGCTATGGCACCATTGTTTTTAGTGTTTCTCTCAAATCGTGGTGCAAAGATAGGGAAAGTTTTTGAACTACCAAAAATATTGGGTGGTTTTTTTCGTTTTTTTGCTCTTTTCTTTTGTGGGTTCGTGGCTTGGTGGCTCTCTCTTTAGGCTGGCGACTCTCTTAATTTGCATCACCTCAGAGCATTATCGCATTTATCACTTTCCTAACCCAGATTGCTTGGCGAACGCTCAAAAATATTCTCATCTGACCTCCACTCACCGCTCGAGGCTCGTCCACTCGAACCACATAACCAATCTTGAGCGCAGAAAAGGCAAACAGCAACGACTCTAACAAAGATTTTTATTAATTATCGCCCCCATTTCTGGTAGATTTTATTGTGGCGCACTGGGAAACTGCCCTATTTTAGCTCAGTTATTTAAAATAATGTAATACTATAACCCTTATTCTCTGGTGATAATAAAAAAATTCGCCTCTTTCTGCAAATAGACTCAAAAAATCAACCCATCCAATTATCGAGATAACAAGCTGCAAATCAACGCAGTAACAACCACAAATCAATTACAGTTATATTAATTATTTATAAATTCCCTAAAAAAGTTGTATATTTTATGGAAATTTATTAATTTTGTTCCAAATAATAAACTAGAGAGAGTATGGCATCTTCGTTAAAAGATTTTTTCAATAATGCAGAGAGCGATAGAATAAAAGGTATATCGCACAAAAATAGTATAATCAAGCGCAATATTATCGCCTACATGGCTATCAATGGCGAGTGTACCCTTTCGGATCTCACAAAGGAGCTTCACATCAGCGTCCCTACGATCACCAAGTTGGTCCAAGAGCTCGTAGACGAGAATATCGTTACCGACTTGGGTAAGGTTGAGACTCCTGGAGGTCGTCGTCCAAATGTCTTTGGATTGGCTTGCTCGGCTATATATTTTATAGGTGTGAACGTTGGTCGAGACAATATGTCGTACGTGGTGACTGACCTTCAGAACAACGTTATCCGCGAGGATTACGACAACTCATTTGAGTTGATCGACCGCCCTCAATGTCTGGAGCGCATCTGCTCGAACATCGAGAATTTCATTAACAACTGCGAGATCGACCGCTCGAAGATCTTGGGCCTCGGTGTAAGCATCACAGGTCGCGTGAATCCTGAGGCGGGTCGTAGCTACAAATATTTCGTTTCGAGCGAGCAATCTATTCGTGAGATCATCGAGAACCGCGTAGGTATTCGTGTACTTTTCGAGAATGACACTCGTGCGCGTTGCTACGCTGAGTACACTTGCGACAAGCTCAAGAGCGACAACGATGTGTTGTACCTGCACATGGGTCTTGGTGTTGCGATCGGTATTGTGATCGACGGCAAGCTATATTATGGTAAGAGCGGCTTCGCGGGCGAGTTTGGCCACATTCCATTCTTCAACAACGAGGTGATTTGCGCCTGCGGTAAGAAGGGATGTTTGGAGACTGAGGTTGCGGGAATCGCCATCGAGGAGAAGATGACAAAACTTATCGAGAGTGGCGTAAACACCATCCTCAGAGAGAAATATGACCGTCACGAGCCTATCCGCATTGGGGATATCATCGACGCTGCCAAGAACGACGACAACCTATCAATCGAATTGATCGAGGAGGCTGGCGAGAAGATCGGTAAGGCGGTTGCATTCTTGATCAATATCTTCAACCCTGAGACGGTTGTTGTGGGTGGAAGTGTCTCTGCTGCAGGCGATTACGTGATGCTACCTTTGAAGTCGGCAACCAACAAATATTCGCTTAACTTGGTTTACAAGGATACTAAGTTCCGTGTTTCGACCATGGGTACTAACGCGAATGCTTGGGGTGTGGCGATGCTTATCCGCAACAAGGTTTTGGGAATTTAATCAGATTCTACGAGCTACATATAATTTACGAGTCTGTGGGGTTTCTGCGGGCTCGTTTTTTTATACTTACATCATCAACCATGACAAATATTCAAGGCACAAAAGTCACTTTAAGGGCTGTCGAGCCATCCGACATCGACCTGCTCTATGCGTGGGAGAACGACACCGACATATGGGGTGTGAGTGGCACCACTTCGCCATTTTCGCATCACACGCTCTCGTTGTTTATCGAGGCGCAGAGGCACGATATCTTCGCTTCACGGCAGATGCGGCTTATCATCTGTACGCTAGAGGGGGATGCTGTGGGGGCCTTAGACCTCTTTGAGTTTGAGCCGCTCCATCAACGTGCGGGGGTGGGGATTATGGTTGCTTCCGAGTATCAGCGGTGTGGATATGCTGCTGATGCGCTTCTCTCTGTTGAGCGCTATGTTGCTGATTTTCTGCGGGTTCGGCAGCTGTGGTGCAATATTGAGGAGGATAATGTGGCTAGTTTGGCTTTGTTTTCGTCGCTTGGGTATGAGCGGGTTGGTGTCAAGCGGGATTGGAATGTTCGAGGCGATGGGTACGTCTCCGAAGTCTTGTTGCAAAAAATAATGTAAGGAAAGCAAAGCTTTCCGTATCCAAGCTTGCTTGGTGCCCGCCCAGCATTAGGGCAGTAAGCAATTTTTTACTACCTTTGTAAACCATGGCTATCAATCAACTCAAAGCGGGTGCGGCACTCTCGTACCTCATCATCATCTTCAACATTCTCATTGGGGTGCTCTACACTCCATATATGTTGCGCGAGCTGGGGCAAGCAGAGTATGGACTCTACTCCCTAGCAGCCTCGCTGATCGCCTACCTCACCCTGCTAGACCTGGGATTTGGCAACGCTATCATCCGCTACACAGCAAAGTTCCGTGCCGAGGGTCGAGAGCAAGAGCAAGGAGAGATGTACGGGATGTTCCTAAAACTCTACGTGGCCATTGGAGCCGTAGCGCTGCTTATCGGGGTAGCTCTGATGGCAAATGTCGGGACGATGTTTGGAGAGACCATGAACACCACAGAGATGCAGCGGATGCGGATTATCATCGCACTCATGTCGCTCAACCTCGCCTTTACCTTTCCCCTTTCGATATTCGGGTCGATCATCACAGCTTACGAAAACTTTCTGTTTCAGCGAGTTGTGAGCCTCATAAGGATGCTACTTAACCCCGCGGTGATGGTGTTATTGCTCTTCCTTGGCTATAAGGCGATCGCTCTGGTGGTGGTCACTACGCTCTTTAACTTGGGCTCGCTGATGGTCAATTGGTGGTATTGCCGCAAGCGACTAAAGGTCAAAATTCGGCATGGGAAGTTCCGATGGCTCTTCTTCCGCGAGATCTTCGTCTACTCGTTTTGGATCTTCCTCAACGCGATTATGGATCGGATCTATTGGAGCTCGGGGCAGTTTATCCTGGGCATCTACAAGGGGACTGTGGCCGTTGCGATCTACGCGGTGGCAATCCAATTGCAACAGCTCTATATGCTATTTTCGACCGCTATTTCGGGGGTTTTTCTGCCTAAGGTGACCGCTATAGCTTCGCGTGGGGAGGAGGTAGAAAGGGAGCTTTCCGATCTGTTTATCCGCACTGGCAGGATCCAATACTCGGTTATGGCCTTTATCCTCTCGGGGTTTATCTTGCTTGGCAGACCTTTTATAACTCTCTGGGCAGGAGAGGATTACACACAAGCCTACACCATCACTCTGCTCTTTTTCATTCCGCTCACCGTGCCACTTATCCAGAACCTGGGAATCACAATCTTGCAGGCTCAAAACCGCATGAAGTTCCGCTCGGTGCTCTATGTGAGTATCGCCTTGGCGAGCTTGATTCTCTCGATCCTCTTGGCTCCGAAGTATGGCGGTGTGGGGTGCGCTATAGCGACCGCTGCGGCGCTTGTGGTGGGGCAGATCGTCGTTATGAACATCTACTATCATCGGCGAATTAGGATCGATATTCTCCGTTTCTGGCGCGAAATTGGGGGTATGTCGCTCGTGCCTCTGCTCTTGCTAGCTTTAGGTTGGTACCTGGGTAGCTTCTACGAAATCAGCTCGATTGGGCAGTTCGTCGTTGCCGCTGCGATCTTCTCGATTTTATACCTTCCGCTCTTCTATCGCTTCTCGCTAAATAGCTATGAGAGAGGGCTTTTGGGCGATGTTACACGTAAAATTTTAATGCGCTTTAGGGGATGATCGAGATTGTTGATAAGCGAGATTGTTGCGGATGTGGCGCCTGCGCTCAGGTGTGCCCAACGCGCTGCATCACCATGCGTGAGGACTCGGAGGGGTTCCTCTACCCCACTCTTGACCTTGCGAGCTGCATCGGCTGCTCGAGGTGCGAGGAGGTTTGCCCTGTGATCAATCAATCGGATGAGCGCGAGCCGATCAAGGTTCTCGGGGCTAAGAATCGAGACGATAAGGTGCGTGGGGCGAGTAGCTCGGGAGGGGTGTTTTCTGGGCTCTCAGAGGAGACGATAAGCAAAGGTGGAGTTGTTGTTGCAGCTTCGTTCGACAAGGCGTGGGAGGTGGAACATACTGTTGCTCAGAGCATTGAGGAGTGCGCTAAGTTCCGAGGATCGAAATATATGCAGAGTAGAATTGGGGATAACCTCCTCGAGATTCAACGATTTTTGCAGCAGGGTCGAGTGGTGCTTTTCTGCGGAACTCCTTGCCAGGTGGCAGCTCTGAAGCTCTTTTTGGGAGGCGACACAGAGGGGCTTACCACGGTCGATTTCGTCTGTCATGGGACACCTAGCCCTAAGGTATGGCGAGGATATTTAGACCATATAACGGAGGATAAAGCGTCGATTTCGGCCATTAATTTCCGCGATAAGAGCCGAGGTTGGAAAGAGTACCGTTTCACCTTAACCGCTAAGGATCAGAGCATTAACCAAAAGGCAAGCGACAACATTTTTATGCGTGGCTTCTTCCAAGATCTCTTGCTACGTCCCTCGTGTCACCACTGTCCGACAAGGGGGCTGAGTAGTGGTAGCGACATTACGCTTGGGGATTTTTGGGGTGTGGAGCGTGTGGCTCGCTCGTTTGATGATAAGGGGGGTGTTAGTTTAGTGCTGCTCAACTCTCAGCGGGGGGTCGAGGCGATCGAGAGGGTCGAGAATATCGAGAGCTTTGAGGCTCACTACCCCACTGTCGTAAAGTATAATCCGAGCATCGTCCGCTCGGCAGCAGTGCCAACTGCAAGAGCCCAATTTTTCGAGAATGTCGATTCTGGGATGATTCAACGCTTGGAGCAACTGACCTATGTGTCGCCTACTCAGAGGGGCGTTAGAGCCCTTAAACTCACTATCTTAGAGCTACTGCCATTGCCAGTTGTCGAGTGGTTAGAGAGGCGGAAAATGGGTGAGAAATAGGGTGTGGTATTTTGTGCTTTTGGGTGGTTTGGGCTAAGCTAAAAACAACCTAAAACAACCATCAAACAACCTAAAACAACCTAATGTAAATGATAATGATAATGGTAATGGTAATGGTAATGAAAATGATATATATACAACAACCATTTTTTATCTATCATTTTCCCACCTACTCAACACCTCTCTAAAAACCCCGTAGTATATAGATTTATCTATATACAGAGAGGGTATACACTCATCCCAAACTAAAAGACCACCCGATAGGGTAAACACCTATCCGCCAGGGGGTTGCAAATTAGTGTAAAATAATCCTTGACATCGCTTTCTCGATATATTATCTTTGTAGTGTCTTAAGTTCAGCACTAGGCTGTAAAACTACACGAAGCTCAATATTATAATATTACATCAAAGATGAAAGCACATGAAAATAAATTATCAGTCAGATTTTAAACTCTTGGAGGTGGGTGGTCTCTGCGACACAACAACCCCCTTTCGATACGAATATCGCACCTCTCGCTTTGCCACATACGTAGCCCAGTTCGATGGTGAGACCTACACCAATTGCAGCCGCGTAGATGACAACTCGCTGCTTGTGATCTTCGACTCGCACTCCCTCGACGTTGGAGAGTTGGAGGTTCGCCGCCAATACTTTATCACCGACACCGACTTCGCGGACAAGGTAAACAACAGCATCTCGTTCGAACGCACGGGCGTTACGCTCACCGATGGCCCTAGCGACACAACGCAGCCTAGTGTGACGCTCCTCCCAGCCTATATCACCATCGATAGCGGTAGTGGTTCTAACAGCAACTCGGGCTACTCCGACAGCCAAATCGACTCGCTTCTAGCAACCAAATTAAGCACCTCTGACATAGTTCAAGAGATCGGAGATAGCACAACCAAGGTGATGAGCCAAGCGGCTGCAACAGCCTCGTTTATGCTCAAGGATGATGAGGATTTGGAGAGCTTGCTGGCCTACGGAATCCAATTTAACACAGCTGTATCGTCGCCTAGTTGTACACGCATTGGTAACACTGCACTCCACGCCTCGCTGCCGATTCAGTCGCTTATGCGCGGTTGTCTCCTAGCCGACGACGGCACAGTGAACTCCTATCTTCCAGATGATAGTTGGACGAGCTCGGTGCGTGATGGCTCAGCAGGACAGGTGATGGTGGAGATCCCTGCTCACTATCGCAAGTTTGTCACCGATGGCACTACTCGCCAGGTGTGGCTCTCGACATCGGCACTCTCGGGATATGACTACGTCGAAAAGTCCTATATCTCGGCCTACGAAGCGGCGCTAAATCGAACCACTTTGAAGCTCTCGTCGGTGGTCAACACTACGGATAGCTACCGCGGCGGCAACAACACATCTTCGTGGGATGACACCTACCGAGACCTCCGCGGATGTGCCGTATCGAACATCTCATTGGCTCAAGCTCGCACCTATGCTCGTAATCGTGACACCAGCACTACGGAGTGGAACTGCGCTGTATATGAGCAATATAAGAGCCTCTATTGGCTATTTACAGTGGAGTACGCAACCCTCAACTCGCAAGCTGCTTACAACTCATCGCTAAGCTCCGAGGGGTACAAACAAGGCGGTTTGGGCACAGGAACCTCGAACGTCACATCGTCGGCATGGACAACCTACAACAGCCAAAATCCATTCGTGGCGTGTGGTGCGACCGACTCCATGGGTAACGGTACTGGTATCTTGGATGTGGTGGTTGCCAACAGCGACTATTCGGTCTATTATATGACCTCTACGTGTCGCTATCGAGGCATCGAGAACCCATTTGGACACCTTGGGCAGTTAACCGATGGCATCAAGGTCGACGTGCGCAACACCACTGATGGAGGGGTTTCGATGGTCTACACGGCAGCCTACCCTGCGAACTACTCGGACTCGAGCTACGCAGGATATGAGCTTATCGGCTATGAGTCGCGCAGCTCTTCGGTGTACACCAACCAGATTATCTTTGGCACTTCGGGCGATATCGTCTCGTCGGCAACTGGCGGAAGCTCATCGACTTACCACTGCGATGGTCACTACACTTCGACCTCGACAACTGCGGTGCGTGTCGCGGTGTTTGGAGGTGCTACATTCCACGACAGTTACGCTGGATTCACTTGCCTATCGTCGGAGCTAACCACCTCGGAAGTAGCTACTTACAACGGTACTCGATTGTCATTTATCCCAAATAACAACTAAAAACTTGAAAGATGAAAAAAGTAAATTATGATAGCCTACCCTCGTCATTTGAGAGCGTAGGCAACGGCTCTTACCTTTATAGATGGGACATCGAGCAGAGGGTAAACCCAGACCCTGCGGCGCAAAATTCGTGGGAGTGTTACGAGGTTACTCTCTGCGGATTGCCAACCGAGAACGCTATCACTCAAGCCACCTTTGCGGCTCTTTGGGGTGATGGAGTGGAGCAGAAGCTACTGAACGATTTCCAGGCTGCTCAAGCGGGGATTTTGGACTCTGCTTTCGCTACCCCTTACACCGATTTTCTTGCCACCAGAAAGGCTCTTAAGGAGAAGATCGCAGACGATTTTGCACTATGGAAGAGCGCAATGTAATTAGCGCCTTGACTGCCACCACGCTCAGCGGACTCTGTGAGTTTGCTGAGCCACTAAGGTGGTTGTTTGTCTTGGGAGCTGTGTTGATTGTGGCCGACCTACGTTTTGGGATTCGGGCTTCGCGGGTTCGTGGGGAGTCAATTCGGGCTAGTCGGGCTATTCGTCGCACTATCAACAAGGCGGTAGATTATATCTGTTGGGTGCTGCTCGCAGGGACTCTAGGGGCTACATTTGGGGAGTCGATCGGGGTTAAGATCCTACCGATCTTGGTGATGATTGTGATTTATGGTGTGGAGACAAACTCCTGCTTTTCGAACTACTTCGAGGCCAAAGGGGCTGACCTGCAGGTTGATATCTTTAAGTGGCTCTCTCGCAAGACCGATATTATTGATGTGGAGAAGGGAGCTTCGCAGGGCAAGAGGTCAAAGGATTTGGAACCATGAGGACTCTTTTATCGCTGCTAATTTTGATCGCTCTATCCGCTTGCGCAACGACCAAACTGCTGAATACCTCGGCCAAGGATAGCCTCCGCATCGAGACCATCGAACGCAAAGTGGTGATCTACGACACCATTCACATCGACCTACCGCACATCATCGAGCGCACCGCCATACGGCAAGATAGTAGCATTTTGACCAATCAGCTGGCTCGCTCCGAGGCTATCGTTCGACCCGATGGGGTGCTCTACCACTCGTTAGAGCTTATTGCTCAGCGCATTGACTACCCTACTCAGACCCTTGCCGAGGTGCGCGACTCGATTATTTACAAGGAGCGGGTTGTAACGCAGACCATCGAGCGGGAAAGGGAGTTGAGCGGTTGGCAACGTACGCAGATATCTGGATTTTGGATTTTGCTTGCCTTGCTATTGGTCGCCATTGTCGTAGCGATATTGTTTAGATAGACTCCTGCTCAAAGAGTGCATCGAAGCGTTGGCGAAGCTCCACAGGTGACGAGATCACGGCTCTTAGTTCGGCCAACCTCTCGGCATTGCTCGAGTAGGGGATGTATAATTTCAGGTAGCCACCCTCGGCATATTTCTCTTGCAAATGGTCGCAAAACCTTGCGAAGTGCTGCTCAACTGAGGCCTCTGGATTCTGCTTCAAGCCATACTGCACCGTGCGACGCAGCGTAACTTCGGTCGAGATCACTCGATCCGCCTCAGCTACCAACCTGCCATAGATCGTTCTGGGCTCCCTCTTCGATGAGGCTCTATGATCCTCCACGGCATCCGCCATTACTCCAATCTGCTCCTCAGAGAAAAGCGAACGGATAAAGTTGTCGGCCCGAAGAATCTCACCTGAGACGATATGGTGTCGCTCACGCCCCTCACAGAGCCCCGTGTCGTGGTAGGCCGCGATGATGTAGAGCATCTCCTCGTCCACCTTCGCGTAGTGCACAGCCAGGGCAGCGCTCTCAGCGATAACGGTTTGCGCATGGTCAACCCCATGCGCCTTGTCGAACGAGGCGTAACGAGGCAGGATAGACTCCTCAACGTAAGCGATAATCTCCGAGCGAATCATAACTAGCTGATTGCCAAGAGGTCAATATCGAAAACGAGGGTCGAGCCTCCAGGGATATCATCCATCGTGCGGTCGCCATACGCCACATCCGAAGGGATGTAGACCCTCCAGCTGTCACCAACTCTCATCGCTCTCAAGGCGATTTGCCACCCCACGATAACCTCACGCAGGCGGAAGGTCTCAGGGTAGCTGTTCCCCCTCGATGAGTCGAACTGGTGACCCGAGATAAGGGAGCCGCTGTAGTGCACCGAAACGATGCTGTTGGCCTCAGGGGTCGCCCCATCGCCACTCTTTAGGATCTTGTATAGTATGCCTTTGGGAAGCTCTAGTGTGTCGGCCTCCGCGGCAATTGTCTCTAGGTAGGCTGCGTTGCGCGCTACGTATTCTTTGTTTGGTCTTTTTGCCATGGTGTTGAGTTTGAGTTTGTTGGGGTCGTTTGAGTTTGTTGGGGACGTTTCGTTTGTTGGGGACTGTCCTGCGCGGACTGCGGCGGGGATAGCACCCCCGCGGGTGCAGATAGTTTTGCGCTTTGGGCATAGAACTTTTTCAAGTTCTATGATTTTAAGAATAAAATATTCCCGACCAAATGAATTTGCTCGAGAATATTTTTTTCTTAAAATTTATCAAACACTTTCAGTGTTTGAACCCAAATCGAGGTGGTTACTTGATACGATGCATTCACATCCTCCTTGATCCGATTCCTTCCTCCGTTACCCGATTCATTCTCCTTGATCCGTTCTTTCCTCACGTCATCCCAGACTTGATCTGGGATCTACAAGAGCGTGTGGATCTAACGCAATGTATGCTCGCCAAGGTTACTTATAACCGCCTTCTGTTGTAGATCCTTTTCTCAAGTCTGGGATGACGGAAGAAGAAGGCTGATCAAGGTACTCCTTCCAAATGAAACCCGAGATCCTTGACCCGCTCCAGGTGCGCACGAAAAAATTTCAGAAAGTAGTCAGTTTTGGGGCTTGGCTGCGCCTTCCTCCTTAGCGTTCGGCAATTCAAGCAAGCTTGAACTGCTCTCACTTTTGCGTCGGTTGGCGAGGATTTTTACACCGCAGCGCACTACAGTGCGTGAGGATTAAAAACCGCAGAAAAGTGCCAAAAATGGCTGCTTACTGGAATTTTTTACTTCTGGCGGAAGTAGATCTGGATCGGAACACCTGAATAATCCCACTCCGTTCTAAGTTTATTTTCCAAGAATCTGCGGTACGGATCCTTAATATACTGAGGCAAATTTACAAAGAACGCAAACTGTGGCGTAGGGGTCGGCAACTGCGTTACAAACTTGATCTTGATGTACTTACCCTTGGTTGATGGTGGTGGGAAGTTCTCGATAATTGGCAAGAAGAAGTCGTTGAGCTGGTGGGTCGCAATGCGGCGCTTACGGCTTTGGAACACTCTAATTGCGGTTTGGAGAACCTCCAAGATACGTTGCTTGTTGATCACCGAAGTGAAGATAATTGGAATGTCGTTGAATGGTGCCAACTTACGCTCCAGCTGCTCACGCCACTCCTTCATGGTGTTGCTATCCTTCTCGATTAGGTCCCACTTGTTGACAACGATTACACAACCCTTGCGGTTCTTAACGATCAAGTTGTGAATGTTAAGATCCTGGTTCTCAAGACCTTGCTGAGCATCGAGCATCAAGACACAAACATCCGAAGCCTCGATAGCACGAATAGAACGCATCACCGAGTAGAACTCCAAATCCTCCATCTCGCGGTTCTTACGACGCATACCCGCAGTATCGACCAAGTAGAAATCCATGCCGAACTTGTTGTAGCGCGTGTGGATCGAGTCACGAGTAGTTCCCGCGATCGAGGTTACGATATTGCGATCTTGATCCAACAGAGCGTTGGTCATCGACGACTTACCCACGTTAGGGCGTCCAACGATGGTGATATGTGGAAGTGAATCGTCGTAGTCACCCTCAACCTCCTCGGGCAGAGCAGCAACGACAGCATCCAAAAGGTCACCCGTACCGCTTCCGCTCATCGACGAGATGCAGAAGAGTTCGTCGCTGATTCCCAGTGAGTAGAATTCGTGCGAGAGGTAAACCTGGTCGTTGTTGTCGATCTTGTTGCAGACCAAAATAACCTTCTTTGATGAGCGGCGCAAGATGTCGGCCATCATCATATCGAGGTCGGTGATACCTGTCATAACTTCGACAAGGAAGAGAATCACATCAGCCTCCTCGATAGCAAGAAGCACCTGACGACGGATCTCATCCTCGAAGATATCCTCGGAGTTAACGGTATATCCACCAGTGTCGATCACTGAAAATTCATGTCCGCACCAGTCGCTTTTGCCGTAGTGACGGTCGCGAGTGGTTCCCGCGGTAGAGTCGACTATCGCTTTGCGCTCGCCAATCAGACGGTTAAAAAGTGTACTTTTGCCAACATTTGGTCGGCCAACAATTGCTACTAATCCCATATTTTCCTTAAGTGTAAAAACTTTTTTTATATTTTTTTCACTATTCAAAACTTTCACAAAATATGCTCTAACAAAGTCCGTTATAGTAAAAATAAACCATTAATTAAGAGCGCAAAGATAGTGCTTTTTTAGCGAAGTTGAAAGTTTTGCAAAATATATGCAGTAAAATAAGTAAGTTTAATTAAAAAAACATTAACTTTGAAGTTTAAAAAACAAAACAAAAAACGTATTATGAACAAATTTTTCAAAGCCGTATTAATGCTCACAGTAGCATTATCAGCAACAACATTTATGGCCAACGCGCAACTCTACTATGGAGTGACTGCCGGAGGTAACGTTTCAAGTTTTAAATTGACAGATGCCGCAAACACTGAATTAGCAAAAAGCAACTTAGGATATCAGGCAGGTATAACCGCAGGAATCGACCTAGCAATAATCGAGGTTGGAGCCGAATTACTTTGGGTTCACAACAGAATGGATGTCGACGGTTACGATTCTGACAACTATATCACAAGCAACTCTATTGAGCTGCCAGTGTTAGCGTCGCTAAGAATCCTTGGCCCACTTAGCATTAAAGCTGGCCCCTCGTTCATTCTTTACAACGAGGGTAAGGCGCACTATGGTGATGGCTTCGAGTACCTTGGCTCGGTGAAATCTAACTTAGGTTACGTCGTAGGTCTCGGTGCAAATATCTGGAAACTAACGCTCGACGTACGCTACAATGGCCAATTCGAGAAGGGCACAGTACTTGGCTACGAGGTCACTGACGCAGATTACAATATCAACTGCAACTCATTTAGTGCCTCGATAGGTTACAGATTCTAATTTCCACCTTTTTCTTAATCTACGCATGAGTGAACCACTAAAGGAGATAACGCTCGAAGGAGTTGACCCACGTGAGCTCTACGGAGCCCAAAATATTTTCTTGGAGCAAATCAAGGAGCTCCACCCGCAACTCAAGATCGTTGCTCGAGGCTCATCGCTCAAGATCTTAGGATCTGACGAGGAGCAAGAGCGATTCGAGAAGCAGTTGGAGGGGCTTGTGGCCTACTACCAAAAGTATGGCCATATCTCCTCTGAGGTGGTTACTCAAGCCTTCTCGGGAGGTAAAATCACAGTCGAGGCTCGTGTAGATAAGGATGTGATTGTCTATGGTAACAACGGCAATATCATCCGCGCAAGAACTCACAACCAACAGCGATTGGTCGAGAGCTACCAAAAGAGCGACCTGCTATTCGCCACTGGTCCAGCGGGTTCGGGTAAGACCTACACCGCAATTGCCTTGGCCGTGAGAGCACTCAAAGAGCGAGAGGTGAAGCGCATAATCTTGACTCGTCCAGCGGTCGAAGCAGGTGAGAAGCTCGGATTTTTGCCTGGTGATATGAAGGAGAAGTTGGATCCATACTTGCAGCCGTTGTACGACGCACTGAACGATATGATCCCACCCTCGAAGCTGCAGAAGTATATGGAAGAGGGTACAGTGCAGATCGCACCGCTAGCTTATATGCGTGGTCGCACACTCGACAATGCCTTTGTGATCCTCGATGAGGCGCAGAACACTACCCTCTCGCAGATCAAGATGTTCCTAACGCGTATGGGTCGCAGCGCGAAGTTTATTGTAACGGGTGATGTAACTCAGATCGACCTGCCTCGCAGAAGTGATAGCGGACTGATCAAGGCGATGGATAATCTTCGCGACGTGAAGCAGATCGCTATTATCAACTTCGACACTCGCGATATTATTAGGCATCCGCTCGTTAAGGAGATTGTTAATGCTTTTGAGAGAGGGGAGCAAATAGTTAAGAGTTAGGAGTTCACCCGCCCGTGCGTCATCCCAGACTTGATCTGGGATCTACAAAAGAAAGTGGTTCTCGGCAACTTATGCCAGCATAGTAGCAGGGGTTGTAGATCCCAGATCAAGTCTGGGATGACGTGCTTCTTAAGAGTTAGGAGTTGCAACGAAGATTAGAATAGAAAAACAACTAAATAAAAAAAGAACTTATGAACAAGAATTTTGAAGCTCTAAACCCACAGTCGGTTTGGAAGCACTTTGTAGAGATCATGAAATGTCCTCGTCCTTCGAACTCTGAGGAGGCAATTCGTAAATATGTTGTGGATTTCGCAGCAGCAAACTCATTGGAGTGCATAGTTGACGATGCGCTAAACGTATACATCTACAAGCCAGCCACTCCAGGCATGGAGTCGCGCAAGGGAATCATCATGCAGGCTCACCTCGACATGGTACCTCAGAAGAACAACGACAAGGAGTTCGACTTCGAGAAGGATGCTATCGAGGGTTATATCGACGGCGAGTGGGTCACAGCAAATGGCACAACTTTGGGCGCTGACAACGGTATCGGAGTGGCGGCAATCCTCGCGATCTTGGAGGATGACACCTTGGTACACGGTCAATTGGAGGCTCTACTTACTGCAACCGAGGAGACTGGCATGGATGGCGCTAATGGCCTGAAGGCTGGCCTATTGAAGGGTGATATTCTCCTAAACCTCGACTCTGAGGATGAGGGCGAGTTGTTCGTAGGTTGCGCAGGTGGCGTGGATATCAACGCTACTTTCGAGTATGAGAGTTGCGAGACTCCAGACTCAGATTATAAAGCATTCAAGATCGAGGTGAAGGGTCTTAAGGGAGGCCACTCGGGAATTCAAATCGTTTGCCAACGTGCAAATTCGAACAAGGTTCTTTTCCGCTTCCTTCGCTCATCGTCTGTTGACGTGGATATGCTCCTCTGCTCGGTAGATGGTGGCGGACTTCGCAACGCTATCCCACGTGAGAGTGAGGCTGTAGTTTTGGTTCACCAGGATGACGTCGAGGCGTTCGAGGCTGCACTAAAGAGCTACGAGGCGGATATCATCAACGAGTATGCTGGAATCGAGGATTCAATCTCGATCACCGCAACCGAGGTAGAGGTTCCTGCTGAGATGATCGACGAGGATGCTGCGGCTTGCCTAGTGTGGTCAATCGTGGGTTGCCCAGATGGTGTTATCAAGATGTCGACTTCGATGCCAGGCTTGGTTCAAACCTCGAGCAACCTTGCGCGTGTCATCTCAGACGGCTCAACTGTGAAGATCCAATGTCTACTTCGCAGCTCACTTCGCACCGAGAAGGAGGCTTTGGCAGACTCGATCGCTTCGGTATTCGAACTTGCTGATGCTGACGCCATTAGCTCTGGCGCTTACGATGGTTGGAATCCAAATATGGAGTCTCCGATCCTTAAGGCTATGATCGCTTCATACTCAGACCTTTACGGCAAGGAGCCTAAGGTTACTGCGATCCACGCAGGCCTCGAGTGCGGAATTATCAGCACCAACTATCCGAACCTAGATATGATCTCGTTCGGCCCAACAATCCGCTACCCACACTCACCAGACGAGATGGTCGAGGTGGCATCGGTAGAGAAGTTCTACGACTTCTTGAAGCACACACTGATCAACGCACCCCAGAAATAAGAATGGGTGAGGTAGATATCACTGCGTGGCTGGTCATTGTCAATCCCGTAGCGGGCAAGGGCAAGGGGTTGGAGAACTACCCCCTGATCTCGAAGCTTCTGCGCGATGAGGGCATCCGATACGAGCCACTATTTACCGAACATAAATTCCACGCTGTTGAGCTTACGGTATCCGCGATAAAGCAGGGATATCGTAAGCTCATTGTCGTGGGTGGTGACGGCACCGTGCATGAGGTGATCAATGGCCTCTTTATCCAGGAGTGCGTCCCTCCAACCCAGATCACCGTGGGAGTAATTGCCGTGGGGTCGATAAACAACTGGGCTCAGAGCTCGGGCGTACCTCTGCGCATAGATGCCGCGGTGAAGCTCATCCGCGAGGGTATAACTCGCCTCCAGGATGTCGGGGTGGTCACCTACGAGGAGTCGCACTACCAGCAAACGCGATACTTCGCCAACTCGGCAGGTGTCGGATTCAACACCTACGCCCTCAGGCGCTTAAACCACCTCAAGAACAAGGGGCGCAAGAATCGTATACGCCTCATCCTCGCATTTATCCGCTCATTCTTCAAGTATAAGTCCACGGGTATCAAGGTATGGATCGACGATAGACTCGTGTGGAATGACCTGCTGATGAGCGTTTCGATCGGTATCGGAAGCTATAACGTTGGGGGTATGCAGCTCCTCCCTCACGCTGTGGTGGACGATGGAGAGCTCGACCTCTCGCTATTCCGCCCTATTCACTTCTGGCATATCATGTTCCGCACACGCTACCTCTTCGATGGTGGCATCTACCGCATCGGACATATCCTGCAACAGCGCGGTGCCAAGATTCGGCTCGAGTCTACCCCCGAGATCTCTCTCGAGGTCGATGGTGAGCTGCTCGGCGAAAGCCCATTTGAGTTCTCGGTGCTGCAACGAGCTATTCGGGTTATTGCTCGGGGGTGACTTTCGTGCGTTTCTTTGGTTGGGGACTGTCCTGCGCGGACGGCGGCGGGGTGCTCCCCGCGGAGCTATACTTTTGTTGCGTCTTGGGGCGCTGATCCTGTTCGGATCATCGAAATAAAAAATGTGTGATTTCTATTCTTTCGAGCTGGGCTCGACGCCTAGAAATTACACATTTTTTATTTTTTTTGCTTCGCAAAAACTTCCCCAAGCCGAGTAGCAGCTTACTTTCCGTATCCAAGCTTGCTTGGTGCCCGCGCCGGCATTAGGCGCAGTCCTAGGTCAATCGCCCTCCCTCCTAAAAAGCACTTTTGGAACAAAAGTGCGCAGAGGGCGAGCAGATCGAAGATCTGCAATACAAACCCAACGTTCAGTTAACGCAACCCGCAAGCACGTAATCCCTCGACATTATCAGCAGTAGTAACAACCGCAAGAAAAGCACCTCCCCCAACTTTTAATAACTGTTAACAACTGTTAATAAGTATACGTAACTCCCAACGCTGCAACACGTCCCCAACAATAAAAAAAACGTGACCCCGAAAGATCACGTTTTCAATATTATTAAGCCTCAGCGCCTGGCATTTCAGCCTTGAGCCCCACGGCAAGAGTATCGTAGTCGCGAAGACCAGTACCTCCTGGGATAAGGTGTCCGCAGATAACATTCTCCTTAAGGTTCGATAGTGGATCGACCTTGCGTTGGATTGCAGCCTCATTAAGCACCTTGGTTGTCTCCTGGAAGGATGCAGCCGAGATAAAGCTCGATGTTTGAAGGGCAGCACGCGTGATACCTTGAAGCACCTGAGTAGATGTCGCTGGTACGATGTCGCGAGTCTCAACAAGGCGCATATCGCGGCGCTTAAGCGTTGAGTTCTCATCACGGAGTTGACGAAGTGTGATGATCTGACCTTGCTGAACGTTTGGCGAGTCTCCCGCATCGACAACAACGGTCTTGTCGTAAAGCTCGTCGTTAACATCCAGGAACTCCCACTTGTCGACAACTTGGTCCTCGAAGAAGCGGCTATCACCTGGATCCTTGATCTTCACCTTGTTCATCATTTGGCGCACGATCACCTCGAAGTGCTTATCGTTGATCTTCACACCCTGCATACGGTATACCTCTTGCACCTTGTTTACGATGTGCTCTTGGACGCGTGTAGGTCCCAAGATATTGAGGATATCAGCTGGAGTGATCGCACCATCCGAAAGTGGGTTACCAGCCTTCACGTAGTCGTTCTCTTGAACGATGATCTGGCGTGATAGTGGCACTAGGTAGCGCTTTACGTCACCCTCCTTGCTTGTGATGATGATCTCGCGGTTACCACGCTTGATCTTACCGAATGCTACCTCACCGTCGATCTCCGACACGATAGCTGGGTTCGATGGGTTACGAGCCTCGAAGAGCTCCGTAACACGTGGAAGACCTCCGGTGATATCGCCACCCGACTTACCTACGGCACGTGGGATCTTGATCAGGATGTCACCCGCTTTGATCTTAGCTTTATTCTTAACGATGATGTGCGCGTTCACTGGCAATTGGTATGCCTTGATCTCGTCACCCTCGCGGTTGTTAACTTTCAGAACTGGGTTCTTGGTCTTATCCTTAGACTCGATTACCACACGCTCCGAGATACCTGTCTGCTCGTCACGCTCCTCGCGGTAGGTGATACCCTCGACAACCGACTCGTATGCGATAACTCCATCGTGCTCCGAGATCACAACAGCGTTGTATGGATCCCACTCGCAGATAAGCTCTCCCTTTTTCACCTCAGCACCATCCGCCATAAAGATCGACGATCCGTAAGGAAGTGGGTGAGTGAAAAGAACGATCTCGGTCTTAGGATCAACAATGCGGAACTCAGATTGGCGCGATACAACTAACTCAACTGCCTCACCTTGCGCATTCTTGCTACCTATTGTGCGAAGATCATCGATCTCCAAGCGACCCTCATATTTCGATACTACGTTAGTCTCAACTGCTGATCCTCCCGCCACACCACCGACGTGGAATGTACGAAGGGTAAGCTGTGTACCTGGCTCACCGATTGATTGTGCAGCGATAACACCCACAACCTCACCTTTTTGAACCATGCGTGCTGTAGCCAAGTTACGGCCATAACACTTAGCACATACTCCGCGGCGAGCCTCACAAGTAAGCACCGAACGGATCTCAACTGACTCAACTGGAGATGCCTCGATTGCCTCGGCAATATCCTCGGTGATCTCAACTCCCGCAGGGCACAACAACTCACCTGTAAGTGGGTTGATAACATCCAAAAGGGTTGTGCGACCCAAGATACGATCGTAGAGTGTTTGAACCACGTCATCGTTACGCTTGATTGCTGTTGCAGTAAGTCCACGAAGCGTTCCACAATCGGTCTCATTGATGATAACATCCTGAGCTACGTCAACCAGACGACGAGTCAAGTAACCCGCATCGGCTGTCTTAAGTGCGGTATCGGCAAGACCCTTACGCGCACCGTGGGTAGAGATAAAGTACTCCAATACCGATAGACCCTCCTTAAAGTTCGAAAGGATAGGGTTCTCGATAACTTGTTGACCTCCCTCGACTCCAGATTTTTGAGGCTTAGCCATCAGACCACGCATACCAGAGAGCTGACGAATCTGCTCCTTAGATCCACGCGCACCTGAATCAAGCATCATATATACTGGGTTGAAACCATCCATATCGGCGATCAGCGTGTCGATTACCGTCTTGGTAAGTTTCGAGTTGATGTTTGTCCAAACGTCGATGATTTGGTTGTAACGCTCGTTATTGGTGATAAGACCCATATTATAGTCATCCATAATAGCGTCCGCACGCTCATAACCCTCGGCAACCAACTTCTCTTTCTCATCTGGGATGATCACAGCGTCGAGGTTAAAGGATAGACCTCCCTCGAATGCCATACGGTAACCCATAGATTTCATATCGTCAAGGAACGATGCAGTCTTAGCTGCTCCCGCACGCTTCATCACCACGGTGATAATATCGCGAAGTGAACGCTTTGTCAACACCTCGTTGATGTAACCTACCTCGTAAGGTACAACTTGGTTGAAGAGGATACGTCCGATTGTTGTCTCCACTAGCTTCATTGTGTGCTCACCTGCATCGTCAACTGTGTCGACCATACATTTTACCTCGGCGTGCAATGCAGCGCGTTTCTCGTTGTAGGCGATAATTGCCTCCTCCGAGCCGTAGAATACAAGACCTTGACCCTTAGCCTCTTTACGAGGCTTAGTGATATAGTAAAGACCCAAGACCATATCCTGTGAAGGAACGGTGATAGGAGCTCCATTGGCTGGATTGAGGACGTTGTGAGAACCCAACATAAGTACTTGAGCCTCAATGATAGCAGCGTTGCCTAGTGGCAAGTGGACCGCCATCTGGTCACCGTCGAAGTCGGCATTGAACGCCGTACAAGCCAATGGGTGAAGCTGCATAGCTTTTCCCTCGATCAGCTTTGGCTGGAATGCCTGGATACCCAAACGGTGAAGAGTTGGGGCACGGTTCATAAGAACTGGGTGACCCTTGATTACGTTCTCCAAGATTCCCCAGATAACTGGATCTTTGCGGTCGATAATCTTTTTAGCCGATTTAACGGTTTTAACAATTCCGCGCTCGATAAGTTTACGGATAACAAATGGCTTGTAAAGCTCAGCTGCCATATCCTTTGGAATACCCATCTCGTGCATCTTCAACTCAGGACCAACGACGATTACCGAACGTGCCGAGTAGTCAACACGCTTACCCAAAAGGTTTTGACGGAAACGTCCTTGCTTACCCTTCAAAGAGTCCGAAAGTGATTTCAATGGGCGGTTTGCCTCATTCTTCACCGCGTTGCTCTTTCGTGAGTTATCGAATAGAGAGTCAACAGCCTCTTGAAGCATACGTTTTTCATTACGTAGGATCACCTCAGGGGCTTTGATCTCGATAAGTCTCTTAAGACGGTTGTTACGGATAATTACGCGACGGTACAGGTCATTAAGGTCAGAAGTGGCGAAACGACCTCCATCCAATGGTACCAATGGGCGCAATTCAGGTGGGATAACTGGCACCACTGTAAGCACCATCCACTCTGGTTTGTTTTGACCCTTCGATGCGCGGAACGACTCGATAACGTTCAGACACTTCAGCGCATCTGCCTTACGTTGTTGAGCTGTCGCAGTCGAAGCTGTGTGACGTAGGCTGTATGACATCTTGTCGAGGTCAACTTGCTTGAGGAGCGTATAAACCGCTTCGGCACCCATCATCGCTACAAACTTCTCTGGATCGTCATCCGCAAGAGCTTGATTGCCCTTTGGAAGAGCTGCCACGATATCGAGGTACTCCTTTTCAGAGAGGATGTCAAGACGCGAAACTCCGCTCTCGGCAGCCAAACCTGGGTTTACAACGATATAACGCTCGTAGTATACGATAGCCTCCAACTTCTTAGTTGGGATACCTAGTAGGTAACCAATCTTCGAAGGCAACGAACGGAAGTACCAGATGTGAACAACTGGAACAACCAACGAGATGTGACCCATACGCTCACGACGCACCTTCTTCTCGGTAACCTCTACACCACAACGATCACACACGATGCCCTTGTAGCGAATACGCTTGTACTTACCGCAGTGGCACTCGTAATCCTTAACTGGTCCGAAGATTCTCTCGCAGAACAATCCGTCACGCTCTGGTTTATAGGTGCGGTAGTTGATGGTTTCGGGCTTTAGCACCTCACCACTCGACTGAGCCAAAATCTCCTCGGGCGAAGCTAGTCCGATCGAGATTTGGCTGTAACCGCCTGTATTTTTATTATCTCTATTGAATGACATAATATCTTTTTTTATCTTTTTTTACCCTATTTACTCGACTTGCCTTACTCCAATTTGACAGAAAGTGCCAAACCGCGTAGCTCGTGCAAGAGAACGTTCATCGCCTCTGGAATACCTGGCTTAGGAAGGTTGTCTCCCTTAACGATAGCCTCGTATGCCTTAGCGCGTCCCATAACATCATCGGATTTGATAGTCAAGATCTCTTGAAGGATGTTTGCTGCACCGAAGCCCTCGAGTGCCCAAACCTCCATCTCTCCGAAACGCTGACCTCCGAATTGTGCCTTACCTCCCAATGGTTGCTGAGTGATAAGTGAGTATGGTCCGATAGAACGAGCGTGCATCTTATCGTCGATCATGTGACCTAGCTTAAGCATATAGGTTACACCAACTGTTGCTGGTTGATCGAAACGCTCTCCTGTACCACCATCGTAAAGGTATGTACGACCCGAGTGAGGGATACCAGCCTGAGCCGCTAGCTCGTTGATCTGGTCGAGTGAAGCACCGTCGAAGATAGGAGTTGCAAATTTGCAACCTAGCTCTTTTCCAGCCCAACCCAAGACAGACTCGAAGATCTGACCCAAGTTCATACGCGAAGGTACACCAAGTGGGTTCAAACAGATATCAACGATTGTTCCATCCTCCAAGAATGGCATATCCTCGTCACGAACGATTTTCGCTACGATACCCTTGTTACCGTGGCGACCCGCCATCTTATCACCTACCTTAAGTTTACGCTTCTTAGCGATGTAAACCTTTGCAAGTTGGATAACTCCATTTTGTGGCAACTCGTCGCCATTGATCAAGTTATACTTCTCACGCTTGATAGCTGCATCGGCTCTCTTCCACTCGATAACGTAGTTGTTCACCGTTGTCTCAACCAAGTCGTTAAGAGCCTTGTCGTCAGTCCAGTTGCAACTGCCCAAGTTAAGGAACATATTCGAAATCTCACTCTTCTTCTTGCTGTCGAAAGTGATCTCAGCAATTTGGCTGAACATCGTACGCGTGAACTTAGTGCCCGCTGCATACAACTCAACTCCGAAGTAGTCGTGGATTCCAACTGTTGCTTTGCCATCCAAAAGTGACATCAACTTAGAGATCAAACGCTCTGTAAGCTCGCCGATTTGAACGATAAATTTCTCATCCAACTTACCCAACTCAGCAGCCTCTACCGATTTAGTTCTCTTATTCTCCTTCGATGCGCGGCTGTAAAGGGTTGTACCCACAACAACACCGTGCAGAGATGGTTGTGCCTTAAGCGAAGCATCCTTCACATCGCCAGCCTTCTCACCGAAGATTGCGCGAAGAAGTTTCTCCTCTGGCGAAGGATCGCTCTCACCCTTAGGTGTGATCTTTCCGATAAGGATATCGCCTGGGTGGATGTTAGCACCTACGCGCACGATACCATTGGCATCCAAGTCGCGAGTTGCATCCTCCGAAACGTTAGGGATATCTGATGTAAGCTCCTCGACACCACGTTTAGTGTCACGAACCTCCATAATATACTCGTCTACGTGGATCGACGTGAAGATATCCTCACGTTGAATACGCTCCGAGATCACGATCGCATCCTCGAAGTTGTAACCCTTCCATGGCATATATGCCACCTTAAGGTTGCGACCCAAAGCCAACTCACCCGCTTGAGTTGAGTAGCCCTCGGTAAGGATTTGACCCTTGGTTACTCTTGCGCCAGTAAGAACTGTTGGCTTAAGTGTAACCGATGTATTTTGATTGGTACGACGATAACGAGGCAACTCATAGGTTGTGATCTCTGGTGCAAATGAGCAGACGATCTCCTCCTCACTTCTATCATACTTAATTTCAATACGTGTAGCATCTGCGAAGATAACCTCACCATCCTTCTGAGCCACAATTTGAATACGGCTATCAGATACAAGGTCCTTCTCGATACCTGTTCCCACGATTGGCGCTTCGGCTGTAACCAATGGTACTGCCTGACGCATCATGTTAGATCCCATCAACGCACGGTTCGCATCATCGTGCTCCAAGAATGGGATAAGCGACGCAGCGATCGAAGCGATCTGGTTTGGCGCAACGTCCATCAGTGTAACCTCCTTAGCGGTTACAACAGGGAAGTCAGCTCCCTCACGTGCAATCACACGATCTGGGTTTATAAAGTTACCATCCAAGTCGATTGGCATGTTGGCTTGCGCCACAACCATACCCTCCTCCTCTTCGGCAGAGTAATATTTAATGTGTGAATTCTCCAAGTCGATAACTCCCTCGTTTACCGAGCGATATGGAGTCTCGATGAATCCCATAGGTGAGATCTTCGCAAAGACACTCAATGACGAAATCAAACCGATGTTTGGTCCCTCGGGCGACTCTACTGGGCAGAGACGACCATAGTGAGTGTAGTGAACGTCACGAACCTCGAAACCAGCACGGTCACGAGAAAGACCTCCAGGTCCCAAAGCCGATAGACGACGCTTGTGCGTGATCTCGGCAAGTGGGTTGATCTGATCCATAAATTGCGAGAGCTGCGATGTTCCAAAGAAGGAGTTAATCACACTCGACAGAGTCTTAGCGTTGATCAAATCAACTGGGCTAAAGATCTCATTATCACGCACATTCATTCTCTCGCGGATAGTACGTGCCATACGTACGAAACCTACCGAGAATTGGTTCGAAAGTTGCTCTCCCACGGTGCGAACACGACGGTTCGAAAGGTGGTCGATATCATCAACTTCCGCCTTGGCGTTGATAAGTTGGATCAGGTATTTGATGATGGCGATGATATCCTCACGCGTAAGTGTACGGGTTGCAGGATCGGTGTCCAAATCCAACTTCTTGTTGATTCTGAAACGTCCTACTTGACCCAAGTCGTAACGCTTGTCCGAGAAGAATAGCTTGTCGATCACATCGCGAGCTGTTGGCTCATCGGGTGGCTCCGAAGCGCGTAGTTGTCTATAGATATAAACAACGGCCTCTTTCTCGGAGTTACAAACGTCCTTTTGAAGGGTATTGAAGATAATCGAGAAATCGACGCCCGAAGTTGACTCCTTGTGCAAAAGGATAGTCTTCGCGCCACTCTCCATGATTAGGTCGATGTGCTCCTCCTCTAGGACAGTCTCACGCTCGACAACCATCGAGTTACGCTCGATTGAGACTACCTCACCGGTATCCTCATCTACGAAATCTTCAAACCAAAAACTCAAAACACGTGCAGCCAATCGTCGACCAACTGCCTTTTTGAGTGTAGCTTTTGTTACTTTCACTTCGTCGGCAAGTCCAAAGATCTCCAAGATCTGTTGGTCAGCCTCGTAGCCGATCGCACGCAAAAGAGTGGTTACTGGTAACTTCTTTTTACGGTCGATGTAGGCGTACATCACATTATTGATGTCGGTCGCAAACTCAATCCACGAGCCTTTGAATGGGATGATACGTGCCGAATAGAGTTTCGTACCATTGGTGTGCATACTTTGACCAAAGAATACACCAGGCGAACGGTGTAGCTGTGATACAATAACACGCTCTGCACCATTGATCACAAAGGTACCTCTCTCGGTCATATAGGGTATCGTACCAAAATAAACATCTTGGATCTTGATACCAAAATCCTCGTGTTCATCATCTGTACAATAGAGTTTCAATTTTGCTTTAAGGGGCACACTATACGTAAGACCTCTCTCCAAACACTCCTCGATTGAGTAGCGTGGTGGGTCGATATAGTAATCAATAAACTCTAGTACGAAGTTGTTGCGTGTATCGGTAATCGGGAAGTTCTCCTGGAATACTCGATAAAGCCCCTCATTCTTACGATTGTCAGCCGTGGTGTCCATTTGGAAGAAATCACGGAAAGACTTCAACTGCACCTCCAATAGATCTGGATATGGTACAGGAGCCTTAATGGTCGAAAAGCTGACTCTTTGTTGTTGTTGTAATGCGGACATCGATATAATCTGCTTTAGTTGAAGTGAAGTTTCTGCGGCATGCATTGCCATGTGGGATTTCAAGCCCACAAAACCGCCTGAGTGTTAACAATTTACACCAGCGGTTAATGTCAAAAAACCTAAGTAAAGAAGTGGCACAAAACCACAACCTTACTTAGACGATAAAAAGGCATAGAGCCTACGAGTAAGCTCTATACCTGAGTTGCCTGAATGTTATAAGTAGAAACTACTTAACCTCAACCTCAGCACCTGCGTCTTCTAGCTGGCTCTTAACAGACTCAGCCTCCTCTTTAGAGACACCCTCTTTAACTGCCTTAGGTGCACCGTCAACCAATGCTTTAGCATCACCAAGTGAAAGACCTGTGATCTCTTTAACTGCCTTGATAACTGGAAGCTTAGATTGACCAGCGCTTACCAAGACAACGTCGAATGCAGTTTGCTCAGCCGCAGCAGCCTCACCAGCAGCAGCTGGAGCAGCAACAGCAACAGCCGCAGCTGCTGGCTCGATACCGTACTCCTCCTTAAGGATGGTTGCCAATTCGTTTACTTCCTTAACTGTCAAGTTTACTAACTCCTCAGCCAATTTTTTTACATCTGCCATAGTTGTAATTGTATTAAATTTTTTTTGATTTTATTCTTAGTTGTTTCTCTCTTCAAGCGCCTTTACGATGCCTGCAATTTTGTGTCCTGCACTACCCTGCAATGCAGAAATAACATTCTTCGCTGGAGATTGTAGCAATGAAATAACATCGCCGATAAGCTCCTCTTTGCTCTTAATGCTACAAAGTGCCTCTAGTTGGTTGTCACCTACGTAAACCGCACCCTCAGCAAATGCTGCCTTAAGTACTGGTTTGTCGCTAGACTTGCGGAACTCTTTGATAAGTAGCGCTGGAGCCTTTGCGTTTTGAGTGAACATAACCGAAGTTGGTCCCTCTAGTACACTGATCAAATCTGTATCTGCCTTCTCTACCTTCTCCAAAGCTTTGCCAAGAAGTGTGTTTTTAACAACAACTAGCTTAACATCGCTCTCGAAACATTTGCGACGAAGAGCAGCAGTCTGCTCAGCGTTCAACGCCTCGATGTTGGTGATGTAGAAGTGAGGATACTCATTGAGTTGAGCAGCAAGAGCGTCAATTAAACCTGTTTTTTCTTGTTTTGTCATCTCTTATCCTCCTTATTTGGTTTCTACTGATTTTGTATCTACCTGCACACCTGGGCTCATAGTTGTAGAGACATAAATGCTCTTCACGTAAGTTCCCTTAGCTGCAGATGGCTTAAGTTTGATAATTGTAGAGATAACCTCCTTAGCATTGTCCATAATCTGCTCTGGGGTGAAAGACACCTTACCAACAGATGTGTGGATAATACCATACTTATCAACCTTAAAGTCGATCTTACCAGCCTTAACCTCAGTAACAGCCTTAGCAACATCCATAGTCACTGTACCTGTCTTTGGGTTAGGCATCAAGCCACGTGGTCCTAGGATGCGACCTAGCGCACCTACTTTGCCCATAACGTTTGGAGTTGTGATGATAACATCAACGTCGGTCCAACCTTGTTTGATCTTATCTACGTACTCGTCCAAACCTACGTAATCAGCGCCTGCAGCCTTTGCATCTTCCTCCTTGTCAGGTGTACAAAGTACGAGAACTCGTACTGTCTTACCTGTACCGTGTGGAAGAGTAACAACGCCACGAACCATCTGGTTAGCCTTGCGTGGGTCTACACCCAAACGCACGTCAATATCTACCGAAGCATCGAATTTCGTAAAGGTAATATCCTTTAGAAGAGCGACTGCCTCAGATAGCTTATAGGCTTTGTCAGCCTCCACCTTAGCGTAAGCTACTTTCTGATTTTTTGTCAATTTACTCATCTTCTAACCTTAATTACATTACTGGAAATTCACCTACAACGTTTAGTCCCATACTGCGAGCAGTACCAGCAACCATACGCATAGCAGCCTCGACAGTGAAACAGTTCATGTCAGGCATTTTATCCTGAGCAATCACACGAATCTGATCCCATGTTACCTCACCGACTTTGTTACGGTTTGGTTGTGCAGAACCTGATTTGATGTTCGCTGCTTCCTTGAGCTGAATGGCCACAGGTGGTTGTTTAACAATAAAGTCAAACGACTTATCGCTATACACCGTGATGATTACCGGAAGTACCTTACCCGCTCTGTCTTGTGTGCGAGCATTGAATTGCTTACAGAAGTCCATGATATTGACTCCCTTAGAACCCAACGCTGGACCTACTGGGGGTGAAGGATTTGCGGCTCCAC
>JBCQVS010000021.1:0-1316 GCA_047172885.1 Rikenellaceae bacterium | reverse complement strand
CTTGGTTTATTATTCTTTTTCTACTTGTGTGAAACTTAACTCCATTGGAGTCTTGCGCCCGAATATCTTCACCGATACCGAAAGTTTCTTGCGCTCTTCATCGACACTCTCAATAGTACCTTGGAAGCTTGAGAAAGGACCGTCTGTAACTTTGACGATCTCGCCAACAAAAAATGGTATTTCGTTCTCCTCCTCTTGTACTGCCAAATCGTCGACACGACCTAAAATTCGAGCTACTTCAGCCTCACGCAACGGTGTCGCGATCATCTTACGGCTCTCCTCTTTGGTGTCGCCCAAAAAGCCTAGTACATTGGGGATATTACGAATTAACGTGGGAATGTGGCCTGTGAACGAGGCCTCTACTAACACATATCCTGGGTATGAAACTCTCTCTTTCGAGTATTTCTTTCCGTTGCGGATAGTGTAAATTTTCTCGGTAGGTATTAACACCTGCGAGATATACTCTTCAAGGTGGTTATGACGAATCTCGGCCTCCAATAACTCTTTGACCTTATTCTCTTTACCACCTATGGCACGCACTACGTACCACTGTTTTGCTATATCACTCATCTCTTTTGTAACGCGAATAAACGTGATTTAAGCACCAATATTTGCTAGGGTCTTATAAATAAAACTCATAATTCCCTCGAAAGAAAAGTCCATAGCCAAAACCACAACTGCAAAAATTACAGCTGCGACCATAACAACGACTGTTGAACCTTGCAATTGGCTAAATGATGGCCAAGATACTTTGTTAACTAGCTCGTTATAAGACTCTTTGAAATATTTAATCATGATAGTATAAATATTAATTAGCAGGAGCAGAGGGATTCGAACCCCCATCAACGGTTTTGGAGACCGCTATTCTACCCTTGAACTATGCTCCTAGGTTAAAAATTCTGGGTGTAAGTGGCTCACACCCAGAATTTTCTATTGTATTTGGAATTACTCTACGATCTCCAATACTTGACCAGCACCTACTGTACGACCACCCTCACGGATAGCGAAACGTAGACCTTGGTTCAATGCAACTGGGTAGATCAACTCAACTGTGATAGTGATGTTGTCACCTGGCATGATCATATCTACTCCGTCAGGAAGTTGAACCTCACCTGTGATGTCCATTGTACGAAGGTAGAATTGAGGACGATACTTGTTGTGGAATGGTGTGTGACGACCACCCTCCTCTTTCTTAAGGATATAAACCTCAGCTTTGAACTTAGTGTGAGGAGTGATTGAGCCTGGCTTAGCAACAACCATACCACGTTTGATGTCTTTCTTGTCGATACCACGCATCAAAAGACCTACGTTATCTC
>JBCQVS010000020.1:0-37849 GCA_047172885.1 Rikenellaceae bacterium | reverse complement strand
GGTTACACCTACGGAAGATGTAGTAGTAGCAAAGTTAGCAGTAGTGAACTATGAGGCGATGAAGATGCAGATTGTAGACTCTCTTGTTGCAGTTGGGTGGTGTGTGCAAAAAACGCACATGCCAGGAGTTGACATTGTTCTGCCCGATAGTGTAGATGTCAACATACCAATGATCCAATCAATATTCAAAGAAGATGGTGTCTATGAGATAGGTGTTACAGGATTTGGGACTACTCTTGATTATGCAAAGATATTCAATACTACGACAACGAATACCACAACTTTGCAATCTCCTATCAAGCATTGGGGTGTTACAGCCAATCTAAATAGCTTCACTTGTCAAGGGTTAACCGATATGTCGGTCGGTGTTGGAATAGAGTACAGCTCGGACAAGTGGCGATTTGGCGGAGGCTATCAAATCTTTATGAATGGTAATAGTGGAGTAACTTTTCGCATTGAGCGCAAAATATTTGAATTTTAAGCCATTTTGCAACTTACTTATAACAAAATGATTTTCATTGTAACTAACTTATAACTCACTTACAAAATTTTATAACAAGTAAAGAGAAGTAAATAAAAAGATATATCTAACGATATATCAAAAAAGGCAAATACCTTTTTGCTTCAACATTGGCGGAGTTTACAAAAAAATGGATCAAAAGGTTCTAAGAATAGTTCTACTATCTAATTAAAAAGAGGGCTAACTTGCTGATATTTAGCAGATTAGCCCTCTTTATTGGTACTCGGAGCGGGAATCGAACCCGCACGGCCGTTGCTGGCCACAGGATTTTAAGTCCGGCGTGTCTACCTATTCCACCATCCGAGCAACATCCTTTTGTTTAAGGTTCGACAAAAGTAGTCAAATTATTGGTAATTGCAAAATTTTGCCATTAATTAAATTGTGAATTGTGAATTATAAATTATAAATTGTGAATTATAAATTATAAATTGTGAATTATGCCCTCTATAAATTCCAGACTATGCCCCTCATAGCCAACTCTGCGAAAGCCTTCTCGGCCGATGTAAACCAATCTATATCAGCATCTTTGCGGAACCAAGTCATCTGCCGTTTGGCATACCTGCGCGAATTACGTTTCACAAGCTCGATCGCCTCCTCGCGGCTCACAGTCCCATCGAAGTAGTCGAAGAATTCACGATAGCCGACCGTCTGCAACGAGTTGAGTGCACGGTGCGCATAGAGCCCTCTTGCCTCTGCCTCCAACCCCTCGCTGACCATCGTATCGACCCTGAGATTGATCCGCTCATATAACTGCTCACGAGGCATATCGATACCCACCTTGATGATCTCAAAATCGCGCCTATGCTTCTCTCCGCACCTAAAATCTGAGTAGGGCCTACCCGAGGCAATCGAGACCTCTAAAGCTCGCAAAACCCGCGAGGGATTACACCGATCAACAACCTGGTAAAACGCTGGATCTAACCGCTTTAGCTCCTCCAACAACGGCTCCAAACCCTCCTGCGAAAGCCTCTCACGAAGCCCCTCGCGAAGCTCATCACTCACCTCAGGTAGATCGTCCAAACCCTCACAAAGCGCCTTGATATAGAGCCCCGAGCCACCCACAGCGATCACCCTTTTGTGGCTCAAAAAAAGCTCCTCCAACCTCTCCAAAGCCTCCACCTCGTAAGCGCCACAATTGAACTCTTGGTCGATCCCACGGCAGGCGATAAAGTGATGCTCAGCAGCTGCCAACTCCTCCGCAGTAGGTTGCGCCGTACCGATGGCCATACCCCTATACACCTGCCTCGAATCGGTCGAAATAATAGGCACCCCAAAGTGGCGAGCCAGAGTAATGCTAAGCGAAGTCTTGCCCGATCCTGTTGGCCCCACCACAACTATAAGCTGCCTTTTAGTACTGGTCATCATAGTGGTCGTCACCATCAAAATCGTCGAAATCGCCCATCATCTCATCGAAGATCGAACCATCCTCGACCGACGAATCAGGGTCATATTGATCGGGAGGAGTAGCGTGTGCAAAGCACTCCCGAGGGTATAACTTACCATCCGTAACCTCCTCAGCTTCAATAAGTTCAAGGTAGTAAGCACGTGAAGCAAAGATATCGAAGTTGTAGATCAGCCTATCGTGCATATAGTGCAGGACATCGCACAGCGCAACGCTCTCCATAGCTCGTGGAGCCAACGCAGGATCACCACCCTCCTCCACTTCAAAACCCATATCGACAGCGGTAAACTCCCCCGTTTTCTCCCACTGCCGATCGGCCGTGAAGAACGAGGTGATGCAGGGTTCATACTCCAAGGTCTCGATGAGGAAGTGGTGGAATTCCAACAAGTTCATAGTGGCAGGCACCTGGTAATCGCGTACGAAGTGGTCGTTTTCGTCGCTCAACATTCTAAATTTGTATATAATCATCGTTTTCGCTTTTATTTATACGAGCAAAGATAATACAAAAAGTTGAATTTTATCCCTCCGCAATTGTAAGAAATTCCCAATTAAAATTGTATCTTTGCACTTTAAGACTATAATTTGTTAAGATGAAGAGAATACGTAATTTTTGTATTATTGCGCATATAGACCACGGTAAGAGTACACTTGCCGATCGCTTGTTGGAGAAGACCAACACACTGAACCAACGTGAGATGCAGTCTCAGGTACTCGACGACATGGACCTCGAGCGCGAAAAGGGAATCACCATCAAGAGCCACGCCATACAGATGGAGTACACGGCTCGCTCGGGTGAGCAATACACGCTCAATCTGATCGACACCCCAGGACACGTGGATTTCTCGTATGAGGTGTCACGTGCTATCGCCTCGTGTGAGGGTGCTTTGCTTGTGGTGGATGCTACGCAAGGTATTCAGGCTCAGACCATTTCGAACCTTTACTTGGCCGTAGGCAACGACCTCGAGATTATCCCCGTGCTCAACAAGATCGACGTGGAGTCGGCTATGATCGACGAGGTTAAGGATCAGATCATCGACCTTATTGGCTGCAAGGATGAGGATATTTTATTGGCTTCGGGCAAGACTGGCCTTGGTGTGGAGGATGTCTTGGAGGCTATCATCGAGCGTATTCCAGAGCCTGCGGGTGACGACGATGCTCCTCTGCAAGCCCTTATCTTCGACTCAGTATTTAACCCTTTCCGTGGCGTAATTGCCTACTACAGAGTATTTAACGGAGTACTTCGCAAGGGTGACCACGTGAAGTTCTTCAACACTGGTTGCGACTACGATGCTGACGAGATCGGAGTGCTTAAGCTCAAGATGTCGCCCAAGGGTGAGGTTCGCGCGGGTGACGTAGGTTACATCTGCTCGGGAATCAAGAACTCCAAGGATGTCAAGGTGGGTGACACCATCACCTCGATGGAGAACTCTTGCAAGGAGTCGATCGGAGGTTTTGAGGATGTCAAACCGATGGTCTTTGCGGGAGTATACCCAGTGGAGGCTGATCAATATGAGGATCTTCGCGCCTCGCTCGACAAGCTGCAACTCAACGATGCTTCGCTCACGTTCGAACCTGAGAGCTCACTTGCCCTCGGCTTCGGTTTCCGTTGCGGATTCCTCGGATTGTTGCATATGGAGATCATCCAGGAGCGCCTATATCGTGAGTTCGACATGGACGTAATCACCACAGTACCAAACGTTTCCTACACCATCACCACCACCACGGGCGAGATAATCGAGGTGCACAACCCATCGGGACTTCCCGAGGTAACCAAGATCGCCAAGATCGAGGAACCATATATTAAAGCGCAGGTGATCACCAAATCCGAGTTCCTGGGCAACATCATGAAGCTCTGCATCGACAAGCGCGGAACGCTTACTAATCAGACGTTTATAACGCAGGACCGTGTGGAGGTGAACTTCGAGATGCCACTCTCGGAGATCGTATTCGACTTCTACGACAAGCTTAAGAGTGTCTCTAAGGGCTACGCCTCGTTTGACTACCACCGCACTGGTTATCAGGCTAGTAAGCTCGCTAAGCTCGATATCCTACTCAATGGTGAGCCAGTGGATGCCCTCTCGTCGCTGATCTATGCCGACAACTCCTACGACTTCGGTCGCAAGATGTGTGAGAAGCTCAAGGAGCTCATCCCACGCCAACAGTTCGACATTGCTATCCAGGCGGCTATTGGTGCCAAGATCATCGCTCGTGAGACGGTAAAGGCTGTGCGTAAGGATGTTACGGCGAAGTGCTACGGAGGTGATATCTCGCGTAAGCGCAAGCTCCTCGAGAAGCAGAAGGCTGGTAAGAAGCGTATGCGTCAGGTGGGTCAGGTGCAGGTTCCCCAATCGGCTTTTCTTGCTGTCCTCAAAATGGACTAAGGCGGAAGCCACCTACAACGGCTAAGCTGGCACTTACCTCCGCTTCCTAAGACGGAAGCCGCCTACAACGGCCATTTTTGGCACTTTCCTGCGGTTTTTAATCCTCACGTGCACTTGCACGCTGCGGTTAAAAATCCTCGCGAAGCCCCAAAACTGACCATTCTATGCGACTTCCTCGGGTGTGGGGATTACATAATGAAAAAAGAGAGTCTTTTGGACTCTCTTTTTGGTAGGATTTATCTACTGCGCATTGGTTATAATCCTCTTTACCAAGGAGTTACAGGCGGGTCAACCACCTTGACACCTTTGTCTAAGGTATATTTTACTGGGACAATCGAATGGTCGTCGTTAAACTCGATCTCCTCGAAACAGGCCGAACGTCGGTGGAACGAACCCTCGTTGACATCTCCGCGTTGGTAGAAGATGTACCACTTGCCCTTGAATTCGATAAACGAGTTGTGTGCTGGAGCATCTCGCTGCTCGTCGGTGATATACCCCTTGAACTCGGCATACTGGTCGGGCATAGGTGAATCGGATACCCAATGTCCTGTGCGCTTACCCACGCGAGCTGTGAAGTGGTATTTCCCCTCACGCTTGAAGATGTGAACCGCCTCGGCTACCGTCTCTTCGCTAAGGCGCTTCCACTCTGAGTCGAGCTCGATCATATTATCCTTGAGCTTAGCACCCATCACATGACGCCCCTTGTCGCCAATATCCTGCTTGGTGTCGCTGCCGTAGATGTATGCCTGGCCATCGTCATCAACAAAGACCGTAGGGTCGAAAATCGTTGTGATCTTGTCTGTCACAGCCTCCTGCCAAGGGCCAACAGGTGTGCGGCTTTTGGCCACTCCGATGTGGGTTTTGTCGTAAGGGAAGTAGAAGTAGTACCACCCATCTTTGTAGGCGGCATCGGGAGCATTCATCTGCCCATCAGCCCACGAGTACTCCCTGGGGCGAAGCACAACACCGTGGTTTGTCCAAGTAACCATATCGTCACTCGAGACAATGGCGTAGTCCTGCATAGGGCTATAATCCACCGCATACTCCTGATCATGAGAACAATAGAGATATACACGACCATCGTAAACCTCAGCCGCAGGATCGGCCAAGTAGAGGAATCCAGCCTCCCCCTTCCTAAGGATCGGGTTGCTAGCCATCGAGACTAGAGCAGTGGAGAGCGCGAGAGCAAGAAGTAAATTTTTTCGTTCCATAAGGTTGTAGTTTGGTTAGACTCCCACAAAGTTAGAAATTTTCTCGGAGAATGCAAACGATAGGCGAGCGGAACTCAATGATGCTTCTTCACGAACACCGACACTTCCTCGCGAACACCGACACTTCCTCACGAACACCGACACTTCCTCACGAACACCGCACCTTCCTCACGTCATCCCAGACTTGATCTGGGATCTACAACCCCTGCTACTCTGCTGGAATACTCTGCTGGAATACTCTGCTGGAATACGTTGCGTTTGTACCACTCGCTTTTGTAGATCCCAGATCAAGTCTGGGATGACGTGAGGAAGGTTCGGTTCAAGGAAAATAAAGCGGTTCACTCCTAAATCCTAACCCCTTACCTTAGGTACTCATCATAGATCATCAACAAGTGAGAAGCGCTCCAACTAAAATTCGGTGCCTTGAGTCTCTGGCCAGTGTGAGTTCCGTAATTCTCGTGAATTGGGCTCTCGAGAGTGAGTCCATCGAGCCTTTCGAATAGCTGTTTGGTGTAGCTGTCGGCAAGTTCAGTGTAGCCGTAGTTGCGTAGCCCCTTGATGGCTAAGTGTGTCTGGTCGAGCCATATAGGACCTCTCCAATATCCGCGAGGGTTATACTTGGGGTTGTCGGCCGCAATAGTTGGAAAGGGGATAAAGGTCGAAAACTTCTGGGGGTCGGTAAGCAGAGGAAGCATCGCCTCGACCTGCTCAGCCGTTGCAATCTCAGCCCAAAGTGGGGTGTATGCCTCGCAACCATACTCCTCGACAAACGAACCATCCTCCAATCTGCGATCGAAGAAAAACCCATGCTCCCCAGAGAAGAAGTATTCGGCAATCTGATCCGAGTAGTCAGCCGCAGTGAGTGGAAGATCCAAAATCTCGGCAAACTTCTTGAGGCAACGGTACTCGATAGCTAGGTACGAGTTCAAATCGACACTCTCCTGATCCATGCTCCACGCATCGTCAAACCCATCGTTTTTGAGCATCTGCGTATCATCGAAGCGTATCGCATTATCCATTCCACTCTCCCATGCGGCAGCCTCCAAGGTGCCATCCGTAGAGCCATACTCGCAGATGCCATTGCCGTTGTGATCGCGCTTAGAGTACCACCACAAGTGGTATGCGACCAATTGAGGGTACATCTCAGCGAGGAACTCCTTGTCAAGAGTATTCTCGTAGATCTTATCCACAGCCCAGCAGATGAGTGGCGGTTTACTATCGCGAGCGTTATTCTCCGCAGAGTCGGTGAAGATGCAATCTATGATCATTCCATCCTCCAATTGGTAGTCGAACATAGCGCGGATATTATTGCGAGCCAAGTCGGGATTAAACTTCGCTAGTGCCGCCACAAAACGCCAACTATCCCAAGCCCAAAAGCCAACGAAGTAATCCACCGCATGACTCGGTACAACACCATCGTGAAGCAGGTCTCCTCGTCGAGCTCGCCAATTCGAGGTGAGTGTCACCACCGACTTTGCGGCAATACGATCGTAAGCGTGAGGCAAGTCGTCACGAAGAACCGACTCCAAGTAGCCATCCCAACGCTTCTGGTTAGCCTCCAAGGCTGTCGCAGAGTCGCAGAGTAGGGTGGTGTTATACTCTATTGCGTGTGCGATTTGGTGAGTGGAGGTGGTAAAGGTGATCGCTACGTGACTCGTTTGTGTCTCGACATCGCTCGAAGCTATATAACCATACTCCGAGTCGCTGCTTAGGGTGAAGTAGGGCGGAAATGTGATAATTAGACCCTCCTCACGCTCTGCCTTTGCGATAACGCTGTTGCCTTTCACCTCTATCGAGACCGAGTTGTCCCAACCCTCGCCTCTTAGTTCGAGCTTCTCGGCTTGGCTTGTCTCGATGCTCAAGAGTGCCGTAGTGGAGCTTACGAAGTGGAGTTGCTGCTCAACGGTGCACTCTCCAAGTGAGCTTACAAGGCGCAACTCGCCAGGGTAGTAGGTCGACGAGTCGAAGCGGAAACCACCGAAACCTTTCTCGCTGAGGCCAACGTTTGTAGCGCATGTAGCCATCCACACTCGGCTTGGCATATCGAGGCTGTAAGGTCCACAGAAGCCATTGACGAAGCGATCAGCCTCGGGCAGAGTGAAGCCCATCCATGAGCCCATGTCGGTGAACCAACCTTGGCAAGGCTCCTCTTGGTGGGGTGTGTAGCTGACATCCAAGATGTTCTCGAAGTTGTAGCGACCCTTTGCCTTAGGCTCACTTGTGGAGCAGCTGCAAAGGAGGATACCTATAAATATAAGCGAGTAGAATCGTTGTAAATTCATTATCTGTGAAATTTTAGTTTAAACAAAGTTAGCAAAAAAAATCAAAACCAACGCTTGTGAGCCTGCTCAGCTGCATCATCCTCTGAGAGGAGTGGCGAAAGGATAAAGCTGTAACTTCTGCGTGATGGGGTAATGGTATACTCCGAGTGCACCTGAGCACCCCAAGTGTTGTCGCCTCCAACGCCCATCTGGCAATCGTCAACGTTGAGCCAAACCAAGTCGCGCTTCTCGACGCTGCCTCCGTGACGACGCTCCACGTCGAATGGCACGTAGTCGATATCATCCATCTCGAAGTTCCATGCCGAGACACTTAACGGACTCTCGCCCGTGATCAAGATGCCCACATTCGACTCATCGCGCAGAGCAACCCAACTCACATCGCACTTATTACCACTCTCTTGAGGGCGAACGTAAGGGTGGAATTGATCCCACACCGTGCCGCTGTATAGCCCAACCATGGCGCTAGTTTTGCGATCCGCATAACTCTCGTGGGGGCCTCGTCCAAGGTAGCTCATCACCTCGTATTGCGCTGGTAGGATCGCCCTTAGTCCAAACCTAGGAATCTCTGAGAGGGGCTTACCACCTGGGGTAAAGCTCATTGTGATCTTGATAACACCACCAGGGAGGATGTTGTATCGCAGCTCTAAGTGTGACTCCTGCTCCTCCATTCGGTAAGTTGCAACCACCTCAGTGTTAGCGGTTTGCTGCACCTCCAACGAGAGCAATTGAGCCTCCCCACCAGCCTCTTTCCACGTTGCACAACGCTCCAAGTGACCATTGGCAATGTCGTTGGCCGTCACTGCTCGCCAGAAGTTTGGTTGGAAACCCTCGTCGAGCAAGTCCCGTCCGTTTGCTCGGTACTCTGTAATCTGACCTGTGAGCTTCGAGATCTTGCAGCTGAATCGTCCCGAGGTGAACTCTATCCACTCTTGGCTCTCGCTCTTTTCGAGTGACCCTCCTATCTGCTCTTGGGCGATAATTGTGCGATCACCCTTTTGGAATTGCCACTGCTCCTGAGCCACCACAAACCCTTTTGGGATCAGCGGTGATGGGGTGTTGCGCGAAGCTCTCAAGGTTAAATAGTAGTCTCGAGCAGGGTCAAGCGAGGTGGTGATAGGTAGCTCAATAAAGCGAGACGTGCGAGCTGGAATACCCTCTAAATCGACCTTTGAGGAGTCGACACTAACCCCATCGCACTCCAAACTCCACTCCAAGGTGAACTCATCGAGATTGATAAAATCGTGGCGGTTAGTAACTTCGATTGTCGAGCGAGTGAATCGGGCAGGCTTAAAGTGAATATTTTGGTAGACCTTTTTCACCTCGTTGATATGGGGATGAGCTACGCGAGCAGCCGAGACCAAACCATTAGCGCAGAATGTCGAGTCGTTGGCAATACCCACAAAACCTAGGTCGCCACCGTATGCCCAAATATCTCGACCGCTGTGATCCTTAGCCTCGAAAACCTGATCGACCCAATCCCAGATAAACCCACCTTGCAGCTGGTCGTACTCGTAGATCAAATCCCAGTAATCCTGCAAGTTACCCACGCTATTGCCCATCGCATGAGCATATTCGCAGAGGATCATAGGGCGAGCATCTCGTTGATTCACATGGCTTCTCAAAGCCCAAATTCGAGCATACATCGGACAGTAAATATCTGAAACAGAGTTATATCCGCCACCCTCATACTGCACAGGTCGTGTAGGGTCACTCTCCTTGGTCCAATGGTATAGCGTCTCGAAGTGTTTGCCGTAACCCGACTCGTTGCCTAGGCTCCATGTTACAATCGAGGTGAAGTTTCTATCGCGAGCAACCATGCGACTCATGCGCTCCATAAATGGTTTTTCCCACTCCTCGTAGTTGGCAAGTGTGTGATCCTCGTGCTCCATCATTCCGTGGCTCTCGATATTCGCCTCGTCGACAAGGTACAAACCAACCTCGTCGCAGATCGAGTACCAAGCTGCGTAGTTAGGGTAGTGGCAGTTTCTCACGGCGTTGATATTGTGTTGCTTCATTAATTCCACATCTCGAAGCATACTCTCGATGGTGAGTGTACGGCCTCGCTTAGGATCGTGTTCATGTCGATTCACCCCTTTGAATAGCACCGCTTGACCATTGAGGAGTTGTTGACCATTACGCATTTCTACGGTTCTAAAACCGAAACGATGGGTGAATGACTCCAAGGGTTTGCCACTCTCGTCAAAGGTTGTTACAAGCAGTGTGTAGAGGTTTGGGGTCTCGGCACTCCAAGGTTTGATCTGCTCGAAGTAGTTTTCGATCTCCACTTTTTTTCCATCTACGGTGCTTCGCTCTTGTTTGAATAGAGTCTCCGAGTTATCCAAAATCTCGATTTCGATGCTATTATTGCTGCTCTCTTGGCTTAGCTCGACCGAAAGATTGAACTCTCCATCTTGGTAGCCGTTGACCAATTGTGCCGTCATCTCGAAGTTGCTTACTCGATAGCGTGGACGCGCATAGAGATACACATCTCGCTCGATTCCGCTATACTTCCAATAATCTTGACCCTCTAGATACGAACCATCGCTAAAGCGGAACACCCTCACCGCTAAGCTATTCTTGCCTTTCTGAAGGTAGTCGTTAATCTTGAAGTGAGCAGGTAGGCGACTATCCTCGCTGTAACCCACCTCACGGCCATTAATCCACAAGTAAAAAGCAGACTCCACACCCTCGAAGTCGATGAAAATATCCATATCGTCCCAACCTCGAGGCAAGTCAAACTCCTTGACGTACGAGCCCACAGGGTTGTAATCCATCGGCACAAACGGCGGGTTGAGCTCGAAAGGATACTCCACATCGGTGTAGATCGGAGAGTCGAAACCTTGTAGCTCCCATGAGCCAGGAACCTCGATTTCGCTCCACGAGCGAGTGTTGTAGCCTGAGGTGTAGAACCCCTCGGGTGCCGAGTCGTAGTTCTTCGAGTAGTTGAACTTCCACACTCCGCCAAGCGACACCCTACGTTCGATCTTGGGGTTCACCTCGAAGCGCTCCTTGAGGGGCAGAGATAGTTGATTTAGAGCCTCCTTGGGCTCTTTGTAGGTGATCATATGAGCGCTCATTGGCTCGCGGTTGATCTCCGTTATAGTTGGATTTTGCCATGGTAGGGAGCTTAAATCTCGCTCTTGAGCTGTCGAGTTTAGCGTCATGAGGAGCAGGGTAAGCAGTGGCGTAATTCTAAGTTTCATAGTTTGGTGCTAGGTTTAAAGTGAACAGAAAAGAGGGACAAGGAACGGGACTGTCAGGTCGACCAGAGTTCCGTGGAAGATCGAGAGGATCACAAACTCCTCACCCGAAAAGCGAGTGATAATAGGTAGAGTGGTATCCATAGTAGTTGCGCCACCTGCCGAAATCGGAGCTAAGCGACCAAACCACATAACCAAGAGCGGAGCTGCAAGCAGTGTGATAAGCTCGCGAATGATATTGGAGAGCAGAGCAATTGTACCCAACTCAGCCCCCTTATACTCCGTGATAAAGATCGACGAAAGGGAGTAATACCCAAACCCCGAGCCAACAGCCATGCACTCCCACACAGAGCGCAGATCCAAGAAAAGCGACGAGAGGGCACTACCCAAGAGAGTACCGAGGATGGTGACAAGTGGCAAGAGCATCAGCTTGGGACTCAGCCCCTTAAGGTTCTTCAAGGTGTTAGAGTCGCTACCTATGCTTACTCCCACGCAAAACATTAATGCACAGAGGGTTATGAAGCTAATGCTGCTAACATCGATACTCTGAGGAACCACACCCCAAAGCCCCGTGAGCGATCCGAGGATAAAAAATCCTACAATAATTAAACTTCCTTTCATCGCCTAATTCATATTATCTTTAACCCAAAGCCACAAAAATAGAGCTCCAACAACGCTTCCCAATACCGAGAGCAGAGTGATTATCACAGCCTCCACCCCCAAAGAGTGTAAGTTGGTGACAATCGCTTCATTAGAGCCAACCTCGATACCCAAAATAAAGAGCAGAACCAGGATCAACGAGGTGATAACTTTAGGTAGCAGAGTAAGTGATCGGTGCCTAAAAATATAGCCTACCACCACTCCGCACAACATTATTCCTATAACCTTAAACATAAAAAGTGTATATATTTGAAACAGGTCAGCGCAGCTATAACGCTTATGTAACTCAGCTGCGCTGACTTGCTTCCGTAGATTTAAATTTTAGTCGATCAAGCTATTCGCATTCACCTCCACCTCTGGCGTTGGGAAGTAAAGAGCTGAGCTTGAGTAGGTTCTAACGCCATCAATGCTAGTCTCGCTAAGGCGATTCCAACGTCTAAGATCGAAGAAACGTGAATTCTCCAATCCGAACTCCATAACTCGCTCGTGCTCCAAAGCGGCCATAAATCCTTGAGTTCTATCCGCTGCATCCATTCCACCGTGTGTCGAGCGGATCTCATCGATGGTGTCCCAATCTTCGCTACCCGATAACATATACTCAGCCTCGGCTTTCATCAGCATCACATTCGCTAGACGCATAAGTGGAACGTTGTTGTAAGCATACCAGTTGTTGTTTGGCTCACGGTCTAACAGCTTGGCAAACGACGAAACTGGAGTGCGAGTCTCCGATGCTGTCGCCTCCGAGAATGTTGCTCCGTAGCCATAAGGGAGGTTCTCAGGATCTTGGTAGTAAGGGCAATCGAAGAACATTGTTGCGTAGGTGCGCTTGTCGTACTTCTGGCCTACTGGCTTGCTATCGTCGAACTCCGCGGTAAGGAAATCGTAATATTTTTGGGTGATGTACATTTCGTCCCAACCTCCGAAACATGATGAAGGGATAAAGCCATTGAGGCTGTGAACCAACCAATAGACGCTTGTGTCGCCAGTAAATTGACGCTCAAGGATCACCTCCTCGCTATTCTCATTTGTGCCGTCGAACATCGAAGCGAAGTCGTCCACTAGGTTAATTCCGCTAACCTTACCCAAAGCTGTGATCGCCTCTTGAAGCATATCACCATCGGGCGACGAGACGATATTTCCCTCGCTATCCTCCGAAGCGCGTTGCAACCATGCGAAACCAAGGTAGGCGTAAGCGGCATTTTTCGTTGCACGTCCCACCTGCGTAGATGGTTGCTCGGATAGCATCATCGAAGCAGCTGTCTCGAGGTCAGAGATGATAAAGTCCCATGACTCAGAGCGAGGAGATAGCGCCTTGTTAAGGGTCTCAGAAGTAGCAGCCTCATCTCGAACTACGATCTGTTGCCAACGCATTTGAAGCGATAGGTGATACCAAGCACGTAGGAAATAGGCCTCACCAAGGATTGTCTGCTTAACATCTGCGTCGATATCCTCCTCCGAGATTGACTCTACACCCTCGATGGTTTGGTTACTCTTGTAGATTCCCAAGTAGTTACTCTCCCAATATGATGTGATCTGCGAGTTTCCGCTGGTGTTGGTGAAGTAGTAGATCTGCATCCATGTTAGATAGTTGGTTGCATCGTTACCAGGAACGATCAAATCGTGGCGATACTCCTCCACTGGAAGTTTAACCTCGGCATATGACCACATATCTATTCCCGAATCCAATGATCCGTAAGCTGCTGCCAACGATTTTAAAGCATCGGTCTCATCGCGGTAATATTTATCCACGGTCAGACTATCTGGAGAGTGTAGATCGAGAAGCTCTTCGCAACTGCTGCTGAGCAAGATAAGAAGCAAAGAGAGTGCTGGATATATTAATTTTTTCATCTTGTTTTAGTTTTAAAAAGTTATCTGGATTCCTGCGATATAAGATTTGTAGAATGGGTAGATCAAGTTGTCCACACCTGTCGAAAGTACGCCATAGGTAGCATCACTACTTGTGTTTCCGAACTCTGGATCAATTCCGCTATACTTAGTCCAAGTAAGCAGATTATCACCCGAGAGGTATACTCTAACACTGTTGACAGATAGCTTCTTAGCTACCGACGAAGGCAAAGTGTAACCCAATTGGATTTGACGTAGGCGGATGAAATCACCATCCTCCAAGAAACGATCACTTGGATTCTCAGCATTCGAGTTTGGATCGCCATAGACTGCACGAGGAACGTCAGTGTCGGTGTTAGTCGGTGTCCAAGCATCGAGTGTCGAAGATAACATATTCGATGATGATGCCATCGCTTCGTACAAATAGCGGTTTCCGTTATAGATGCTAGCACCCCACGATGAACCAACCAAAGCGTTGAAGTCGAAGTTGCGCCAAGCCAATCCCAACGAGAATGAAGCCTCGAGAGAAGCGATACCAGAACCCATGTCGTAGCGGTCACTATCGTCGATTGTGCCATCGCCATTCTTATCTACGAACTTGATATCTCCAGCCTTTGCGTTTGGTTGAATCATACTTCCGTCAGAAGAGGTGTATGCAGCAGCCTCAGCGTCAGATTGGAAAATTCCATCGGTCTTGTAGAGGTAGAACGCACCAATCGAGCTACCTACCTGAGTGAGATTAGGGTAGTGAGAAGTGCCGTAATTTAAACCATCACCAGTAAGTTGTTGACCCTCGGAAGCAAGCTCCAACACCTCGTTCGAGGTTGTAAAGGCCACCACACCAACGTTGTAGTGAAGCTCACCGATGTTGTCGCTCCACGATGCCTCGAATTCGAAACCGCGGTTGCGGATAGTTCCAACGTTGACGATCGGATCGCTAACACCTGCCGATGCAGGAACTACTTGGCTGATCAAAAGATCGCGAGTGGTTGTTTGGTACCAGTTCAATGAACCACTTAAACGACCGTTAAATAGTTGATAATCAGCACCAACATTGATCGACTCGGTAGTCTCCCATTGTAGGTTAGTGTTGTACAAGTCGGGAGCGTATGTTCCCATCCAACCTGTGCCACCCATCACGTAGTTCATCGAAAGATCGTCCGTGTCGGAGTACATCAACGACTCGTAAGAGTATGGGCTAAGGGCAGCCTCGTTACCCAAGGTTCCGTAAGTTGCACGAAGCTTAATGTCGTCAACGAAAGTGTCCGTAGGGAAGAAATCCTCTTGGGTTATGCGCCAAGCAAGTGCTAGTGAAGGGAATGTGCCCCAACGATTATCGGCACCGAAGTACGACGAACCATCTCGGCGGATAGTAGCCTGAACCAAGTAGCGATCGTCGTAGTTGTAGTTGATACGTGTGAAGTAACCAAAGCGGTTGTAGTCAGTCCAATAGCCATTGGCTGTGTATGTTCCACCAGCACCTGCGCTGATCGTCTCGAAGCTATCGTCGTCGAAGCCTGCTGGAACCTGCACACCATCGACAAAGGTGTAACCATCGACGGCTGCGTAAGAGTAGTTGTAGTGCTCGAGATCCAATTGAGAACCTACCAAAACGTTGAGCGAGTGTTTGCCAAATTGCTTGTCGAAGGTGAGGGTGTTGGTGAAGCTCTGAGAGAGAGTCTCTGAGCGAGCATCGCAGTTAAAAGAGTAGTAACTAGGTGCTTGAAGGCTTGAAGCGTATGGGTTGTAGTGTGCAATGTATCTGTAGTTTTTGTCCGAGATAGAGTAACCCGTGCGGAACGAAAGTGCATCGCTGAAGTCGACGGTTAGCGACACTTGAGGCGTTACAGTAAATTGCGTTTGTGTCTGCGACTTGTTCTCGATCTCAGCTACGGGGTTACTTCCTGTTAGGCCATAATTTCCAGCCAAACCGTACTGCTCCATGATATCCTCGCTCTCCACGTCGTTGTAAACGGGAACCAATGGCGACATCATATAGACCTCCTTAAGGCGCACGTATGGCTCCGACCACTGCTTCATATTGAATCCAATCTTGGCATCGAGAGTGAAAATCTTTTTGAATTTCACCTGACCCTTGACATAGGCATCGTGGCGCTGAGACTCATTACCAACGGTTGTTCCTTGCTCGTCAGAATAGGTGTAACCCGATGCGAAGTTGATATTCTCACTTCCCGAAGTGATGCTAACCGAGTAGTTTTGAGTGAAGCCATTTTGGAACACTTGATCTTGCCAATCGGTGTCGACTGACGACGATGTTGTAAGGTAGCTAGGGAGCGAAACGCCACCATTCTCGTACATTTGAGTTTGAACCGAAACATAACCATCGGCATCCAACATGTCGAGTTTATTCGAGAGTACGTTGCTCGAAAGATATGCGTTGAATTCAACCTTAGTTGCGCCAGAAGTTCCTGATTTAGTGGTGATTATAACCACACCATTAGCCGCCTGAGAACCGTAGATTGCCGAAGCAGCACCATCCTTAAGCACCTGCATATTAGCAATGTCGGCAGGGTTAACTGTGCCAATATCGCCAGGGAAACCATCAATAATATATAGCGGAGCGTTGCTTCCAAAGGTATTCACACCACGGATTTTAACAGCGACATCGGCACCAGCCAAACCGCTACTCTTCTGGATGCTGATACCCGAAACGCGACCCGACAGAGCAGCCATAGGATTTGAAGTTGCTACGGTTTGCAGCTCCTCACCACCAACCGATGAGATTGCCGCAGTCACATCCGAACGACGCATTTGACCGTAACCGATCACTACAACCTCGTCTAATGCCGCAGCATCCTCGTACATTGTAACATTCAGAACGGTTCTGCTACCTACCGCAATCACCTGCTCGGTGAAGCCAATATAGCTAAACACAATGCGGCTATCCTCTGTAACGCCACCGATGGTATACTTTCCATCGAGGTCGGTACTAATACCATTCATTGTACCCTCGACAATGACGGTCGCACCAACAATCACATCACCCGATTCGGTCGAAACAGTTCCACTGATCGTTCTCTCTTGCGACATTGCTACCTGCGTGAAGCATAGCAAAGAGAAGAGAATGAGTTTGGTAAAAATCTTGATTCTCATAAATTTTTTAAGTTAGGTTGTTAATAAAATGTTTTTCGCTTTAGCTGTTGCGAAGTAATGAAACTTCTTGAGCGTTAACAAATTATTAAAACCTACAAAGAGCCTACAAGGAGGTAAAAACGTATGAAAATGTGATCTACAATTTAAAATGTAATGTATTGATTATCAGTGATAAGGCTAAGAGAAGCATATCTACAAAATCGGTTTTCTGATTAGCCGCCTTTTTAGAGCATTACAACCCCTTGATATACTCTACCAAATCAATCTCGCTATCCAATTCTAGCGATTTGCGCAACCTATAACGATTCATATTCACCGTCTTAGGCGAGATTCCCATCAAAACCGAGATATCCTTCGTCGAGAGGTCTATCCTCAGCAACGAAGCTAACCGACGCTCTCCCGAGGTAAGCGCAGGGTGCTTTGCCGAGAGCCTATCGGCAAACTCCTCGTTGCGAGCATCGACTCCCACAAGTAGCGCATTTTGTCCCCCTTCGCCACCCATATATTGCGAGATAAAGAGACCAGCACTCGAGAGGTTGCGGTGAATCTCATCGACCGATTTCATCCTCTCGCACTGCTTGATCATCGAGCGGATCTTGCTCAGTAGCTCGGTACGACACTGCACAAATGCCGAGAAACTTATCGCCTCCTTTTGCGAAGCCTCGAAGGCCTTTTGCACACTCTCGAGCTCCATCTTCTGCTTGTTGAGTCTTAGGTCGTCGAGCTCCAACTCGGCCTGCACCAAATCATATTTAGTCTGCATATGTTCTGCATTGCGCTTATATTGCCTCCTCCGATAGAGCAGAATGGTAAAAAGAGCACCGAAAATAGCGAGGATTGCAAATGTCGTAACCCTTTGACGCAAATGCGCCTCTTTGTACCTTATCTCCTGCAAATATGCTTCGCGCTGCTGCTGCTCCTCCTTTTGTTGGAATATCCGCTGCTCGATTGTGCGTAGCTTGTTGTAAGTGCCTACCTCTTGGCTGAGAGAGTGGAGCTGGCTGAGATTTTCGTATGCCTCCTTGTAGTTGCCCATTTTGAAATATAGCTCGGCTCGATATTCGCAATTGTCACATATTAAGGCCTTTGCCTCGATCTCATCGGCTGTCTGTCGTGCAAGGTTCAGACTCTCGATGGCCTTGTCGAATTGCGAGTCGAAGTAATATTGTCGACCTAAATTGTTGTAATTTTCAGCCAGTGACCACTTAGAATCGAGATTCTTGTTTATCGCTATCGCCTCGTGAAGATAGGCGATTTTCTCCTCCGCGTTGCCTTTGTAGAGAGCAAGGTTATTGAGGTTTGCCGCCACCTCTTTCAAGAGTTTATATTGCCGATTTATCTCCAGCGACCTTTTGAAAAGTAGATCCGCCTTGTCGTACTCATATACGTGGCACTCGATAATGCCCTTGGAGTTGTAACAAGCAGCCAGCGAGATGGAATCACCCAACGCCTTGAAGGTCGAAGTTGCTCGATCATTCAACTCGATCGCCTTGTTGAAATCCGAAAGGAAGCAATATGCCCGCGACATCTCGGCATCGATCGAGGCTCGTAGCTTGAGATTCTCCTCGGGCGTAGAGTCCAAAGCGCTGTGAAGATATGTCAAAGCAGAGTCGAAATCGCCGAGCAGACGACACGTAACGCCACTTTGCAAAAAGAGCTCGGCCTTTATATTTATATCCTCCATCGAGCCAGAACCCTTCGAACGCTCTAATTCATGGAGGGTTTTAATTCCCTCGTTGCAGTAGTATAACGATAGGGTAGGATTGCTATTTTGAAGCTCATGAGCCCTTGTTAACATCGACGAAAGGGTAGTCTGAGCCTCTTGACCAATGGTGAGCGTAGGCCTCAAAAGAAGCGCTATTATAAATAGAAATATGTGTAGGGAGCGTTGCACAGCGATATTTTGTTTAAGGGTTCTCCCACAAATATATAAAAAAAAGTTTAAATGTTGAATCAAAGCGTAGTTTGTCTTAAAAATTAGTATATTTGTATACTAACTTTTACCACAATGAACACAAAATTACTACTAGCATCACTTTGCTGCTTGACATCGCTAAACCTTTCGGCTCAAACAGCCCTAGACAACCAAGACCAGAGCTTCGAACAGAGAGCTCGAGAGCTGATCTTGGAGATGACCTTGGAGGAGAAAATCTCGCAAATGTCTCACGAAGCCGAGGCCATTCCTCGCCTCGATGTGCCCCAATATAATTGGTGGAGCGAATGTCTACACGGCCTAGCTCGATCGGGTAAGGCGACCGTTTTTCCTCAATCTATCGGCCTTGCAGCCACTTTCGACGACGATCTGATCTTCCGCATGGCGAGTGCCATTTCGGACGAAGCACGTGCCTTTTACAACAACGCCTCGAAGCGTGGAAATCGCGGAATCTACACTGGACTAACCTTTTACAGCCCCAATGTCAACATCTATCGAGACCCTCGTTGGGGGCGTGGTCAAGAGACCTATGGCGAAGATCCATACCTCACTTCGAGAATGGGAGTAGCCTTTGTTGAGGGTCTGCAAGGTGATGATCCTAAGTACCTTAAGGCGGCAGCGTGTGCAAAGCATTATGCCGTTCACAGTGGTCCCGAGAAGTACCGTCACCAGTTCAATGCCGAGGCTTCGGTGCGTGATCTCAACGAAACTTACCTGCCAGCGTTCAAAGCCTTGGTGCAAGAGGCCAATGTGCGCAGTGTGATGGGGGCATACAACAGAACCAACGGAGAGGTGTGTTGCGCCAGCCCAACCCTGCTGGTCGACATCCTTAAGCAGCGATGGGGTTTCGAGGGCTATCTCACCACCGATTGTTGGGCTCTGAAAGATTTCTACGATGGGCACAATGTATGTAAAACTGCCGAGGAGGCTGCGGCAATGGCCGTTAACCATGGGATGAATCTCAACTGCGGATCTGTCTATGGTGCAGCACTTTACAACGCTATCAATATGGGACTAGTGAGTGAGGAGCAGATCGACGAGTTGCTATTTCCGTTGATGTTGACTCGCTTCGAATTGGGGCTTTTTGACGATGAGGCGAGTGTTCCATTTAGCCACATCGATGTGGATGTTGTCGATAGTCAGAAGCACCTCGATTTGGCATATGAGGCAGCTGTGAAGTCGATCGTTTTACTAGAGAATAAGAACAATATTTTGCCTCTTTCCGACGATCTGAACTACATCTACCTCACGGGGCCAAACGCCAATAATGCCGATGCACTGATCGGAAACTACTTCGGTGTAAGTGACCACTTTACAACCTTTCTCGAGGGTTTCGTGTCGCGAGTTGCGCCAGGTGTTTCGGTGCAATATAAGCAAGGTGTGATGATCGACAAGGCCAATACCAACCCCATTGATTGGGCTTCGGGTGAAGGCTCCGCGGCCGATGTTGTTGTGGCGTGTATGGGTCTCACGTGGCTCATCGAAGGTGAAGAGGGTGAAGCGATTGCCTCGGCGCAAGGTGGCGATATGTACGATAACTCGCTGCCTGAGGCGCAGATGGAGTACCTCTGTAAGCTTCGCAAAGTAGCTGACAAGGCTAACAAACCCCTTGTGGTGGTGGTCACAGGAGGCTGCCCAGTGCAACTTACCGAGATCCGTGAGCTCTCCGATGCGCTGCTATTTGCCTGGTATCCAGGTCAAGCGGGTGGCTATGCTTTGGCCGATATCATCCTCGGAAATGCTAACCCTTCGGCTCGTACACCGATCACTTTTGTCGAGTCGTTGGAGCACCTGCCTGCGTTCGAAGATTACTCGATGGAGGGGCGTACCTATAAATATATGCGCGAGCATAAACCACTCTATCCGTTCGGTTATGGCCTCTCGTACAGCACATTCGACTATAACGATCTGCAACTCTCTCAGACGATCAAAGCGGGTGAAACGCAGAGGGTAACTATCAGAGTGACAAACAGTTCTGATCGAGATGGTGACGAGGTGGTGCAACTCTACATCACCGACCTCAAGGCCTCGGTAGCTGTCCCAGTACGCCAACTATCCGACACAAAAAGAGTATCATTAAAGGCAGGAGAGAGCAAGATGGTCGAGCTCGAAATTTCGCCCGAGAAGATGTCGCTTATCACCGACAACAATCTAAGACGCATCGAGTCGGGAGAGTTCTCAATCTCGGTCGGTGGAGGTCAACCTCTGGCGCAAACAGCATCGTTTGTCGAGGCTACTTTCACGGTGAAAGGTAATCAATATTTGGAACTTTAAAACTACTTAATCATATGCGACTCACCCACATCTTTGCCCTTGCAACCTCGCTTTTGTTGCTCTCGTGCTCGTCGAATGTCTCACAGCCAACCGAGCCAATAGGGCTTCGTGTCGACTATATCCGCACGCCTGAGCGCACATATATCTTTAGCTCTGCACCCAACTTTAGCTGGCTCCTAGCCCCTGGCATAAAGAGTCAAACGGCGTATCAGATCATAGTCTCGAGCAGTGAAGAGTGCCAAGAGGGAGATGCGTGGGATAGTGGTAAGGTGCTGAACAACAATAACTTCGCGGTGGAGTACGATGGAAAGCCCCTCGAGGAGAAAAAGAGATATTTCTGGAAAATCCGCTATTGGAACTCCGAGGATATGCCAAGCGACTACTCCGCAGCTCAAGGCTTCACGATGGCCACGCAAGAGCAACGAGCGCAGAGCATAGTGACTAGCAACCCCTTGATGAGTCGTGTGGAATATGGCAATTCGCCAGAAAGGGTATATGAGATAAAGCGAGGAGAGAGGCGAAAGCCTAGTGCAGGCAGTAATAGCACTAGAAGTAGCGATAATAAACAAGCTGTTAGTACTAATCTTACTATCCGACCCGCAGATACCACTCCCGCAGTCTACCAAACCGACTTCGGAAAGGCCGCCTTTGGAAACCTCGCCTTTAATTTGGATGTGAGGTATGATGCGACTCTAACTGTAAGGCTTGGAGAGCAATTGAGTTACACTGGATTTTTGAATGAAAATCCCCAAGGCACCATCCGCTACCAAGAGGTGGAGATCGAGCTTAAGGAAGGTGTTTCCGACTACTCGGTGCCATTGGTTGCAGATAAGCGAAATACAGGTCCTATGGCTATCCAAGTGCCCGAAAGGTGGGGGGTGATAATGCCATTTCGCTATGTTGAGTTCGTTGGCGGAGGTCGTAACCATATCAGTGATATCGCTGTAAGACGCAACGTTATGCATGGCTATAACGAGAAGCTAGGCACATTCTACTGTTCTGACAGTCAGCTCAATAGCATCTGGGATATATGCAGCTACACCATCCAAGCGACCGACTTTCTGGGCTACTACATTGATGGCGACCGTGAGCGAATTCCATACGAGGCTGATGCCTACCTCAACCAACTTAGCCACTACTGCATCGACTCGGAGTATGCCATCGGCAAGAGGTCGTTGGAGTACTTTATGAGCCACGCGACCTGGCCTACCGAGTGGCTGCTGCACACCATTATGATCGCCTACCAAGATTACCTCTACACGGGTGATCGACGCTTGGTGGAGCAATATTACCAGACCCTTAAGTCCAAGACACTCTACGAGTTAGCGCGTGAAGATGGGCTGATTAGCGCAAGCAGCGAAGTGGCTACGCCAGAGTACCTCGAAAAGATTGGCTTCCGAGCAGGCTTCAAACATATGGCTGATATTGTCGATTGGCCCAAGGCGTCATTCACCAAAGGTGGAAATGAGTTGGGGGAGCGAGATGGTCACGAGATGGTTGCGATAAACACGGTTGTTAACTGCTTCTATTTCAATGCGTTGGTTCAAATGAGCGAACTTGCACAAGTGATTGGAAATCAAGAGGATGCTGAATTCTTTGCAGAGGAATCCCTAAAGGTGCGCAGAGCAATAAACGAAAAACTATTCGACAAGCAGAGGGGAATTTACATCGACGGTGAGGGCTCTACGCACTCCTCGCTGCATAGCAATATGATGGCCTTGGCCTTTGATCTGGTTGACGATGAGCATACGTCGAGCGTTGCCGAGTTCGTCAAATCGCGAGGTATGGCTTGCAGTGTCTACGGCGCTCAATACCTCTTCGAGGCGCTCTACAAGGCTGGCGAAGCGGAGTATGCTTTGGAGCTTATGACCAACACCACGGATCGCGGATGGCTCAATATGATTCGCTCAGGTTCGACGATGACCCTCGAGGCGTGGGACATAAAATATAAGGGTAACCTCGATTGGAACCATGCGTGGGGTGCAGCTCCAGCCAACCTTATTCCTCGCTATATGTGGGGCATTACTCCCACTTCGGCGGGCTACACTTCGGCCTCGATCAAACCTCAATTAGCGGGTCTAGAGAGTGCAGAGATCACAGTGCCAACCCTTCAAGGTGTGATCGAAGCGTCGTACTACCTAAAGGGTGGCGCAAAGCACTACTCGATCACCGTTCCATCGAACATGGAGGCTACTTTCTGCGTTGCGGATGAGGCTGTGGGGGTCACCGTTAATGGCCAAAAATGTGATAAGCTTGTGAAGCTTGAAGTGGGTGAAAATCAGATAGTTGTGAAGCTAGAGTAGAGATCCTTGAGTGGTTTGATCTCGAAGCCGAGCGCTTTAACCGCCTGACATACCTCCTCTTGCGAAGCCTCTCCAACGACCTCGACAATGCCCGATGAGAGCTCTGCTGAAGCCGAAGTGACCCCCTCGATGGTGCCGATTGCCTTTTCGACATTGGCCTTGCAGTGGTTGCAGCGCATGCCGTCTACCTTGAACTTTTGCAGCTTTGTCGCTTGCGGTTCGCTTGGCTTATCGTCCTGGGTATCAGCATTGTGGCTATGACCTCCGTGAATAAATTTAAGGATGTAAGCGTTGATCAAAAGCGCCAAGAAAATCACCGAGCAAGCGGTATGCCACCAAGCCACACCGTCGCTACACTCCCCGCATTGGCTAACAGCAACCACCTTAGCGGCAAACCACTCAGAGGGTAGCACAAAGTCGATGAGCAGCGCAAAGCCGATAGCGCCAAGGATAATGCTCGCAAGGTAGAGAATCGTGGTTCGAGTGCCGAGCACCTTTCTCACAACGGCCAAAGTAGCAACATTTGTGGCGGGTCCAGCCATCAAAAATATCAATGCTGCACCAGGCGAAATCCCCTTCATCATCAGCGACACAGCGATGGGAAGCGACCCCGTAGAGCATATATACATAGGTATCGAGAGCAGCAAAACCACCAAAATATTAAGCAGGTAGTTGTCGTCGAAGAGCTCAAACACAGAGGTCGGAACAAAGAGCGTAATGGCTGCAGCGATCAACAGACCGATCGAGAGCCACTTGCCCAAGTCCTGCAACATATCGACGAAACCGTACTTTAGAGCATCGACAAATGTGAGCTTTTTGCTTGAGGCTGTCGAGCTAGAACTCTTGCCCTTAGAGCTCTGCTCCTCTCCCGAAAACTGATCGGTTAGCACCCCTCCAAAGAGTCCAACGATAAGCGCCACAATAGGGCGAAGAATAGCGAATGGAAGCCCCAAGAGCCCATAAGTAGCCAATATGGAATCCACGCCAGTCTGAGGCGTAGCGATCAAAAACGCCACCGTTGCACCCGCAGAAGCCCCCTCCTTTTTGAGCGACATAGCCGTAGGAATCACCCCACACGAACAGAGCGGAAGCGGCACTCCAAAGAGAGTAGCCAAGAAAACAGGTCGGAACCCCTTGCCTGAGAGATAGCGGCTAAATGTACTCTTAGGGACGTAGACATGAAGAAGCCCCGCGACAAAGAAACCCAATAACAAGTATGGCGACATTGCGTTGAGCATATTGAGAAGTTCGGATAGATATTCCATAGTTTTTCGGATTTATTCAACAGCAAAAGTAGTGATTTTTTCCTATCATCTCCCTAATGCTGAAAAAAATAATTGCATCTTTGGAGTTATTGCGCAAAAATATTACCTTTGTAAAAACCAAATCAATTACAATTTAAATGATGGATCAAAATTACTACCAGCCTGAGATTGAGACCATGAGCCGAGACGAACTCTCGGAGTTGCAACTCATCAGATTGAAATATACAATCCAACAAGCTTCAAAATCACCATTTTACGCTAAGCGTTTCGAGGAGCTAGGCATCTCGGCCGACTCGGTAAATTCGGTTGAAGATGTGCGGAAATTACCCTTTACCGTCAAGGATGATCTTCGTTCGAACTATCCATTTGGGCTCAATGCAGTCCCTCAAACCCAGGTTGTTCGCCTACACTCGTCTAGCGGCACCACGGGCAACCCAACGGTTATCTGCCACACCCAAAAGGATCTGGATGTCTGGGCCGACCGCGTTGCAAGGTGTATGTATATGGTGGGACTTCGCAACAGCGACGTATTCCAAAACACTTCGGGGTATGGAATGTTCACTGGAGGCTTGGGAATCCACAATGGTGCCGAGCGATTGGGTGCGTTGATGGTCCCTGCGGCAACTGGCAACAGCCCTCGCCAAATCAAATTTATCACCGACTTTGGGACAACGGCCATCCACGCCATACCATCCTATGCCATTCGCCTAGCCGAGGTGTTCAAGGAGCAGGGTGTAGACCCCCGTTCAACAAGCCTTAAGTGCCTGATTATCGGAGCCGAACCTCACACCGAGGAGCAACGCCAAAGGATCGAGGAGCTGTTGGGAGTCAAAGCCTACAACTGCTTCGGAATGTCGGAGATGAGCGGACCTGGAGTAGCCTTCGAGTGCCAAGAGCAAAATGGATTGCATATCTGGGAGGATTCATATCTCTTCGAAATTGTCGACCCCGAGACCTTGGAGCCAGTCGAGGAGGGTGAAGTGGGTGAGTTGGTTATCACAACCTTGGATCGTGAGGCGATGCCACTTATCAGGTATCGTACGCGTGACCTTACGCGAGTGCTTTTGGGGGAGTGTCCTTGTGGGCGTACTCACCGCAGATTGGATCGTCTGAAGGGTCGTAGCGACGATATGTTTATCGTCAAGGGAGTGAATATCTTCCCAATGCAGATCGAGAAGATCTTGATGCAGTTCGAGGAGGTTGGCACAAATTACCTTATCACAATCGAGACTGTCGGCATCAACGACCAAATTATAATCGAGGTGGAGTTGGGTAACGAAGCATTCTCGGATGATTACTCGAAGTTGCAGGATTTAGGCCGTGCAATGACCCGAGCGCTGCGTGATGAGATCTTGGTGACCCCCAAAATCAAACTTGTGGGTAGCGGAACTCTTCCACAATCAGAGGGTAAAGCGGTTCGCGTAGTCGACAAGAGAGCTAAGTAGTGTAAAACAACTATTGCCATATTTTTAATAGCACTCTTGGAGCGATATTTTTCACTATTAAATCTCAATATAGAACAACTATATTTTCGATTCAATAGCAAAAAATCTCATCTCCAACAGCACTCTTAAAAACATACCAATAATTATTTTACCCTACTTATTAAACCAGAGAAATTAAACCAGAGAAAAATATGAAAACAACACTTCAACAACTCTCGATATTTTTGGAGAATAAGATCGGAAGCCTCCACGACACAATGGATATCCTAAGCAAGGCCGATATCCGTATCGTTGCTGCAACGGTTGCCGACACCACCGAGTTTGGTATCCTGCGCCTAATCACAAGCGATAATAGCCGCGCGTATGAGCTACTGCGCCAAGCTAGTAAAATCACCCACAAGAGCGAGGTGATCGCCTTTGCATGCGACTCCCTGGCGGGTTCGTTCCACGATGAACTGAAAAAGTTATATGCTCAAGGTGTGGTCGTAGAGTATATGTACTGCTTCTCGATCAAGGACAAAGGGGTGATGATCATTCGCGTGAATGACACGCAGAAAGCGCTTGAGATAGCTTCGCAACAGGGGATAGTTACCCTGTCGAATGATGACTTAAATATCTTGTAGCGAAGCCGACTAACACAAAGTGAATTAGGGAGTTGTGCCGTAGTGCTCAACTCCCTAATTGCTAAAAACCTAACCAATCCTAATGCATAAACGGTAACCAGCCGTTATATGTAACCTAACTAAATGAATTTTTTATTTTGCCCAGTAATATCGCTGCATGGTGAAGAATGCCTTCTTGCGAACTCCTCTCTCGGAGATCAACCCCTTGCGATTATAAAAATCTTGGATGTCGGGTAGCTGCCTACGTGGAGAGCGGAAATCGACCAAGATCCATGGTGACATTCCTGCTAGCCCCTCGATCTTGTCTAACATAGCCAAGTTACACTCGTAGAGATCCTCCTGGTACTCCTCACTCCAACGCTCACTCTTGTCGCCATGAAGCCCTTGCAGAGCACCTCCGCCAAACTCGCTGATAATGATAGGCTTGCCGTAGGGGATATCCCAAACCATATTGAGTGCCGCAGCATTGGTGTCGCGGTACCAACCCACATATTGATTGAAGCTGACCACATCGACATAAGCGTGCATATTGTCATCAAGCGTGTTGACCACACCATCGGCACTTGTAACCTCCATCGCCATACTTAGCAATCTACTGTCGTCCATCTCGCGAGCCTTAGCTGCCAAGCGACTTAGGAAAGTGTCTCTAGCAGCTGAGTGAGGCGTTTCGTTGGCAATCGACCAAATCACAATGCCGCAGCGGTTCTTATCCCGCGAGATCATCTCTGTGAGCTGACTCTCAGCATTTTGATAAGTAGCCTCATTCTCCCACGAGATAGTCCAATAGACTGGAATTTCCGACCACACCATAAGCCCCATCTCTTCGGCTTTGCGCACCATAAATTCGTTGTGAGGGTAGTGTGCCAAACGGACGTAGTTGCATCCCATCTCCTTGGCCCAACCCAGAGTGGTTGCCGCTTGCTCACTCGACCAAGCTCGACCAACTCCGTAGGGTGCCTCCTCGTGGATGCTGATCCCTTTCAAGAAGATTGGCTCTCCGTTGAGTAGAATCTCGGTGCCTCGAGTCTCGATGGTTTTAAAACCTATCTTGTCGTGGATCGTCTCGAGGGAAGCCTCGATTTCAATGTTGTAGAGTTTAGGCGATGATGGGCTCCAAAGTTCTAGTTTCTTGCTCTTTACCGTGGTCGTTGCTTTGCCTTGCGAGTCGGTCGAAGTTGTCTCGTCGATTCCAAGTTCTGGGATTGCGAAACGTATCTCTACTCCCTCTTGTGGCTCATTGAGCTGAGCCGAAAAGGCAATCTTATTCTCTTGCGTTAGCTCAACTGTGTAGTCGTCAACACCAACAGAGGGCAGTGAAGCGATGTAGACACTTCGCGTAATTCCGCCATAGTTCCACCAATCCATATTCACCGTTGGGACATTATCCTTGTGACGGCGATTGTCGACCTTAACTACCACGTGATTATCCCCATCCTTGATCTGCTCCGAGACATCGAAGTTAAACGAGGTGTAACCTCCCGTGTGCTCTCCAATACGCACTCCGTTGACATAGATGATCGAGTGGTAATTGATTGCGCCAAAGTAGATTACGTAACGTCTAGAGTCATCTTTTGTGATCGTGAAATCCTTTTCGTACCACACATTCCCCTCGTAAACGAAGAGCTCATCGACCTGCGAATTCCAATCTCCTGGAACGTTGATCTGCTCGGAGCGAGAGAAGTCATATTCCACCAAATTCTCCGCCTGATCGGTGCGATTTCTAAAGAATCCATCACCATTTATGCGCAAGCGATAGTCGTAGTAACCATTCTCGAGCGGGTCGATTATATATCGCCACTTTCCATCGAGGCATGTGACTTCGCGAGCTGTGATATTCTCAACAAGCGGCTCATTTGCCCAAGCAGCCCCAAGGGCAAAAAGGGTAGCTATCGCAGAAATTATATATCGTTTCATCTTGTTCTTTTTTAATATGCTTTTTCGTAAACTCTCACATAATCAACCTCCATCTGAACCGAGCCCGTAGCATCGAAGATCGAATTGTCGACACCCTCTACGCCTCCCCAATCGCCACCAATGGCTAGGTTAAGCAGAATGAAGTGAGGTGCATCGAATGGCCAATTTGTCTTGTTGGATGGGGTAGTGTAGGTGGCATAGACATTATCCACATCGTCGATGTAGAACTTCATCGCTGAATCGCTCCACACAACGCCGTAGGTTAACCAAACCTCCTCACTCTCAACACTTATCGAGCTGTTTTGCGATGTGTAAGATGAGCTATTATCCCAATAGTGGATCGTTGCGTGAATCTTGTCAGGATCATATCCTACGTGCTCCATAATGTCGATCTCACCACACGATGGCCATGAACCACCCTCCAAAATTGAGTCGCCTAGCATCCAAAACGCAGGCCATGTACCAACCCCCGAAGGAACTTTTATGCGAGCCTCGATGCGACCATACGTAAAGCTCACACCTCCGTAGTAGCTAATCATGCGAGCCGAGGTGTAACTGCCAAACTCCTTGTTGTCGTTAACCTTGCGAGCGATGATCTTGAGCGTTCCACCCGACACCTCGTGGTTGCCCGAAGTTTGATAATCTTGCAGCTCGTTGTTGGCGATGTATCCCTGCTCCAAGTGCCAGACATCGGTGTTGAGCGCGGTACCATCGAACTCGTCAGACCAAACTAATTGGTACTGCTCACCGTAGTTACTCTCCAGTGTGAAGCTATACGTTTTCGAATCTGCGCTCAGCCCATTCTTGTTGATCGCCCACACCTCCACTGAGTATGTTCCAGCTGCTGCGTAGAACTTCTCAACTTTCGTCTCGGTTGAACTATCCCCATCGTGGAAGCCCCAACGTGGGGTAACCTCGTCACTCAAACACTCGAATGTGACAACGTTTGTGCTCTGATTGCAACTGATCTCAACCTCGAGCGAAGCTACACTCGGCAGCGCGTCACTCGACTCATTTGCTTGGCAAGCTCCGCACCCAATGAGAGCGAGGTGCAGGAGCGTTATATTTTGCCATAGTTGTCGTTTCATAGCCTTTCTTGGGTGCTAAATTATTCCGTAAGGGTGAATTTCGTAGAGAGAGGTAGATTGTCCGACGAAGTGCCAACATAGAGGGTAAACTCACCAGCCTCAGGGGCAAAGCTCTTATCTAAGCGATAGAAAGCCAAATCGTCGGGGGTAATCTTAAACTCAACGGTAGCACTCTCACCACTCTTGATAAATATCTTCTCGAAGCCCTTAAGCTCCAAAACTGGGCGTGCAACTCTGTCGGCTACAATGTCGTGGATGTATAGTTGAACTACCTCGTGACCATCATACTCGCCGCTGTTCTTCACTGTCACTTTGATTGTAAGCTCATCATCAAGGCCAATTAGATCGGAGCTAAGCTCCAAAGCCGAGTAGTCGAAAGTTGTGTAGCTAAGACCATAACCAAAGGCGAAGAGTGGAGTATTAGGTACATCGCGGTACTTGGTGCTAAATGACTCTGGTACAGGGTTGTAAGGGCGTCCTGAGCTCATCTCGCTGTAATAAATCGGCACTTGACCCAAGTGATAAGGGAACGATGCAGGGAGCTTACCCGATGGGTTGTAATCGCCAAAGAGAACATCAGCGATAGCATTTCCCGACTCAGAACCTAGCAACCAACAATTTAGCAGTGCATCGGTGTTAGGCACGTCGTGGGTAAGAACCAACGGACGACCAGTGAAAAGCGTTGTCACAATCGGAGTTCCAACCTTGCGGATCTCGGCCAAAAGCTCACTTTGAAGCCCTTTAAGTGAGATATCTGCGTAGCTACGGCACTCGCCCGACATATAGGCAGTCTCGCCCAAAGCCATAATTACCACATCGGCCGATCTGGCTGCCTCGATCGCCTCTGCAAATCCTGAGCGATCCAAAGTCTCGATGTCTAGTTGAGTGAAGAAGTTGGTCGATTCGTTGTTCTCGAGTCGGCATCCTTGCGCATAGATCACCTCGCATGAAGTGCCTACTGCCGCTTGGATTCCCTCCAAAAGCGATACTGCTGTGTGGCTTTCCGCCTGACCGCGCCAGTTACCTAGTGGGGTATCTTTGTCGGTTGCAAGTGGTCCAATTACAGCGATGCGCTTAACATCTTTTGAGAGTGGAAGCAGCTGAGCCTCGTTTTTGAGTAGCACCATCGAACGACGAGCTACCTCGCGAGAAGCTGCGTGATTCTCCTCCGATAGAGTCAACTGAGCCTGGCGATCCAGGTTGCTATATTTGTAAGGATCGTCGAAAAGACCCAAGCGGAACTTAATTCGAAGCACATTGCGAACCATATCGTCGATCTCCTCGATCGAAATTCGTCCAGCATTGATAAGCTCCTCGGTGTGATTAATATAGAGATATCCACACATATCCATGTCGACCATAGCATTCAATCCGCCATAAGCAGCCTCTAGCTCACCAGCCGAAGAACCGTGATAGATAGTCTCAGCCACTGAAGCCCAATCCGACACCACAAAGCCATCGAATCCCCACTCACCGCGAAGAACATCCTTCATCAACCACTCCGAAGTCGAAGCTGGTTCACCACTCACGGTATTGAACGACGACATAAAGCTAGCTACGCCAGCATCAACAGCCGCCTGGAAAGGAGGGAAGTAAACCTCGCGCAACATACGCTCCGAAACATCCACCGAGCCATAATCGCGTCCTGCGATAGCGCCACCATAAGCGACAAAGTGTTTTGCACAAGCGGCAATGGTTAATTCATCGCTCATATCATCGCCTTGAATACCTTTGACCCTTGCCGTGGCTGCCTCGCAACCCAAGTAAACATCCTCGCCTGAGCTCTCCATAATTCGACCCCAACGAGCATCGCGTGAGATGTCGACCATCGGTGCATAAGTCCAATTGAGTCCATTTGCTGCCGCCTCTTTCGACATATAATGAGCGCTCATCTCCATCGCTTCACGGTCGAAGCTCGATGCGTCAGCAAGTGGAATAGGGAACATTGTCTTATAGCCATGGATCACATCGTAGCCAAAAAGCAGCGGAATACCCAAGCGAGACTCCTCGGCAGCGATCTTTTGAAGTCGGTAGGTCTCCTCAGCGCCAAGCACATTTAGGAAGTTACCAACATTTCCGCTTCTAACCTGCTCGTCGATATCGGCATTGTGGCCATCGGCTTGAGGGTCAGCGGCACCTGCTCCAGTCGAGATGTAGGGGTTCGAAATTAGATTCAACTGTCCGAGCTTCTCTTGGAGGGTCATCTTTGAGAGTAGCGCCTCGATTTGCGTATCGTATTTATCGGCCGATCCAGCGGCTACTTGAATGACAGAGGTTGCAACTACACAGGCCGTGAGTAACCTCTTTAAGTTAGTATTCATAAAAAAGAGTTTTATTTTAAGTGAGAGTTTTTTTGAATAGAGAACTACCCCTTGTTTGGCGGAGTAGTTCTCTTTTTTCACATATTGTTACTATTCAGCAGGTTTATACGACCATAACCAACCTGTGCCATAAGCATCAACGTATGATGAGAATAGAACTAGGCTATCGTCAGTGAGTTCAATAATTTCATAAGTGGTAGAGCCACCATTAGAACCTAAAATATCTGCTCCATTAGAAGGGAACGAAAGGGTAGTGTAAGTGCTGTTAAATACGAAGCTACCATTCACTGGTGTTGCATCCGCCGAAGAGTAATAGTCGTAGTTAGCACCACCCGCAACGTTGAAGTACATCTTTCCCTCAAGATCTGATGGGAATACCCAGTCACCTGCAGGATTCCACCAGACTGATCCACTGTTTGAACCATCAACCATAGTCCAGTAGTAACTAGCCGAAGTGTCGAACACCCAAGTTTTACCGCCTAGATCATCACCAACAAGCGCGTAGTAAGCATCGTTTAAGGCAGTATCCATTGTGGTCACCTCCACGTCGATCGAAACCGAAACATACTCGGTATTTCCAACGTCGCCGTTGACGATGTAAGGAGTAGTTACATTGTATGTAAATGTGTGAGTTCCAGTGTAATGGAAGATAAATGTACACTCGTCGCTATACTTTGTTCCGATGGTGTAGTCCCAGTATCCAGTCACACCATCCGACTCCATACGAAGTGTAATCTCGTTGCTACCCGAATTAGTTTGGTAGGCCTTCAGGACAATATTATCCTTGTCGAAAGAGTTTTCAAGCTCTCTATCGGTCTCTATTGGGCTGCACGCTACGGCCAAAAGCGCAAGGGCAGCTATATATAATTTTGATTTCATTGTTTTTCGTTTTTTAGGTTAACATTTCGCTTTTACTACCAACCTGGGTTTTGCTCATACAGATAGTTCGACAAGCGGATCTCACTTTGAGGAATCGCCAACAAACCTTTAGTCTCAGAGCGGTAAGAGATGCTATACGTTGCCTCAACACCCATATTGCTCACTGTGATCTCGCGACCGTAATAGTTGTTGCTAGTGTTAACATCGCCCCAACGTACCAAGTCGTACCATCTTAGACCCTCGAAAGCTAGCTCATACATACGCTCCTTTTTCAAGTCGTCCAACGAGTAAGCGATCTCATCCAATCCTGCGCGAACTCTGACAGCGTTCATTCCAGTTGCTGTGCTAGTTAGCTCCGAGTGCATCAACAATACATCTGCGTAGCGCATAAGGTAGTAATCTTGAGCTGCCCACAATTGGTAAGCGTCACCATTACTCATATTGTAAAGGTAGTAGAACATACCTTGAGTGCCATCGTCGCCATTGTGTTGAAGTGTGGTGTACTTCTTATTCATTAGGCCAGTCTCTTGGTTCATTAGTCCTGCACTCCAAGAATCTGTCGCTTGATCTGCATCACCTAGGACCAATACCGAACCTTGCTTACGACTGTCCTCATCGCTCCACTCAGAGAAGAATGTTGGGTGGATTGAGCACCATCCCCAACCCTTACCAAATGGGATCATCGAGTGGTCGCGGATACCCAAGTAAAGAGGCGAACGGTTGTTGTACTTTTGACCTGTGCCACTGTCGTAATCCCAGTTACCTAGGCCGAAGCGTAGAGTAAAGATGATCTCAGGGTTTCCTGTTCCCAAAGTTGAGTTTGGACCATCTTGACCAGCCCATACAAGACCCTCATTCTCGGCCCATGGTAGAATCGCTGTGCCGTCGTAGCTTGGGTTGTAGATCGAGTTGCTAACGTTAACGTGAGAGTATGGCCAAAGGTTGCGGAAGTCTGAAACCAATGCGTGACCGCTGTTGCTCATTACATCCTCGAGGTGACCTATAACATCGCTGCTCGTAATCTCACCCTCATCGTAAGGAAGTGTAGTTGTTGTAGTGCCCTCAATGTTAGTCATATAACCAGTGTAGTAGAGGTAGATGCGAGCTAGGTAACCCTTAGCTGCCCAAAGCGTTGCGTGGCCATAATCGCTAAGCGAAGTGTTGTAGATATTGGTTGATGGAAGATTCTCGATAGCTTTCATCATATCCGAAGCGATAAAGGCGTAGGTCTCAGGAATCGACGAACGATCAACCTCACGGTCAGCATCCGATGTTGGAATCAAAGGCATACCTCCAAAGAATAGAGCGGCTCTAAACATAAAGTAACCACGCATAAAGTAAGCCTCACCACGAGTTTTTGAGCGATATGCTTCAGCCTCGGTTGTCGAGGTGAAATCGGCCGAAAGATCCGTGTCGTCGATAGTCTCGATAATTGCGTTAGCACGCAAAACACCTTTGTAAGTCTCAGCCCAAAGATCGTAATAGGTATCCTCGGTAGTTGAAACAAATGAGTCGATATTCGAAGCAACCGAGTCATCGGCACCACCACCAGCCAACATCAAGTCCGATTGGATACTAGCGGTGATATGCATTTCACTCATAGCACCATCGACAAAGAGCGAGTTGTAGACACCATTCAAGGCTTGGTCCATATCGGATTTGCTATTGTAGAAGGTATCCATATTTTTTTCGTAGATATTCGTTGAATCTAGCAAGTCAGAGCAACCTACTGCCATAAACGACCCTACTAAGGCAAACGAGCCAACTAATATTTTAGATATATTTTTCATCGTGAAGAAAGTTTTAGAAAGTTAAGTTTACACCAAAGATCACAGTGCGAGCCAAAGGATAGAGACCCAAGTCGATTCCCGATGCCCAAGCGTCGTCGCCACCATATCCAATCTCAGGATCCATGCCGTCGTAACCAGTAATTGTGCAGAGGTTGTTCACTGTGCAGTAAACCGAACCACCCTTGATAGCAGAAGAAGTCAACGAGCGAAGAGCTGAATCGAGGTTGTAACCAACAGTTAAGCTACCTACGCGAACGTAGTCTGCATCTTGAACGTAGATATCCGAAATGAGGTTAGTGTTGGCATTACCAGTGTAGCTCAAGCGAGGCATCGAGTTCGATGTGCCCTCACCGTGCCAACGGTCGAATACAGCTGTTGTGTAGTTCTCGGTCAATTGGTCGGTAAATGAGCGGTACGACTGCATCACTTGTTGGCCAAATTTACCAGTTAGGGTAGTGTTAACGTAGAAGTTCTTGTAGCCAAGGTTGATTTGTAGACCCATCTCAAGGTCAGCGTTTGGATCACCGATCATCACCTTATCATCCTCGTTGATATAACCATCGCCATTTTGATCGACGAAGATCACATCACCAGGTTGGCGCTCGATACCCTCTTCGGTGGTAACTTGGATTTGAGTGCCAGTTGCAGGAGATACATATGCATCACACTCAGCTTGGTTTTGGAAGATTCCAGCAGTCTCGTATCCATAGAAGTAACCGATTGGCTTACCAACCTCGACACGTGACACGTAAGAGGTATTTTGTGCGATAACGCTACTTGTACCAGTGATTACACCCTCCTCGTTGTCGATACGTGTAACCTCATTCTTGTTGTGTGCCAATGAAAGGGTTGCACCGTAGCTAAAGTCGCCTTTCGAATCGTTCCAGCTAACCATCAACTCAACACCGCGGTTGCGAACGTCACCACCATTGATATAAGGAGCATCGGCACCGTAAGTACCCAAGATAGGCGCCTCAACCAACCAATCTTTGGTCATCTTGTTATACCAATCAAAAGTAACACCCATCTTAGATTCGAACAAACGGAGGTCAACACCAAAGTTAAGTTGCTCGGAAGTCTCCCAAGTTACATCTGGGTTAGCAACGTTCGATGGTACTGCAGCAACGCTAGGAACATCCTTGTCAGATCCGAAGTAATATCCTTGGTCTTTGTACGATACGTTAGAAGTGTAGACGAAGTTGCTGATGTTTTGGTTACCATTTTGTCCCCAACTAGCACGCAATTTACCAGTTGTGATCACTCTGTTACCCTGCATGAAATCCTCCTCAGAGAAGTTCCAACCAGCCGAGAATGATGGGAAATAACCCCAACGGTTACCCTCAGCGAAGTTCGAAGAACCATCGGCACGGAACGTTGCATCGGCCATATACTTGCCTTTGTAGTTATACGATACGCGCGACATATAAGACATCAAACCACCGCCAGATGCAGCGTAATCAGCTCCATAAGCACCTACCTCAGAGATAGATCCAACGGTGTCGGCATTGTCGAGATAAGCATAATCCGAACCATCGAAAAGAAGATTTTGGCGATAGCCCGAAACGTAACCATTATATACGCTCTTCTCCATCTCGGTACCAAGAAGAACACTAAACTCGTGATCTGTGTTGACATCGAACGAATATGAAGCGGTGTTTGTCCAAGTGTGAGTAGCACCTTGCGACATTGTCATCGAAACGGCTGTTGTAGTGTTGCTCAAAAGCGATCCCATAGAGTACTCTGGTGAATAAGAGCGGTAGTTACCAAACCATGCGCTGATACCATATGATGAGCGGAATTTAAGATCCTTGATAGGTTGCAACTCAGCGTAGATGTTACCTACGATGTTATTCGATTTGTTGTAGCTGAAGTTACGATAGTAATACATCTCAGCAAGCGGGTTAAGGTGGTCAACATCCACACCATCGAGGTTAGGAGCAAAGCCATTTGTGTAGGCCTGGATACCCTCATAATCCCAATATGCTGGCATAAGTGGTGATGCTACCAACGCTGCGTGAAGGTCATTGTAATAGATATTTCCATTGGCAGTATCCTTATTTGTGGTGTTGGTATATGTGATATTCTCACCAAAGGTTAGGATATTGTGGCTGCTATTTTTGAAAACAACCAACTCAGAGTTCATACGAGCTGTGATACGAGTGTAACCTGCGTCGATGATATCACCACCGATGATACCCTCTTGATCGTAGTACGAAAGACCTGCCGAGTAAGAGAAATCTTGTGATCCACCCATGATATTTACCGAGTGGCTTTGGATAATAGCGTCGTCGGTTGTGATCTCATCAACCCAATCGGTGCCTTCCCAACCATTCTCCAACATATCCCAGATGTAGTTGCCATAAGCTGCGCCAACCTCATCACCGAATGTCGATGAAAGGTAGGTGTTAGTCTTGACCATCGACTCCCAATCGAATGGAGCCAATCCATCATTCGCGCGAGACTCGTCGATGATAAACATATACTCTTGAGCGTTAAGGGTTTCAAGCTCTTTGTAGGTGTTTTGAACTCCGAAGTAACCGTCGTAGGTGATCGAAGTTGCGATTTTGCCATCTGCGCCAGCCTTACCCTTTTTGGTTGTAACAAGTACAACGCCATTAGCTGCACGAGCTCCATAGATAGCAGCCGAAGCGGCATCCTTCAATACGTCGATCGAAGCGATATCCGAAGGGCTAAGGTAGTTGATGTCCGAGACCGAAACTCCATCGACAATAAATAGAGGGTCGCTGTCGCCAATTGTACCCATACCACGAATAGTGATCGAAGTACCGGCTCCTGGAGAACCACTATTGCGAGTAACGCTTAGGCCAGGAACAACGCCTTGCAAAGCCTCCATAGCTGTTGCAGGTTTCAACTCAGCGATCGAATCGCCATCGACATTCGAATTGGCTCCCGTAAGCAGCGCTTTCTTTTGAGTACCATATCCGATAACTACAACGTCATCCATTTCGATAGATGATTCGGCCAACTGAATTGAGAAAGATGTGCGGCTACCGACAGTGACCTCTTGTGTGATGTAGCCGATGTAGCTAATCTCGAGGATGTCGTCAGACTTGACACCCGAAAGTTCGAACGAACCGTCAAGGTTAGTAATAGTACCAATTGTAGGTGAGTCTTGGACTGTAATAGATGCTCCCAAAATAGGGTTAGCGTTACTGTCTGTCACCACTCCCGTAATCTTTTGCGCGTGTGCAGCTAGGGCACAAAACACAAATAAGTAATCAACAAAAATTAATGCGATATTTTAACCCTACGCACTCCAGCACCTCGGCGACTCGTGCTTTTAGTCTCATAAAGTTCAGATAAGCATCGAATGGTAGCCATTGATATTTCATGAACCGCCACAATATCTCGATGATATTCAATTCAGGTGAGTATGGG
>JBCQVS010000019.1:0-38740 GCA_047172885.1 Rikenellaceae bacterium | reverse complement strand
CAATGAAAGTGTAAAGCCCACTTAGGACAAAAAGAGTCACTTTCAAAAACCGTAAAGTTATTCTAGGATTAAGTTCGCAAAAGTGTCAAGTTTTTTCAGGACGACACAGTCTCAACATCTGTAAAATCTATAGCACCCGAAATTTGCCCATAATCATTATACCCTACACAGGCAAATTCAGCATCAATACCAGCATCATTTAGTTCATTTGCCCACTCTTGGATACTTTCAGCAATACCATTTGACTCATCTGACATACTTCCAGAATTGTCAACAAGGAAAACAATATCATTCATCACACGAGTTGTTGAACTAATTTTCTCGACTAAAATTCCTTTTGGAGTTTTGTCGAAGTCTAGCCATACATTTTGACCATGCTCACCTGTTCCCTTTAGTTCAAGATAACCACCGATACCGTCAGAAATACCTGTTATATTGATAGATATTGTATAAAATCCACTACTTGTATCTTTTCCTACAGTGCCTGAAAAATCGGGGATAACGATAGTGCTTTCTTCAACAATTGGGGTTGTTCCAGCATCTTCATCTTGAGGTATTCCATCAACAGAGACAATTATTTCTTCGGTAGCAAATAATTCACACGAAACAAAAGTGGATAAACATACAATACTTAATAGTGTTACGGATAATAATTTAATTTTTTTCATCTTTTTAATAATTTAAGTCATAGTTGTTGTGTCCCAAATAATTAAACAAAAAAAACGTGGGACAATACCTTTATTTGTTTCTTGAGGTCTTCGACTACCTATGCAACCAAATAAATGAGTAAAGCCCACGGTGAAACCGTGAGCGTTTACACCTTACTCTTGGTTGCTTTTGAAATTGTCGAAGTTTCAAGAAACAAGAAATAAAGCTAACGCTTTTTATGTGATTTAGTTATCGTTTAAAATCCTTGATCTTAAACGTACTAATGTGAGTTTTGATTTGTTTTTATTTTACCATAGGCTTACTTTTAGTGTTTTTGTAAATTCTAATTCACTCGCAAACTACGATGCGATTTTATACGTGTATATTCAAAATATAGATGCAAATTTACAAAAAGTTATTAAATAACATCTCAATTGGTAATAAAAATTCAATGATTCGTAAATATTTTTTTTATTTTTTTGTTGCGGTAGATATTATTATACTTTTTAATTATAATCACTCAATTGCAGAGGGTTTGAAAGTTACTTTGTGGACTATTGCTACAGAGTGTAACGAAGAGAATCTCTTTGAGGTAATTATGATTTAAGAAATTGAGAAAAAAAGTTTTTTAAAAAATTTGGTTTTTAAAATTTGGTTTTATACTTTTGTCATCACAGTAATAAAGATAATTATGTATACAACAACGACGAATACCTGCTGGTGGCGCACATTACAATCCAAAAGAAGTAAGTGAGCAGATCTCTGTATGTATACGTTTTAAAGTGAAACAAACAAATTATATATGAGTCCTGTCGCAACTTGCGATAGGACTCATTTTAGTTAGATAATAATATAAGTTTATAGTTATAATGAAAAGCTATCAAGTTGATTCAAACGGTTATTATGGCGAATTCGGTGGTGCATATATCCCCGAAATTCTCCACAAAGTAGTCACGGAACTCCAAAAGAGTTACCTCGATGTAATTGGTGATAAAGAGTTTTTGGAGGAGTTCCATTCACTTTTGCGTGATTATGTTGGTCGACCTTCTCCACTTTACCTCGCTCGTCGATTATCCGAGCGTTACGGTTGCAAGATCTATCTTAAGCGTGAGGATCTGAACCATACAGGTGCACACAAGATCAATAACACAATTGGTCAGATTTTGTTGGCTCGCAGGATGGGGAAAACTCGAATTATTGCCGAGACAGGGGCTGGTCAGCATGGTGTGGCTACAGCTACGGTTTGCGCCTTGATGAATATGGAGTGTATCGTTTATATGGGTAAGACCGATGTTGAGCGTCAACATATAAATGTCGAGAAGATGAAGATGTTGGGGGCTACTGTGATTCCAGTGACTTCGGGTAATATGACACTTAAAGATGCCACAAATGAGGCTATTCGTGATTGGTGTTGCAATCCTGTCGATACTTTTTATATTATTGGATCGACCGTTGGGCCACATCCTTATCCAGATATGGTTGCTCGTTTGCAATCGGTCATCAGCGAGGAGATCAAGCGTCAGATCCAGGAGAAGGAGGGGCGTGACCATCCTGATTATCTCGTAGCTTGCGTGGGTGGTGGAAGTAATGCCGCTGGAACAATATATCATTTTTTGGATGATGAGAGGGTGAAGATTATTTTGGCTGAGGCTGGTGGATTGGGTGTCGATAGTGGCGAGACGGCTGCGACAATTCAGATCGGTAAAAAGGGAATTATTCATGGTTCTCGCACTTTGGTGATGCAGAATGAGGATGGACAGATTGTTGAACCATATTCGATTTCGGCGGGATTGGATTATCCAGGTATTGGCCCTGTTCATGCAAATTTGGCAGCGCAGGGACGTGCCGAGATTCTTGCCGTCAATGATGATGAGGCTATCGCTGCTGCTTATGAGCTTACCGCTTTGGAGGGTATTATTCCAGCTTTGGAGTCGGCTCACGCTTTGGGTGTCTTTAAAAAGGTGCAGTTCAAACCTACCGACGTTGTTGTTTTGACGGTTTCGGGACGTGGCGACAAGGATATTGAGACATATTTGGATAACTATAAAAAATTATAATATGAAGCTCTTTAATTATAAAACTAATAGTCGTCAGGTGATTGGCGATCTGCATACGCCCGTAAATATCTATCTCAAGGTGCGTGATCTATACCCTCAGTCGGCACTTATGGAGAGTTCCGATTATCATGCGGGCGAGAACTCAATGTCATATATTGCTCTTGCTCCATTGGCTTCGATTGCCGTTAATCATGGCCGAGTTACGGCAACCTATCCCGATAATTCTATCGAGGAGTATGATTTAGGTGAGAAGGTTAGTGTCGAGGAGTGCATTAGTAACTTTTTGAAAAGTTTTAATGTTGAAGGGGATGGTAAAGATGTGTGTGGATTGTATGGCTACACTACTTTTAACTCGGTTCGATATTTTGAGAATATTGAGGTTAAGCAGAGTAGTGACCCGATTAATGATGCTCCAGATATTCTCTATATTTTGTATCGTTATGTTATTTGTTTTAATCCATTTCGTAATGAGTTGACTTTGGTTGAGATGTTGGCCGATGGGGAGTCAAGTGATTTGAATAAGATTGAAAGAGCTTTGGAGAATCGCAATTTTGCCTCTTATGATTTTTCGGTTACGGCACCTGCATTTAGTACCTTGACCGATGAGGAGCATAAGGCGAATGTTCGTCGGGGAATTGCTCACTGTTTGCGTGGTGATGTGTTTCAGATTGTCCTTTCGAGAAGATTTATACAGCCTTATGCGGGTGATGATTTTAAGGTTTATCGAGCTTTGCGAAGTATTAATCCATCTCCATATTTATATTATTTTGATTTTGGAGGGTTTCGCATCTTTGGATCTTCGCCTGAGACGCATTGCAAGGTTAGTGGTTCGGAGGCTTATATTGACCCAATTGCAGGGACAACAAAGCGAACTGGAGATGCTATGCAAGATCGTAAACTCACCGAGGCACTTTTGGCCGATCCAAAGGAGAATGCCGAGCATGTTATGTTGGTGGATTTGGCTCGAAATGATTTGAGTCGCAATTGTCACAATGTAAATCTTCTTTTTTATAAGGAGCCTCAATATTATAGCCATGTGATACATCTTGTGAGCCGAGTTACTGGAATTTTAAATGAGGGGGTATCTCCGATAAAATGTTTTGTAGATACATTCCCCGCAGGAACTTTGAGTGGTGCGCCAAAGGTGAGAGCGATGCAACTTATTAGCGAGATTGAACCGCATAATCGTGGCGCTTATGGAGGCTGCATCGGTTTTATTGGACTTAATGGTGATTTGAATCAAGCTATCACAATTCGAACTTTTGTGAGCCGCAATAATGAGTTGTGGCTGCAAGCGGGTGGCGGAGTTGTTGCTCGAAGCAATGATGAGTATGAGCTTCAAGAGGTGAATAATAAGTTGGGAGCTTTGAAAAAGGCTATTGACTTGGCTATAGAACTTAAAAATTAATGAGCGATGAGAATATTACTTTTAGATAATTACGATTCATTTACATATAATCTGCTCCATGTTGTCAAGGAGTTGGGCTACACGGATGTCGAGGTGCATCGAAATGATAAAATCTCAATTGAGGATGTTAACCGCTTCGATAAGATTATCCTCTCTCCTGGACCTGGAATTCCCTCTGAGGCGGGATTGCTACTTGAGATAATTGAGCGTTATGCTCCGACCAAGAGTATTTTGGGCGTTTGTTTGGGTCATCAAGCTATTGGCGAGGCCTTTGGAGCAACACTGGAGAATTTAACAGATGTTTATCATGGTGTGCAGACTCCAATTTCGATTGGATGTTACGATACTCTCTTCGAGGGGTTGGCCTCAGAGCAACAAGTGGGTCGCTATCACTCGTGGGTGGTTAGTCCTGAGGGTTTTCCATCAACTTTAGAGGTTATCGCTTCGAGTGCCGAGGGTCAAATTATGGCGCTTCATCATCGACGATATGATGTTAAGGGTATTCAATTCCATCCAGAGTCGGTGTTGACTCCCGAGGGAAAAACGATGATAAGTAACTTTTTGAAAAATTAAGTGCAAGATGAAAAATATACTATATAATCTCTTTGAACACCGATATTTGGGTCGCACGGAGGCTCGTGAGATTTTGCAGAATATCGCTTTAGGAAAATATAATGATGCGCAGATTGCCTCGCTTATTACCGTCTTTTTGATGCGCAATATCTCGGTTGAGGAGTTGTGCGGATTCCGTGACGCTCTGTTGGAGATGTGTATTCCTGTTGAACTCGACGAGTTCTCTCCGATCGACATTGTTGGAACGGGTGGCGATGGAAAGAATACATTTAATATCTCAACGGCAGCATGTTTTGTGGTGGCTGGAGCTGGGTACTCGGTGGTTAAACATGGTAATTATGGAGCAACTTCGGTTAGTGGAGCTAGCAATGTAATTGAGCAACATGGAGTGAAGTTTACAACCGATGCTTCGGCATTGCGTCGCTCGATAGAGGAGTGTAATATTGCATATTTGCATGCGCCACTCTTCAACCCTGCATTAAAGGCTGTGGCTCCCGTGCGTAAGGCTTTGGCGGTGAGGACATTTTTTAATATGTTGGGGCCTTTGGTGAATCCTGTAAAACCTCGTTATCAACTTTTGGGAGTTTATAATTTGCCGCTTTTGCGTCTTTATAGTTATACTTATCAGGCAAGTGGAGTAAATCATGCTGTTGTGCATAGTTTAGATGGTTATGATGAAATTTCGCTCACTTCAGATTTTAAGGTTGCAACAACGCAGAGTGAAAAGATTTATACTCCTGAGTCGCTTGGGTTTACTCGTTACAGCGAGGAGCAGTTATTTGGAGGTGATACGTCTGAGGATGCTGCAAAAATCTTTAATTCGGTACTTGGTGGAACTTCAACTGACGCTCAGAGAGATGTGGTTTTGCTGAATGCTGCCTTTGCAATTAACGTTCGTTGTCCAGAAAAGAGTATTGAAGAGTGTATCTCGATAGCTCGGGAGTCTCTCGAAAGTGGTAAGGCTGCGGCTACGCTTCGCCGATTTATTGAGTTAAATTCTTAAAAGCAAGAGGAGTCAATGAAAGATATTTTAACCGAAATTGTCGCAAATAAACGTTTGGAAGTTGAACGACATAAAGCACAAATTCCACTCTCGGAGCTGATTGCAGCGTCACGAGATCTGCCTGCGGTGCGTTCGATAAGTGTGTCGTTGAAAAATTCACCGAGTGGAATTATTGCTGAGTTTAAGCGTCGATCTCCCTCTAAAGGATGGATTAAGCAGGAGGCTGATGCGGGTGTAATCCCTGCAAGTTATGCTGCGGCTGGTGCTTCGGCACTCTCGATTCTCACCGATGAGGATTATTTTGGAGGTACACTTCGAGATATTGAGGTGGCTCGGCCTATGGTCGATATTCCAATTATTCGCAAGGAGTTTATCGTCGATGAGTATCAAATCTATCAAGCGAGGTTAGTTGGTGCTGATGCAGTTTTGTTGATCGCTTCGGCATTGAGTCTGGAGGAGTGTCACACGCTCGTTGATCTTTCGCATGCTGTTGGTTTGGAGGTGCTCTTGGAACTGCATAGCGAGAGTGAATTGGAGTATATTCAGCCGAGAGTTGAGATGGTTGGAATTAACAATCGCAATTTGGGGAGTTTTCACACAGATGTTGCCAACTCATTTAGATTAGCTGAGTTGCTGCCTGAGGGTGTGGTGAGGGTTTCAGAGAGTGGAATTTCGAATCCTGACACCGTTAGCGATCTTCGAGAAGCAGGCTACAGAGGTTTTTTAATTGGAGAGAACTTTATGCGCACACAAAATCCAGGTGAGTCGCTCTCTGAGTTTATCGCTAAGGTGAGATGACGGCAGGGATGATTATAAAAGTTTGCGGAATGAGGGAGAGTGAAAATATTCTCTCGATTGATGCTTTGGGGATTGATTTGATGGGTTTTATTTTTTACCCTAAATCTCCTCGATATGTTGATGCTTTGCCTGACGAAATGCCTAAGTTGGCTCGCAGAGTTGGGGTATTTGTAAATGAAAACATTGAGACAATCTGTCAGCGAATTGCGGAGTTTGAACTCGATTATGTGCAACTTCATGGTTCGGAGAGCGCTGAATTTTGTGGTGAGGTGGCTAAAAAGGGGGTTAAGATTATTAAAGCCTTTTCGGTCGATGAAAGTTTTGATTTTGGAGTGACTGATAATTATATAAATCATTGTGACATATTTGTTTTTGACACAAAATGCAAAGGATATGGAGGCTCGGGTGAGCAGTTTGATTGGTCGCTGCTCAATGAATATAATGGCTCAACTCCATTTCTGCTTAGCGGAGGAATTACGGTAGATAATCTTGATGGGTTAAAGTCATTCGATCACCCTCAACTTGTGGGTTACGATCTGAATAGTCGCTTCGAAACAGAACCAGCTTTGAAGAGCCGAGAGATGTTAAATATTTTTTTAGAACAATTAAGTGAGGAGTAAAACTCTTCGTTAAAATAAACGATAGTATGAATAGAATAAATCAACTATTTGCAAGCGATAAACAAAATATATTGTCAATATATTTTTGCGCAGGAGCGCCAACATTGGATGCTACAGCCGAGGTTATTAAAACCTTGGAGAAGAGCGGTGTGAGCATGATCGAGGTGGGAATACCTTTTAGCGACCCGATGGCCGACGGTATTGTGATTCAAAATGCAGCTACCGAGGCTCTGCGCAATGGAATGTCGTTACGTCTACTCTTTGAGCAGTTGCGTGATATTCGCTCCGAGGTCTCGATTCCACTTATTTTAATGGGCTATCTTAATCCAATCATGCAGTATGGTTTCGAGAATTTCTGCCGAAGCTGTGCCGAGTGTGGTGTGGATGGTGTGATAATCCCAGATCTGCCCTTTAGCGATTATCAAAAGGATTATCGGGCTGTAGCTGAGAAGTATGATATTAAGGTTATAATGCTTATCACACCAGAAACAAGTCGTGAGCGTATCGAGGAGATTGATCGTAACACCGACGGTTTTATCTATATGGTCTCTTCAGCTGCAACAACTGGCGCTCAGAGTGATTTTAATGCAGCGAAGATTGCCTATTTCAATAAAATTAATGCAATGGAGTTACGCAATCCACGAATGATTGGTTTCGGAATATCGAATAAAGCAACATTCGAGGCTGCATGTCAAAATGCAAGAGGCGGAATAATTGGTAGCCATTTTGTTAATCTGCTTCGTGAAGAAAGAGATGCACAGAAGGCGATTGATAGATTAAAAGAGTCATTGGAAAAATAAAGAGCGTAACTAACAAGACGATTTTCGGCACTTCCCTCGCCTCCCAAATCCTCACGTACTTAAAGCACGCTGCGGTTTGAGAGACATCACGAAGCCCCAAAACTCATCCTTGTTAGCCACACTTATAAAAAAGGGAAAATATGAAAATTTCGATTATTGGAGGAGGAAACATGGGTGGCGCAATTGCAATTGGCGCTATCTGTCAAGGTGTTGTAACAGCTGAGAGCGTTACAATTTCACATCTTAGCGAAAAGATGAAACCGCTTTTTGGAGATTATCAACAAAAAGTCACGCTCGATAATCGAAATTCCACGGCCATCGAGCAGGCAGATTTTATAGTTATTGCTGTGAAACCATGGCTTGCCGAGGAGGTTTTTGCGGAGATCTCGCACGCAATTGATAGACAGAAGCAGTCGATTATTTCGGTTGTTGCAGGTTTGAGTTTTGAGCAGATTGCAAAGATGCTCTCTTTCGACGAGCTAGGTGCAATGCCTCTCTATCGAGTTATTCCCAACACCGCAATTTCAATTGGTGAGGGTGTTTCGATAATTTCAAGCTATGGATCTACCGAGTTGCTCGATGCTCAGGTTGTTACTCTTTTTGAGGCTTTAGGCTCAACATTTGTTGTGGAGGAGTCGATGATGACACCTTTAACCTCGCTCTCCTCTTGCGGAATTGCCTTTGCTCTTCGATTCTTGGACGCTTCAATGCGTGGAGGTGTGGCGGTTGGTGTAGATCCCGCACTCTCGTTGGAGGTCTCACTTAAAACTATGCAGGGTGCTGTGGCGATGTTGCAGAGGAACGGAACTCAGCCACAAACTGAAATTGACAAGGTGACAACCAAAGGTGGAATCACACTCAAAGGTCTTGAAGCGATGGAACGAGAGGGTTTTTCTAAAGCTGTTGAGTGTGCAATAAAGGAGAGTCGGTGATGGAAAGAGCGTATAAAAAAGTTGTTGTCAAGATCGGCAGCAATGTTCTAACTCATGCAAATGGACATTTGGACACCACACGTCTTTCCTCTTTGGTGGATCAGATTGTTGAGTTGCAGGGGGCAGGAATCAAGGTTATTGTTGTTTCGTCGGGAGCCGTAGCGGCAGGACGAAGCGAGATTTCACAGCATGGTAGACGGCTCGATTCTGTTTCGGAGCGTCAGCTATTTTCGGCTGTTGGTCAGGTGAAGTTGATAAATAAATATTATAGTCTATTTCACGATCATGGAGTGGTGTGTGGTCAGGTGCTCACAACAAAAGAGGCTTTTTCCTCTCGTACACATTATCTAAATCAACAAAATTGTATGCGCACGATGCTCGAAAGTGGAGTTGTGCCGATTGTAAATGAAAATGATACAATTTCGATCACCGAGTTAATGTTTACCGACAATGATGAACTATCGGGATTGGTTGCAACGATGATGGGTGCCGATGCTTTGATTATCCTAAGCAATATTGATGGAATATATGATGGAGATCCTAAGCTGCCAACCTCGAAAGTTATTCGAGAGGTGAGCGCCGACAACAGTGATCTTTCAGAATTTATTTCGACCTCAAAATCTCAATTTGGTCGTGGTGGAATGTTGACAAAGAGTCGAATTTCAAGTAAGGTTGCCGATGAGGGTATCGAGGTTATTATTGCAAATGGACGCAAAGCAGATATATTGCCTCAATTATTGCTTGGTGATTCAGAGGCAGACGATGTTGTTGCCACACGTTTTAAACCCTCTACAAAAGGTGTTTCAGGTATTAAACGATGGATAGCTCACAGCGATGGGTTTGCTAAGGGGCGACTCGTTATTGATGACAATGCTTTAAAGGCTCTTCTTTCACCCGTTGCAACGAGTCTTTTGCCTGTGGGTGTTGTGAGAGTTGAGGGTGATTTTGAAAAACATGATATTGTTAAGGTGGAGTCGACAGCTGGTCAGACGATTGCCATTGGTCGAATTTCGGTCGATAGCGCTGAGGCTAAGGCAAGTGCTGGGATCAGAGGCCTCAAACCAATTATTCACTATGACTATTTATATATTGAAGAGTAAATTGCAATTATGGATCTAACAAAAGAGTTTCAAGGCGCAAGAGCAGCCTCTCGTAGCTTAGCTCAGCTTAGTGAGCAGAAGATAAACAGCGTTATTTTAAAGATTGCCGATAAGGCGGAGGCTCAAAGAGATAAAATCTTAAAGGCCAATGCCAAGGATTTGGAGGCGTTCGATGTAAGTAACCCTTTATATGATAGATTACTGCTCACCAAGAAGCGTATCAAAGGAATTGCGGATGATTTGCGCAATGTTGCTTCGCTGAGCTCTCCCGTAGGTGAGATTTTAAGTCAAGATGTGCGCCCAAATGGAATGCAGATCGAAAAGGTGCGTGTGCCATTTGGTGTGATCGGAGTGATTTATGAGGCTCGGCCAAATGTTAGTTTTGATGTTTTCGCTTTATGTTTTAAAAGCTCTAACGCTTGTATTTTGAAGGGTGGAAGTGATGCTGAGCACTCGAACAGAGCTATTTATGAACTTATTGTTGATGTTTTGAAAGAGGAGGGAGTCAATCAGAGGGTTGTAACTCTTCTACCTGCCAGCAGAGAGGCTACCTCGGAGTTGCTTGGCGCTGTTGGTTATGTCGATTTGATTATTCCTCGTGGTGGAAAATCGTTAATCAATTATGTTCGGGAGAACTCTCGTGTTCCAGTTATTGAAACGGGGGCGGGAGTGTGTCATACATATATTGATAAATTTGCTGACCTTGAAAAGGCCTCAGCGATTATAACCAATGCAAAGACTCGTCGGGTGAGTGTCTGTAATGCTCTCGATACAATTGTTATCCATCGGGATCGACTCGATGATCTTTATGATATATGTTATCCATTGTGTCTGCAAGAGGTTACAATTTATGCAGATGAGCGCTCTTATGCAGCTCTTGATGGTAAATATATTTCGGATCTTTTGGTTGAGGCTCAGCCCTCTCATTTTGGTCGGGAATTTTTGGATTATAAACTCTCTATTCGATGTGTGGACTCTTTTGATGAGGCTGTCGAGTATGTCACTCAATACACCTCGCAACATAGCGAAGCTATTGTAACTGAATCAACGGAGCGAGGTGAATTATATTGCAAACTTATTGATGCTGCATGTGTTTATATTAATGTCTCTACAGCTTTTACAGATGGTGCACAATTTGGACTTGGGGCAGAAATTGGCATAAGCACTCAAAAGATGCACGCTCGGGGACCGATGGCTTTGGCGGAATTGACAGTTTACAAATATATTATTCGAGGAGATGGCCAAGTACGCAGTTAAGTTATGTAAAACAATTATTGCCATACTTGAGCAAAGATTTATTTTAAATAAAAGAGAGTAATTCACAAAAAAAATGTATTTTTGTAAATTATGGTTTTAAAGATTAAGAAGTAAAAAAATATGAGAGTACTTAAATTTGGTGGAACGTCAGTTGGTTCGGTTGAGAGTTTGCGCAATGTACAAAATATAGTAAATAATACGGAGGATGAATTGGTCGTTGTTGTATCGGCTGTCGGTGGAGTTACCGATCTGCTTATTGCAACAGCTAAGGCTGCTCAAGCGGGAGATGATACATACATCGAAACATTCAAACATATTGTCGAGCGTCACAAAACAATTATCAATGGACTTATCGACAAGGAGTATCATGCGGAACTATATCTGTTGTTGCGTCCACTTTTCGAGGATCTGACAAATATTTACAAGGGAATTCATCTTATTCGTGATCTTTCGGATAAGACGATGGATACCATTGTGAGCTATGGTGAGAGACTCTCTTCGACAATAATTTCATATTTGCTCAATGATGTTACCTTGATTGACTCTCGTGAGTTGATTAAAACTCTTCCTCAAGTAGGTAAACATGTTGTTGATTTCGCTCAAACAAATGCACTTGTCAAGGAGCGTTTCGCAGAGCATACACGTGTTTCGCTTCTTCCAGGTTTTATCGCTTCTGATCTTAAAACAGGTGTTGTTACAACTTTGGGGCGTGGTGGTTCGGATTATTCGGCGGCAATTTTAGCGGCGGCACTCGATGCAGATATTTTGGAGATTTGGACTGATGTAGATGGTTTTATGTCGGCAGATCCACGTGTTATTAGCAACACTTACGTTATTGATAACCTGTCGTTTATTGAGGCGATGGAGTTGTGTAACTGTGGCGCTAAAGTGATCTATCCGCCAACTATCTACCCTGTTTATTACAAAAATATACCTATTGTCGTTAAGAATACATTTAATATCAAGGCTCCAGGAACACTTATCAGCAATGAGAAGGGAAGATCTGAGGGTAAGCCGATTAAAGGTATCTCTTCGATCAATGATACAAGCCTAATCACAGTTTCGGGATTGGGTATGGTTGATGTTATTGGTGTCAATTATAGAATCTTTAAAGCCTTGGCCAAGGGTGGAATAAGTGTGTTTATGGTCTCGCAAGCCTCTTCGGAGAATAATACCTCTATTGGTCTGCGTAATGCCGATGCCGAGACCGCTGCGGCACTGTTGAATAGTGAGTTTGCTCACGAGATCAACGCACAGGAGATGGAGCCAATGAGCATTGAGAGTGATTTGGCTACGGTGGCTATTGTGGGTGATAATATGAAGCATACTCCAGGTATTGCAGGTCAACTGTTCAATACTTTAGGGCGCAATGGTATCAACGTTATAGCTTGTGCACAGGGTGCTTCGGAGACAAATATTTCGTTTGTTATTAAGCTCCCTCAACTTCGCAAGGCGCTAAATGTTATTCACGATTCGTTCTTCCTTTCGGAGCATCAAGTGGTTAATCTCTTTATCGCTGGTGTTGGCACGGTTGGAGATAATCTTTTGGAGCAGATCCGCACACAGCAGGCAACTCTGCTTGCCGATAAGTCGCTGATGATAAATGTTGTCGGGTTGTTTAACTCTCGTAAGGCTCTTATCAATCGTCACGGAATCGAACTCGGTGAATATAAAGAGGCTTTAGCGGCTTCTGAAATTGAGTCAAATCCAGAGAATATTGTTAAGGAGATTCTCGATTTGAATATCTCAAATTCAGTTTTTGTCGATTGCACGGCTAACGCTTCGATTGCTTCAATATATAAAGAGCTTCTAAACCATAATGTTTCAGTTGTTGCCGCAAATAAGATTGCAGCTTCAGGTTGTTATGAGGAGTATAAATCTTTGAAGTCGATAGCTCGCAAGCGTGGTGTGAAATTCCTCTTCGAGACAAATGTTGGAGCGGGACTTCCAATTATTAATACAATCAATTCACTGATTAATAGTGGAGATAAAATCTCGGGAATCGAGGCGGTAATTTCGGGAACTCTAAACTTTATTTCGAATACAGCAAGCCGAGATATTCCTCTATCCAAAGCAATTGTAATGGCAATGGAGGCAGGTTACAGCGAACCAGATCCTCGACTGGATCTAAATGGCTCGGATGTTGTGAGAAAATTGGTTATCCTCTCTCGTGAGGCGGGTTATACCCTTGAACAGAGCGATGTTGAGTCTAATCTGTTTGTTCCTGAGTATCTTTTCGAGGGCTCTGTTGAGGAGTTCTTAAAGAGATTGCCTGAAATTGACGAGTCGTTTGAAACAATGCGTGCTGAGGCTGAGGCTTCGGGTTGTAGACTTCGTTTTGTGGCAAAATTGGAGAATGGCAAAGGCTCAGTTGGTTTGCAGAGTGTCGACTCGAAACATCCATTTTATGAGCTTGACGGAAGTAACAACTCGGTGCTTTTAACATCTCAGCGTTATGATGAGCTTCCGATGGTCATTAAGGGTTATGGTGCAGGTGCAGCTGTTACAGCGGCGGGTGTCTTTGCCGATATTATTAGTATTGCAAATATTCGATGATGGGAGATATTTATTATGAAGTATATAGTTATTTTAGGCGACGGAATGGCTGGATGGCCAATAGAATCGCTCTCGGGATTAACAACAATTCAGGCAGCTAAAACCCCTGCAATGGATAAATTAGCCGCACTCGGCCGCTCGGGAGTGTTACACACGGTTCCTGCGGCTTATCATCCAGGTAGCGAGGTGGCTAATTTAGCGGTTTTGGGTTATGATCTCGATTTAGTTTTCGAGGGTCGAGGCTCATTGGAGGCAGCTAGTATGGGTGTCGAGATTAAGGTGGGTGAGATGGCTATGCGCTGTAATTTAATCACAATCGACCAAGAGCAAAAAATCAAGAATCACTCGGCTGGACATATCTCTTCCGAGGATGCAAAGATACTTATTGAATATCTTCAAGAGCAGTTGGGAGGCGAGGCGATAAACTTCTTTTCGGGAGTGAGTTATCGACATCTATTCAAGTTAAAAGGTGGCAGAAAAGAGCTACACTGCACACCTCCGCATGATGTTCTTGGAACTCCCTTTAAGGAGGTTACAATCGAGGCGACAACCTCAGAGGCTGAGCCAACAGCAAAGCTACTTAATGATTTAACACTCCGCTCACAAGAGCTACTTGCCAAACATCCGCTCAATCTTCAACGAGTAGCCGAGGGTAAGGATCCCGCAAACTCAATATGGTTATGGTCTCCAGGTTACAAACCAGCAATGCAGACCTTAAGTGAAAAATATGGACTTTCGAGCGGTTCGGTAATTTCGGCCGTAGATCTAATTAAGGGTATTGGAGTCTATGCAGGTCTAAAAGTGATCGAGGTTGAGGGTGCAACGGGATTATACGACACAAATTATAAAGGCAAAACTGCCGCTGCAATTGAGGCTTTGCGTAACGATGATTTTGTTTTTTTGCATATCGAAGCAAGTGACGAAGCTGGTCACGAGGGTGATCCCGAACTAAAAATACGCACAATCGAAGATCTCAACAATCTGGTTGTAGCTCCGATAATGGAGGCAGCAACTACATTTGACGATCAAGTTACAATAGCACTCTTGCCTGACCATCCGACACCTTGCGAAATTAGAACTCATACTCGTGAGGCGATTCCATTCGTTATTTACAATCCGACACTTCAAGGCGACAATGTCACAGAGTACAATGAATTTGCCGCAAAAGAGGGTCACTTTGGAGAGCTTCGAGGCGAGGAGTTTATGAAAGCATTAATAAACACAAAATAGATAAAAACATGCAATATTATAGCACCAATAAACAAGCACCAATGGCATCGCTTAAAGATGCTGTTGTAAAGGGTATAGCTCCCGACAAAGGACTATATATGCCTGAAAAGATCAAGAAGCTACCAGCCGAATTCTTCGAGAATATCGACAAAATGAGCTTCCAAGAGCTCTCATACGTAGTTGCTGAGGCATTCTTCGGTGAGGATGTCGACGAGCAGAGTTTGCGAGAGATTGTCAACTTAACGCTGAAGTTCGAGACTCCACTTGTCGGAGTTACAGATAACATCTACTCATTGGAGCTATTCCATGGGCCGACACTTGCTTTTAAGGATGTTGGAGGCTGCTTTATGGCTCGTCTGCTAAGCTACTTCATTGCGAAGGAGTCACAAGGTGATTTAGTTAACGTCTTGGTTGCAACATCAGGTGACACAGGAAGTGCCGTAGCTAATGGATTTTTAGGCGTTGAGGGTATCCATGTATATGTGTTATACCCAAAAGGTAAGGTGAGCGCAATCCAAGAGTGTCAATTTACAACGCTTGGAAAAAATATCACAGCATTGGAGGTTGACGGAACATTTGACGATTGCCAAGCGTTGGTCAAGGCTGCCTTTGCCGATGGTGAATTAAGAGATCATATGACACTCACAAGTGCCAACTCGATCAATGTTGCTCGCTTCCTGCCTCAAGCATTTTATTACTTCAACGCCTATGCACAACTTAAACGCATAGGCAAAGAGAGTGAGATGGTTGTAAGTGTTCCAAGCGGCAATTTTGGAAATATCACAGCTGGACTTATCGCAAAAAAGATGGGATTGCCAATTAAACGATTTATAGCGGCAAATAACCGCAATGATATATTCCTGCAATATCTCAATTCTGGAGTCTACTCACCTCGACCATCGGTTGTAACAATTGCCAATGCAATGGATGTTGGCGACCCAAGTAACTTCGCTCGTGTGCTTGATCTTTATGGCTCACATGAGGCGATTGCAAGTGAAATTTCAGGCTGCTCATATACCGACGAGCAGATCGGTCAAACAATGAAATCGACACTCGACGAGAGTGGTTATCTGCTCGATCCTCACGGTGCCTGTGGTTATAGAGCCCTCAGTGAGCAGTTAATGGAGGGTGAATGTGGAGTATTCCTTGAAACTGCCCACCCAGCTAAATTTTTAGAGAAAGTTGAGGAGATAACTGAAACTAAAGTTGAAATCCCAGCTCCACTAAAAGCATTTATGCAAGGAGTAAAACAGAGCATCGAGATCAGCAATAAATTTGCAGATTTCAAATCATTTTTACTGAGCAAATAAATTAAAACAAATTTAATAATATTAAACTATGAAGATGATAAATAAAATAACAGCTTTAATATTGGCAGCAACCTCAATTGTTAGTTGTGCCACACCCGAAAAAAGTAGCGAGGTAGTAATCTCCGAAGGTCTACGCTTCAATGAGAGCACTTTCCCATATAACGGAACATTGCTTATTGCAAATTTTGGAACCGTAGAGCTCAACCCATTAAATAGCGAGGGAAAAGGATATATCGCTCAACTTATTGGCGATAAAATTTCGACATTCATTCCAGCCGATGGTAATCTTTCAGCACCCAAGGGAATGATTGTAAAAGATAACTATTTAGTTGTGTGCGATGTTAATAAATTGGTTGCCTACAACCTAACAAATAAGAGTGCAGCCCCACAAATTTTAACACTTCCAGAGGGCGAAATCTTTGCAAACGACATTGTTAGCGATGGTAATAACTTATTTGTTTCAATTACAAACACAGGAACTATCTTTAAAATTGACGCAACAGATCTATCGAAATTCTCTGAGGCGCAACCCGTAGAGTGGTTTAACGTTATCGGTGCAAATGGCATGGTCTACTCTAACGGTGCAATCTTTGTCGTTTCATACACCTCTGAGCCAGTAGCCACTGAGGCAAACGTAATATATAAAATCTCGAATCTTGACGCTCCAACGTTATCAATTGTGAGCAATCAAGCAGAAAGATGGGATGGCTTGGCAATCTCTGAGGATAAGACAACTCTATACGCTAGCTCATGGGCTCCAGCTCAAATTGTCGCTATAGATATTGCAACGGGAACTACCTCGGTTGTTCCTATCGAAACAGAGTTTATTGGCGCTGCTGATTTTACACTTATGGATGGAAAACTTTATATTCCAGACCTTCCAAACAGCTCAGTTATTATAAAGGAGTTGTAATCTAAAAAGGGGTTATAGGCAAAATGCTTATAACCCCTTTTAAATTAGAATCTGTTTAAATTTCTCTCATCTAATTTATTAAGGATCTGTCACTTCACTTTTCTCTCTTAACAATTTTAGCGAGAAAAACTTAAACAGATCTTACTTTCTCGGAGAGAAATTAACTATTCAACCATAAGCAACGAAGAATCTCCGTAACTTAAAAAACGAAAATCGTTATCCAAAGCATAGCGATATATATCACGCCACGCCTCACCAACATATGCCGACACCAATAACAACAATGTCGATTTCGGTTGATGAAAATTAGTTATAATATACTTCACAATTCTAAAACGATAACCCAATGGCGTTATCATAATTTGCGTTGAGGCTTTCAGCGAGTCTAACTTATGGAGCTCCATATACTCGATAAGCGTTGCAAGAACCTTTTCGCCTGTGAATTCGGCAGGAATATCATATAGCTCCCACTGCCCCACAACCCGATCATTTTGTGGCTCCCCGCACTGCTCAATGCGCCATGCAAGAGCTGCCAAAGATTCTAAAGTTCGCACAGAGGTGGTTCCAACGGCTGTAATAAGTCCATATCGTGAAGCTAAATTACGCAGTGTCGATAGAGTCACCTCGAAATGCTCGGTGTGCATCGAGTGTTGCGTTGCATCCCCCTCTTTTACGGGCAAAAATGTCCCTGCACCAACATGCAAGGTCACCTCATCGAAGCTGACATCTTGCTGCTTAAGCTGCTCGATAAGCTCCTGCGTAAAGTGCAAACCTGCTGTAGGCGCTGCCACGGAACCCTCAAATTTTGAGTATACAGTTTGATAGCGAGAGTAATCAATCTCCTCACTCTCACGATTCAAATATGGAGGAATGGGAATACGTCCCAAAAGCTCCAATAATTCACCAAAAGAGAGCGGAAGTGACCAACGAAAACGGACAATATGCTCATGAGTACCACGCTCGACAATCTCGGCTGAGACCCTCTGCGCAGCACCTTGATAGTCAAATTCAATAAAGATCTCACCCTGCTTCCATCGTTTAAGATTTCCCACAATGCAGCTCCACTCGCACTCACCCTGCACAGCAAAGGCACGCTCGTAGTCGGCTGGTGCATGTGGCTCCAGACAAAAAACTTCAATGCGAGCTCCTGATTCCTTGTGCATAATTAACCGTGCACGAATAACTTTCGTGTTATTAAACACAAGCATTGCACCTTGAGGCAGGAATTTGCCGACGTTATGAAAATTGCTCTGCTCGATTATATTGTTGCGATAAACCAGCAATTGCGAGTCGCTCCGTGAGGCTAGAGGAAACTTTGCAATACGCTGGTCATCAAGCTCATAATCATAATCATTTATGTTGATTGACTCTCGTGTCATCTCTGTAGATATTTAAATAGAGTGCGAAAGTATCAAAATTGCATGAGAAAAGCAATAATGTGCGGTGAAAAACTCTGATTTTCGCCCTTACGCATAAATAATTTAAGCATAAATTTTGTGATTTATAAATAAATAGCTATATTTGCGGGCTATTATTAACGATAAAAACTTTTACAGTAATGCCAAAAATGAAAACAAATTCGGCTGCAAAGAAGCGTTTTTCTTTCACCGGCTCAGGCAAGATTAAGCGTAAACACGCTTTTCACAGCCACATCTTGACTAAAAAGTCAACAAAACAAAAGAGAAACTTGTGTTACTCTACTACAGTTGCTGCGGTAGATGAGCAGAAGATCAAAAAATTGTTGGTTAAGTAATTAACTAACGGAAACTATTTTATTAATCGGAGTAAATCAGCCCTAAAGAGAGAAAGAGAAATTCTCCGCTGACAGCTCCTCAAAAACTTTTAAAAGTATGCCACGTTCGGTCAACGTTGTTGCGTCACGCGCAAGAAGAAAAAAGGTTTTGAAACTTGCCAAAGGTAACTTTGGTTCAAGGGGAAACGTTTGGACAGTTGCAAAAAACACTGTCGAGAAGGGTTTACAGTATGCTTATGCACACCGTGCTCTTAAAAAGAGAACATACCGCTCACTATGGATCACACGTATTAACGCTGCGGTTCGTGCTCAAGGTATGACATATTCAGAATTTATCGGTAAGCTCAATGCTAAAGGTATCATCATCAACCGTAAGGTTCTTGCTGACTTGGCTATGAACGAGCCACAGGCTTTTGCTGCAATCGTAAATACCGTAAAATAGCTTGTCGCCTCAGGGCTGACAAAAGTAAGGGCGATCCGTTGGGTCGTCCTTTTTTTTGTGTATTTTTCGTGTATTGCAGATCTTCGATCTGCTCGCCCTCTGCGCACTTTTGTTCCAAAAGTGCTTTTTGAGGAGGGAGGGCGAGGCAAGGGGACTGCGCTAATGCCGCGCGGGCACCAAGCAAGCTTGGATACGGAAAGCGGAGCTTTCCTTACATAAGCTGCTACTCGGCTTGGGGTGAGTTTTTGCGAAGCAAAAAAAATAGAAAATGTTTGTTATTAGGCGTCGAGCTAGCTCGTAAGACTAATAACAAACATTTTCTATTTCGATGATCCAAAGGATCAGCGCCCCAAACCGCAAGAAAAACTAGCTCCGCGGGGAGCACCCCGCCGCCGCCCGCGCAGGGCAGTAAGAAACCAACGAAACGTCCCCAAGCAAGAACCTAACGAAGCGAATAAGTCAAAGGAGCAGCCAAGACAGCCTCACGCTCCGCGACATAGCCGAACCAAGATTGAGGTGTAGGGAATCCCCAGCGGTTCCATCCCGCGCCCATGTAGTATACAAAAGGCTCGCCAGGTTGCACCGTGCCCACAGCCTGAACATATCCGAAGGCGCCGCCATGCTCGGCCATCTCCTGCTCATCGAAGAGCTTCTTGGTGGCAGTCATCCCCTCGGGATATAGCACCGCGTCGTAAGTCTGCCAGCCGTACTTGTGCACAGGCTCAGCATAGGCGAGTGACCCGTCGGTGATTTGGTGATCCTTACCCTCATCACGCATCACGAGCCCCACGATGATCTCGCTAGGCTTGCTCAGGTTGCGGTAATTGACCTCCACACGGTTGAAGTGCGTGGCAGCATCGAGGGTTATGATACGCTCCTCGACCACAGTGTCGTCACCAACCTGCATGGGGTCGTAGGTGAGCTTCATGGTGAAGCGCAGACCTCCCTTATCGAGGATCTCGTAAGTGTCGTAGTAGTCGGCATAGAGGTTCTTGCCATCTTGAATTAGCGCCGCTGTACCACATCCGAGAGTGGGCCCCACGGTGTAGTAATCCATGCCGCTGCCATGATCGAGGTGATAGGAGCGGATGCTTTGAAGCACGAGAGCACCCTCGTGGTCACCCTGTGCGCGAAGCTCCTTGATGATTGATTTGTACTCGAGGTCGCACTCCACCTCGTAGAGGTAGTCGAGCACAGGCTCCTCACCGCGCTTGGTGAAGATGTCGTAGCCGTAGAATTTCGCACCACCTTTGCCCGCCTCCTTGCCGTAGGCTCTAAAACCGATGCGGTCATTCTCCCAGGCGATATCGTCGAGACGCTCGGGGTACATACGTCCCACAGCGATGGTGTCGAGGGGTGCACGCTCACCACGCACGAGGGTGTAGTGGCTTGAGCCGTGCGCGGGAAGGGTCACAGGAAAGAGCAGCTTCCCATCGTAGGTCACCTGCGAGGGTAGCTCTGAGCCAGATGCATCGAGGACAATGAGGCTCTCAGCGTCGGGGATCTCCACCTCGAGAATCTCGCCATAGCGATCAACATCGGAGGGGTTCTCCACAAACAAAGAGTACTCCTCTGCCCCACATGAGAGGAGGCAAAGGAGTACTGTTGATAAGATAAAAAATCTTTTCATCTTTCGGATTATTTCATGTCGATAACCTTAACTGGATCTACATCGCCGTAGTCTAGGTTCTCACCACCCATACCCCAGATGAAGGTATAGTTAGAAGTACCTGCAGCACCGTGGATACTCCACTCAGGAGCGATGATTGCGTCTAGGTTGTGCATCCATACGTGACGAGTCTCGTCAGGAGTACCCATAAAGTGAGAGATTGCAGCAGTCTCAGGAAGCTCGAAGTAGAGGTAAACCTCCATACGACGGTCGTGGATGTGAGTTGGCATGGTGTTCCATACGCTACCCGCCTTAAGCTCTGTCATACCCAATTGCAATTGGCAAGTCTCCATAGTTTGGTTAACGATGTATTTGTTGATTACGCGGTGGTTAGACTCCTCCATTGAACCAAGCTCAACTGGAACTACGTCGTCCAAGCCGATGAATTTGGTTGGGAACTCCTTGTGAGCTGGAGTAGAGTTGAAGTAGAAAAGAGCTGGCGCTGAAGCGTCGTCAGAAGCGAAAGTCACCTCCTCGTTACCCTTACCGATGTAGATGGCCTCTTTGTAGCCTATCTTGTAAGATTTCTTACCTACGGTCACTGTACCTGCACCACCGATGTTGATGATACCGATCTCGCGGCGCTCCAAGAAGTAGTTCGCCTTGAATGGGTCGATAGTCTCCAACTTGATGGTCATACCTACTGGCACCACGCCACCCACTACCATACGGTCGTGAAGCGTGTAGACCATGTTTGTCTCGTTCTCAACGAATAGGCCCTCGATCAAGAACTCGCTGCGTAGGCGCTCTGTGTCGTATGATTTGCTATCTGTTGGGTTTGTTGCGTAGCGAAGCTCATAGTTTACTTTTTGTGCGAATGTTGCACTTACAGCCAAGAGAGCTACTGCTGTTAAAAGAATCTTTTTCATAATTATTTTGTTTCTGTTGTTTCTGTTTGTTCTGTTGTTTCTGATTTCTCAGATTTCTCAGATTTGATGATTGTCTTGCGGTTAAAGAACATCATACCTAGAGTGAATAGACCAAGTACGGCTGGACCGATGATCTTGATTGAGTGCGTTAGGTGGTAGATAACCCATGCAAAAAGGCTCGATGCGAAGTCAAGCGCAGCACCCTCAGAGAATCCCTCTGGGATGTGAACCGTAGCATCACCAGTCGCTGCGTAAACGTCGCGAGCTGCCAAAGAGAACGATGGAGCAAGGTTAGTCACGAAGTAGAGACCCAAGATTAGAGACACTAGACCGATAATCACGGTCTTCACCACGTTACCTTTGGTGATAGGCAAGATCATTGGGAATACGTAGAACATACCCGCCAAAGATGCCAAAGGCAAGAATTTGTTACCTGGAAGAACTACCGAAAGGAAAAGCACGATAGGGATAAGGATCAGCGATGCCACAAGAGTTGTTGGGTGACCAATAACTAACGCAGGAGTCATACCGATGTTAAGACCCTTAGAGTTCTTGAATTTGGTTGCGATGATCTCTTTTGTAGCTTGCGAGATTGGCATAAGACCCTCGATAAATAGGCGAGTGATACGTGGGATAAGCTCCATCACGGCACCCATTTTGATACCTACGATCAAGATGTTTTTGATCTTGTCAGCGATAGATGCATCCGAAGCGCCAGCACCAAACTCAGCGAAACAAGCGATCACACCTCCGACGATCACACCCAAGATAAGTGGCTCACCGAGCACGCCGAATTTCTTCTTCATACCCTCAGCGTCGATGTTGATTTTGTTGAATCCTGGGATCGCGTCCATTGCTTTGTTGAGAACGACTGCGAATGGCACGAAACTTTGGCAGAATGGCTGAGGAACCGAGATTCCCTCCATACCCTCGTAGTAGCCTTGGAATTTCGAAGCGGTGAAATCGGCCATCACCATTGTGATGATGTAACATACGATCGCTGCGAAGAAGCCCCACAATAGAGAGTCCGAAGCGAAGTAAGTGATAGCACCGATAAATGCGAAGTGCCAGTAGTTCCAAAGGTCGATGTTCACGGTGCGAGTTGTCTTGGAGATAAGCATCAAGACGTTAACGCCCAAACATACAGGGATGATCAAGGCTCCCACAACAGGCGCATTGTAAGCAACGGCTGCGGCAGCTGGCCAACCCATATCGAATATTTCGAGTTCGAGACCATAGTTTGTCACGATGTCACCCAACACAGGACCCAAGGTCGATGTTAGAAGCGCCGTGATGATCGACAAACCTACGAAACCCACACCCACGAATAGTCCTGAGTGAAGCGCCTTGCTAGGTTTGATACCCAAACATACGCCCAAGATTGTAAAGATGATCGGCATCATTACAGCTGCACCCAGTTGGATAATGTAGCTAAATACTTCCATAAAAATTGTTAAAAAGGTTAGTTTGCAATAGTTTTTAAAGGTCGACACCTCCCGTTTTCATGAAAGTGCCAACCTTTATTATTTTAAAGTGATGTCGAAAGTTACGGGTATAAACATTTTATAGCCCACCCCAACGTTCACTCGGTTAAATAAATTGGATTGTGAGTGATTTTTGGTGCATCGCGAAGGGAGAGAAAGCGCAGCGTACTATAGTACGTGAGCATTTATCGACCGAGTGATGTGCCAAAAATCGCCACAAGGCAATTTATTTAGGTTGCTTGCCGATGTATGCTAGGATACCTCCATCAACATATAGGACGTGACCATTAACGAAGTCAGAAGCCTCAGAAGCCAAGAACACTGCAGGACCAGCAAGGTCAACAGGATTTCCCCAACGAGCAGCTGGAGTCTTAGCTAGGATAAATGAATCGAATGGGTGTGGAGTGCCGTCAGCTTGCTTCTCGCGAAGAGGAGCTGTTTGAGGAGTCGCGATGTAACCAGGTCCGATACCGTTACATTGGATGTTGTACTCACCATACTCAGAAGCGATGTTGCGAGTAAGCATCTTAAGACCTCCCTTAGCTGCTGCATAAGCTGAAACAGTCTCGCGACCAAGCTCAGACATCATAGAGCAGATGTTGATAATCTTACCAGAGCGTTTCTCCATCATTGCAGGAAGAACAGCCTTAGCCATAATGAATGGAGCGTTAAGGTCGATGTCGATAACCTTGCGGAAGTGGTCAGCTGCCATCTCGTGCATTGGCACGCGAGCGATGATACCAGCGTTGTTCACCAATACGTCAACCGAACCTACAGTAGCTGCGATGTCGGCAACCATTGCTGTTACAGCCTCCTCGTCAGTTACGTCGCAAACGTAGCCTTTAGCCTCGATGCCGATAGCTTTGTATGCCTCTTCACCTTTGTCAACAAGCTCTTGCTTGATGTCGTTGAAGATGATTTTTGCACCAGCATTAGCAAGACCTGTTGCGATAGCAAATCCGATGCCGTAAGATGCTCCTGTTACTAGGGCTACTTTGCCCTCCAATGAAAAGTTTACCATGACTTTATAAAAATATTTTGAGCCTTAAAGTTAGCTCGGGTTTATTAATTAGGAATTTGTTCGTAAAATTAAACATTTTTTATCAAATTCACAAGTGTATCGTGGTTTTTTTCGTAACTTTTCAGTTGGAGATATGAGTTATTAGTTAGGAGTTGCGACAAGCGGTTAGCTCCTAACTAATAACTCATAACTAAAACAAGCCTACTCAACCAACTCCATCTCACCAACCAAGTGCTTAGCATCCAGGATCTCCTCCAAGATAAAGAGCACGTAGCGGATATCCACCGAGATATTGCGGCAGAAGCTAGGGTCGAAGTCGATGTCGCTCATCGTTGAGATCCAGGTGCGGTCGAAGTTAATACCGACCAACTCGCCTGAGCCATTGATAATTGGCGAACCTGAGTTACCGCCCGTAGTTTGGTTGTTGGCAAGGAAACATACTGGAACACTCTTCTTGCCATCAATCTCCACTGCCCAGCGGCCGTAGCCCTTAGCTGCGTAGATGTCGCGCAAAGATTGTGGGATGTCGTAGTCGTAGATCTGGGGGTTATCCTTGGCGATGATGCCGTCGATTGTTGTGACGTGCTTGTGGTACTCGCCATCGCGGTAGGTGTAGCCACCAACCGATCCGTAAGCCACACGCAAGGTGAGGTTGGCATCGGGGAAGAATGAGCGCTCAGGGTCAAACTCGCGGAGCGCCTTGAGGTAAGTGGTGTAGTATGCCGAGATCCTATGCGTATCGCTGATGCTGCGACCCATGCGCTGCGCTGTGAAAGGGGCGAAGATCGCGAGTAGCTGAGCCATTGGATCGTCGCTCTTAATTGCATCGACTGCCTCCTCGGATGTTGCAGCCGCGGTGATCTTCTCGAGCGAGGTTAGAGCCGAAGTTGAGAAGATGTAATCCACGTAAGCCTCGGTTGAGCCATGCTGCGCGATAAGAGCGGTGAACTCAGCAGGGATAGACTCCATGCGAGCTTGAAGCTCCTCGAGCATCGCAACCGCTATATCGCGGTCGATCGAAACCTCGTAATCTTTGTAGAACGAGGCCATGCGCTCCTCGTTGAGTGGATAGCTCACGCGAGCAAGTGCCGAGCCAAGCTCGATTGCGCGAACCGACTCTGTGCAGAGCTCGTAGTTGAAGTATGCAGGTGCGATCTCAGCATAAGCAGCGCTCATCGAGTCAAGAAGCGTAGCGTACTCAGTGCCAGCGGCCCATGCGCGGAAATCACGCTCGTAAGCCTCCTTCTTCTCCACGGTCTTTAGGCGAGCAAGACCCAAGGCCTCACCTTGCCACTTTTTCCATGCGTTGGCGATCGAAGCGTGCTTCGAGGCATACTTGATTCTCACCGCTGGATCTTTCTCTTGCGCCGCTGTGATGATGTCGAGGCGACGTGTGCGAAGGGCGATTTTCATTGGGTCAGAGATGTGCTCGATGTAGGTTACAGCATCCGAGGTGATATATTGTTGAGTCGTTCCAGGGAAGCCGTAGATCATTGTGAAGTCACCCTCCTCGACTCCCTTTGTTGAGATCTTGAAGTGGTGCTTTGGTGTGTATGGAACGTTGTCCACTGAGTATTTAGCTGGCTGGTTGTTAGCATCTGCGTAGATTCTAAAGACCGAGAAGTCGCCCGTGTGACGTGGCCACATCCAGTTGTCGGTGTCACCACCAAACTTACCGATTGATGATGGTGGAGCTGCCACAAGGCGCACATCATCGAACTGCTCGTAGACGAACAGAAACCATTGGTTTGCGTAGTAAAGTGGCTCTACTGAGCAGCGGTAGCGACCATCCTCAGAGGCAGCTTTGCTGATATCAGCCGCAGTTGCACCCGCAGCAATTTGCTCTGTTACATCCTCCATGCGAACTAGGAAGCGGACGTTGAGCGTTGGGTTTGGAAGCTCCTCCTCGAAGCTCTTGGCGCTGAAACCATCGGTTAGGTAGTCGTGCTCCACGGTCGAGTGGCTTTGGATATTGCCGTAACCGCAGTGGTGGTTGGTCAGCAATAGGCCTTGGTCTGAGACCAATTCGGCGGTACACCCGCCTCCGAACAACATCACGCCATCTTTCATTGACGATTGGTTGATCGAGTAGATATCCTCAGCTGTGAGCTTGAAGCCTTTTGATTGCATATCAGCAATGCGGCTTTGGATAAGTGCTGGTAGCCAGATGCCTTCATCGGCTATTGCGGCCATCGAGACCACGGCAGCACAGAGGGTTAGTAGTAGTTTTTTCATTAGATAAATTTATTTAGTTCGTTATATAATTTCTGAATTGGGAGACCCATCACGTTGTAGAATGAGCCTTGGATTCCCTCGATGCCGATATATCCGATCCACTCTTGGATGCCGTAGGAACCTGCTTTGTCTAAGGGTGAGTAGTGGGTGACGTAATAGGTGATCTCCTCATGGGTCAAGGGGGCGAAACGCACTAGGCTCTCGCAGGAGAAACTCACCGATTTTTCTTTTGAGCGGATTGTGACGCCTGTGATTACTTTGTGCTCCCTGCCTGAGATTTTACTTAGCATTTCGCACGCTTCGGTTTCGTCTTTTGGCTTGCCGAGGATTGTGTTGTTGCAGATTACTACGGTGTCGGCTGTGATAAGGATTTCACCTTGTGCTAGGGGTTCTGGGTAGTTTTCGCCTTTTAGTTGTGAGAGGTATTCGGGGACTTTCCCTGCCTCCAGCGTGTCGGGATAACTCTCATCGACCTCGTACTTTACTATGTCGCACTTTAGGCCGCTACCCTCCATAAGTGAGTGGCGACGTGGAGATTGCGAGGCTAGGATTAGTCGCAGGTTTTGGCTTTTTATTTTTTCGAAGAGTAACATGATTATTTTATATCAAAGTTCAATAACTCGTGACCCTCGAGGCGAGCTGTAATGTTGTCACCTGCTTTCACGGCACCTACTCCAACTGGCGTTCCAGTGTAGATCAGATCACCGATCTTGAGGGTTACGAATTTCGAGATGTAGCTGATGATCTCGTCGACCGAGAAGATCATTTGAGCTGTGTCGCCACGCTGTTTCACCTCGCCATTGAGCTCCATTTCGAAGTGTAGGTTGCCGATATCGCCTCCTAGCTCCTCAAGCGGAATGAATCGTGGAGAGAGAGCTGCCGAGTGGTCGAACGCCTTGCAGAGCTCCCAAGGCAAGCCTCGTTTGATGGCGTCGGCCTGCACGTCACGCGCTGTGAAGTCGATTCCTAGACCCACCTCCGAGTAGCAGCGCGAGGCGAATTTTTGGTCGATGCACTTGGTGACGCGGTTGATTTTTACCACTAACTCGCACTCGTAGTGCAAATCAGAGGAGAACGAGGGGATGTAGAACGGATCGTTATTGCGCAACAAAGCTGTGTCGGGCTTCATAAAATAGAGAGGCTGCTCGGGCTTGGTGCCGCCATCGTTTAGCTCCTTGATATGCTCGTCGTAGTTACGACCAATGCAGATTATCTTCATATTTTCTTTGATTTTAACAGGTTTACCATCTTTGCGGCAAAACGATCGCTCGCTCCGCTGCTGCCGATTATCGCTCTTAATTCTTTGAAATCTTTTAACATTCTCTCTCTTTCTGAGCCGCCTACGATGATCTTTCGTAGAGCTTCGATTGTTGGTCTAGCATCCATTGAGCTTTGGACCACTTCGCGCACCGACTCACGGTTTAAGTTAATGTTAACCAGCGAGATAAATTTTGCGTGGACGATTAGTGGAGCTACGATTTGCAGGATCAATCGCACTCTATAAACCACCACTTCGGGGATGTTCAAAAGGGCTGTCTCCAGGGTCGCTGTGCCAGAGGTGACAATTGCCGCTTCGGCCGAGGTCAAGAGTTCGTAGGTCTTGTCGGTGACGATCTTAATGTCGCTGCCCGCGAGAAGATTTTCATATACTTCGCGCTCCAACCATGGCACTCCTGCCACCACAAATTGGTGTGCGGGGAACTCTTTGGAGGCTGAGATCATTAGCGGTAGATTGGCCTTAATCTCCGAGAGGCGACTGCCAGCCAAGAGCGCTATGATTGGCTTTTCGCCTAGATTATTTTCCGCAACGAACTCCTCTCGCGTGGGCAAAGATTCCACCTTCGAGGCCAAGGCATCGGTGAGTGGATTTCCACAGAAGTGGGGCTCGATTCCGCGCTCCGAGAAGTACTCTTGCTCGAATGGGAAGATGATAAAAAGCTCGTCGATATACTTTCGCATTGCTTTGATTCTGCCGCTGCGCGATGCCCACACTTTGGGGGCGATATAATAAAACGTCTTGACACCCTGCTCTTTAGCGAACTTCGCAATTTTCATATTGAAGCCTGGGTAGTCGATAAGGATCACCACATCGGGAGCAAATTCTTGGATGCTCGCCTCGCACTCCTCTAATTGCTTCGAGATAGTTTTCAAATTGCGCAGCACCTCAATAATTCCGAAAAATGAGCTCTCGCGGTAGTGTTTCAGAAGATTCTGCTCACCACCGACCGAGGCCATGGCATCACCACCCCAGAATCGAAATTCTGCAGCTGCATCTTCTTTGATGAGCCCCTTTAGAAGGTTCGCTCCGTGAAGATCTCCCGAGGGTTCGCCCGCAATTAAAAAGTACTTCATAACTTATTCGTTTAGTAGGTCGGGACGCAAGAGCTTAGTGCGCTCATAGGCCTGATCCTCTTTCCATTTGTCGATTGCTGCGAAGTTGCCAGACAAGAGAACATCGGGCACTCGCCATCCGCGGAACTCCGCAGGGCGGGTGTAGACTGGTGGCGCCAGCAGATTATCTTGGAAGCAGTCAGTGAGTGCCGAAGCTTCGTCTCCGATTGCACCAGGGATGATTCTCACCACCGAGTCGACGATGATGCAGGCGGCAAGTTCGCCTCCTGTGAGGACGTAGTCACCAATCGAGATTTCGCGAGTTATAAGATGCTCGCGGATTCTGTAATCAATCCCCTTGTAGTGGCCGCAGAGGATGATGATATTCTCTAGGGTCGAGAGGCGATTGGCTTCGTGTTGGTTGTAGGTCACACCATCGGGTGACATATATATTATCTCGTCGTAGTGGCGCTCGGCTTGGAGCTTCTCGACTACGGCAAAGATTGGCTCGGCTTTCATCACCATACCCGCTTCGCCTCCGAAGGGATAGTCGTCGGTGGTGCGGTGCTTGTCGGTGGTGTAGTCGCGGATATTATGGATCACAATCTCGGCGAGCCCTTTCTCTTGGGCACGCTTTAGGATCGACTCGTTTAGTGGCGAGGTTAGTAGCTCGGGGACTACTGTAAGTATATCTATTCGCATTGTTTTCTCTCTAAGGGTCTGAAAATTATATCTTTGCCATTGTCGTCGGTGAGTTCAACCTCTTTGCCAGCAATAAGCGTGAAGGGTTGATAGTTGAGCGATTCAAAGAGTTGGATCATCTCGGAGCGCACTACCCCACCAGTTTCTAAAAGGATTATAGGTCGCAAGCGTTCGATTATGGGCAACATCTCGCGGAGCACAACCCCTTCGTAACCCTCGATATCGCATTTAATTAGGTCGAGACGTTGGAGCGGCGTAAAGAGCTCGCTTCCTCGTTGCATCACCGCTGCGAACTCTATCGCGCTACCCTTATCTCCTTGCTGCACAAAGTTTTGCCCTGTGCCGAAGTATCCTTGCGCAGCTACCGTGTCGTTGGCCATCGTCACGGTTGTGTTTCGCTCGCCTAGGGCAACGTTCATCAGCGTTACGTTGTGGCACTTGCGGGTGTTGGCGTTTAGCACTTCGAAGATTGGTGGCACGGGCTCGACTGCGTATATTTGCCCTGTGGGGCCCACTATGCGTGAGAGTGTGCGGGTGTAGTAGCCAAGGTTCGCACCTATATCTATTGCAACGCCACCCTCACCCACGAGCTTTTCGAGGTGGTAGATATACTCGACAATCTCCTTTTTGCGACCCCATCCGAGGCGCAGAAGCAGGAATAGCATCGAGCTCACCACCCTAAGGTAGCACTTTAGGGGGAGTAGACGGTAGAGGATTTTATGGATTATGCGACTCATGGCAGGTTTATTTGTAGTTCACCTCGTCGTTGAGCACCTCGACAACAAAGGGGTTGTAGAGTGCCTCGTGACCGATTGTCGAGCTGGGGCCGTGACCTGGGAAGAACTCCACGTCGTCGCCTAGCGGGATTATTGATTTGAGAATTGACTCCATTATCCATGAGTAGTCTCCTCCAGGGAGGTCGGTGCGGCCGATCGACTCTTTAAAGAGGGTGTCGCCTGTGAATAGTGTTTTTTGGGTCGCCTCGAAGAGTGATACGTGACCTGGGGTGTGGCCAGGTGTTGGGATTATTTGCAGGGTTGTGTTGCCGAATTTTATCTCGCTTAGCTCACTTAGGTCGATGTCGATTTCGCTTGGCATGGGGCCGAGTTTCATTCCGTAGATCACTGTTCCTGTTGGGTAGCTGCTCAGTAGGAATGAGTCCTCTTTGGACATTGCGAATGGGATACCGTATTGCTTGCGCAAAGCTTCAACTCCTAATAGGTGGTCGAAGTGTCCGTGGGTGTTTATCGCGAGTTTTGGCGTTAGGCCTTTGTCGGCGATGAAGTTGAATAGGGCTTGATTTTCGCGGTCGTTGCTGTTTCCTGCGTCGACGATTGCGCACTCTAGGGTTTCATCCCAGATGATATAGGTATTTTCCCCTATGGGGTTGAATTGTAGTGTTGCTATATTCATGATATTATAATTTTTACAAAGGTACAAAAAAATTGGAAAAATGCCGACCCGATTAAAGGTGAAAAACGAAGTTTTTCAATCCAAGCTTGCTTGGTCGCCGCCCGCGATTAGGGCAGTCCCAGGTCAATCGCCCTCCCTCCTAAAAAAGCACTTTTTTGAAGAAAAAGTGCGCAGAGGGCGAGCAGATCAAAGATCTGCAATAAACAAAAAAAGGCAGCCAACCGAAGCCAACCACCTTTTTTAAATATTCACGAAGTCTGCAAGCTGCCGACCTCTATATATAAGAACCCCTCCAGGGGCGCATTATCATTCACCAGTCCAGTTACCACCTTCGTTGTTACCACCTTCCATTGATCCGAACTTGATGCCAGGATATTTGTTGTAGTTGTTGATAAGGTCATCATTCTTGTTGATGATCTCTTGACGATACTTAACAGTGTCGAGGAACAAGATGTAAGGAGCCTTACACTCTACAACTGGGATTACAACCTTAGACTCGGTAGCTACAGCACCTGCAGTAAGGATAAATTCAGTTTTGTCGCCTGTACCAGGGATGTAACGCAACGCCTTAACTTGCTCTTTAGTGAGCTTACGTGGAGCGAATACAGTGTCGATAACTGCTACGCGGAACTCCTCGATGTTCTTAAGGGTCTTGTCTTTCTTTTGAGCTAGTAGGAATTGAGCCATACCAACTGAGTCATCCTCATCAACTCTCTTGCGCTGCATAGTAAGTGAATCGTTAAGCACAAAATTGATCAAAGAATCAAAATCGCCTGTAAAACGAGCATTTGCTGTTTTGAAAGCACGCTGAGCCGAACGTACATCTTTGATGCGCTCGATAACAGCTTTCTCTTTTTGAGCCATCTCTTGCTCAAATTGGATTGGAGTAACAATCTGGATGTAGATCACGTAGATCAATCCGATGACTGCCGCAGCCAAAAGTAATTGAAAAATTTTTCTCATTTTGAATATTTGTTATTAAGTTTGTATCAAATTAAAACCCTGTGAAATGCTTAACACATATATCACGTCCCAAATTTACACTAAAATTTGTTTCGAAACAACACCTGACCAAAAAAAAATCATCGAAATGTTATCAAATTTCATTTCTGATGACAATTTTTCATCAATTTTCGTCCTGAACGGCTATGCCGGCACTGGAAAAACGACAGTTTTGGCCGCTTTAGTATCTACGCTTCAGCAGCTAAATATCAAATGTGTGCTGCTTGCGCCAACTGGTCGGGCGGCCAATGTGTTGGCTCGGGCGGCAAAACATGAGGCGCACACGATACACAAAAAAATTTATCGCGAGAAGAGCAGCACGGATTACGATTCGAAGTTCACGCTCAATTACAATCGCGAGCAGGATGCCGTTTTTATTGTCGATGAGGCCTCGATGCTCTCGGAGTCCAATGGTCAGGATTCGATTTTTGGCAGTGGGTCGTTGCTCGATGACTTGGTGGGGTTTGTCAGAAGTGGCAAGCGGTGTCGGTTGATCTTGGTGGGTGACAATGCGCAGTTGCCTCCTGTGGGTCAGGAGTTCAGTCCCGCTTTGGATGAGCACACTATGTCGCACTTTGGGGAGGTCATTTATGGGACTATGGATGAGGTTGTGCGCCAGGGCGCCGAGTCGGGGATTTTATTTAATGCCACGATGATCAGGTGCATGATTGAGAATCACTTGGATGAGATTCCGCTCTTTGAGATGAATTTTCCGGATGTGGAGCGTATCGAGGGAGGTGAGTTTACCGAGAAGCTGCAGGAGTGTTACGACAAGTTTGGGCGTGATGAGACTATTGTTATCACGCGATCAAATAAGCGGGCAAACCGTTATAATGAGGGTATTCGCCGCTTCTCGCTGGGGGCTGAGGAGGAGATCGAGAGTGGGGATATGTTGATGGTTGTGCGCAATAATTATCACTATACTGAGCTGATTGAGGAGTGTCCTTTGAGCTTTATGGCTAATGGTGATATTGCCGAGCTGCGTCGCCTGCGTCGGTTCGAGGATTTTTATGGGTTTCGCTTCGCTGAGGCGACCCTTGCTTTTGGGGATTACGAGGGGTATGAGATTACTTGCAAGGTGTTGTTGGACACTCTTTCGAGCGAGGCTCCTTCGCTTAGTTATGAGCAGAGCAAACAGCTTTTCTACGAGGTGGAGAAGGATTATATGGATATTAAGAGTCGCGCGAAGCGGATCAAGGAGATTAGGGAGAATCCGCATTATAATGCTGTGCAGGTGAAGTTTGCCTACGCTGTTACGTGCCATAAGGCTCAGGGTGGGCAGTGGCGGGCTGTGTTTATTGATCGCTGTTTGTTTGGCGATGAGCCTATGACGCGCGATATGCTTCGGTGGTTGTATACGGCTCTTACGCGGGCTACGGATCGGGTCTATTTTGTGAATTTTGATGAGCGCTTCTTCGAAGGATAAGGAAGAGAAACGAAGAAGGAATAAAAACGAAGTTTTTGTTTCTATTCTTTTTAGAACAAGTATCTATCGCATTTTACCTTTGTCACCAGGCTCTTTACATCGCTCCAGACATCCTCACCAAAAGTTGTTCCAACAACCTCGATAACCTTGCCTGCCGTGATAGCTCCAATAGTGCCACACTGGCGCAACGAAAGACCCTCACACATACCTGCCAAGAAGCCCGCAGCATAAAAATCTCCTGCTCCCGTAGTGTCAACACGCTTAGCAGCAGCCATAATTCCTACATGAACAACCTCGTCACCACGCTTGATAAGCGCTCCCTTAGTGCCAATCTTCACAATCGTAAGCTCACACATTTGCGAGATATATTGCAAGGCATTAACAGGCTCATCTTCACCCGAGAAAACACGCGCCTCATCCTCATTGGCGAAGATGATATCTACATAGTCGCGAACCAATGAGCGCAAGAACTCCAAGTTCTCCTCAACGACATTGAAGCTCGCAAGGTCAATGGCGATCTTCAAACCCAAGGACTTAGCGGTCTTCACTACGTTCTCGATAAGTGCGTGATCTTGAACCAAGTAACCCTCGACATAAAGGCAGTCGTAGCTGTCGAAAACAGTCGGCATGATCTCCGTGTGCGTTAGCTCGATAGCCGAACCTAGGCTGGTGGCCATAGTGCGCTCACCATCGTTTGAGACCAGCGACATGCAACGTCCCGAGTGATCCTTGCCGCGGAAGATGATCGGCTCGACACCCAGGTTGATTAGCGCCTGCTCGAAGAAATCTCCCGTCTTATCCGCTCCCACCTTGCCGATAAAGCCTACCGAGCAGCCTAACTGTGCCATCGCACGGATGGTGTTGCCGGCAGAGCCACCCAACGAAAGGGAGTATGGCATGCCCGCCACACTCTTGGCGATCTGATCCTGAAAATCTGTGTTTACCAAGGTCATCGAGCCTTTGGCCAATTTGTACTTGCCGAGCACTGTGTCGCTCTTGAGGTTAACTAGCATATCTGTTAATGCGTTACCTATGCCTATTACGCGCTTCATCTATTTTTTTGTTTTTTAGTTTTAATTACTTTGAGGTCACAAAGATAGGAAAAAATTGCTTACTGGCCTTATGCCGGCCGGGCACCAAGCAAGCTTGGATACGAAAAACTTCGTTTTTCTTATTGTTGGTCGTCGTAGGTTTCGGCGGAGACCATCTTATACAACTTATCGCCGCGACGAACCAGAGTGTCGGTTTTGATTGAGCAAAGCATCCCTTGACTAACTCTCTCCACAACCTTCTCCTCGAACATCAGATCACCAACTGCATGCTCCACAACTCCCGTAGTCTCACCCATAAAGAGCGCAGTCTCACCACGCACCAAAGGTGAAGCCTCGATCAGAACCTCAGCCACCGACAACTTCTTGAAGAAGTTAGTAACCTTACCCACATAAACCTTGCGCTCAGTGGCAGACGAGCCATGACGGAGAGTCTGCTCAGCAACAGTTTTTCCCGCGTAGTAACCACCCCAAAAGCCTCGATTAAAGACTGTTGAAAGGCGCTCAACCAAAGGCTTTACCGACTCCTCGGAGTATGTTCCCGCCTCAATCTCGCGCAAAGCAGAGTCGTAAGACTCAACAACACGCTTGACATATTCGCCACCCCTGGCACGACCCTCGATCTTGAGAACCCTAACGCCTGCCTCGATAAATTTATCAAGGAACTCAATGGTACACAGATCCTTAGGCGAGAGGATATATTGGCCATCCATATCGAGCATCTCACCCGTTTGAGTATCTTGAACAGTATATTTACGTCGACAGATCTGCCTACAAGCACCACGATTAGCCGAGCAGTCGGTCTCATGAAGGCTCAAATAACACTTGCCCGAAATCGACATGCATAGTGCTCCATGAGCAAACATCTCGATCTCGACAAGCTCTCCTCGAGGTCCCCTGATATCCTGCTCCACGATATCGCGATGGATAGCGGCAATCTGCTGCAAAGTGAGCTCACGCGCAAGAACAACCACATCGGCCCACTGAGCGTAAAGGCGCACCGCCTCGGTATTGGCGATATTACATTGGGTCGAGATATGCACCTCAACACCCACCTCGCGGGCGTAGAGTATCGCTGCGAAATCGGCCGCGATAATGGCATCTATTCCCTCTGCCTTGGCACGGTCGATAATCTGGCGCATCACCTCGATCTCGCCTGCGTAGATGGCGATGTTGACCGTGAGATAGCTCTTCACGCCACTCTCCTTACACACCTTGACAATTTCGGCAAGGTCCTCGAGGGTGAAATTGGCAGCCGACTTAGCTCGCATATTGAGCTGCTCGACACCAAAGTATATTGAATTAGCACCCGCCGCGATGGCAGCGTGCAGAGACTCATAGGAGCCCACAGGCGCCATGATCTCTATTTCTGTTCTCTTCATTTCTATTTTTTACGGTTGATAAGTCCCTGAGCGAAAAGGCGCAGGTTTTCTAATTTTTCATCCTCCAGATCCAAAGTGCTTAGCAGCGAGAAGGCTTTATCGAAGCGATTCTTGATCTGCTGCTCGGTGTGGTGAGGCATATCTAGGCGGTCAAAAACGGCCTTGATTCTCTCGATCTTCTCCTCATCGGAAAGAGTCTCATCGAGGTGAGTGTATCGCAAGATGTCACGTGTAGGCTCATCGGCACGACTCATGGCGCTATTCATCAGGAAGGTCTGCTTTCCGATCAAGATATCGCCTCCGATAGCTTTTCCCAACTGCTCGTCACCATACGAGTCGAGGTAATCATCTTGAAGCTGGAAGGCAATTCCGATCTCCGTTGCAAAGCGCTTCAAGATTTGGCACTGCTCAACTGTTGCGCCACCCAACATCGCACCAATAGCAGCCGAGCTACCCAACAGAACCGAGGTCTTAAGCTCGATCATGCGCATATACTCCACCACCGAGACCTTGGGGCGTGTTTCGTAATCCATATCATATTGTTGACCCTCACACACCTCGGCAGCCATAGTATTGAACTCCTTGAAAATTTGGGGCAGTATATTTGCAGGCAGCAAACTCAGTTGCTTGTATGCCACGATCATCATCACGTCGCCCGAAAGGATCGCTACATTCTGATCCCACTTAACATGCACTGCGGGTTTGCCTCTACGCACTAGGGCGTTATCCATAATATCGTCGTGCAGCAGCGTGAAATTGTGAAAAACCTCGACTGCGGCAGCGGCCGGAAGAGCCACCTTGTCGTTATCCGAGAAAAGCGCATGGCAGAGCATAACGAGCATCGGACGAATACGCTTACCACCCGCTGCGAGCGAGTAGCCGATGGGTGCATATAGGCGTTCTGGCTCGGTGGGTATATCCAACTGTGCCAAATAGTTCTCTATCAGATCGAGTGTTATTTCGTTTGATTTCATAATTTGTAGAATTTTAGAGACCAAAATTAATAAAAAAGTTTGTAGAAAAAGAATTTTATCCTAACTTTGTCATTATAATTTAAAAATGAAACCTAAAAATAAAGTGCTTTATGAAAAAATTAGCGTTCGGAATTGATATCGGCGGAATCAACACCGCATTTGGACTTGTTGATCAAGATGGTGAGATATATGGTGAGGGTGGAATCAAAACCGCCTCTTTCCCTGGATATAATGATTACCCAGCTTACATCGAGACTTTAGTTGCGGCTATGAAAGAGTTGCTCTCGACACTTAACTTTAAGTTCGAGTTGATCGGAATTGGTATTGGTGCTCCTAACGCCAGTATCCACTCGGGATGCATCGAGCGTCCTGCTAACCTTTGGAAGTATGATGATGCTGAGCATGTTGGCCTCAATGAGGAGGATCGTGTGTTCCAGATCGTTGCTGACTTGCAAGCGCAATTCCCAAAGGTGGAGTATGCTGCGGTGACTAACGATGCTAATGCGGCAACTATCGGAGAGATGATCTTCGGAAATGCCAAAGGCATGAAAGATTTTGTGATGATCACTTTGGGAACTGGTCTGGGTTCTGGATTTGTTGCTAATGGCGAGATGATCTATGGTCACGATGGTTTTGCGGGTGAGTTTGGTCACGTCATTGCGCAGCGTGGTGGTCGCGTGTGTGGTTGCGGACGTAATGGCTGTTTGGAGACTTACGTGTCGGCTACGGGTATCAAGCGTACTGCTTTTGAGTTGATGGCTTCGACAAATACTCCTAGTTCATTGCGCGAGATACCGTTTAGCGAGTTTGATTCATTCCATATTTATAAGGCGGCTGTCGATGGCGATGCTCTTGCTTTGGAGATCTTCCGCTTCACAGGTGAGATCTTGGGACGTGCTCTAGCTGATATGTGCACTATCACCTCGCCTGAGGCTATTATCCTCTTTGGTGGTTTGGCCAAGTCGGGTCAGTTGCTTTTCGAGCCTACTAAGAAGTATATGGAGGAGGATATGATGGCTACTTTCCGCAATAAGGTGAAGTTGTTGCCTAGTGGAATTCAGGATAAGAACACTGCGGTGATTGGTGCTGCGGCGCTTGTTTGGCAGATGTATAATGCGTAAAAGTTTGACATAATGGGTAGACAGATTATTGAGTGTGTGCCTAATTTTAGCGTGGGGCGAGATCGGGATGTAATTCTGAGTCTCGCCTCAGCTATTTCATCCTTTGACGGGGTGAGGGTGCTGCACGTTGATCCAGGTGAGGCGACTAATCGCACTGTGATCACTTTTATTGGGGAGGCTCGGCAGGTTGTCGAGGCTGCTTTTGAGGCGGTTAGGCTCTCTTTTGAGCTGATTGATATGCGCACACATTCGGGGGAGCATCCTCGGTTGGGTGGTGTTGATGTGCTTCCACTCATTCCTATCGAGGGGATTTCGTTGGAGGAGTGTGCTTCATTGGCTCGCACTTTGGCGGCAAGGATCGCTGAGGAGCTTTTGATTCCTTCTTATTGTTATGAGGCTGCGGCATTTAGGCCCGAGAGGCGGAATTTGGCTGTTTGTCGCAGAGGGGAGTATGAGGGGCTTGCTGCGAGGCTCACAAGCGCGGATGATGCTCCTGATTTTGGAGCTCGGGCTTTTGATGAGGTGATTGCTCGCTCGGGGGCGATAAATATTGGCGCACGGAATTTTCTGATCGCGGTGAATTTTAATCTTAACACTCGCTCGGGCAAGGTGGCTAGCGAGATTGCCGCGGATGTTAGGCAGAGTGGACGTGCTTCGACTGG
>JBCQVS010000018.1:19401-39886 GCA_047172885.1 Rikenellaceae bacterium | reverse complement strand
CAAAGCCCAAAAAAAAGTAGGCAACTCTAAGGTCGCCTACACAGGATAGAGATCAGTCCGACAAGTCGAATGAACCCTTCCTTCGTCAATACAAATGTAAATAATTTTAAGAAAAATACAAAATAATCCTCTTTTTATTTGCTTTTTAACACAGTATCTTGTTTGGTGCCCGCGCCGGCATTAGGCGCAGTCCTAGGTCAACAACACAAAAAAAGCGCCCCCGAAGGAGCGCCCAAATCAAAAAAGTATAGACTCTAGAATCGGTGAGTAACACCAAGATTCAAAGCACCTAGACCCGATCCAACCTCAGCATTGATAGCCCACTTGTCGCTAAAGAAGTAGTTAGCTCCAATATCGAACGAAGTCCAGAAGATACCCGATGCACCACCGTTAGTACCTGCCAAAAGACCTAGGCGAACACCACCATAAAGGTCAAGGTTAGAAACTCCAACAAAGTGATAGTTACACTCAGCAGCTGGGAAAATGTAGTTGTCACCAAATCCAAGGTAAGCGCCAACACCAAGCTTGTGGTCAGCAGCAAAATCAACAACTCCCTTTTCATATGAAAGAGCGACTGGAACACCATATCCGCCGCCGAAACCTGCTGTGAAAGTAATGTTATTTGTGCCCTTTTCGAAAACCTGAGCTGAAGCTGCGGTTGCAAATCCGATCATTGCAACGGCCAAAAGAAGAATTTTTTTCATACTTTTAAATGCTTTAAGTTATTAATGTTTAAAAAAAATATTAGCACAAATATAAGCCAATTATTCCATCAATCAAATTTTTTAGTGTGCTTTTTTCGTTTCTATATTCGGAATTTTAATAAATTTGAGTAATTTTGTAGAGTAAAATCCCGCATAGATGTATCTGAAAAGCCTATATTTGATAAACTTTAAAAATATCGCAGAAGCGCGTCTCGACTTCTCGCCATCCATCAACGCCCTGGTGGGTGATAATGGCGCGGGAAAAACAAACGTCGTCGATGCCATCCACTACCTCTCGCTAGCCAAATCAATGATGGTGATGACCGACAGACAGAGCGTACGCCACGATCAACCCTTCTTCGTTGTCGATGGTGCGTTCCAAAGCGACGAGGGAAAATCAAGTGGGGTAGTCTGCTCCTTCAGCCGCCAGCAAGCCAAGGGAGTGAAGACACTAAAATGCAACGGCAAGGAGTATGAGCGCCTCTCGGATCACGTCGGAGTAATCCCCGTGGTGGTGGTGGCTCCTCAAGATATCTCGCTGGTCTACGACGGTGCCGAGGAGCGCCGCCGATTCCTCAATAGCTTTATCTCGCAGCTCGACCCTGCCTACCTAAACGCCCTTATCCGCTACAATGCCACACTCTCGCAACGCAACACCCTGCTCAAGAGTCGCGGTGAAGAGTCGATGCTCGAAATCTATGATCAGTTCCTCACGCAAAGTGCCGAAGTGATCCACGCCAAACGTGCCGAGATCATCGCGCAGATGCAACCCCTAGTGGAGCAATTCTACCGCATCCTCTCGGGCGAAAAGGAGACGATCTCGCTAAGCTACACCTCGCAACTAAGCACTTTGCCACTCACCGCACTTCTGCAAGAGTCGCGAGCAAAAGATAGAGCGATGGAGCACACCACGGTGGGTGTTCACCGAGACGACCTGGAGCTGCGGATCGAAGGCTTCCCTTTAAGAAAATATGGCTCGCAAGGGCAACAAAAATCATATCTAATAGCCTTAAAGCTAGCGCAATACTGCATAGTGTCGCAAGCTAAGTCCGAGCGCCCAATCCTGCTTCTCGACGACCTTTTCGATAAACTCGACCGCTCGCGTGTGGAGCAGCTTCTGCAGATCGTCGCAGCGGAGGAGTTCGGCCAAATTTTCATCACCGACTGCAACCGCACACGCCTCGAGGAGATCCTTTCATCCACTGCCACCCCCTATGCCTTGTATGAGGTCGAGGGAGGCGAAATCGTCAAGAAATCATGAGACGCACCAAGACCATGCTCGTAGGCGAAGTGCTCGACGAGTTCTTCTCACGCCCCTATGTGGCCAAGAAAATCGCGGAGAGCAAACTCCCCGACACGTGGCGCATAATCCTAGGCGACCAGATCGCAAATATGACCAGCTCGCTGAGGCTGGAAAAGGGAATCCTATTCGCCCACATCGAGTCAAGCATCATCCGCCACGAGCTCTTTATGCAGCGCGAGGGGCTCAAAGAGGAGATCAACCGAATCTCCAAGGTGAAGCTGGTTAACAGCGTAATCATTAAGTAGGATTTTTTTTGTAAGGAAAACGAAGTTTTCCGTATCCAAGCTTGGTGCCCGCGCCGGCATTAGGCGCAGTCCCCAACCAGCGCAATCAATCGCCCTCCCTCCTAAAAAAGCACTTTTGGAACAAAAGTGCGCAGAGGGCGGCAGATCAAAGATCTGCAAAATAAATATATTCCCGTCATCCCAAACTTACTTACACCGTTTAATTTGCCTTGAACCGTCTCCTTCTCCCGTCATCCCAGACTCGAGAAAAGGATCTACAAAAGAAGGCGGTTTTCAGAAACTTGGGTGAGTATATCTTGCGTTAGATCCACACGCTCTTGTAGATCCCAGATCAAGTCTGGGATGACGTGAGAAGGTAGCAGCTCAAGGCAAATGGGGAAGCAGTAAGAAATTACCCCCAAATTACCCCAAAAAAATTTCAGATTCCCCCATAATATTCGTATCTTTGCCCATTAGAGCAAAAAGGCAGATGTTAGAAAAATTAGCAAAGCAGAGTGCGATCTACGGAGTAAGCACAATTATCGGCAGGTTACTTAGTTACCTGCTGACCCCCTATTACACCCGAGTCTTTGGACAAAGTGAATTTGGAGTGATCACCGACATCTACGCCTTGATCCCCTTTATGCTCGTTTTGCTGACCCTGGGCATGGAGTCTAGTTACTTCCGCTTCGCAGCGAAGGCTGAGAATGAAAACCCTGACACAGAGAGTATTGCAGCAGCCAAAAAGCGCCTCTTTGCCACAGCGTGGGGTGTAACCTCACTTGCCGCAATAGCGTTTTTCGTGCTAGTCTGCCTGTTCGACACCTCAATCTCGAGGGTCATGGGCGCGGATTACGTAGCCAACCCAATGTACCTGATCTTGCTTGCCGCAATCGTGATGTTGGACGTTGTCGTCGCAGTCCCATTCGCCAGACTCAGAGAGCAAGGCCGAGCGAAAACCTACGTGATGATCAAGCTGCTGAACATCATTCTGCAAGTGGCGTTCGCCTTCTCGATGGGCTTCGCAGGTCTTTTTGACTCAGAATTCGGAGTGGGTTGGGTGTTAGTGGCGAATTTGGCAGCTAGCGTAGTGACCTTCGTGGCAGTGCTTACAACCACCTCACGCACAGTGCCAAGAATCGACTTCGTGCTGCTCTCGGCGCTTTTCGTCTACTCGCTGCCGCTGCTTTTGAGTGGCGTGACTGCTACGGCGACCGACTTTATCGACCGTCAGATGATCAAATACCTAGTCCCCGAGGGAGCGATGGCGCAACTGGGAATCTACGGCGCCGTGGTGAAGATCGGCGTGGTGATGACCCTTTTCACCCAAATGTACCGCCTGGCTGCCGAGCCCTTCTTCCTCTCGAACTTCAAAAAGAGCGACTTCGTGGAGATGAACGCTGCGGCGATGAAATACTTCGTGATGGCCTCGATGGCGATTTTCTTGGGGATAGCCCTTTTCAAGGATCTCTTCGCACTTATCGTAGGACCCGACTTTAGAGAGGGAATCTATATCCTACCTATAGTCCTGGGCGCCAATGTGTTGATGGGAGTGTGGTTCAACCTCTCGTTTTGGTATAAGCGCGAGGAGAAGACAATGCTAGCCATCGTGATCACCCTGGCGGGCTTAGCCTCGACAGTTATTTTCAACCTCGCCTTCGTCCCAAGATGGGGCTACTTCGGTGCTGCGTGGGCTAGATTTGTGGGCGAAGCGGTGATGGTGGTGGTGAGCTATACGCTCAATCGACGATTGTACCCAACCCCCTATCCGCTAGCGAGAATTGGCGAATATGTCCTCCTGGCATTAGTGCTGTTCGGTGTGAGTGTAGCCGCAGAGCAATCACTGAACGCCATCCCTGCGGTGGCAATATATGCCATAAATGCGTTGTTATTAACTGTTTACGTATTGTATGCCGTATGGCGCGAAAAGATAGATGTTGCAGGGCTCGTGGGCTCAATATTAAAATTAAAGCGATAAGAATAGCGTATGAAATTTTCAGATATTATAGGGCAAGAGGAGCTAAAAAGGAAGTTGCGCGAGAGCGTAGCTGCTGGTCGTATCTCGCATGCGCAACTCTTTACGGGAGCTGCTGGCTATGGCACTTTGCCCCTAGCCTTGGCCTACGTTCAATATATCAATTGCGAGAATAGAGGTGCGGACGACTCATGCGGACTCTGCCCCTCGTGCCAGCAAATCAAGGCCTTAGCTCATGCCGATCTCCACTTCGCTCTGCCAGTCAACCGTCAAGGCAAAAAATCGGGCGAAACACCCCTAACCGATGATTTCTTGGGGCTCTGGCGCAGCGAATTCACAAAAAACCGAGGCTACCTCTCAGCACCAACATGGTTCAAAGCCTTGGACTTGGGCAAAACCTTAAAAGGGACAATCACAGTCAAAGAGGCGGACAAAATAGTCGAAAAACTCTCGCTCAAAAGCTACGGCGAAGGGTATAAAACCATGATCATCTGGCTACCCGAAATGATGAACGAGCAAGCCTCGAACAAGATCCTCAAGATCTTGGAAGAACCATGGGAGCGAACCCTCTTTATCCTAATCACCGAGCGAGCCGATAGGCTTCTACCCACGATCATCTCGCGAACGCAAGAGGTTGCGGTGCCAAGAATCTCGGACGAGGCGTTAGAAAAATATTGCCTCAGCAGAGGTGTAGAGCCCTCGATGGCTCAAAAAATCTCACGCTTTGCCTGTGGTGACAAGCTAAAAGTCGACGAGATCATCGCAGGCGAACGCAGCGAGGAGCAAGCGACAGCCTTCGACCTTTTCTGCTCGCTAATGCGCCTAAGCTACAACGACAAGCACCTGGAATTGGTGTCGTGGGCCGAAGATGTAGCTCGCCTAAGCCGTGAAAATCAGCTCTCATTTCTGAGCCACACCGCACGATTGTTGCGCGAAGCGTATGTACGTCACGCAGGTTTGTCAGAAATTAGCTATATTTGGGGTGAGGAAGCGGACTTTTGCAATAAATTTGCTCCCTTCATTGGGAATCAAAATATCGAGTTGTTGATCTCGGAAGTGGAATTAGCCTCGCGCCAGATCTTCCAAAATGGCAACTCAACAATAGTTTTCACCCACTTCGCGTTGGTTGTAAGTAAACAGATTAACCGCTTATGATTTCCGTGATTTTGTTGCTGGGTGGCAACCTTGGTGAAATGGAGCAGACCTTCGCAAGGGTTCGCGAAGATCTCGAAAGCGAAGTAGGTCAAATAGTGAACCTCTCGAGCATCGAGCGCAGCAAGGCGTGGGGCTTCCAGGCGGATGACTTTTTGAACCAAGCCGTAGAGCTCGAAACCTCGATGGAGCCCGAAGAGCTGCTCGATGCCGTGCAGAGGATCGAAAACCGATGGGGTAGAGCAAGAGCCGAGGAGGCGCGACAGAAGCAAGAGAGTGGCGAGAGGTACACCTCGCGAAGCATCGATGTCGACATAATTTTTTATGGCGACCAGGCGATCTCAACCGAGCGACTAACTGTCCCTCACCCACTTGTAGAGCAGCGAGAGTTTGTTTTAAAACCCTTAGCTCAAATTGCATCACAGCGCCGTCACGCAATAACAGGACGAAGCGTGGAGCAGATGTTAAATGATTTAAAATGTTGATTATGAATAGAGTAGTTTTGTCACTTGTGATTCTTTTTGGGCTCACCTCGTGCTTCAATAAGACATCCTACGACACCACATACATCGCCCGCATCTACGAGCAAACCGAAAGCAGTGGCGACTACACCTCGCTTTCGGGGATCAAACTCTACGCCTTCGATGGTTCGACCGAGGATTGGGAGGTGGCAGGTTACGACGATGCCCTAGCGGGAATCATCACCTCGATTGACTCAGGCGAGCAAAAAGGCCCTTTTGCGTGGGGCGAAGCCTACGATGATAATGAGACGACCCTTGCCCTGCAACTCGACAAGGTCGAAGTGGTTATCGTGGCGGTCAATCCAGCCACCCTGACCTATGGCTACACAAGCTACTCCGTGCCGATTAACTTCCCCGAGGTCTACGTCGATCTAGTTTTTTACTCATGGAAAGATGGAACCTACACCACTGGCAAGTGGACATTCGTAACTCCAGCGTTCGAAGATGAGGAGGAGGAAGATGATGATGATAGCCAGATCGAAGAAGACGAAGAGGAGGTAGAAGAGGAGAACGAAGAAACCGAGGAAGAAGAGGCAGAAACCGAAGAGGCAGAAACCGAAGAAGAGACCGAAAAAACCGAGTAAGATATGAAATTTACAAAAAAATATATTGTTGCGACAATGCGCACCATCGTGGTAATGTTCTTTCTAAGTGCATTCTTCAGCCGTTGCGCCTCGGTCCTAACCCCTACGGGAGGGCCAAAAGATACATTGCCGCCAGTGATCGTTGCGATGAACCCCGACAACTTCACAACCTCGTTCGATAAGAAGCAAATCTACATCGAATTTGACGAATATGTGGTGATCAAAGATCAGCAAAAGGAGTTCTTCACCTCGCCCGCGATGAAGAAAACCCCAACCCTACTGACCAAAGGCCGCGGAGTATTGGTAACAATCAAGGATACTCTGCTCGAGAACACCACCTACTCGCTGAACTTCGGAAGCTCGATCCAAGATAACAACGAAAACAACCCGCTACACTCGATGCGCTACGTCTTCTCGACTGGCACAGAGATCGACTCGATGATGGTCTCAGGCTACACGGCCGATAGCTACAAAGCTGACTCGGTGAGCAAAACATTTATCTACTTCTTCGTGGCCGACTCGCTGGAGAATGTCGCAGAGTACGACTCAACGCTCTTTAACCATAAGCCAGCCTCGATAGCACGTGCCGAGAATAATGGAATCTTCATTGCCCAAAACCTCAAGCCAATCCGCTACCGAGCCTACGCTATTGAAGATACCAACGGCAACCAAATGTACGAACCAGGCACCGACAAGGTAGGCTTCCTCGATGAGGAGTTTACCCCTCAAGAGCTGCCAGGCTTCGCCGTGTGGTACGATTCGGTGCGTATGTATGCCGTAGCCGATCCGCAGCTCTACTTTAGAATGTTTACCGACGAGACCTTCAAACGTCAAAACTTGCAAGGTAACGAGCGACCACTTCAACACAAAGCGATGTTGTACTTCAGCGCAGCCAACCCCCAAATCGAGTCGATTACATTCGACCAAATCCCTGAGAATGATGTTTTTGTCGAGCCAATCACCAAAGGTCGCGACACCCTGGCTCTATGGCTCAAAACCCCATCGGAGCAACTTTCCGATACCCTGCGCACGGTGGTTGCCTACTACAAACACGACTCGGTGAACAACTTCGTGCTTCAGCGCGACACAATACGCCTCTCGTGGAAACTCTTCGAAACCAAGGAGGCTGAACAAGCTCGATTAGAAAAGGAGGTAAAGCGCGATGCCGCCTTGGCAGCAGGTCAAGCATGGAAAGATCCCGACAAGGTGCTCAAATACCAAATGCCAATCTCAGGCGAGGTAAATCCCGAGCGCAACCTTACGATCGACTTCGACTACCCACTGGTGAAGCTCGACACCTCGCGATTGCTACTCACGCGCATGGATGCCGATAGCCTTATCACCGATATGGCGGTAAGCATCGAGCGCGACACGGTCAATCTGCGTCGCTACTACATCCGCTCACCATGGGGCCCAGTGAGCGATAATTACACCCTCACCATTCCCGAAGGCACGCTCACCGATGTGGCAGGTTTTGTCAACGACACGATCGTCGGCAAGTACACCGTAGCCGATCCCGAGAAGTACGCCACGGTGCTAATCCACCTCAAAGCTGATGCCGAGCTCGATTACAGCTACATCATCCAACTGCTCGACGGCAGCGGAAAACTCTTGGAGGAGAAGCGCGATCTCAAGCCAGGCGACGTTACTTTCAACTTCGTCCCCGCAGGCGAAATCCGCTTTAGAATCATCGAAGATATGGATGGCAACGGAGAGTGGAACAGCGGAAATGTTGTGGAGCGCCGTCAACCCGAACGAAGCGAGATGTATAGCTCAGGCGGTGAAGACACCTTCGCCACAAAGGTGAACTGGGAGGTGGAATTGGAGATGGACATGAGCGAAATCTTCGCACCAATGACCATGGAACTACTGATCAAAACCCTCGATGATAGAGAGGTTCAACGAGCTCAAAAACAGCGAATTGCCGATCAAGAGGCGGCCATGAAGAAGGCTCAACAGCAAAACACATCGTCAGGCACAGGCTTCAATATGAGTGATATTAAAAACCAATTCTAAGAGCTATGAAGAGACTACTTATAATCGCGTTGCTACTTGCAACCTCCCTTTCGCTTCGAGCTCAAAGCACTGTCGGAGTGTCGTATGGAATCGGCTCAGGATCAATTAGGGCCTACCCCTCGATCGAATCCAAGTCGATCTATGGCCTCTCGTCGTTTTCGCTCACGTGGCGTAACTACACCGATGCCCTCTATGTAGGTTGCGTGGGAGTCGACCTAGAGTATATGGAGCGCGGTTTTGCCTACGCACCCTACACCTCCGACAACAACACCGATGGCGATAATAGCGCAAAGGATCTACTTTACTACTATCGCTACGTCAACTCGGTGATGGTTCCAATAGTGTGGCAACCCTACGTCTATATGTTCGACAACCGCGCCAGAGTCTTCGGAGAAGCTGCCGTAACTCTGAGCTATAACCTCTCGTCGACCTATAAAAACGAACTGGAACACTCCTACGGCGCTGAGCTCTGGCAAGGCGACTACGAGTTGCGTGATGAGCGCGACAATCGCCTGGGTTATGGCCTAGCCTTCGGAGGTGGTATCGCCTATCTTGCGGGACGTTTCGAGTTTCAAGCCTCGGCACGCTACTACTTCAGCTACTCCGATTTGATGAAAAATAGAAATCTCTATTACTCCAATACCTCGGACAATAGCGTTGAAAACCCCTTCTCGATAACCCTGATGCGCTCGCCGATCGACAACCTCAATATCAAGGTTGGAGTAAGCTACCGCCTAACCCCAGATGACTACGCAGCGTGGTACACCAAACGCCTCAAGAGCACTGGCCTACGCGATGGTTTCGGTTTCGACGATAAGAAAAACCAGAGCAATGCCAAAAGTGGAAAATCAAAAAGCAGTAATCGTCCAACAAGATAAAATTTAAGTAAAAAACACAATATTAAAAGATGAATATAGAATCAACAAGACAACAAAAAGTATCGAAGCAAATCCAACGCGATATCGCTGAAATCTTCCAACGTGAGGCTGCTCCAATCGTAAAGGGAATCCTTATCACCGTAACTGCCGTAAGAATCTCTCCCGATCTAAGCTACTCGAAAATCTACGTGAGTATCTTCCCATTCAACCGCCACGAGGAGGTGATGAAGAGCCTCAAAGATAATATCTGGATGATCCGCAAAGCTTTGGGTACACGTATCAAAAGCCAATTGAAAGTAGTTCCCGAAATCGACTTCTTCCTCGACGACTCACTAGAGTATATCGAAGGAATCGACCGAGCAATCAGCCAAGAGTAAACAAAGCGAAAAGCAATGCTGCTCTTTGTCAAACGATACCTTTTCGCCAAGAAGTCGCACTCGGTAGTGAATCTCATTACCGCGCTCAGCCTCGTCTCCATCTCTCTACCCGTTGCTGCGGTGATCATCCTCCTCTCTGTCTTCAATGGCTTCGGAGAGTTGGTTCGCCTCACAAATAGGGTGGTGGATGCCGATGTGACTGTGGTACGCGCCAAAGGCAATTTCTTTGACAGGGATGCAATCGACACCGAGGCGCTCCTCGCGATGGATGGCGTTGAGGCACTCTCGTTCGTCTCCGAGCAGACGATGCTTTTGGAGAACGAAGGGCGCCAAGGGGTTATCACCCTGCGCGGTGTTGACTCCGCTTTTTTGTCGGTCGTGCCACTCGATGAGAGTATCACCAAGGGGCAATATCAAGTGGCTCTGGGCGAATTGGATCGAATAGTTTTGGGTCGCTCAATGGCGCTGCGCCTGGGTGCTCACAATATCGTGGATCGCTTCGTGGAGCTCTATGCGCTCAAGGAGAGTGGCTTCTCGTCGCTGCTGCCGATGTCGAATTACAAGCAGCGGAGGATCAAAATCTCGGGGCTTTATAGCGCCGATATGCAGAGCGAGGAGCGTTATGCCCTCACCTCGCTGCGTGCCGTTGAACAGCTAACCTCCTCTGAGGGTAAAGCGACCCAACTGCTCCTCTCGCTAAGCGATGCAGCTGCAGAGAAGAGCATCATCGAGGCCATCCGAAAGCAGCTAGGCGATGAGTTCGAAGTCAAGAGCCGATACGATCTCAACCCGATGTTGTACGATATTATCGAGTACGAAAAATGGGGCGTATTGTTTATCTCGCTGCTGATAATGCTCCTCGCCTCATTCACCCTGATCGGAGCTCTCTCGATGCTCATTATTGAGAAGCGTGACGATATCTCGACTCTGCGCGCGATGGGTGGATCGTGGTCGTTTATCCGCAATATCTTCTTCGGCGAAGGTGTGCTGATAAGCTCCGTGGGTGTTGCCCTGGGTGTGGTTATAGGGTGCACCTTGACGCTGCTGCAAAAGTGGTACGGGCTAGTTAGACTTCCCGCACAAACTTTTTTGAGCGATAAATACCCCGTGGAGCTACTATTCTCGGATGTGGTGATTGTAGTTGTGCTCTCACTTCTGATCTCGGTCATGCTTTCGCATGTTGTTGTAAAACAGATGATTAAAACTAAATAGTTATGAAAAATATACTTCTCTCGTTGCTCCTAGCACTCACTTTCTTGGCTCCCTCGTGCATACGTCGCACGGTGATCCCCGACGATGAGCTAGCCTTGATCTTCCGTGATGCCTTCCTTGTGAATGCCTATGTGCTCAACGCGAGGTTCGATATCGACACGCTGCAAATCTACCAGCCAATTTTCGAAAAATATGGCTACACCTCCGAGGATGTCTCCTACACAGTGGGTAGCTTCTCGAAGCGCAAGAGTGCCCGCCTGAGCGATATCGTCGAGCAATCAATCCGCCTTTTGGAGGTGGGTGAGGGTCTCTATGCCCACGAGGCGATGATCATCGACACCATCGAGGCCAAAGCTCTGCGAGCAGCCACAGCGGCAATATATCACAAAGAGAGGATCAACTACCACTCGCAGCGCGACACCTCGAAGCTAAAGCTGCAAATCGACAGCCTACCCCCAGGCGACTACATCCTATCGTTCACCTACCACGTCGATACCCTGGATAACAACCGAAGCAGCTACCGCTCACTAAGTTGGGTCGAAAATGACGACTCCGATGATCGCAAGCAGACCCAATCGACCAATCTTAGGAAACACACCGAGACAACTTTCGAGCGCAAAATAATCTTCCGTGACAGTGTCGATCGCTTTATGATCCTCCTTGCAGAGTCGTTTGAAGCGAAGCGCACACCTCATGTCACCTTCACCGATATCACGTTGGAGTATACCCCCGAGGCCGAAATTGCCGTGGAGCGAATGTTTAAAAATAAGTTGGACGTAAGAATTTTTTACGATGATTTCTTCAGTGAGCAAAAGGCGGATAGCCTCGAATTATCTCCTTTATAGGGGCGAATTGTTGCGCAATGGAGTCATCGAGATCGACTCCTCGGGCAAGGTGCTCTCGGTGGGGAGTGTCGAAAGGTTAGACTCGCTCAGCAGCACGGAATTCTTCTCGGGCTTGATGTTCGCGGGGATGGTCAATGCCCACTGCCATATCGAGCTCTCGCACCTGCAAGGGGTGGTAAGTGAGCAGTGCGGTTTCGCCTCGTTCGCAGCGCAACTATCAGCATCGAGGGAACGCTTCTCTGCGGAAGATGTCCAGCGCGCAATTGCTCATGCCGACCTTGCGATGCGTCGCGAAGGGGTAGTTGCCGTGGGTGATGTCTCGAACTCATGCGACTCGCTGGCCGTAAAAGCCGTGAGCCCAATCCATTACCACACTTTTGCCGAACACTTCGGGTTGCGTCGCACATCCTCGGATCACTTGGCCGAGCTGCTGCGTGCCGAAAACTCATCACTAACCCCACACGCAATCTACTCAGTAACTGACGATTGCTTCCGCGCGATAGCCTCGCAAGGCACAGCGCCTCTCTCGATCCACTTTATGGAAACCGTCTCCGAGCGAGAGCTTTTCATGGGTCGAGGCGAGCTACACGACTGGTACGCCAAGGTAGGTTTCGAGTGCGATTTTCTGCACTACGGCTCACCAGCGCGAAGAATCGTAGAGAGCATCCCCAAAAACAGAAGCGTAATTTTGGTGCACAATGTCGACGTCGATCAAAAGGATATCGACACAATCATGAACCACTTTTCGGCACCAGTATATTGGGCGCTATGCCCCCGCTCGAACAACTATATATCAGGCAGAAAACCACCCGTTGAGCTACTACGCAAGAACAACCTAAAGATCTGCCTAGGCACCGACTCCCTCTCGTCAAACCACTCCCTTTCGATGATCGAGGAGATCAAGATGTTGGAGGGCGTACCACTGAAAACCCGCCTAGAGTGGGCAACCAAAAACGGTGCTGAAGCCCTAGGTCTTAGCCACCTAGGCGAAGTCGAAATCGACAAACGACCCTCACTTGTAGTGCTCTCAGGTGTCGACTTCGAAAGAGATACAATAGGTGAAAATTACAAAATCAACAAGATAATATAGCGATATGAAAAAACTCATTTTTGCACTTCTTATAGCATTTTCGGCAGTGAGCTGTATGCACAAACCCCTCTCGAACCACTACGTCACTCTGCAAAATGGCGACTCGATTCCCGCGAGTTTCCTAATCGCCGAGCGCAAAGTTGGCGATATGGAGCGCGGTGCACCCATCAAACGCCTAACGCGCCTCTATGGCGAAAACTACGTGAAGCAACTCCGCTCACCGATGACCAAGCGCGACAGTGGCGAGGTGGCAGTCTACTTCGTCTACGACACCACCAACCACCTGTTGATGGTTGCGCGTGCCGACTCCGATTCCCAAGAGTCGGAGGTCAAAATGCTCACCTTCAAGGATGAACGATACGCAACCCAAAAGGGAATCACGATCAACTCCTCGGTCGACGAATTGCGCGAAGCATACCCCGATGCCGTTGTGGTTCAATACGATAACCACTTCTTTGTCTACGTCTCGATGTTGGATCTTTATTTGTCGGTCGACGTGAATAATATCAAGGGTTACGACCCAACCTTTATCGCCGATATCCCTATCGACAGCCTCCGCTCGGGCGCGAAATTCGAAAATATGTCGGTTAGCTGGGAGAGCCAATCCACTGATATCCTCACCTCGCAATTTTGGCAAGATCTCATCTCGCGCATCCTCAAATGGCTAATCTTCGAGCTGCCGATGATCCTCTTTATCATCCTGATTTTCATTGTCGCTAAGCGCCTTGTGGGCTACACATTTAACAAGGTGAAACTTGTAGCACGCCGCAGAGTCGAGCTCGATGATACGCTGGATGCCGAGGAGGCTGTAAAGCGTGTCGACACCATCATGGGCATCCTCCATGGCGTTGTCAACATCTTGCTTTGGAGTATCTTTATCCTGATCCTGCTCTCTAAATTCAATATCAATATAGCGCCGATCTTGGCCAGTGCCGGAATCCTGGGTCTTGCCGTCGGTTTCGGTGCTCAGGAGCTTGTGCGCGACTTTATCTGCGGATTTTTCATTCTGCTCGAGGATCAACTCCGCACGGGCGACATGGCCATTATCAATGACACTACGGGCGTGGTGGAGAAGATCGAGCTGCGCACCGTTACTCTTCGCGATCCCTCGGGCGTGGTTCATATCTTCCAAAATGGCAAGATCAACTCGCTCTCGAATATGACTAAGGAGTGGTCGGCCATCGTCTTGGAGATCGGAGTGGCCTACAAGGAAGATGTCGACCGCGTGATGCAGATCATGAAGGAGGTAGGAGCGGAGCTTCGCGCTGGCAAGCTAGGTGATCAGATGCTCAGCGACATCGAGGTATGGGGCTTGGACTCCTTTGCCGATAGCGCCATCATTATCAAGCTGGTTATCAAGACCAGACCTATGAAGCAGTGGCGCATCAAGCGTGAGTATCAGCGTCTGTTGAAGATCCGCTTTGATGCCGAGGGAATCGAGATCCCATTCCCACACGTAACTTTGTATACAGGCGAACAGACGAAGCCGATGCCCCTAGATGTAAATATTAAGCGATAAGTCAAAAACGAAGTTTTTGGATCCAAGCTAGCTTGGTGCCCGCCCGGCATTAGGGCAGTAAGCAAGCCTCGCCCTCCCTCACAAAAAGCACTTTTGTTCCAAAAGTGCGCAGAGGGCGAGCAGCTCAAAGAGCTGCAACAATTTCAAGAGGACAAACACCCCAAGTAAGTATAAATACTCATTTGCACCCAAACGAGCAATATTTTCCTAAGGAACAGCGTCAAAAGTCTACATATTTTTGTAACTTTGTATATTACAACAAGCCAAACTATAATAAAAATAACATAAAAAACATAACAAATACAATGGTAGATATCTTCGAACGCCTCGAAAAGAACGTAGGTGGTCCTATTGGACAATACATGAACGCTGCACACGGTTACTTCGCATTTCCAAAGTTGGAAGGTGAGCTAGGTCCTCACATGATGTTCCGTGGCCAAATGATGTTGAACTGGTCGCTAAACAACTACCTTGGCTTGGCTAACCACCCTGAGGTGCGAGAGGCAGATGCTAAGGGAGCAGCAATTTTCGGTATGGCAGCGCCAATGGGTGCTCGTATGATGAGTGGTCAAACCAAATACCACGAGCAATTGGAGCGCGAATTGGCTGATTTCGTTGGCAAAGACGACGCCTTCCTACTTAACTTCGGCTACCAAGGTATGATCTCGATTATCGACTGTTTGCTTACAGCACGTGACGTTGTTGTCTATGACGCTGAGGCTCACGCATGTATCATCGACGGTTTGCGTATGCACAAAGGAAAGCGTTTCGTATATGGTCACAACGACCTCGACTCTTTGAAACTACAATTGCAACACGCAACCGAGCTTGCCGAAGAGCAACGCGGAGGTGTGCTAGTTATCACCGAGGGTGTATTCGGAATGAAGGGTGACCTAGGTTTCCTTGACAAGATCGTTGAGCTTAAGAGTGAGTTTAACTTCCGCCTTCTAGTCGACGATGCTCACGGATTCGGAACTATGGGAGCTAACGGCCGCGGTACTGGCGAGCACTTCGGTGTGACCGACCAAATCGACGTATTGTTCAATACCTTCGCAAAATCTATGGCAGGTATCGGAGCCTTCGTAGCAGGTCCAAAGTGGCTTATCAACTTTATGCGTTACAATATGCGTTCTCAGCTATATGCCAAATCGCTTCCAATGCCTATGGTAATCGGAGCACTAAAACGTCTAGAGCTTATCAAAGCGCACCCAGAGTACCTAGCTAAGCTATGGGAGGTGACAAACGCTCTTCAAGGTGCCCTCACCGAGAATGGCTTCGAGATCGGAGTAACTCAATCGCCAGTAACCCCAGTATATATGAAGGGTGGCGTGAACGAGGCAACAAACCTTATCGTTGACCTTCGCGAGAACCACAACCTCTTCTGCTCAATTGTGATCTACCCGGTTATCCCACGTGGTGAGATCATCCTTCGTGTGATCCCAACAGCATCACACACCCTTGAGGATGTTAACTACACCATCGAGGCCTTCAAGTCTGTGCGTCAGAAATTGCAAGATGGCGTCTACGCTGCCATGCCAATTCCAATCATGGGCGAAGGAATCTAATTCAATCAATATAAAAAAGGTTGCTTCCCTAGGGAGCAACCTCTTTTTTAGCTATAAATCAAATAAAACCATGCGACACCTAATCGACCCGACAGACTTCACAGTTGAAGAGACAATCCAAATCATCGAAACGGCAGAAGACATCATCGCCAACCGCCAAAAATATAGTCAAGTGTGCCTGGGCAAGAAGCTCGCGACGCTATTCTATGAGCCTAGCACCCGCACCCGCTTGAGCTTCAATGCCGCGATGCTCGAGCTCGGAGGAACGGTCCTCGGATTCGATGATGCCGCCTCGTCATCGGTCTCAAAGGGCGAAACTGTTGCCGACACCACCCGCGTGCTGGAGTGTTTTGCAGATATCATCGCCATGCGCCACTACAAGGAGGGTGCGCCCCTGGTGGCCTCGCAATATGTTAAAATCCCCGTGATAAATGCTGGCGATGGTAGCCACGCACACCCTACGCAGACCCTCACCGACCTGCTTACAATCAAGCGCGAGTTGGGACGATTGGATAATTTGACTGTCGGCTTCTGCGGCGACCTAAAGTATGGCCGCACAGTCCACTCGCTCATCAAAGCCCTCGCGCGATTCACCTCAATCAAGGTGGTGCTTATCGCCCCCGAGGAGCTGAAACTCCCAAAATATGTCTACAAGGAGGTCGCATCATCGCCTATCACCTTCACCGAGGTGTCGACCATCGAGGAGGCAATGGCTGAGTTAGATGTGCTCTACATGACCCGCGTGCAGGGTGAACGCTTTGCCGATAAGGCCGAATATGAGCGTCTTAAAGATAGCTTCATCCTCTCACCCGACAAGCTCACTACGGCCAAGGAGAGCATGGTGATCCTCCACCCACTGCCACGCGTAAATGAGATCACACGCGAGGTCGATGCCGACCCACGCGCAGCATACTTCCGCCAGGTGGAGAACGGAAAATTTGTCCGTATGTCACTCATATATAGCCTGTTAAAGTGGAATGAAGGTGTAGTGCCCGCCACAACACCTCACTTCGCAGTAGACCTCGTGCGCGATGCCCACATCTGCCAAAACCCAGTCTGCATTAGCAATACAGAGGATGTCGATCGACTCTCTCGCCGCGCCGAGGATGGGGCTTGGCATTGCGCTTATTGCGACAAATAAGGTTGCTTACGTTTGGGACGTTTCTTACTGTCCTGCGCGGACGGCGGCGGGGTGCTCCCCGCGGAGCTAGTTATTTGTTGCGGCTTGGGGCGCTGATCCTGTTCGGATCATCGTATAAAAATAGTGATATATAGTTCTTTTGAGCGAGCTCAACGACCTATATATCACTATTTTTATATTTTTGCTTCGCAAAAACTTCCCCCAAGCCGTGTGGCAGCTTAACGTTGCTCATGTAAGGAAAACGCAGTTTTCCGTATCCAAACTTGTTTGGTGCCCGCGCCGGCATTAGGCGCAGTCCCCAACGCCCCCTCTCCTTCGCCCTCCCTCCTAAAAAAAGCACTTTTTAGAATAAAAAGTGCGCAGAGGGCGAGCAGATCGAAGATCTGCAATACACGAAAAAACCGCCCGCGCGTCATCCCAGACTCGATCTGGGATCTACAAAAGCGAGTGGTTGTCAGCAACTTACGCCAGCAGGGGTTGTAGATCCTTTTCTCCAGTCTATTAGTGTCCGATAAAAATTATCTAGTCACATTCAGCGCTCTAGAACCCTTGATCCGATACTTCCTCACGTCATCCCAGACTCGATCTGGGATCTACAAAAGCAAGTGGATCCAACGAAACGTATTCCAGCAGGGTAGCAGGGGTTGTAGATCCCAGATCAAGTCTGGGATGACGGGAATATGTTTGTTTTGCAGATCTGCGATCTGCTCGCCCTCTGCGCACTTTTGTTCCAAAAGTGCTTTTTTAGGAGGGAGGCGAAGTAAAGGGGACTGCGCCTAATGCCGGCGCGGGCACCAAACAAGTTTGGATACGGAAAGCGGAGCTTTCCTTACAGTTAATGAGTGTTGACAACGGTAAGTCTGCCACACGGCTTGGTGAGGTTTTTGCAAAGCAAAAAAAATAGAAAAAGTGTATTTTAGGTGTTGAGCTCGCTCATAAACCTAAAATGCACTTTTTCTATTTCGATGATCCAAAGGATCAGCGCCCCAAGACGCAACAAATAACTAGCTCCGCGGGGAGCACCCCGCCGCCGTCCGCGCAGGACAGTCCCAAACGTCCTCTACTCCTGATCAGTATCAGTATAAGCCTTAAGCAGCTTATCCTGCACGTCGGATGGCACCTGCTCAAACGAAGCGAACTTCATCGAGTAAGTTGCAGCGCCCGACGAAAGTGACGAGAGCGAAGTAGAGTAGCGATAGAGCTCAGCCAATGGCACACGCGCCAGCAAGCGATCAAATCCCTTATCCGACTCCATACCCATGATCATGGCGCGACGATTCTGTAAATCGCTCATCACAGCACCCATATAGTCGTTCGGCGTAAGCACCTCAACATCATAAATTGGCTCCATGATCTTAGGTCCAGCGTTGCGGAAAGCCTCCTTGAAGGCGTTACGTGCAGCGAGCTTGAACGAGATCTCGTTTGAATCTACTGGGTGCATCTTACCATCGTAGATCACCACGCGGATGTCACGAGCGTACGATCCTGTTAGTGGACCCTCGTCCATCTTCTCCATGATACCCTTGAGGATAGCAGGCATAAAGCGTGCATCAATAGCACCTCCCACGATCGCAGTATAGAATAGGAGCTTGCCACCCCAAGGCAAATCGTGCTCCTCACGACCCTTGACATTCACGGTGATATCCTTGCCATTAACCTTGTATGTCTTAGGATCTGGCATACCCTCGAAGTATGGCTCGATGATCATGTGAACCTCTCCGAATTGACCTGCTCCACCCGACTGCTTCTTGTGGCGGTAATCCGCTTGAGCAACCTTGGTGATAGTCTCGCGGTACGAGATGCGAGGTGCAATATACTCGAATGTGGTCTTAGCCTCAGCCTCCACCTTCATCTTAAGGATGTTGACGTGGTGCTCTCCTTGACCCTGAACGATAGTCTGCTTCAATTCCTTAGAGTAGTCGATGATCAGCGTTGGATCCTCGAACTTCGCATCGTTGAGATACTTACCCAACTTCTCCTCTTCGCCATCCTTAGCCTTGATTGCTGCGCGATAGCGTGGCTCTGGGAATGCGATAGGGTCAACCGAGATGATCTCCGAAGCAGCGCAAAGAGTGTCGTTTGTGCGAGTACCCTTGAGCTTGATAGCACATCCAATATCTCCTGCTGAGAGCTCAGTAACCTTGATGCGGTTCTTGCCAGCTACGGCGAAAAGCTGCGAAATTTTCTCTTTATTTCCTGTGCGAGTGTTGATTAGCTCCATTCCCTCGGTGACCTTTCCGCGAATCACACGCATATAGCTGATCTCACCGATATGTTGCTCCAATTGGCTCTTGAATACAAATGCCACAGCACTTTGCTCAGCATCTGCCTCGATCTCCTCACCCTCGGTCGATAGGAAGTTTGGCGCTGCGATAGGGCCTGGAGCCACGTTGATGATAAACTCCATTAGGCGTTTAGTTCCGATATCGTTCTTACCGCTAGTCACGAAGATTGGCATTAGGGCACGAGCCGAAAGACCATACTTCAAACCTAGGCGGATATCGTCTTGAGTCAAAGTACCCTTGTCGAAGTACATCTCCATTAGAGCCTCGTCATTCTCGGCAGCCACCTCGACTAGCTCTTTGTTGAGTTCCATAGCTCTCTCCATCTCCTCCTCGGGGATTTCCATCTCCTCACGGTTACCGTTGGTGTCGGTGAAGCGATACATCTTCATCATCAATACATCGATAAATGAGTCGAATGCAGCACCTTGATTTATAGGATATTGTACGATTACAGGCTTGATTCCTGCCGCTGATTTAATACTTTCGATTGTCGCATCGTAGTTCGCCTTCTCAGCATCGAGTTGGCTGATAACACCTATCACAGGCTTTTTCATCATACGTGCGTAGCGTGCTTGAAGCTCCGATCCGACCTCCCAGCCACTTTGTGCGTTGAATAGGAAGATTCCAATATCTCCCACTTTGAATGCCGAGAAGAGGCTTCCGCAGAAGTCGTCGGAACCTGGGCAATCTATAATGTTGAGCTTGCGCCCCATAAACTCTGTAAAGAGGATTGTCGAATAGATAGAACGTTTGTAGTCGTGCTCGATCTCGGTATTGTCTGAAAGCGTGTTGCACGCCTCGATACTACCCCTGCGGTCAATTACCTTACCCTCAAAGGCCATTGCTTCGGCAAGGGTAGTTTTCCCAGTGCCAGGGGCTCCAATAAGGACGATGTCCTTGATCTCTTTAGTTGCATAATTTTTCATATCTGCACAATTTTATGGTTAAACTTTAGGTATTAATATCTAAAATTAAACAAAATATTTTAATCGTGCAAGTTATTTGCTAAAAATTATACTAAAAAGTTTTTTGTTGTTAATTTTTTAACTCTGCTGAGCTAGTGAATAATAATCTTATTAACCTGAATTTTGGAT
>JBCQVS010000018.1:0-19391 GCA_047172885.1 Rikenellaceae bacterium | reverse complement strand
AGTTGGGGTTGTAGAACTCCAACTGGGAAATTGTATTCCAGTCGGAGTTTATGATATCATAGCGAAACTGCTGCTGCTTATCCAAAATTCAGGTTATTATAGTGAGTATAGATACTCTGGAGCAAGATCTGCACCATTTTCCCACTCAATTGTATAGTATGAGAGGCTAAACTTTTTGAATTTGTCTAAATCCTTTAGTGGCTCAAATACTTCGCCATAGAGTCTGTGATATAGGTCAACAACCTTTTCCACACCATCGTTGAACGTAAGAGCAATCTTATATCCTTCAACATATTTTGCGTTTGTTACTGCGAGTAGTGCCATGATATTTTATCTTAAAAATTATTTATCCAATCGAAGATAATCTCATAGAGCGGATATCGCACCTCAGGAAGCGAGAGCACTAAATCGTGCATTCCTCCCGCGATCTCGATTTGGGTCACTTGATCCCCCATTTTTGGCGCATAGAGAGCAATATCGGCCACATCCAACACCGAGTCGGCCGCTTGATACTCCTCCACTGAATATGCACCCCACACGCTCTTGTCGGAGTATAAAACCAGCACGGGACACGGAATCGAGAGCCCACGTTGCAGCTGCTTCTGCGCCTTGTGAATCGCGCGTATCCACCCCGCAGTGATAGGTTGCGATGCCTCGAATTTAAGCTGCGGATCCATCTCCCACTCGCCATCATACCTATTAGATATAGAACGGGCATATCCACCCACGCTGTCGCTACCCGCACTCATCACCATCTTTCGGAATAGCGCACCCAAGGTAGAAACCGCTGGCACACCAAGATTCTCGTACCAGCCGCCTCCGAGGTTCATATCGAAAAATGGGCTGTTTAGGATAAGTCCATCGACCCGCAAATTCTCACGATTCTCGTGGCAGTAGAGTGGCGTTGTGAGTCCACCCGTGGAGTGCGCCATTAAGATTATCTCCTCCATTCCCTCAGCCTCCATTATGTCGAGTGCCGCGTCGATATCTGCAAAATATTCGCTCATCTTGCGCACCTCGAATGGGGTTTGCCATTCGCGCATCGAGCGGCCGTAACGTCGCAGGTCGACCGCGTAGAATTGCCATCCTTGGGTGATGAATTGCTCGGCCATCTCGCGCTGGAAGAAGTAGTCGTTGTAGCCGTGGACGTAGAGCACTGCACGATTTACGTTTTCGAGAGGGGTGTGACGGACGAGTGTTGCCACGACCTCTCCATCGTATGCATCCTCCTGATTGATAGTTAATTGCTCGAAACCTTCACCGAGGATGTCAGGGCGATATTGCGCTGAAAGAGAGAAGACGCAAAGGAGAAGGGAAAGAGTTATAATGAATTTTTTCATATACTTATTAAATTTAAGAGTAACCTCGCTTTGGGTAAAACACCAAAGGTGTTTTGAAAATATTGGAAGTTAAAATCTTAGAGCAAAAAGCTCTAAGCCCAAAGCGCAATAAATGTATAGCTCCGCGGGGAGCACCCCGCCGCCGTCCGCGCAGGACAGTTCCCAAGCACCTCAAGGTCCTCAAGGTATTCAAGCACCCCTATTTCCCTCGATAAGCCCGCAAAACCCCCTTGACACGCAATATCGAGTGGATCAAGGTGTCGACCGTACCCACGCTAGGCACCTCGACATTTACAGTTCCCACGGCGCTACCATCCCCACGAGCGGAGAGCGAAATCGAGCGCATATTGAGCTTTAATGTCTTGCTAATCACCTCGGTAATCTGGTTCACCACTCCCGGGCTATCTTTCACCACGATGTTGATCGTTACGCGGAATGCTCCCGAGGCAGATGCTCGCCATTCGGCCTCAAGCACGCGATAAGGATAATTCTCGCGCAGTCGCTTAGCATTAGGGCAATCGGTGCGGTGGATAGTAATTCCCGCCGAGATGGTGACAAATCCGAAGATGTCATCACCCTTTATAGGGTTGCAGCACTTGGCTAGCTTGTAATCTAAGTTGTTGATACTCTCGTCAATAACCAGGGCATCGCTTGACTTACTCTCCTCACGTGCCGCAGAGTTAAGCCTCTTGGCACGTTCCGCCTCTAAGGCTGCTGCCGCTGCACGTCGCTCCTCGTCAACCTCGCCCGAGATAAGTCGTTGAAGCACCTCCTTGACGCTAGCGATGTCGATTTTTTGGGTCGCGATCAGCTCGTAGAGCTCCATGCCAGTGCGCTGCTTGTGGTATTTGCAAAGATATGCCACAGCATCATCCATCGAGATGTTGAGCTTCCAATTCTTGATCTTGCGCTCCAGCTCCTCGCGCCCGATCTTAGCATTCTTGGCCTGCTCCTCACGCAGAAATCCCTTGATCTTGTTGCGCGCCTTGGAGGTGACCACGACATTGAGCCAGTCGGACTTCGGAGTCTGATTTTTCTGAGTAAAGACCTCGACAATATCGCCATTCTTGAGCGTTTCGCGGATCGAAGCCGAACGATTATTAATCTTACCACCCATGCAGGTAGAACCCACATTTGTGTGAATGTCGAATGCAAAATCGAGTAGGGTAGCCCCCTCGGGCAGCTTGCGAATATCGCCATTTGGAGTAAATACGAAGATCTCCTCCGATGCAATCTCAGCATCGAAACGATCGGCAATTGACTCGGTTGTCGCCTCCATCAATTCGCGCAATCGACCCAACCACATCTCGGAAGTCTGAGCTCCACCGCTCACACCCTTGTAGCGCCAGTGGGCAGCAATACCACGCTCCGCTACGGCATCCATCCGCTCGGTGCGGATCTGCACCTCTACCCATTTGCCTGCCGCTGAGACTGTTGCGTGAAGCGACTCGTAGCCGTTCGATTTCGGGATCGAGACCCAATCGCGCATACGTTTCGGGTTGGGCGTGTAGCAATCACTCACAATCGAGTAGGCCGACCAACATTGCAACTTGTCGAGCTCAGGCTCGCAATCAATGATGATGCGGATGGCGAAGATGTCGTAAACACCCTCGAATGGCACCTGCTGCTTGCGCATTTTTGTCCAGATCGAGAATACCGACTTGGTGCGGCTCTTGAGGTGGTATTTTATTCCAGCCTTGTCTAATCGCTCCGAGATTGGCTCTATAAACTTGGCGATGAATAATTTACGCTCCTCCTCGCTCTCGGCAAGTTTGGTGACGATATGGTTATATGATTGAGTCTCGAGATATTTAAGCGAAATATCCTCGAGCTCCGATTTGATGTTGTATAGTCCCAACTTATGGGCAATCTGAGCATAGAGATTAATCGACTCCCAGCTCTTCTTCTCCCACTTCTCCTCGGGGAAGATACTCAGCGAGCGCATCACCTCGAGGCGATCGGCAAGTTTAATGAGGATCACGCGAGGATCCGACGAGTACGATATAATCATATCGCGGAAGTTAGCAGCCTGCTCACTATCGGTCTTAAGATCAATCTCCGAGATATTCGCCAAACTTAGGGCGATAAGCAACGACTCCTCGCCAAAGGTCTCACGGATATGATTTTGTATTGTTGTGAACTCCTCCGAGTCGCCCTTGTAGGCCAAGCGAACAACGTCGTGAAGAATCGAAGCTACCGACGAGTTGCGCCCAAGGCCGATCTCCTCGACAGCGATATGTGCCACACCCACAGCGTGATCGAGCATTGGAGAGCCGTCGTAGCGAGACTCTCTGGCAAGATAGTTGTCGGCATAGACGAGAGCGTCGTCGACCATTTTTTGACTGCCCTCAGAGAAGCTAGCCTTTATAAGGCTTCTGAATTTTTCGTAGCGAGTTGATAACATAGTGTTCAAAGATAATGATTTTTTTTCTGCATTATGCCATTATAACGGTTTTTTTACTACTTTTGACACATAGTAACAAAAATTTAGCTGTTATGAAACATTACATCTCAACAATAGGCGAGGAGATCGGAAATTCCGTTTCGCATGGCGTGATGTCGCTCATCACCCTTTTATTTATCCCTGCAGTTGCCGTTTGGTCCTATATGCAGGGGGGAGTGCTGGGCGCAGCGAGCGTCAGCGTCTTTACCATCTCCATCTTCTTGATGTTCCTCTGCTCTACGCTCTACCACTCGATGCACTTGGGGTCGAAGCATAAGCAGGTGTTTCAAATTCTGGACCATATTTTTATCTATGTCGCCATCGCGGGAACATATACCCCTATCGCACTTTGTGTGATCGGAGGCTGGCAAGGGATCTTTATCACTGCCCTGCAATGGTCGATGGTTTTGTTTGGGATATTCTATAAATCGCTTTCGCGACGCTCCATTCCCGCTATTAGCCTCACGATTTATCTGGTTATGGGGTGGACGATAGTCTTCTTTGGACCACTCTTTTGGCGCAATGCCTCAATGCCGCTGATGCTCTTTATCTTGGCTGGAGGAGTGTTTTATACTATTGGCGCGTATTTCTACGCTAAGAAAGGATTTAAGTATCACCACCTTGTGTGGCACCTTTTTATCAATCTGGCGATGGCTTGCCACTATGTGGCTATTGTATTTTTCTTGTGGTAACGTTATGATAGTTGCAGCTCTTTGAGCTGCTCGCCCTCTGCGCACTTTTTCTTCAAAAAAGTGCTTTTTTATGAGGGAGGGCGAGGCTTTCTTACTGCCCTAATGCCGGGCGGGCACCAAGCAAGCTTGGATACGGAAAACTTCGTTTTCCTTACTTCTTTTTGGGTTTAACTCGGATATCACCATCCTTGGCCAATCCCCCCACCGAAGTCTCACGATAGAGGCTAGGCAAATCCTGCCCAGTAACTTTCATCACCTCCACCACGCGGTCGTAGCTCACCATATGCTTACCATCCGAGTAAGTAGCATAGATATTAGAGTCCAAAGCACGTGCCGCCGCCACGGCATTTCTCTCGATACAAGGCACTTGCACCAACCCACAAACAGGGTCGCACGTAAGCCCCAAATGGTGCTCCAAGGCCATCTCCGCAGCATACTCAATCTGCGCGAGCGTACCCCCAAATAACTGACACGAAGCCGCAGCCGCCATAGCGCAAGCCACACCAATCTCACCCTGGCAACCCACCTCAGCACCCGAGATCGAGGCGTTAGCCTTAGCGATATTTCCAAATAGGGCGGCCGTAGCCAAAGCCTGAAGTATGCGTATCTCGCGGAACTCCTTATTTACATATAAATAGTAAAGCACCGCAGGCAACACACCGCAAGAGCCGCAAGTGGGAGCGGTGACAATATCACCTCCCGCAGCATTCTCCTCCGACACGGCCAAGGCATAAGCGTAGAGCTTACCACGCGAATTCAACGTGCCATTATACCCCTTCGACTTGATGTAGTAGCTCACAGCTTTGCGACGAATTCCGAGCCCGCCAGGCAAAACCCCCTCGGTGTCCAATCCCCTTTCGATCGAGAGCTTCATCGCCTCCCAAATCGTGTGGAGGTAGTCCCAAATCTCCTTACCCTCATACTTCTCGACATACTCCCAAAATGTAGCTCCCTCATGGTCGCACCACTCGATAATCTCGGACATGGTGGTATCGGGGTAGATGCTGTTGCGGCTAATATCCTCGGCCGATGAGGCGATTGTGCCACCACCAACGCTAAAGACAGTCCACTCGTCACTCACCGCCTCGCCATCAAATGCCTCGAACTTCATCCCATTAGGGTGAAAGTCCAACACAATGTCGCAGCGCCACACAAGCTCCGTGGGAGCTAGAGGCCTCAGAACCTCCAAAATTGCGATGTTGGTCATGTGCCCTTTGCCCGTTGCAGCAAGTGAGCCGTAGAGGGTTACCCGAAAGGCCGAAGCGGTAGGGTTGCGCTCAGCGAAAGTTTCCGCTGCTCGTTTAGGTCCCATTGTGTGGCTACTCGAAGGCCCTTTTCCGATTTTGTATAGTTCTCTTATTGATTCCATTTTTACGTCGCTTTTATAAATCCCCTCTCGGCAGCCAACTTCTCCATCAAGGCGTAAGCCGCCTCGTACTCGTTAGGTATCTCCCCATCGAGGATTGCATTTTTTATAATCTCTTTTATCTCTCCAATGGCCGAACAGGGCTCGACATTGTAGGTTTTCATAATGATGTCGCCATTGATCGGAGGTTGGAAATTGCGCACTCTGTCGCGCTCCTCCAAATCGTGCATCTTTCTCTCAACCAACTCGAAATTAGCCATATACCGCTTCACCTTCGACTCAATGCCCGAAGTGATATCCGCGCGACAAAGAGTCATCAAAGCCTCCACATCATCACCCGCCTCAAAGAGTAATCGTCTCACAGCCGAATCGGTCACAGCATCCTCCGAGAGGATAATAGGTCGAAGATGCAAAAAGACCAACTTCTGCACAAACTTCATCGGCTCACCCAGCGGAAGTGTAAATCTTCGGAAAATCTTCGGCACCATCTTCGATCCCAAAGTCTCATGACCATGGAACGTCCAACCGATCTTAGGATCGTACGCCTTGGTGCGGGGCTTAGCTACATCGTGAAGCAAGGCAGCCCAACGCAAATATAAATCATCCGAGTGCTGAGCCACATTATCCAACACAGCCATCGTATGTTTAAAATTATCCTTATGAGCATGCTTGCCCACCTTATCGACCCCCGCCAAAGCGGCAATCTCAGGGAAGATCAACTTCAATAATCCACACTGCATCAACAATTCAAAGCCCATCGAAGGACGTGGCGAGAGCATAATTTTATTGAGCTCCGTGAGAATTCTCTCCTGCGAGATAATCTCAATGCGGTGAGCATTGCGCTCGATAGCCTCGAAAGTCTCATCGACAATATCGAACCCCAACTGCGTAGCGAAACGAACGGCACGCATCATGCGAAGCGGATCATCCGAAAAGGTGATATCTGGATCGCACGGGGTCTGGATCAAACAATCCTCCAAGTCGAACATCCCATCGAACGGATCGACTAGCTCCCCGAAACTCTTGCCATTCAAGCTCCACGCCATAGCATTAATCGTGAAGTCGCGACGTCGCTGATCATCATCCAGAGTTCCCTCCTCGACACTCGGCTTGCGAGAATCTGGCGTGTAGGACTCCTTGCGAGCACCGACAAACTCAACCTCCAACCCATCGGCGTGCAGCATCGCAGTGCCAAATCTTCTGAAGATCGAAACATTGGTCTTAAGCTCCCGTCCCAACGCCTCAGCAACATCGACTCCGCTACCCACAACCACAACATCAATGTCGTTGGATTTTCTCCGTAGGTAATAATCCCGCACATAGCCACCCACAACGTATGCCTCTAAGCCCATCGAATCGACAATGCGCGAGATACGTTTGAAAACAGGAAGCCTCAGCGGATGTTTACTATCTAGCTCCATTATTTCGTACCAGCTAATTCACGTTGATAAAGCGCCACCACATTCTCCAAGCCCATATACAAGGCATCACACACTAAGGCGTGACCGATAGACACCTCGTCAACATTGGGAATAGTGTCGACAAAATATTTCAAGTTCTCAAGGCTCAAATCGTGACCCGCATTAAGTCCCAATCCACACTCAGCAGCGACCTTAGCCGCCTCAGCGTAAGGTGCAATAGCCGCCTCACGGTCAGCCTCATAGCCAGAAGCATACGCCTCAGTGTAAAGCTCAACTCTATCAGCGCCACACTCGACAGCGCCACGGATCATCTCAGGTGCTGGATCCACAAAGATCGAAGCACGGATGCCAGCAGCCTTCGCCTTAGCGCAGATCTCCGAGAGTCTTTCGCGTTCGGCAATAGTGTCCCAACCTGCCGACGAGGTCAAAGCATCGGGAGCATCAGGCACCAACGTAACCTGCGCAGGACGCACCTCGAGCACCATCTCCATAAAATCATCGGTCGGATTACCCTCGATATTGAGCTCCGTTGCGATCGAGCCCTTCAACTCAAAGGCATCGCTATATCTAATGTGACGAGCATCTGGACGTGGGTGGATAGTGATTCCATCGGCACCGAAGCGCTCGATATTGAGAGCTGTAAGCTCAACGTTAGGCATATTGCCTCCTCTCGAATTGCGCACCAACGCGATCTTGTTTATGTTTACGCTTAATTTTGTCATTTTATTTTTATTTTAAATTTTTTACTTTCTTACTGCGCCTAATGCCGGCGCGGGCACCAAACAAGTTTGGATCCAAAAACTGTCGTTTTTGACTTTTATTGCACTGGTGTGTGAGGCTTCGCCTGGGCGATCTATTTATTCTAATGAGCTTATGAAAATGGATTTTCAACGCTCATTAGAATAAATAGATCTATGCCAACCTGCGGTTGTCATCACACACCCGTGAGGTCTACTTGCTTCACATCTGTGAGGTTCAACTCGGTTTGGGTTTAAATGCCTCCAGGCATTTAAGAAATTCTGAGCTTTAAGATGGTGTGCAAATTTATTTGCGGCACCATTTTAACGCTCAGAATTTTAGCGATGCAATCGCTAAGCCCAAAACGCAACAAAAAGCACAGCTCCGCGGGGAGCACCCCGCCGCCGTCCGCGCAGGACAGTCCCCAAGCAACCTCAAGCACAACTTTTCATATAGTCACAAAATTTTACTATATTTGCGTTGTAAAGTTACTGAAAAAATGTGAAAGTCGATGAAAATTGCCCTTTTTTCTCGTTCGCGAGTAGAACATAAACCTTCGGAGGTTAGAAGAATCTTCGATGCAGTGGAGCGCCACGGCTTCGAATATTGTGTAAATGAGGAGTTTGCGCCAGTCATTGCCAAGCTAATAGGTTTGGAGGTCGCCGCGGAGAATATTTATGGCGACTCGGTGGGTGCTCTGCCCGAAGGCTCGGTAATGTTCTGCTACGGAGGCGATGGGACAATCCTCGAGGGGCTCTATCGGCTTAGAGGTCAAAGCGTGGCGGTCGTAGGAATCAACTCAGGACGGTTGGGCTTTTTGGCTAGCGGCACGGGTGGCGACATCGAGCAATTTTTCGAGGATATCGCCCAAGGGAAGCTCAGCGTGGAGCACCGCAAAATGTTATCGGTGGAGGGTGATTTCTACCTAGGCGACCAGCCTCTTTTTGCAGCCAACGAATTCTCAGTTCAAAGGCTCGGTGCAACGATGATCTCGGTTGAAACCCAAGTCGACGAGAACCCAATCGCAACCTATTATGGTGATGGGGTAGTGGTCTCAACACCCACAGGATCAACAGCTTACTCGCTTAGCGCAGGAGGTCCAATCGTAGCACCCAACTGCGCCTGCTTTATCATCTCACCCCTAGCGCCTCACAACCTCTCGATGCGCCCGTTGGTAGTGCCCAATTCGGCCAAGATAACAATGTCAATCCTCTCGCGCCAAGGCGATGCAGCGATCTCGCTCGACAACCGCACATACCCCATAGGCCAGAGGGCCGAGGTGACCCTTTCGCTCTCAGCGCTAGAGTTTTTATTGGCCACTCCGTGCAATATATCTTTTTATCAGACGTTAAGAGAAAAGATGATGTGGGGTGTGGATATGCGCGAAAATCGCTAATCTTTACTTCGCTTCAGCTAATTTACTCCCTATAATTAACGTTTATTGGAATTTTTTATGTAGTTTTGCACCTTATGAGTGATAATAAAAGAGTACCAAAACACGTTGCTTTTATCATGGATGGCAACGGCAGATGGGCAAAGTTACAAGGAAAGGAGCGCTTCGAGGGTCATATCCAAGGAGTTGAGTCGGTGCGACGAGTGATCAAGGCATCGGTAAAATTTGGTGTTAAGTACCTCACGCTCTACGCTTTTTCGACCGAAAATTGGGGTCGTCCCGCAGAGGAGGTTGAGGCCTTGATGGAGCTTTTTTGCAAATGCGTGGCTGTCGAGACACCCGATTTGGTGGCTCAAGGAGTTAAGGTTCGCGTGATTGGTGACAAGAGTCGTTTCTCGGTTGAGGTACGCTCGTCACTCGAGAAGATTGAAAAAGATACGGCTCAAGGTGCAGAATTAGAGCTACTCTTGGCGCTAAACTACTCATCGCGAGACGAAATTAGACGTGCCGTGACAGCGATTACCCAAAGAGTAGCCGCAGGTGAAATCGCCCCAGAAGATGTCAGTGAGGAGCTTATCAGCTCGTCGCTAGATACAGCTGGAGTGCCCGACCCCGATATGGTAGTTCGCACAAGTGGAGAGTGCCGCATAAGCAACTTCTTGTTGTGGCAGGCATCCTACGCGGAGTTTTACTTCCCCGAAGTATTGTGGCCAGATTTCGATGAGGCTCAATATGCCGAGGCGTTGGAGGTCTATGCTGCTAGAGATAGACGTTTTGGATTGGTTAAATAACAAAGACAAAAATAGATGAAATTTTTGAAATTAATGTTGGCAACAGTTGCCGCAATGTGCTTTACGCAAGTTTTTGCCCAAAATAGAAACGATGAGAAGGAGTCAACTCCCGATAGCGTAGCACTATACAAAGGTGTCGCGGTTATGGATAACACCGAAACACCTCGTCACTACCTTATCCGCAAGGTCAATGTGCATGGAGTCGAGACCATCGACCCCAACGTTTTGCGTTCATCTATCGGTCTTATCGAGGGTGACTCGATCTACCTTCCAAGCAACTCGATCAACTCGGCTATCCAAAGTTTGTGGAACCAACGCCTCTATGCTGACGTTCAAGTTGGAGCGACAATTGATGGTGACGATGTTGATATTGACATCATGCTTAAGGAGCGCCCACGTGTATTTAGCTGGAACTTCGAGGGTGTCTCAACCTCTCGCCAAAAAGATCTTCGAGACGACGTTCTGAAGTTGCGCCGTAACACGGAGCTATCGGATTATGTAATCGACAAAAATATCAAACTTATCAAGTCGTACTTCGCCGAAAAGGGATTCCTTAACGTCGAGGTGGATATAAGAATCGAAAACGATCGCGTGCGTGAGTCGATGGTTAACGTAACCTTTATCGTCGACACCAAAGAGAGAGTAAGAATCGGCGAGGTGGTCTTCGAAGGCAACGAGGCTTTCGACGATAAGCGCCTACGCAGAACTTTCAAAAAGACAAACCAAAAGAGCTGGAAATTCTTCAAGAGCTTTAAGTTCAAAGAGGATGAGTTTGAGAATGATAAGAATCTTTTGATCGACTTCTATAACTCGCAAGGTTACCGTAATGCAACGGTGCTGAGCGACACGATCTACGACATCAACGAGAAACGCGTAGGTGTACGCCTAAACATCTCGGAGGGTAACAAATACTATATCCGTAACGTCACATGGGTCGGTAACTCAATCTACCCAACCGAGCAACTTTCGCTAATGTTTGGTGTGAACAGTGGTGACACGTACGACCGTAAATCTATGCACAAGCGCCTAGGTATCGGTAGCGATGCTAACCCTGACGAGATGTCAATTAGCACACTCTATCAAAATGAAGGTTACCTAATGTCGATGATCGAGCCAGCCGAGACTATCGTTGGTCGCGACTCAATCGACTTGGAGATGAAGGTCTACGAGGGTCGTCCATTTACCATCAACGACATCACCATCACAGGTAACATCACAATCGAGGATGAGGTTGTACGTCGCGAGATCTACACCCACCCAGGTGAGCTTTACAACCGCTCTTTGTTGATGCGCACCCTTCAGCTGCTTAATGCGATGGGTCAATTCAACCCTGAGAACATCGTCCCAGATATCCGCCCAATCTCGAACTCCGAGGTTAACATCGGCTATGTTCTCGAGGAGCAATCGAGCAACCAAGTCAATATCGCTGCGGGTTGGGGTTCTGGATCGTTCGTAGGATCTATCGGTCTTACGCTCAATAACCTCTCGACCGACAACTTCTTTAAAAAGGAGTCGTGGCGACCATACCCAATGGGTAAGAATCAATCGATCTCGATCTCGGGACAGACCAATGGTACATACTACAAATCGGCATCTATCAGCTTCACCGACCCATGGTTCGGTGGTCGCAAGCCAAACTCATTGCAGTTGAGTCTCTACTACTCTGATCAAAATGATGCCTACTACGCCTACCAAACACCTACGGCATACTTCCGCACACTGGGAGTGGCAGCGGGTATCGGTAAACGTCTAACTTGGCCCGATCCATACTTCCAAATCTATGCTGGTTTGAACTACGAGCGTTATAGCTTGTTGAATTGGGGTAGCTACTTTATTATGGACACTGGTAATTCGAACATGGTCTCAGCAAAGGCAACTTTGGCGCGTAACTCAGTGGATCAACAGATCTATCCACGTCGCGGATCTAACTTCTCGGTAACAGCCGAGTTGACACCTCCATACTCACTCTTCGATGGCAAGGATTACTCGGATGAGGATCTTTCAGACCAAGATCGCTACAAGTGGATCGAGTACCACCGTTGGAAGATGAACGTCGATTGGTACCAAACTCTTAGTCGCAACGACAATCTTGTACTTATGCTAAGTGCCGACATGGGTTACTTGGGTTACTACAACGAGGATAAAATTTCGCCTTTCCAACGCTTCGAGGTCGGAGGAGACGGAATGTCAGGATATAGCGTATACGGTATCGACGTGATCGGACTTCGTGGTTACGAGGATGGAGCACTCGACCCAACGTCAAGCTACTCGCTTGGATACAACAAATATACGATGGAGATCCGCTACCCAGTGGTACTTCAACCATCGTCTCAGATCTATGCACTTGCATTCCTTGAGGCGGGTAATGGATTTAGCTCGTGGAAAGATTTCTCACCATTCAACATCAAGCGTTCGGCTGGTGTGGGTGTAAGACTTAATCTTCAAGTTGTCGGTATGTTGGGTATCGACTGGGGTTACGGATTCGACTCAGCAGTGGGTGAGACCGATCGAAGCGGAAGTCAATTCCACTTCGTGTTGGGACAACAATTTTAGGTGAAAAGAGTTAAATAATCTATAATTTTTGGACAAATGGCAATATAATTGAAACAAAATTATTATCTTTACGGAGTATAAGTAGTGTAAAGTAATTATTTCAAGTGTACAATTATGAAAAGATTAGTAGTTTTTTTAGTGGCGATTTTTGCCTCTGTAACCACTCTCGCGGCTCAAAATTATATGGTCGTGAACTCGGAGCAGATTTTTAAGTCTATAACAGCATATAACTCGGCACTCACCGAGCTCGAGACCCTAGCTTCGCGCTACCAAACCAGCGTAGATGCCAAATTTAGCGCCGTAGAGCAACTCTACAATACCTATATGGCACAACGCAACTCTCTCACAGCAGCTCAACGCACACAACGCGAGAGCGAGATTTTGAAAGCCGAGGAGGAGGCTAACGAGTACCAAGAGTCGATCTTCTCGACCGAGGGTGAGCTTATGGCGCGCCGTATCGAACTCATCTCGCCAATCCAAAACAGAGTATTCGAGACCATTGAGAGCTATGCTGTTACCAATGGTTTCGATCTTGTTATCGACCTATCGTCGAATGCAACGGTGCTCTATAACTCCGACAGAGTTAACCGCACAAGTGAGATCATTAACTCCTTGAAATAAAAACAATTATAATATTATTTAACCCGTATGAAAAAAGCAATTAAAGTATTGATGCTCGTTGCGCTAGCCTTTAGCACAACAGCGATCTTTGCACAAAAATTGGGACGCATCAATATGCAAGAGATTATTGTGGCGATGCCAGAGACAACTGAGATGCAGACTAATTTGGAGGCTTTCCGCCAAGATCTAGTTGGTAACCTCGAGACTATGCAAGTTGAGTTGAACAACAAATTTGCAGATTACCAAAGCACAGCAGCGACAGCTACTGAGTCGGTACGAAGCCTTAAGGAGAAGGATATGCAAGATCTTCAAACTCGCATGGAGCAATTCGAGCAAAATGCAATGCAAGAGATGCAAGCAAAGCAAAATGAGCTTCTACAACCTATCCTTGTAAAGGCTAGAGAGGCGGTAACTAAAGTTTCTCAAGCTGGTGGCTACACCGTTGTTTACGACCTTTCAGTAGCCTCTTTGGCATACTACGATGAGGCTTCGGTAATCGACATCGCCCCAGAGGTTAAAGCAGAGTTGGGCATCGTAGCTCAATAATCTCAACCGAGATTTATAAAAAGCGACTGACAGGTTTTGAACTTGTTGGTCGTTTTTTTTGTGTGGGACTGCGCCTAATGCCGGCGCGGGCACCAAACAAGTTTGGATACGGAAAGCGGAGCTTTCCTTACATTTCAATTGTTAATGAGTGTTGACAACGTTAAGCCGCCACTCGGCTTGGGAGAGTTTTTGCGAAGCAAAAAAAATAAAAATAGTTGAATTTTCAGTCGTCGAGCTAGCTCGAAAGAGTGAAAATCCAACTATTTTTATTTCGATGATCCGAACAGGATCAGCGCCCCAAGACGCAAAAAGCACAGCTCCGCGGGGAGCACCCCGCCGCCGTCCGCGCAGGACAGTAAGAAACGTCCCCAAGAACCCCCGAAACGTTACCCCCGACGCTCCATAGCCTCCGCAAAGCAGTGTCGGCAGATAGGCTCATAGCTATCCTTCTCCCCCAGCAGCACCTGCGACTCATCGGCCGAAAGTCGATGCGAGTGGTGCGCAAGGTTTCCGCACTTCACGCAAATGGCGTGCACCTTAGTGACATACTCGGCCGTAGCCATAAGGTTCGGCATAGGCCCAAAAGGCTTACCCAAGAAATCCATATCGAGCCCCGCGACAATCACACGAACCCCACTATCGGCCAATTTTCGGCATACGTCAACCAGCCCGAGGTCAAAGAACTGAGCCTCATCAATGCCGACAACCTCGACATCGGACGAGAGCAGCATAATATTCTGTGACGACTCCACAGGTGTGGAGCGAATGGAGTTAGCATCGTGCGATACCACCACCTCCTCGGAGTAGCGCACGTCGATGCGTGGCTTAAATATCTCGACCTTCTGGTTTGCGAATTGAGCTCGCTTCATACGGCGAATAAGCTCCTCGGTTTTTCCCGAGAACATGGAGCCGCAGATCACCTCGATCCAGCCGCTTCTATTTGCATTTTCTAAAAACATATCTCTTTTTAATTTTTACTCCTCGCAACGCGTAATTTTTGCCCCTATCGAATTCAACCGCTCCTCAATGCAGCTGTAACCGCGATCTATCTGCTCAATATTCTGGATGGTGCTCACCCCTTGCGCAGTCATAGCAGCGATTAGAAGCGCTACTCCAGCGCGAATATCGGGCGATGTCATCCGTGTAGCTCGCAGTCGCAGCTCGTGGTTGTGCCCAATGACCGTTGCACGGTGCGGATCGCAAAGAATTATCTGTGCCCCCATGTCGATGAGCTTATCAACAAAGAATAGGCGGCTCTCGAACATCTTCTGGTGAATCAAGACCGAACCTTTGGCCTGAGTGGCCACAACCAAGAAGATCGAAAGCAGGTCAGGCGTGAGTCCTGGCCAAGGAGCGTCGGCAATATTCATAATCGATCCGTCGATAAACGACTCAATACAGTAGTGATCCATCTGCGGCACGTAGAGATCCTCACCACGCTGTTCGGTGTGTATTCCCATGCGAGCAAACTGAGAGGGTATAATTCCCAAATTCTCGTGCGAGACATTTTTGATAGTGAGCTCCGAGCGGTTCATCGCCGCCATACCGATAAAGCTACCCACCTCGATCATATCGGGCAACATGGTGTGCGAAGTACCTCCGAGGGACTCCACACCATCAATAGTGAGCAGGTTCGAAGCCACACCGCCGATCTTAGCACCCATACGATTGAGCATCTTGCAAAGCTGCTGAATGTAAGGCTCGCAAGCAGCATTATATATAGTAGTGCGACCCTTAGCCAACACGGCAGCCATAATGATGTTGGCCGTGCCAGTCACCGAAGCCTCATCGAGCAGCATATAGCACCCCTTGAGGTCGCGACCCTCGATAGCGAATAATTCACCCGCCATATCGAAGTCGAACTTAGCACCCAACTTCTCGAAGCCGATAAAGTGAGTGTCGAGCCTACGCCTTCCGATCTTGTCGCCACCAGGCTTGGGCAAGTACGCCACGCCAAATCGCGAGAGCATAGGGCCCAGGATCATCACCGAGCCTCGCATACGTGTGCAGCGACGTCGGTAATCCTCACTCTGGATATAATCGAGATTGATCTCGCGAGCGCAGAAAGTGTAACTTTCGCTACCAATCTTCTCCACATCGACACCCATCGCCGCCAACAAGTCGATGAGCTGAAGCACATCGGTGATCTGAGGGACGTTGTGCAGGGTCACTCTCTCGGGGGTGAGCAGAACAGCACATATAATCTGGAGCGCTTCGTTTTTAGCGCCTTGAGGGGTTATCGCACCACTTAGAGTGTGCCCTCCTTCGACTTTGAATAGTGACATAAAGCATGAAATTTTAATCAAAGGTACAAATTAAATTTTAGATTCCGCAACTTTGGAGGGGCGAAATTGAGTGGTGAAATATTAAAAATGAGCTTTTATGGGCAAAAAATGATTATTTTTCGCAAAAAGTTTTTGAGAATAATTTTTTTGTTATACCTTTGCACTCCGTTAGCTATGTAAAAACTAAAAAACGATAATATTATGTCTACTAAAAGAACCTATCAGCCATCGCGCAGAAAGAGAATCAACAAGCACGGATTCCGCACTAGAATGGCTACTGCTAATGGCCGTAAGGTATTGGCTGCTCGTCGTGCTAAAGGTCGTAAAAAACTAACTGTTTCTTGCGAGGCAACATTTAAGTACAACTAGTTGGCTCACCAGGGGGGCAAACCCTGAGAGGGGGAGGACGTAAACCCGAAGAGGGGGAGGAAGTAAACCCTAAGGTGACGAATTAGTAGAGTGTAGAGGGAGCATCCCTCACATCCTAAGAATATAATTGAGGGGAGGTGGCTTAGACATCTTCCCTTGATTGTGTGTGTATGGGCGAAGCAAGGGGACTGCGCCTAATGCCGGCGCGAGCACCAAGCAAGCTTGGATACGGAAAACTGCGTTTTCCTTATAGCACATAAAAAAATAGGTCGCCATTTGGCGACCTATTTCCCTTAACAATTCCTATCTACTATTTGAAATAGCGGTTGTACAAGCCTTGGAAGCCTGCGCCGTGGCGAGCCTCATCCTTAGCCATCTCGTGCACTGTATCGTGTACAGCGTCAAGGTTTTGCTCCTTAGCCAAGCGAGCCAAACGCATCTTATCCTCGCAAGCACCGCACTCAGCGTTCATGCGCTTCATAAGGTTTGTCTTAGTGTCCCAAACAACCTCACCTAGAAGCTCAGCGAACTTCGATGCGTGCTCAGCCTCCTCCCAAGCGAAACGCTTGAAAGCCTCAGCGATCTCTGGATAACCCTCGCGATCTGCTTGGCGAGCCATAGCCAAGTATTGACCAACCTCTGAACACTCGCCTGAGAAGTGTGCGTTAAGACCCTCCATAAGCTCAGCGTCAGCGCCTGCTGCATCGCCCAATTTGTGCTCTGTAACGAACTCTAGTGGTGCGTCAGCTGCCTTCTCTACAACCTCTACAAAAAACTCTGCTCCTTTTTTACATAGTGGGCACTGTGCTGGTGCCTCTGCTCCTTCGTGAATGTGACCGCATACGGTACAACGCCATGTCTTTGCCATAATCTTAATCTGTTTTAAGTGTGATATTTTATTATTTGTTTGTCTCTATCTTTTTAGATATTACAAAGGTAGATCAAATTTTATTATAATCCTAATAAAAGTAATTGTCTTTTCTTATAGCCCAATAAGCCTTATTTATACCGTGCAGATCCGAGCTTTTTATCTTGCCTAAAAAGCAGCAGACCTTTGCACGATAGTTGCTGCCATAAAGTTACAATAAATTTTTAAACAAAGTAACTATGGAGACAAAAAAAAGTTCCACTTCCTTTAAACTCAGCGTGATGACCCTGGCCATAATGAATATTACAGCCGTGGTGAGTCTACGCGGATTGCCCTCCGAGGCTGTGTATGGTCTCTCCTCGGCCTTCTATTATCTCTTTGCGGCAGTTGTCTTTCTGATCCCCACGGCACTTGTGGCGGCCGAGCTTGCGGCAATGTTCTCCGATAAGCAGGGCGGAGTTTTCCGCTGGGTTGGTGAGGCCTTTGGTGCTCGCACCGGCTTCGTGGCTATCTGGCTGCAGTGGATTCAGTCGACTATCTGGTACCCCACGGTGCTCACCTTTGGAGCTGTCTCCATCGCCTTTATTGGCCTCGACCACACCACCGATGCCGCTTTGGCCTCGAACAAGATCTTCACCCTCTGCGTGGTGCTAGCGATCTATTGGATTGCAACGCTTATCGCTCTCAAGGGGCTCAGTTGGGTCGGCAAGATCAGCAAGTGGGGCGGTATGATCGGAACCATCATTCCCGCAGCGCTGCTTATTATTATGGGTGTGGTTTATCTCATTACTGGAGGCCACAACAACCTCGATATGTCGCAGAGCTTTATCCCCGACCTCTCGAAGCTCAGCAATATCGTCCTGGCCAGTAGCATCTTCCTCTTTTACGCAGGTATGGAGATGATGGGAATCCATGTGATGGATGTCGAGAATCCCTCGCGCAACTATCCTAAGGCGATCATCATTGGCTCGCTAGTCACCGTTTTGATCTTCGTGCTCGGAACATTTGCCCTGGGTGTGATCATCCCGGCCGATAAGATCAACCTCACGCAGTCGTTGTTGATAGGTGTTGATAACTATCTTAACTACTTCCACCTCTCGTGGATCTCGCCCGTGTTTGCTGTGGCATTGATGTTTGGAGTCCTCGCGGGTGTATTGACTTGGGTTGCTGGACCTTCCAAGGGTATCTTTGCGGTCGGCAGAGCGGGTTACCTCCCTCCATTCTTCCAGAAGGCTAATAAGTCGGGCGTGCAGCGCAATATTCTACTTATTCAGGGTGTGTTAGTAACCTTGCTGAGCCTGCTCTTTGTGGTGATGCCCTCCGTGCAGTCGTTCTACCAGATTCTCTCGCAGCTCACCGTGCTGCTCTATCTGATTGTTTATATGTTGATGTTCTCGGCGGCCATCACCCTAAGGTATAAAATGCGCGATACGCCGCGACCATTTCGTCTTGGTAAGGGCAATGGGCTGATGTGGTTACTTGGGCTCTTTGGCTTCTGCGGCTCGCTGCTCGCTTTTGTGCTGAGCTTTATTCCTCCGAGCCAGATCTCTACGGGTAGTAATGTTGTCTGGTTCAGCGTGCTGATTGTTGGGTGCGTGGTGGTTGTCGGAGTGCCATTTGTGATCTACGCTATGCGTAAACCGGAGTGGCGAAGCGCTGACCAGGCGGATCAGTTTGCTCCTTTTCATTTTGAGGACTGAGGACGTTTCGGACGGTTTCGGATGTTTCTTACTGCCCTGCGCGGGCGGCGGCGGGGTGCTCCCCGCGGAGCTGATCTTTTCTTGCGGTTTGGGGCGCTGATCCTTTGGATCATCGAAATAAAAAATGTGTGATTTCTATTCTTTCGAGCTAGCTCGACGCCTAGAAATCGCACATTTTTCATTTTTTTTGCTTTGCAAAAACTTTCCCAAACCGAGTAGCAGCGCTGTAAGGAAAACGCAGTTTTCCGTATCCAAACTTATACCT
>JBCQVS010000017.1:0-40803 GCA_047172885.1 Rikenellaceae bacterium | reverse complement strand
GCCCTCAAGGCGATCCGCACCTCTTTCGAGACCCGATCGACAACCCTGCTCCACGGAATCACGGGGTCGGGCAAAACCGAGATCTACATCCACCTTATCGCCGAGCGATTGGAGCGAGGCGAAGATGTGCTGCTCCTGCTTCCCGAGATCGCCCTCACGGCTCAGCTGGTGGAGCGAATGGAGCGGATTTTTGGCGCTCGTGTGGTGGCCTATCACTCGAAGCTCACTATGTTAAAGCGCACGGAGATCTATTTGCAGATTGCCGCTCGCGAGGGTGGTAACTTTATCGTTGGCGTTCGCTCAGCGATATTCCTGCCACTCAAGCGCTTACGCCTCACCATCATCGACGAGGAGCACGACTCAAGCTACAAACAATCGGACGTAGCACCACGCTACACCGCCCGCGATGCTGCCGTCTACACAGCCGCCATACGCGGAGGAAATACCCTGCTGGGAAGCGCCACACCCTCGCTGGAGAGTTGGACAAATGCCCTGAGCGGGAAGTACGGACTCGCCACACTATCAGAGAGATACGGCGATGCCCAGGAGCCCGAGGTGATCGTCTCCGACACCATCCGCTCCGTGAAGCGAGGCGAACGACGTGGACACTTCAACTTCGATCTACTCGACAGAATCTCGGAGCGACTAGAGCGCAAGGAGCAGGTAATCCTCTTCCAAAATCGTCGCGGATTTGCCCCATACGTCGAGTGCACCGAGTGCGGTTGGAGTCCACGATGTCCCCACTGCAACGTCACCCTCACGCTCCACAAGGGGCTCGGCAGGCTGAGTTGCCACTACTGCGGATATATCGAAACGCCCACACAAAATTGCCCAAATTGCCACACAGTGGAGCTCAAACCGATGGGCTTCGGCACCGAGAAAATCGAGGAGCAGATAGCGGAGCTATTCCCTCAGGCCACGGTCGATAGGCTCGATCGCGACAAGGTCACATCGCCACGTGCCCTGCAAGAGATCATCGACCGCTTCGAGCGAGGTGAAACCGACATCTTGGTTGGTACTCAGATGATTACCAAGGGTTTCGACTTCTCGCGCGTCACCCTCGTGGGGATTCTCAATGCCGACAATATGCTCAACAGCCCCGACTTCAGAGCCGAGGAGCGAGCCTATCAGCTGATGACCCAGGTGGCAGGACGTGCCGGCAGACGTACCACGGGGGGTGAGGTGGTGATCCAAACCTCGCAAGCCTCACATCGCATTTTGAAGATGGTCGCAGCGCGAGACTTCAAGACGATGGCGGGGCAACTGCTCACAGAGCGGGAGCTTTTTCAATACCCTCCCTACGCACGCATCACCGCGATTATCATGCGCCACCGCGATCGCAACAAGCTCCACGCTGCCGCTAACACCCTCTCTGCATTGCTCCGAGCAACCTTTGGACGTCGCGTGCAGGGGCCTGTGACTCCCGCGGTGGATAAGATCCGCGATGAGTATATTGTGGCGATGAACCTCAAGATCGAGAGCGGTGCTTCGAGCGTCAAGGCGCGCGAAATATTGATCTCCAAGATCGAGGAGCTTCGCCGAGATCCGCAGTTCAAATATATTGATATCATCTGCAATGTCGATCCTCAGTAACGCCCTCGATGATCTGCTCGCGCTACTCTTTCCCGCGCGATGTATCGGATGCAACCGCACGATTGTTGCTCGCAACGAGGCGGTATGCGCCCAATGTTGGGCACTCATCCCACTCACCAATTACCACATGCAGCGCGAGAACGTTATGGAGCTTAAGCTCAAGGGGTTGTGCCCCGATGTCGAGAGCGTAGCCGCACTATTTTTCTACGTCGACAAGGGCGATTGGCGCAGCATAATTCACCATATCAAGTATCACCACGCGTGGCGTGCGGCCTACACCCTCGGCTACCGCTATGGGCTCGACCTGAGGGAGTCACCCGACTTCCAGAACTTCGACCTCGTTGTTCCTGTGCCTCTACATCCGCTGCGCCGAATCAGCCGTGGATACAACCAGTCGGAGCTTATTGCGCGCGGCATGGCTAAGGCGCTCGATGCCAAGGTCAACAGCTCGTCACTTAGGCGCGTGAAGTATAACGTGAGCCAGGTGCAGACCCGCGAGAAGGGCGACCGCTGGAAGAATGTGCAGGGCATATTCGCGCTCCGACACCCCGAGCGCCTTGCGGGGAAACGGATCCTGCTCGTGGATGATGTCTACACCACGGGCGCCACCATCGTCGAGTGCATCGGGGCTCTACGCGGGGCTCAGGGATGCACAGTGTCGGTGGCCACCATCGCGGTCTCTCGACTGGAGATTGATGGGATGGGGTTGTGACGATGTTGCTTATCGCGCCTAATGCCGGCGCGGGCACCAAACAAGTTTGGATACGGAAAACTTCGTTTTCCTTACATAATGTATGGTTTGGGGATGATGGCGGCGGTTGGCATGAGCACACTAAGCAACATTTTCACAACCATATCAAAATAAAACCCAAAAAATGCTTATCTTTGCTTTTCGAAACATTAGAGCTACATTAAATGAAACTTAAACACGTAACGATATTTGTCGTACTACTCCTGCTTGCAGATCAAATTCTAAAGATCTGGATCAAAACTCATATGTCGATCGGTGAGGCGATCATCGTCTTCCCCGACTGGTTCCAGCTTCGATTTATCGAGAATAACGGTGCCGCCTTTGGAATGCAGATATCGCAGAGTGGCGCGTTCGATTGGGGCAAACTCTCATTGAGCATCTTCCGCGTGGTGATGATCTCCGCCTTGGGATACTACATCGTGAAACTGGCGCGCCAGGGTGCCCACCGATGGGTGATGATCCCCTTTGCGATGATCTTCGCGGGAGCGATCGGCAATATGATCGACAGCATCTTCTACGGCATGATCTTCTCCGAATCGACCGTAAACAGCGTGGCGCACTTCGGAGGTAGCTACGCGGCGCCACTGATGGGAAAGGTTGTCGACATGTTCTACTTCCCTCTGTTTCAGTGGAATGGAGTGCCCGACTCTTTGAGATTCTTGGTCGATTACGACAACTACTTCTTTGGGGCGATCTTCAACCTTGCCGACAGCTACATCTCGGTTGGCGTGGTACTCTTTTTGCTCTTTGGACACTCTCACTTTGAGAAGATGGAGAAGGAGCGTAAGGAGGCGACTCAAGTCACTGAAGCTCAAAACGAGGAGGAGTAATGATACGCATAAAAGTTGAAAATCACGCTGTGGCATCCTCACGCTTCAACCTTATTTTGATGTGCGGTGGGATGGATGCTCAGGGTAATAAGCTCTATGTCGATGCTGCGCAAAGAATAGAGGATGAGCCGATAACAACGCTGGAATGTGCTGAGGCTCACGCCATTGAGCTGATAGCATACTTTATCCCCAAGTCATTGCCCAAGGGCAAGAATGCTCCGATCCTCGACCACCCGCCTTTCCCCGCGACCCTTAGCGTGGAGAGTGACGATAGGGTGATCTACTCGCAGGAGCAGCAGATAAATGGCTGGGGTGGCGCAGCGATAAAATTGAATTTTGAAATATAAAATAGATACAATATGGAATCAATAAAATGTCTTATAATAGGTAGTGGCCCAGCGGGTTACACCTCTGCAATCTACACCTCGCGAGCAAACCTCTCGCCAGTACTTTACCAAGGTCTCGAGCCTGGTGGCCAATTGACAACAACCACCGAAATCGAGAACTTCCCAGGCTACCCCGAGGGAATCGACGGCCCATCCATGATGGAGCAATTGCGCACGCAAGCCTCACGCTTCGGCGCCGATATCCGCACGGGAATCGTCACCAGCATCGACCTAAGCTCACGCCCATTCCACGTGGTGGTGGATGGATCGCACGAGATCACGGCCGAGACCGTGATCATCTCGACTGGCGCAACGGCCAAGTACTTGGGGTTGCCCTCGGAGACCAAATACCGCGGTCAGGGAGTTAGCGCCTGCGCAACCTGCGATGGATTTTTCTACCGCAAGAAGGATGTGGCGGTCGTAGGTGGTGGCGACACCGCTTGCGAGGAGGCGACATACTTAGCTTCAATCTGCCGACAAGTTTACCTTATCGTGCGCAAGGATCACCTCCGTGCTTCGAAGGCGATGCAGGAGCGTGTTTTCAACACCCCAAATATCAAGGTGCTTTTCGAGCACACAACAGCCGAGGTTCTTGGAGACGAGAATGGTGTAACGGGGGCTCTCGTTCGTCATACGGATGGCACGGAGACCCAAATTGATATCATGGGATTCTTCCTCGCAATTGGCCATCACCCTAATACTGAGATCTTTGCGGGACAAATCGCGCTCGACGCTGAGGGGTATATCGTAACTGAGCCCAACACTTCGAAGTGCTCTGTGGAGGGTGTTTTCGCAGCTGGAGATGTTAAGGATCCGCACTATCGTCAGGCGATCACCGCGGCGGGTTCGGGTTGCATTGCAGCGCTCGACTGCGAGAGATTTTTACTTGCTCAATAGCCGATCATGCTTATAGATACACACGCGCATCTCTATGCTGAGGAGTTTGATGATGACCGTAATGAGGTAATTGACAGAGCTTTAAAGGCAGGAGTTGAGCGCATTATTTTGCCAGATGTTGACTCCACTTCGCGCGCTGCGATAATGGCGATGGCCTCGCAATACACTTGTTGCACCCCGATGGTGGGTGTGCACCCCACCTCGATCAACGAGAATCCTGCTTGGCGGGAGGAGCTCACCGAGGTGGAGAGGCTGCTCGCGGAGGATTCATCGCGCTTTTGTGGCGTGGGAGAGATCGGCCTCGACCTCTATTGGAGTCGCGATTTCGAGGCGCAGCAGCGGGAGGCATTTCGCTTTCAGGTTGACCTGGCGCTGAGCTATTCGCTGCCTGTTGCGATTCACTGCCGCGATGCTTGGGAGGCCCTCATTGAGGAGCTTACGCCGTATGCTTCGCGTGGGGTTCGTGGTGTGATTCATGCCTTTACGGGTGAGATCGAGCACTACAACGCCCTCTCTGAATTGGGCGATTTCCTATTCGGCATTGGTGGCGTGGTGACGTTCAAGAAGTCGGCCTTGGCGGCCGTTGTGGCGCAGATACCGCTTTCGAAAATCGTCTTCGAGACCGATGCTCCATACCTCACACCGACCCCATTTCGGGGCAAACGCAACGAGTCGGCCTATGTGCCATATATCGCGCAAGTGGTTGCAGATCTGCACGCTGAGAGCGTGGAGAAAGTCGCAGAAATCACCTCAGAAAATGCCACTAGGATGTTTTTCTAGGGACGTTGGGGACTGTCCCCCTACCGAAACGACTCAAAAATCCGACCACTACGCGCCTCGACATCTTGGCAGATCGCCTCGACATCGACTCCCAGCAGCTCGCCACCCTCAACGACCAACTTACCATTAACCATCACCGACTCCACATCCGAGCCACGTGAGCAGTAGACAAGTGACGAGATGATGTTGTGGTGCGGGCGGTAGTGCGGCTTCATGATATCCACAAGGATGATATCGGCCAGGGCGCCCTCGGCAAGGATTCCCAACTCCCCTGCGCGACCTATGGCGGCAGCACCATTCACGGTTGACATCTTGAGGATCTCGTATGCGGGCAACACGGTCGGTGTCCCACACTGCAGCTTTTGCAGGAATGCGGCGGTGCGCATCTCGTCCCACATATCTAGGTCGTTGTTCGAGCAGACGCCATCGGTGCCCATGGTGCAGTTGATCCCCTTCTCTATCAGGGTTGCGATAGGCGCTACGCCACTCGAGAGCTTCATATTGCATTGTGGGTTGTGAGCGATATGTGCACCACGCTTGGCGATGATCTCCATATCTGACTCCGAGAGGTGAATGCTGTGCGCAAGAAGCGTCCTCGAGGTTATCACCCCGCAGCTATCGAGATACTCGGTGGGGGTCATATCGTACTGCTCGCGGATATACTGCTCCTCGAATTGGGTCTCAGCAAGGTGGACCATCAGTGGCAGGTCGTACTCGTGGGTCAGCTCCACGCAGCGCTTCAATATCTCGGGCGTACAGGTGTAGGGAGCATGAGGCGCCAGTGAGAGAGTTATGCGGTCGCACTTCGCGGCACACTCTATCAGGAGAGGGAGATTCCTCTCGAAGTTCTCCATACGTTCACCCACCAGGCAACTTTCGCCCAACACCGCGCGAATTCCCAACTCCTCGACAGCCTTGGCCACATAGTGCTCCGACCAATACATATCCACAAAGGTGGTTGTGCCTCCCAGGAGCATCTCGACAATGCCGAGTCGCGATCCCGCTTCGATATCCTCGTCCGTTTGTTGCGCCTCGAAGGGCCAGACGATGTTGTTGAGCCATGGCATCAGCTCCACGTCGTCACCCGTGCCGCGTTGCAGGGTCATGGGCGAGTGGGTGTGTGTGTTGATTAGCCCTGGCATCAGGAGCTTGCCCGCGCAGTCGATTTTTCGCGCTGTGTGGTTCTGATCCTCGAAGGAGGTTATCTGCTCTGGTGAGTCGCTCACCATGGCTATGCGGTTGCCCACAACTCCCACTGCGCCTGTGAAAAGCGAGGGGGTTGATTGGGTCATTGTAAGAATCTGTGCGTTGAAAAATAGTGTTGACATGGCGTTAATTCATTTTGAAAACATATGTAATTGTACCACCCTGGATAAAGTTATCGCTAGGTGTAAATCGAGCCTTCAAGGCTGCCTCCTGAGCCGCTGAGACCAACTGAGAGTTGTTGGTGGTCGAGCCCTGAGCACGATACGTTGCGCTCTTGACCCGTCCGCTATCATCCACAGTGATATCGATTATTACGCGTCCCGAGACATTGGCGCGATAGGCTGGCTTGGGAAGCACACCCACCACCGAGCGATCCTTAAGCACCGCCACTGGCAGATCACCATCTTCACCACCACCCACGGCACCACCTTCGGCACCACCATTGGCGGCTCCTTGGTTGCCACTCTCCTCGCCATCTCCTTGCGAGGTGGATGTGCTCTGAGTGCTGCGACCTGGGAACAGCGCTTGTTTGTTTACCACACGCTCCTCGACTATAACCGTATCGCGCTGCTGCACAGGCTGCTCGATTTGTGGCGTTTGCTGCTTCTCGGGGGTCTTCACCTCGGGCTGCTCGATGTCGATGTCCGATCGCTCGTCGGTTAGGATTTGCTCCTCAGCATCTTGCGTTTGGGGCGGCGGAGGTGTTGCAGCAACGTCGGTTGCCACAAGCTCATCTTCACCTTGTCCGAAGTCGGTCTCGCCAAACTGCACCAAGATACCCTCCGTGAGTGGATCTTCCTCGGAGGTGGAGAAGCTAATGAAGATCATCAGCAAGAGGAGCACCAGCAAGTAGGCAACGACAGCCAAGGCTGCCCACCTTTGGGGTGCTTTATTTTCGGGATTGTAGTAGTGCATCTCTCGGGGGGTTAGTTGGTCAAAAATTTAGTTTGCCGAAGTGGCTAGAATTAGCATAAAGTTGTGCTTCTTGGCAACATTCATCACCTTGACAGCTTCATCTATCGCTACGCTCTTGTCGCAGTGCAGAGAGACCGTTGGGTTCTCTTGCCCCTCGAGTAGAGTTATTAATTGCTGCTCCACGCCTTCGATACCATCCACTTGGTCTAGTTCGACATAGTAGCGGTAGCCAGCAGCTGTTGGCTCGATCGAAACGGTTGTTATCGCCTTATCCTTGAGGGTGTTGCTGCTTTTGGGGAGCATCAGCTTCAAGGCATTAGGGTTGATAAGCGTGGTTGCGATAAGCAAAAACAGCAGCAGCAGGAACATAAGGTCGGTCATTGACGACGACGCAAAGGATTTATCTACCTTTGAACCTCTTTTGATTGCCATAACTATTCGTTTGTTTTAGGTTTCGCAGGGCGGTTCAAGATATCCATAAAGGCGATTGAGTTAGCCTCCATGCGGAAAACGAGCTTCTCGATGCGAGCCACCAAGTAGTTGTAACCGAAGTAAGCGGGGATACCCACGATAAGACCGGCAACGGTTGTCACCATCGCAACGTACATACCACCCGCCAAGAGTGACATGTCGATTGTGCCACCACCTGCCGAAAGATCCATAAAGGTGCGAACCATACCGATTACCGTTCCCAAGAATCCGATCATCGGAGCACCTCCAGCGATTGAGGCCAAGGTTGGAAGGTTCTCCTCCAACTTCGACACCTCGAGGTTAGCGACATTCTCGATTGCGCTTTGAACGTCCGACATTGGGCGACCTATGCGAGCGATACCCTTCTCGACCATGCGCGCGATAGGGGTGTTTGTCGAGCGGCATAGCTCAACTGCTGAGCGCATTTTACCCTCTAGGATATAGTCGCGGATGCGGTTCATAAAGTTGATATCCAAGGAAGAAGCCTTGCGGATTGCCAAGTAGCGCTCCACGAAGATAAAGACCGTTACGCCACCTAGAGCCAAAAGTGGCCACATTAGCCAGCCTCCCTTTGAGAATAGCTCCCAGAGACCCATTTGTGCTTGAGTTGTTGTTGTTGCAGCGACTTCGGCTGCCGAATTTAGTAGATTGAACATTTTTTTGGGTTTTTAATTATTTAATTTTTATCTATTTTGTCGTTTTCATTTTCTTCTTCCTCGTCTTCCTCCTCCTCTTTTGGCTTGCGTTTGAATCGGTTCTTGATTTTTTGTTTTAGCTCGCTAAAGGTGTTGAAGCTCTCGGAGTAGTAGAGTCCGATTCCTGTCTCTTGCAGACCTTGGTTCTCATCGTAGCGGTCGATGGTCTGTGTGAAGCCTTTGAGTCGGAATGTGCCCGCTTTGTCGATTAGCCATGTGACGTACGCCTCGCCCATAAAGTTTGAATAGCCGCTACCATACAAATCAGTATCAGCTAGGTAGTTACCCTCAACTTCGATCAAAAGTCGGTTGTCGATCAACCCTCGCGAGAAGCCTACATCCACCTCGTCGCTCGTTAAGTCCGACTCGGGGCGATAACGGATCACCACGTTGTAGTTGCTCGATGAGAGCCAGTTACTGAGTTGGTTTGTGAGAAGCTCGAAACCAGTCGATGAGGCGGTCGATGAGCTCGCCAAACCATTTCCGTAGCTGCTATTGACCGAGATAAAGCTGTTGGCAAACATCAAGTAGAAGAATTGCTGCGAGATGGTATCTTGGTCGATCAGCGTGTTGGCAATCACCGCTTGTTGCTCGGTGTCGGCCGTGGGGACTTCGATGCTGAACTCCACGGATGGTTGCGCCAAACGATCACCCAGGTGGATGATACAGTCTACTGGCACCGCTCTCGAACTGCTCTCCGAGGAGTAGCTCGAGGTGGAGTTGATCAGCGGATCGAGCGAAGTTTTCACCTTGTACACCGCGTCGATATCGAGAATCGGATCAATGGCATCGCCAGTCCATTGGATCGACGAGCCGCTATCGACAGTAAAGCGTTTCGAGATGGGGTTCAAAAGGGTGAAGAGGTAGCTACCTTCGGTGATGCTGTAATCGCCATACATTTCGAAGATGTTATCCTGAGGTGCGATATTCAGATTGAAACGTCCCTCACCGCGAGCCTTGATAATATCACCCACCACAGGGTCGATCACCAGTTGGAAATCCAGGTCGGGCGTTGCGTGCAGCGCCATATTGATATTGAGCGAAGCGGCTTGACTTGTGCGCCTTGCTCGCTCGTTGATATAGTCGCGCCTGAAGTTGCTCTTGCTGCTTTCGCCAACCTCCTTGCGATCTTGGACAAAGGTGATAAAGTCGGTCGAGGCGACTGTCGATTGGGTCATCAGCGGCATATAGAAGCTCGAATTTGCCTCCGATGTGGCGGTGATATCCATATTCATTCCGCGCTTATCTCCCACGAGGGTGGCCACTCCCGTGGCGTATAACTTACCGTAAAAGAGCTCGTTATCTTGCAGCGTGGTGTTGAGAACCAACATATTCTCGGGAACAATTCGCATGCTGTACGAGACATTCGAGAGGTGATCCAAGCTAAGGTTGAAGGTGACCAGACCGCGGTTACCATCCTCGTCGAACATCTCGCGGGCGTAGGTCGACAAGCGATTATCCTCGACTGTAACAAGTGCCGAGGGAACGAAATATTCAACCTGCGTATAGAGAATTTTTGTCGAGAGGTCGTAGGCGTTGATAGTGCCCGAGAGCGAAGCCTTGCGACCTTCACCACGCAGCAATACATCGACATCGGCATAGCCGCGAGTGCCGCTGATCGTAGTTTTTAGGAATGGTTCAACGAGCGCCATATTGAGGCTATCGGCCTTAAGATTTGCGTAATAGCGCTGCGTGGATGGTGCGTAGTAACCTGTCGCCACGGTTTCGCCCAAGCGCCTATTTTCGACAACGACCCTGGCGCGATTCTGCTCGGTGTCCCAACCTGCACTCAAAAGCAAAGGTGGCGCAGGGATCGAATTGACCTCCACGCTATCGAGCTTCACATCGGCCACAAAGCGAGGCGAAGAGAGCAGCTGCGTCACGTTGACATATCCGTTGCTCACACCATCAATCGAGTAGCCCAAGTCGCCAACCACCGAGGTTATCATGCTGATATCATAGTTATTGAGCTTCAAGACTAGCGAGTCACTTGCGCTCTTCGAGGCCACTCCATTGAGCGTTAGGCGTTGCGAGCCATTCTCCACGGTGAAGCCGTCAATTTTCCAACGCTCACGGCTGCCGACAATCTCACGCGAGGATATCATCCACTGCTCGCCATCCATCGAGAGTTGCGAGGGGAGGATCGCTATATCGACGCTTGACGTTCCATCGAAAGTGCCTCTAAGCCCCAAAGTTGCCGAGGCTGAATTTGCAGTGTCGCGGAAGCCTGTCGAGAGCTCCACCACATTGTTACGCGCACCAGCCATCAGCGTGTAGGTCGAGAATGAGCGTTGACCCGCGAAAACATCGGAGGCTGTGGCGTAGAGCGAAAGGGAGTCGTTGTCGTTCGAGGCATTGAGGTTTATCTGCGTGGCAGCCAGTTTGTTATTCTCGATATAGTCACTCTTTAAGCGAAGCGAGAAGCGCTCAGCATAGGGGTTGACCATAAAGTTCACCGAGCTGTTATCGGCGACGTTGAACCCACTCGAGATGGCGTTTGCGACCTCACCGAACCGCTTGAAGTCGATCTTAAGGGTGGAGTAGTTGTTGGCAATTGTCACCTGCTTGTTGCGTTTGCGCTCCGAGTGGTCGGCATAGAGGAAGGGGATGTATTTGTTCAAACCCTCTTTCAGGTAAGCAATTAACGCCTCGTAGGAGCTCTGCGAGTTAAAGGTGATATCTATGTAGTCGGACTCGAGCCCCAGGAATTTACTCTCGTCAGTGTTGCGCGCCGAGGCGGTGATAACGGGGGCGTATAACTCTTGATCGTTATATTGGTAGCTCATGTTGCGCAGTGTCAGCGAGCCATTCATATCATCAAGTTCGCTTCCCTCCAGGTTGACCCTCACCGAACCCGAGAGCTCCGAGATTGAGTCTCGCTCGTTGATTTTCAGCGCATTGAGGTTGGCACGCTCCACTCGCATTGTGACGTCGTAGTGATTGCGAGTACCCAAGTGGATTAGTGCCGAGAGGTCGAAATCTAGGTTGGGGTCGTGTGAGTTGACTACGCTTTCGATGTTTTGACCATCGTAAGTGGCTTCGAGGTCGATATCGGAGTAGCTATATGAGTTGTAGCCCAAGGCTGCCACATGGCCATCAATGCGAGAGTCGACTCCCCATTGGGTTGGTGCGTAGCGCAGCGATGAGCTCATGGTTAATTGGCCTAGCGACCTATTCGAGAGCATCGCCCCGAGATCCAGGTTGGTGGTTGTGGCCGAGCCATTCACCGCGATTTGGGTTGTTATATTTTTCACCTCGCCCTTGTAGCTCGCCTCACCTCGCTTCGATGATAACGCAAGGTCGACCATCATATCATCCACTTGACCCTTGCCCGTTCCCGAGACCTTCACGCGATCCATCGACTCGGCAATCTTGCTCGCAGCAACACCCAAAGGCTCGCCGCCAAACCCTATGAGGAAGATATCGACATCGTCACGCGTTGCCTCCACCGAGATATTTTTGAAGTTAAAGATCGCCGTTTCGATCTGCGAAGCTCCCGCAATTGTGAAAGATGCCTCGGCACGGGCCGAAGGGCCGAAGATCAGCCTATCGACCTCGACTGCCATTCTATCCACCGTTCCTGTGACCACTCCCGAGAGCTCACTCGCAACGAAGGTTCGCGTGGCTAGCGAGGGTGCGAAGTAGGCAACATCACTCACCGCCACTCGGCTCTTATCCGATTCGATATAGAGCTCAACATTGGCGTTGAAATCTTTATAATCTTGCCACGAGGCGCTGTGTAGACGGAATTTGGGTAGCGACATGGCGGAATAGGGTGTCGCGAGGTGCAGATCGGTAACATCCAACTCGCCATCGACAATGCGCAGCGACCCATCGCCCGAGGTGATCTCGAACCCGCTCTTTTCAACTCCCGAGAAGTCAACGATGTTAAGCGTTGTAACCTTCTCGAAAGAGAGGAAGTCGGAGGCTTTGGCCTCGACCCCCTCGATCAAAATATCGCTTAGGTCGACTCCGTAGCCTCTATCGGCACTCTTTAGTCGCTCGAGCGAGAAATCGAAATTGTGGAGGGCCATCGAGCTGATCTCCATTCTGAAGTTACCCTTGCCATTGGGGTTCGAGAGACTATCGACAAACTGTTTGATGTTCATCACACTGTCGGGCATCTCGCGCAGGTGGAACTCGCAGTCGTAGGCTTCAACTTCGGAGAGTGTAAGTTGGTTTGACTTGAGCGAGAAGAGCGAGAGGCGCAGACGAGTATTCTCAGAATAGATCAGGGTGTCGCCCCCTTGATCTTCGACAAGGAGCTTATCGAGAGTGAAATCGCGCGGCACGGTGTAGTGGATCCGCCCCACGGATATCTCTGAGCCAACCTTTTGAGTCAGTGCAGCAGTCACACGCCCCACCAAGAAGCTCTGCACCGAGTCGAGGGTGAGGGCTAGCGAGAGGGTTAACGGCAAAAATATCAGCAACAAAACCATTGCCGATAGGAGCTTTACCAATATTTTTGTAACTTTGTGCATTAAAAGTTGGTTACACTGCTTAATTTGTTATTCCTCTCCGTAGGAGAGAGACTAATTCAAACTACAAAAATAGCCATAATTTAGCGAAAAAACGAAAAAATAAAATAAACTTTTTACACCGTACATGGATATTACAATTTTAGGAATCGAATCTTCTTGCGACGACACTTCGGCCGCAGTAATTAGAAACACAACGCTACTTTCGAATGTCATTGCCTCTCAGGCAGTTCACGTGAAGTATGGAGGTGTGATTCCCGAGCTTGCATCGAGAGCCCACCAGCAGAATATTATCCCCGTGGTTGATGCTGCGCTGAAGGATGCTGGGGTGAGTATTGACAAAATAGATGCCATAGCTTTCACGCGTGGGCCAGGATTGGTTGGCTCGTTGCTTGTGGGGGTGTCGTTTGCTAAGGGGTTGTCGCTGGCGCACGATATTCCGCTTGTTGAGGTGAACCACTTGCAGGGGCATATTCTCTCGCACTTTATTGATCTTCCAGATCAGGAGATTGCGCATCCGTCGTTCCCATTCCTCACGCTTTTGGTGAGTGGAGGTCATAGTCAGATTGTGCGCGTTGACTCGCCTTTGGAGTTCGAGATTATCGGCTCGACGATTGACGATGCTGCGGGTGAGGCGTTTGATAAGTGTGCTAAGGTTATGGGGCTGCCTTATCCTGGAGGGCCAGTTATTGATGGTTTGGCTGCTCAGGGAAACCCTAAGGCTTTTAAGTTTGCGCGGCCTAATGCGGGGGATCTGAACTATTCGTTCTCGGGGCTTAAGACTTCGTTCCTTTATACGCTGCGTGATGCTTTGGAGCGTAATCCTGATTTTATTGAGGAGAATAAGGCGGACTTGTGCGCTTCGTTGCAATACACTATTATTGAGATACTTCTCAAGCAGCTCATTAAGGCTGCTAAGGCTACTGGCATTAAGGATATCGCTATTGCTGGGGGTGTTTCGGCTAATTCTGGACTTCGTGATGCTATTGCCTCTGAGGGTAAGAAGAGGGGTTGGCGGACGTTTATTCCTGAGCGTAAGTTCACTACGGATAATGCGGCTATGATTGCTATTACTGGGTTGTTTAGATATCAGGAGGGGTTGATTTCGGATTTGGACGTGTCGCCCTTGGCCCGCATTAAATAGGTTCAAAAACGAAGTTTTCCTTACTACTTGGTTTCTGTCGAGAGTAATCCGCAGGCCGCCTGGATATCCTCACCCCGAGAACTCCGAATAGTAGTATGTATCCCCTTAGAGGTCAAAGTATCCCGAAACCGAACCATCTTCTCATCGTCAGGCGAGAAATAAGGCGACCCAGGAATCTTATGAAACCGAATCAAATTCATCCGACACTTAACCCCATTGAGGAGCTTGCACAACTCGCGAATATGATGCGGGTGGTTATTCATCCCACTCATAACAATATACTCAAACGATAGTCGACGTTGACGCGAAAAATCATACTCGCGCAAAATCTCCATGATCCCCGCAATAGGATAAGCCTTCTCAATAGGCATAATCTCCACACGCTCATCCGCATAAGGATTGTGCAGACTGATAGCCAAATGCACCGACGTAGAGTCCAAGAAACGTCGCAATTCACGCCCTACACCTGCCGTGGAAACAGTAATCCTCGAAGGTGACCACGCGTACCCCCAAGCAGAAGTCATAACCTCGATGGCGGCAAGCACACTGTCGAGGTTGTCGAGCGGCTCGCCCATCCCCATAAAGACAATGTTGGTGAGCTTCTCACTCTCCGCGATCGAAGCCACCTGATTGAGGATCTCCAGAGGCGAAAGTGAGTGTTGCAACCCCTGACGCCCCGTAGCACAAAAAGTACATCCCATGCGACACCCAGCCTGCGACGAGACGCAGAGAGTCGAGCGATCCGCAGCGGGAATATAGGCCGATTCGATATAATGACCGCGAGAAGTGGCAAAAAGATACTTTTTTGTGCCATCCTGCGACTCGGTCACCTTCACAGGCGCTGTGAGGCCAATCTCGTGAGTTTCCTGGAGCAATATGCGTGCCTTTTGCGAAAGGTTCGACATCTGCTCGATCGAGGTTACTCGCTTGACATAGAGCCAATTGGCGATCTGCTTGGCGGTGAACTTCGGGAGTGATATCTCGGCACATAGAGCCTCTAACTCTCTGAGCGTTTTGCCGTATAGGGGCTCTTTATTTTGCTGCATAGGTGTTAAAATATTATAATTATTGACAAAATTAACTAAAAAAAGATATTTTTTTATACTCCAAAGTTATTATTTTAATTTTTTATCACTATATTTGTGGTTGAATAGTAAAGATGCCCAGATGCACGCGCACGCATCAGCGAAATTGAGTTAGTGCTGATGTGGGTTATATGGGGAGTAAATGAAGGTCACTCGCTATATAATATAGGTATTAGGCTATTCACCCGTAAGTTGTAGGAACAAATTAAAAACTCAAATAATGGAATTAAAAAAGACTCCTAAGGCTGACCTCAAAAACAAAAGAGGTTTATTGCTTGAAATTGGCTTAATCGTATCGCTAGCGCTAGTGATCGGTGCATTCGCCTACACACCAAAAGAACACCGCATCGAGCAGGTTGAAATGGACTACGGTCCGATCGAAGAGGAGGTCGCTGAGATCACTCGTCAAGACCAAAAACCACCAGAGCCACCTAAAAAGGTAGAGCTTAAGGTTATGTCTGACCTTCTTCAAATCGTGGACAATGACACTAAGGTAACTACCGAGGTTGACTTTGCCGAGTTCGATGAGGATACCGAGATCATCCAACAAGTAGAGATCGTTGAGGAGGTTATCGAGGATGACCAACCATTCCTTCGCGCTGAGACTATGCCTACATTCCAGGGTGGTGACCTTGTAACGTTCCGTAACTGGGTACAAAAGAATTTGAAATATCCACAAATCGCAGCTGAGAATGGTATCTCGGGTACAGTTAACCTTAAGTTCGTTATCGAGCGCGACGGTTCTCTAACCAACATCGAGATCCTTCGTACTCCAGACCGCTCACTAGCTGACGAGGCAACTCGCGTGCTTAAGATGTCACCAAAATGGACTCCAGGTATGCAACGTAACAAACCAGTGCGTGTTGCTTATACTCTTCCAGTTGTGTTCAAGATTCAAAACTAATACAAATTGAAAGTGGCAGAGGGGGGAGATCACCACGGTAGACTCTAGAGTAACACTAGTAGACTTGATGGTAACCGCTCAACACTGCACTTAGATTAGCACATAATTTGTAAGGGTATCTCTTTTTAGAGGTACCCTTATTATTGTTTTTTTAGTTAAGAGTTAGAAGTTAATGCTTCTACGAATTCCTTGAGCCGACATTTCCTCACGTCATCCCAGACTTGAGGAAAGGATCTACAAGAGCGAGTGGATCTAACGCAACGAACACCAGCAGGGTAGCAGGAGTTGTAGATCCCAGATCAAGTCTGGGATGACGGGAAAAAAGAACGGATCAAGGATCTGGAATCTGGGATGACGGTATAAAAATCAGATCAAGGATGAAGAATCCGAGATCGAGCAACAACCTCTAATGTTAATAGCAAACCAAAGGTTTGCGTAACTGAGGGCGTTTCTATTTCTACTTTGAAAGTGAACTTTCAAAGTAGAAATAGAAATGGCATCAGGGGATTGAGAATCAATCCATTAACATTCGCAACAAAAAGAACAAAAACGAAGTTTTTGAATCCAAGCTAGCTTGGTGCCCGCCCGGCATAAGGGCAGTAAGAAAGCAAAGAAACCACAGAAAGTAAAAAAAGAAAAATTTGGAAAATAAAGAAAAAAGCAGCGAGGTGCAGCGCCCATATCGCGCAGTGTTGGCCGCAGTAATTCGCGATGGTCAAGACCCCAAGGAGGTTAGCGACTTTCTCGACGAGTTGGATTTCTTGGCCGAGACGGCCGATATCCGCAGCGAAAGACGTTTCACGCAGCGACTCTCGCAACCCTCGTCACGCATATATATGGGCCCTGGAAAGTTGCAGGAGATCGCTGAGTATTGCAAGGAGAACGAGATCGATGTGGTGATCTTCGACGACGAGTTGTCGCCATCGCAGACGCGCAATATCGAGAAGGAGATGCCATGCAGGATTCTGGATCGCACCCGATTGATCCTCGACATATTTATGCAGCGCGCACAGACCGCTTACGCCAAGACGCAGGTGCAGCTGGCCAACTACGAATATATGTTGCCACGCCTGACGGGAATGTGGACCCACCTGGAGCGCCAGCGTGGTGGTACAGGCACGCGTGGTGGAGCGGGTGAGCGCGAGATCGAGACCGATAGGCGTATTGTGCGAAATCGGATCACCAAGCTCAAGGAGGAGCTGAAGAAGATCGACCGCCAGATGGCCGTGCAGCGCTCGAATCGTGGGGCGATGGTGCGTGTGGCGTTGGTGGGTTACACCAATGTTGGAAAATCTACGCTGATGAATTTGGTCGCTAAGAGCGAGGTTTTCGCTGAGAATAAGCTCTTTGCCACGCTCGACACCACGGTGCGCAAGGTTGTTTTCGACAATCTACCCTTCTTGATGTCCGACACGGTGGGCTTTATCCGTAAGCTGCCTACGCAGTTGGTGGAATCGTTCAAATCGACGTTGGATGAGGTTCGCGAGGCGGATCTGTTGCTTCACGTGGTAGATGTTTCGCACCCTGGTTTTGAGGATCAGATCGCTGTTGTGAAGCAGACGCTCTCAGATATTGGCGCAGGGGATAAGCCTGTTTATCTGATCTTTAACAAGGTCGATGCCTACACATATGTGAAAAAAGATGAGGATGATTTGACCCCTTCGACCAAGGAGAATTTGTCGCTTGACGATCTGAAGAATAGTTATATTGCGAAGGATAACGCGCCGTGCTTGTTTATTTCGGCTCGGGAAAAGGTTAATATTGAGAAGTTTAGGGCAGATTTGTACGGTATGGTCAGAGAGATCCACGCCGGCCGTTTCCCGTTCAACAACTTCTTGTATTAGAAGGAAAACGAAGTTTTCCGTATCCAAGCTTGCTTGGTGCCCACGCCGGCATTAGGCGCAGTAAGAAACAAAACAACAAAAAAAATAAAAGCCATATGAAGCTACACATTCTGTCACAAGAGAATTCGGTGCTAGGCAAGTTCATTGCCGAGATCCGCGACCACGAGATCCAAAAAGATTCGATGCGTTTCCGCAGAAATTTGGAGCGCATTGCCGAGATCACAGCCTACGAGATGTCGAAAACCTTTAACTTCAAGGATCAAGCGGTGGAGACCCCCTTGGGTGAGGCGACCGTGGCGATGATCGACGACGACATTGTGATAGCTACGATCATGCGCGCAGGAGTGCCCTACCACCAAGGCTTCCTCAATTACTTCGACTCATCGTCGAACGCCTTCGTGGCGGCATACCGTAAGAGCCACAAGGACAACAGCTTCGAGGTGAAGGTGGAGTATGTGTCGTGCGGCAGCATCGAAGGCAAAATCTTGATCTTGGCCGACCCAATGCTCGCGACAGGATCATCATTGGTGCTAGCTCACCGAGCACTCTGCGAGAAGGGTGGCGAGCCAAAGCATACGCATATTGCGGCAGCCATCGCCAGCGAGCAGGGCATCGACTACATGCGCAAAAACATGGCTCGCGCTACAACCACCATCTGGGCTGCAGCAGTCGACGAGGAGCTAACCTCGAAGGCTTATATCGTCCCAGGAATCGGCGATGCGGGCGACTTGACATATGGCGACAAGCTATAATTTTAGATATGATTAGATTAACAAAAGAGTTCTCGTTCGAGTCGGCACACGCGCTCGAGGGATATGACGGCGCTTGCCGCGAGATACATGGCCACTCGTACCGACTTTTCGTCACGGTCAAGGGTGAGCCCATTGCCGATACTGACAACCCAAAATGCGGAATGGTGATCGACTTTGGCGACTTAAAACGCATTGTAAATGAGCAGATTATAAATAGATTGGATCACAGCTTTGTGATGCGGCAAACGCCTCAATCTGAGCAGATTGCCTCGAGCATGAGATGTCAATTTGCAAATATCCAGCTGGTCGAGTATCAACCCACCTGCGAGAATATGCTCTCGGATTTTGCCGCGAGAATATCGTCACAGCTCCCTGCTGGGGTTGTGCTCCACTCGTTGCGCCTCCACGAAACTGCCTCGTCATTTGCCGAGTGGTTTGCCGAGGATAATTTATAAGTTACACACCCACAACAATGAAAAGACTATTTTTGATCGACGCCTACGCGCTGATTTTCAGATACTACTACGCCTTTATGGGGCGTCCCATGCGCAACAGCGAAGGGATGAACACCTCGGTGGTCTTCGGATTCGCTAAGTTCCTGCGCGAGATTATCGCAAAGGAGCAGCCCGACCTGCTTGGTGTGGCGTTCGACCCCAAAGGGGGTTGCTTCCGCCGCGATATTTTCCCCGAGTACAAGGCCAACCGCACAGAGACGCCCGAGGATATTATCCTCTCGGTACCGCTGGTCAAAGAGCTTGTCGAGGCGATGTCGATTCCTGTGTTGGAGGTTGCGGGATACGAGGCGGATGATGTGATCGGAACACTCTCGGCAAAAGGCGAAAAGGCTGGTTATCAAGTATATATGGTAACGCCCGATAAGGATTACGGCCAACTGGTGACCGACAACTGCAAGATCTACAAGCAGAAAGATAACATGGTCGAGATCGTCGGCAAGGAGCAGATCAACGCGAAATATGGCATCGAGGATCCGCAATTGGTGCGCGACATTCTGGCGATTTGGGGCGACGCCTCGGACAATATCCCAGGGGTGATGGGCATTGGCGAAAAGGGCGCTTGCAAGTTGGTTCAGCAGTGGGGCACGGTCGAAAATATCGTGGCTAATGCGGCCAACATCAAGGGCAAGCAGGGCGAGAAGATTGCGGCAGCAGCCGAGGAACTACCTCTCTCTAAGCGACTTACAACGATCTGCCTCGATGTGCCGATCGAACTTGACCAGGAGGCTCTGACCCTCTCCGCACCCGACACCTCGCGACTTTTGGCGCTCTACACCAAGCTCAACTTCACCGCCTTTGCACGCGAGTTAGGAGCATCGGCAACCGTCACTGCACCACTGCCTGTGGAGACCACGGAGTCAAGAACATCGCAGAAGCAAGCGGCAGCACTCGAGGGTCAAGGCGACCTTTTTGCCGTGGCAGCAGCACCATCACTGTTCGACACTGCAGCACCTCAAGAAGCTGAAACAGAGCTAATTGAGCAGATTGCAACGGCAGAGACCACCGACCACACATACACCATGATCGAGTCGCCAGAGCAGCTCAAGGCGCTAGTTGATAAGCTGATGACCGCCCCCGAAATCTGCTTCGACACCGAAACCACGGGCTTCGATCCATACTGCGACCGCATTGTCGGCCTCTCGCTCTCAGTGCAACCTTTCGAGGCGTGGTACGTGCCATTCACGCCACAGAATCAGAACGAGCTCGCCGAGATCATCCGACCTCTTTTCGAGAACGAAAATATCGCCAAAATTGGCCAAAATATAAAGTTCGACCTGATGGTCATGCGCCGCATAGGGGTCGAGGTAGCGGGAAAATTGATCGACACCATGATCCTGCACTACCTATTGGATGCCGAGTCGCGCCACAACATGAACTACCTGGCACAGAGATACTTATCATACCGTCCAATCGAGATCGAGACGCTCATTGGCAAGGGTGCTCGCCAGCTATCCATGGATCTGGTGGCGCTGCCCATCATCACCGAATATGCTGCCGAGGATGCCGACATCACACTACGACTAAAGCACGTTCTCTACCCGCAGATCGTGGAGCAGGGGCTCGAGGAGCTCTATTTCTCGATCGAGGAGCCTATGATTCGTGTGCTCTGCGACATGGAGCTCGCGGGGGTTAAGATCGACACCGCGGCACTTGCCGAGTATGCTAAGGAGCTCAACACCAAGCTTATAGGGCTTGAGGAGGAGATACGCACCATCGCCGCCGAGCCATCGCTAAACATAAATTCGCCACGTCAGCTGGGCGAGGTTCTCTTCACCAAACTCAAGATTACCGACAAGCCCAAGCGCACCAAGACCAAGCAATTTGCCACGGACGAGGAGTACCTGCAAGGTTTTGCCAAGGAGCACCGCATCGTCGAATTGATCCTCGAGTACCGCGGGGTCAAGAAGCTCCTTTCGACATATGTCGAGGCCTTGCCACAACTGGTAAACCGCAAGAGTGGTCGGATTCATACATCTTACAATCAGGCAGTTACAGCAACGGGGCGACTCTCGTCGACAAACCCCAATCTGCAGAATATCCCGATTCGTGATGCTCTCGGACGTCCCATTCGAGCGGCCTTTGTCCCCACGGACGCCTCGCACGCCATACTCTCGGCCGATTACAGCCAGGTGGAGCTGCGACTCATGGCGCACCTGAGTGAGGATCCTGCGCTACTCTCGGCATTTGCCAACGGCGAGGATATTCACACCGCCACCGCGGCAAAGCTCTTCTCAAAAAGCACCGAGGAGGTGACCTCCGACGAGCGACGTAAGGCCAAGACCGCCAACTTCGGCATCATATATGGTATCTCCGCCTTTGGGCTCAGCCAGCGCCTCGACATCCCACGCGCCGAGGCTAAGGCCATCATCGAGGGATATTTCGACTCCTACCCAGGGGTCAAGCGATATATGGATTCTGCGATCGAAACGGCTCGCGCTGAGGGGTTTGTGACAACGCTCTTTGGGCGCCGCAGATACCTGCGCGATATAAATTCGCGCAACGCCATAGCGCGCGGACTAGCTGAGCGCAACGCCATAAATGCTCCGATTCAGGGCAGCGCGGCCGACATCATGAAGCTCGCGATGATCGCCATCTGGCGCCGATTCCGCGCCGAGGGGATTACCTCGCGCATGGTCATGCAGGTGCACGATGAGGTGGTCGTGGATATGCTCCTCACCGAGGAGTCGCGCGTGCGCGCCATCGTCACCGAGGAGATGTCTCGCGCGGCACAGCTGCATGTCACTCTGCTCTCTGAGGCGGGGGTGGCTGCTAATTGGCTTTTGGCGCATTAAGTTTCGGACGTTTCTTACTGCCCTCCGCGGGCGGCGGCGGGGTGCTCCCCGCGGAGCTAGTTATTTTTTGCGGTTTGGGGCGCTGATCCTTTGGATCATCGAAATAAAAAATGTGTACTTATTAGTTTTACGAGCGAGCTCGACACCTAATAAGTACACATTTTTTATTTTTTTGCTTCGCAAAAACTCTCCCAAGCCGTGTTACAGCTTTGCGTTGTCAACACTCGTTAACAGTTACAATTTGTACAATTGTAAGGAAAGCTCCGCTTTCCGTATCCAAGCTCGCTTGGTGCCCGCGCCGGCATTAGGCGCAGTCCCCAGGGATATCGCCAAATCCACCCAAAAAAAACCATAAAACCACCCCTCGCAATTACAAAAAAGTCCTAACTTTGTAGTAACCAAAATTTACTACTATGAAACTAAAAACTACACTTCTCTCGGCGGCGCTCCTAATCTCGGCAGTCGCAACAACCTCAGCACAAACACCTCTCTGGCAGGATAAGGGGCGTATCGCGATCAGCTCCGATGGTAACGAACACGACCATGACGACTGGGCAGCAACGCCACTGAGCCTCGCTCTGATTGCTGCGAAAGGGCTTCAGGATAAGTTGGCGCTCTACACTTACAGCGACCACATTTGGGGTAGCAACCAGGAGATGCCGATGGTGCATGGTCGCACCGCGTATGAGCATATGCGCGAGAGTGCCCTGGGTGGTGCCGAGCAATTTGGATTCGATAAATCGAGGTTTATCTGCGCGGTAGATAATGCCGAGGTGGCCTACAACGCCTTGCGGGACCAGATCAACGCTAGCACGGAGCAGGATCCGTTAATCATAATCGCGGCAGGACCTATGCAGGTTATCGGTGAGGCGATTGCTCGATCGAACGTGGAGGCGCGCAAATATGTCACCGTGGTCTCGCACTCCGATTGGAACGACAAACACTCGGACAGCCCCTATATGAAGAGTTCTTGGGATCGCCACTCGGGATGGACATTCCAGGAGATGCGCGAGGAGTTTGAGCCACAGGCGGGTGGCAGCGTGAAATTTATCCGTATCCTCGACCAGAATGGTGGCACGGATTACTTGGGTCTCAACTGCCTGATCACGCACTTCGACTGGATCAAGACATCCCCAGCACGCAACAATCCCCGCTACAAGAGTGGTAGCTGGGATTGGCTATACGGTCGCATCGCGACTTGCATCAAAAGAGAGGTTAATTTCGACCCTTCGGATGCTGGTATGATTATATATCTATTTACTGGTGAGGAGAAGACTAATCCTGATATGGCTCGCCAGATAATGGAGATGTAGTTGTTGGGAGTTAGGAGTTAACCGCTTGTCGCAACTCCTAACTCTAAACTATTCCAATTATCTCGCGCAAAGAGCTGATTCCCAGCCTCTCCATCTCTTTTGGAAGCTCCTCGATGATCTCCTTACAGGCATAAGGGTTCACCAGATTTTGAGCGCCGACCTGCACGGCTGTTGCGCCAGCCATCATCATCTCGATAACGTCCGAGGCCGAGGCAACACCTCCGCAACCCATCACTGGGATCGAGCAGGCCTGAGCTACTTGGTAGACCATGCGCACCGCAATCGGGAAGATTGCAGGGCCAGAAAATCCACCCATCGTATTGGCAATCACTGCCTTACGTCTTGCCGTGTCGATTCTCATTCCGAGCATGGTGTTGATCAGGCAAATGCCATCTGCACCCGCCTCTTCGCACGCCTTAGCGATCGAGACGATATCGGTAACATTCGGGCTGAGCTTAATAAAAACTGGCTTGGTGGTGACCGCCTTCACCGCGCGAGTAACCTCTGCCGCAGCCTCGGGCGACGTTCCGAAGCTCATACCTCCATGCTTCACATTTGGGCAACTTACGTTCACCTCGATGATGCCCACCTGCTCCACCTTGTCGATCTTCGCGCAGCACTCCACATACTCCTCCAACGAAAAGCCGCTGATGTTCGCCACCACAGGCTTGTGGAAATAGGTGCTCATGCGTGGGATCAGCTCCTCGATAACCTTGTCGATACCAGGATTTTGAAGCCCCACAGCATTGATCATACCCGCCTCACACTCCGCAATGCGGGGCGTAGGGTTGCCAAAACGTGCATCGCGCGTAGTCCCCTTGAACGAGAACGAGCCGAGGATATTGATATCGTAATAGTCGTTGAACTCCTCACCGAAGCCGAAAGTACCGCTTGCCGGCACAACGGGATTATCGAAGGTCAAGCCACAAAGCTCCACGCTAAGGTCAAATTTTTTCTCTACCATATGATCTCCTCTCTGAGCAACACTGGCCCATCTTTACAAATTCTCTTATTTCCATATTTTGTCTTGCAGGTGCATCCTACGCAGGCGCCAAAGCCACATCCCATGCGCTCCTCGAAGCTGTATTCGCCTGAGATGTTGGGGGTTGCGTTGTAGAGCGCTTGAAGCATCGGAAGGGGTCCGCAGGTGTATACGTAGTCGAAATCGGCTTGGGCGAGGGCATCTGTGACGAAGCCTTTTACACCCATTGAGCCATCGACTGTGGCGACGATGGTCTTTACGCCTAGCGCCTCAAACTCCTTGTTTAGGAATACTTCGTCCGCGGTGTTGAAGCCCAAGACAACTGTTGGGGTTTTTCCCGCAGCCAACAGCTGACGACAGAGATTATAGAGTGGAGGGACTCCCACGCCACCACCTACAAGAAGTGGTTTTTCGGTTGCAGCCGCTGTATTGAAGCCGTTGCCAAGTCCCGTGAGGATGTCGAGCTCTGTGCCCTCATTCATGCGGCTCATCGCCTCGGTTCCGCGACCTACAACCTTATAAATGATCGTTATAGTCGTCTCATCGAAGTCCGACACCGAGATTGGGCGACGTAGGTACATCCCCTCGATGGCGATATTTATAAACTGCCCCGGAGCCGTGATATATTGCGTATCACCAAGCAGTCGCATACGGTACACGCTCGAGGTCAGCGCCTCGTTACTCTCGATTTTGTATATTGCTTTTTTGTACATATATATTGTTGTTTTTGTTGGGGACTGTCCTGCGCGGACAGCGGCGGGGTGCACCTCGGATGTTAATAGCAAACCAAAGGTTTGCGTATCTGAGGCTGCTGCAATCTATATTTGGAAAGTTCACTTTGCAAATATAAATTACAGCAGTCACAGAGGATTGAGCATCAATCCATTAACATCCCGCAAGAAGAACAAAAACGAAGTTTTTGAATCCAAGCTAGCTTGGTGCCCGCCCGGCATTAGGGCAGTAAGAAACATTTACTTACCATCAATAGTAGAAACCCCAAAAGTAATCTCCTCAAGCACATCAAGGAGCACCCCCGCTGTCTCCAAAGCCGTGAACACAGTAACATTATTCTCCACCGCAGTTTGGCGGATGTCGTAGCCATCGAGGCGGTTGCTGTGTTGGTCGATGTCGATGGTGTTGATGATATAGTTCACGTGGCCTTTGCGGAGTGTGTCGGTGATCTCGGTGCTGCCCTCGCTAAGTTTCTTACGTACGCGGGTGCGGATGCCGTGCTCACGGAGGAACTCGCCAGTGCCGCTAGTAGCCTCGATGTTGAATCCAAGGTCGTAGAAGCGCTTAACAAGTGGCAGTGCCTTCGGTTTATCCTTGTCAGCGATGGTCACCAGAATCGTGCCGTAGTTATCCACGGTCATGCCTGCCGCCTGCATCGCCTTGTAGAATGCGCGTGTGAGCTTGCTGTCGTATCCAATCGCCTCACCCGTTGACTTCATCTCAGGCGAGAGGTACGACTCCATACCGCGGATCTTCGCGAATGAGAATGCTGGCGCTTTCACGAACCAACGCTTCGCTGGAGGTCCCACGATCTCGGTGATACCCTGCTCTTTAAGAGATGTGCCAAGGATAACCTGCGTTGCGATGTCGGCCATGTGAATACCAGTCGACTTCGATAGGAATGGCACGGTACGTGACGAGCGAGGGTTGACCTCGATAACGTAAACATCGTCGTTCTCGTCGACAATAAATTGGATGTTGTAGAGTCCGATGATGCCAATGCGAAGACCTAGGCGGCGTGTGTAGTCGATGATCTTCTCCTTGACTGGCTCTGAAGCTGAGAAAGTTGGGTAAACACTAATCGAGTCACCCGAGTGAATTCCCGTACGCTCCACGTGCTCCATAAGGCCTGGGATAAATACATCGGTGCCATCACAGATAGCATCCACCTCCATCTCGCGACCTTGGATATAGCGGTCAACCAATACTGGAGAATCCTCGTTCACCTGCACAGCCGAAACCATATAGTGGCGCAAACGCTCCTCGCTGCTCACGATCTGCATTGCGCGACCTCCCAAGACGTAGCTTGGACGAACCAACACTGGATAGCCAATGCGTGTCGCAGCAGCCACACCATCCTCGATATTTGTTACCGCCTCGGCTTGTGGCTGAGGGATACCAAGCTCGGTCATAATGCGCTCGAAGTAGCCACGGTCCTCAGCGTTGCGGATCGCCTCCACACCAGTTCCGATGATAGGCACACCCAATTTCGCCAATGGCTCAGCGAGGTTGATCGCAGTTTGACCTCCAAGACCCACGATCACGCCCTTAGGCTTCTCGAAGTCCAAAATATTCATAACATCCTCGACCATAAGTGGTTCGAAGTATAGTTTGTCGCTTGTGGTGTAGTCTGTCGAAACGGTCTCAGGGTTGTTATTGATGATAATTGCCTCGTAACCCGCCTCGCGGATGCTCCAAATGGCGTGCACCGTAGAGTAGTCGAACTCGACACCCTGACCAATACGGATTGGGCCCGAACCCAACACCACGATCTTCTCCTTGTCGCTGACGATCGACTCGTTCTCGTTCTCGTAAGTTGAATAGAAATATGGCACGTATGAGCTGAACTCGCTGGCGCAGGTATCGATCATCTTGTAGATCGGATAGATACCCTGCTCCTTGCGCAAAAGGTACATCTCGCTCTCTGTCTTGCCCCACAATTGACCAATATATTTGTCGCTAAAGCCCATGCGCTTAGCCTCTTTTAGGTTCTCGATGTTGCCAATTTCAGATGTCAACACCTTCTCGAAGCGGATGATATTGCAGAACTTCTCCAAGAAGAACATATCAATCTTCGAGGCGTTGTAGATCATCCCTAAATCGCACTTCTGGCGGATCAGTTGAGCTACTGCGAACAATCTATCGTCCGTTCCATCAACGATATAATCCAACATTTGGTCGTTTGTCCAATCGTCGAACTTCTTGTGATAGAGGTGGTAAACACCTGTCTCCAATGAACGGATCGCCTTCAACAACGACTCCTCCATTGTGCGACCTACCGACATCACCTCACCTGTTGCCTTCATCTGTGTGCCAAGCTTGTTCGACACATCGGTGAATTTATCGAATGGGAAGCGTGCGATCTTTGTCACCACGTAATCCAACGTTGGCTCGAAAGCAGCGCAAGTATTCGCAATTGCGATCTCGTCGAGGTGCAAACCTACGGCGATCTTAGCACTCACGCGAGCGATAGGATAACCAGTTGCCTTACTTGCCAAGGCCGACGAGCGCGATACACGAGGGTTCACCTCGATCAAGAAATATTTGAACGAGAGAGGATCTAGGGCGAACTGCACGTTACAACCTCCCTCGATCTTCAATTCACGGATGATCTTCAACGCCGAGTCGCGCAACATTTGGTACTCGCGGTTAGTAAGCGTTTGGCTAGGTGCAACAACCACCGAGTCACCCGTGTGAACACCAACTGGGTCGATATTCTCCATATTACAAATCGCGATTGCCGTGTCGTTAGCATCACGCATCACCTCGTACTCGATCTCCTTATATCCCTTGATGCTCTTCTCGATAAGTACTTGACTCACAGGCGAAAGTATCAAAGCGTTACGCATCATTTCGCGAAGCTCCTCCTCGTCGTCAGCGAAACCACCACCAGTACCACCCAACGTAAAGGCTGGACGAAGCACAACTGGATAGCCGATAGCGTTAGCCGCATCGACCGCCTCCTCGATAGAAGTTGTGATCTCAGAGCGCAACACTGGCTCACCCAAGCTCTCGCAAAGATCCTTGAAGAGCTCACGATCCTCAGCGCGCTCGATACTCTCGAACGACGTTCCAAGGATCTCTACTTGGCACTCCTCCAAGACACCTTTTTTCGCCAATTGAACCGCCAAGTTCAAACCTGTTTGGCCTCCTAGGCCTGGTACGATGGCATCAGGGCGCTCAAAGCGGATGATTTTGGCAACGTACTCCAACGTCAATGGCTCCATATAGACCTTGTCGGCGATGTGCGTATCGGTCATAATTGTTGCAGGGTTGGAGTTCACCAACACCACTTCATATCCCTCCTCTTTCAATGCTAAGCAAGCTTGGGTACCTGCGTAGTCAAATTCGGCTGCTTGACCAATTACGATTGGGCCTGAGCCGATAACCATTACTTTCTTAATATCTAAACGCTTAGGCATTTTTTTTCTCCTCCATTATTTTAATAAAGTTATCGAATAGGTAGGCGCTATCTTGTGGACCTGGTGCGCTCTCAGGGTGGTATTGAACCGAGAAGATCAAATCCTCCTTACACTCCACACCCTCGGCTGTGTTGTCCAAGAGGTTGATGTGTGTGAGGCTCAACTTCGTATTCTTTAGTGACTCTGTGTCGACTGCGAAGCTATGGTTTTGCGATGTGATCTCCACACGACCCGTCTCCAAGCACTTCACTGGGTGGTTACCTCCGCGGTGACCGAACTTCAATTTGAATGTCGATGCTCCGTAAGCTAGGCAGACCATTTGGTGACCCATGCAGATTCCGAAAATTGGCAACTTGCCGCGCATCTCCTTCACCAAGTCGATCACTGGCTTCACATTCTCAGGATCACCAGGGCCGTTCGATAGGAAGATTCCGTCTGGCTTCAACGCCATAATCTCCTCGGCTGGGGTGTCGAACGGAACGATTGTCACGTTGCAACCCTTCTCGTTGAACTTGCGGATGATGTTGTATTTGATTCCGCAGTCGATCGCCACCACGTCATACTTGTGGTTCGCTGTGCGTGAGAACCAGCGCTTCTTGCAGCTTACTCTTGCAACTACATCTGTGCGGATTGGCTCGGCTGCGATGCGTGCCAACGCCTCACTGAGTGGGGTCGCGGCATCGGTGATCAAGACTCTTTGCGATCCCTCCTCGCGGATGATACGCGTGAGCATGCGGGTGTCAATGCCCTCGATAGCGGGGATGTTGTACTCCTCGAACACCTCGTTCAGGGTCTTGGTGTAGCGGAAGTTACTTGGGGTGTCGTTGTACTCACGTACGATCATGCCTCCGATAGTTGGGAATTTGGTCTCGTAATCCTCCTCGGCAGTACCGTAGTTTCCGATAAGTGGGTAGGTCATAACAACCATCTGATCGGTGTACGATGGGTCCGAAAGGATCTCCTGATAGCCCACCATCGAGGTGTTGAAGACGATCTCGTTGATAGCATCGCGGTCAGCTCCAAAGCCGTAGCCGTAGAACTCGCAGCCATTCTCGAGAACGATTTTTTTTGTGAATGGTTTCATAGTCATATTTTGTTTTTTTATTTTTTTATTTCTTACTGGCCTTATGCCGGCCGGGCACCAAGCAAGCTTGGATTCAAAAACTGTCGTTTTTGTTTTTTCTTGCGAATGTTAATGGATTGAGTTTCTCAATCCTCTGCGACTATTCACATTTATATTTTAAAAGTGAACTTTCAAAATATAAATCTAAATAGCCTCAGTTACGCAAACCTTTGGTTTGCTATTAACATTCGAGGACACTCCTAACTCGTAAAAGCCGCCTTTCCACTCGCCAAAGTAAGGCACGTTTTTCCGTAAACCTCCCAACCCTCGAAAGGTGTCGCCTTACCCATCGACACGAACTCCTCGGTGTTAATCTCATACTTCTCACCTAAATCAAAGAGCGCCAAATCGGCCTTAGCCCCCACAGCAATATCACCACTCGGCAGACCAAAGAGTCGTCGAGCATTAAGCGACATAAGCTCCACAAGCCTCTCCAACGATATAACGCCTCGGCGCACCAAATAAGTATACATCAGCGCAAACGAACACTCGATACCGACAATGCCAAAGGCGCTTTTGGCCAATCCCCGCGACTTCTCCTCGTCAGTATGTGGCGCATGGTCGGTGGCGATGCACTCGATCGTCCCATCCAAAATGCCATTCAGCAGCCCCAACTGATCCTCGCGCGAACGCAGCGGCGGATTCATCTTAAAGCGGCCATGCTCCTGCAAGTCCTCGTCCGTTAGAAGCAGGTAGTGAGGAGCAGTCTCACCACTCACCTTCAGCCCTTTAGCCTTCGCCTCACGCAATAATTCCACGCTCTCCTTGGTCGAGATGTGGCAGATGTGATATTGGCAACCGATCTCTTCCACAAGCTTCAAATCACGCTCCACCTGGCTCCATTCGCTCTCGGAGCAGATCCCCTTGTGACCATGCTGAGCGCAGTACTCGCCATCGTGGATATATCCGCCATTCAACAGCTCATTCACCTCGCAGTGCGCAACGATAGGGCGGCCAGCCTCCTTAGCTTTTTGCATCGCCGCGGCCATCAATTCGTCCGCTTGAACACCTACACCATCGTCCGAGAAGCCTCCGACAAAAGGCGCTAGAGAGTTGAAGTCGACTAGCTCACCGCGACCCTTTTGACCTCGCGTGATCGACGCGTAGGGGATCACCTCGATCAGAGCATCGCGCTCGATGATTGATAATTGCTCGCCAAGAGTTTCCACCGAGTCGGGAGCAGGCGAGAGATTCGGCATTGAGAAGACCGTGGTGAAGCCACCCCTTGCGGCAGCAGCTGTGCCCGAGGCGATAGTCTCCTTGCGCGAGAAGCCAGGCTCACGCAGATGCACGTGCGGATCAACTAAACCTGGCAGCAAATATTTGCCCTCGGCAGCAATCACAACATCACACTCAGCGGCCTCAATGATTGGCTCAATAGCCACAATAACCCCGCTCTGGATAGCTACATCCGCCTTTTGGAATCCGCCAGCTATGTAGCACTCAGCACCTTTAATAATCTCTCTCATCACTTTATCCAAAAAAAAGGTAGCTTATAAATAAGCTACCTAAATAAACAATTATCCAAAAACAACAAAAAATAGTGATCCAAAAGGAACCCAATTTGGAGTCCATTGAACCTTACCTATGTTGCTATCAAACTTCATCTCTCAAAAATTCATTTTGGCAAAGGTACAAAATAAATTTTAATTTTTGCGCACTTGGCTGGAATTTTTTACTTCGTATTTACTTCTATTTAAAGGCTCTGACTAAATTTTCCTGGGGACTGTCCTGCGCGGACGGCGGCCTTGAACCGAACCTTCCTCACGTCATCCCAGACTTGATCTGGGATCTACAAATCCTGCTGGCATACGTTCGTTAGATCCACTCGCTCTTGTAGATCCCAGATCGAGTCTGGGATGACGGGAAAAGAAAGCGGTTCAAGGCGAATGAATGACGTGAAAAAAGCGGTTCAGCATCTAGTAAGCAACCTACCCCACAAAAGCGATAACATGATCTAATGCTTCGACAACCTCGCCCGAAAAGGATTCTCCACCTGCGAGGGTTACGGTGAACCTCTCATCATTCAAACCCGTGACACTGATATCCTCGAGCAGCCGCAACCCCTTGCGCCCTGCGAATTTGTAGGCGCACTCCTTGATACTCCACACCTTTGCCAAAAAATTTTCATCTTGACCAAGCTGCGCCTCCTCCGCAGAAAGATACCGCGAGGCAACTCGTTCGAAGTTTCTATCGAGCGATTCGATGTCGATTGCCGCCCTCTGAGGCGAGATGATAACTGCGACAAATCGGCTGCTGTGCGACACACCTATATATAACGGCGACCCCACGATCTGCGGAGCCCCAACCTCATTATACGAAAATTGAGCCTCCCCATCCTCGAGAAGCTCACGTGCCAAACTATGCCAAGAGTATATTTCGCACTGCCGACGCACTGATACTGAATCACTTACCGCGGGCAGGTCATCAACACCACACACCTCGACAACCCCCAGAACGCCACCCGAGGGCAGCGCGCGGCAGTATCTATACCTGCTCATGACCAAGGATGGTAACTTTGATTTTGTCGATGCGCCTGCCACTCTCGCCACCCATGGAGTTCACGAGCAGTTCGATGCCGTGCGAGGTGATTTTATCCCCCTTTTTGGGCAGATGGCGCTTCACCTCGAGGATCAATCCCGCGAGGGTCTCGGCACCGCCACGGATGTCGGAGAAGGTATCCTCCTCGAGCTCCAAGATACGCTCAAAGTCGCCTATATGTGTCTTACCCTCAAAGAGATAGGTGCCATCATCAAATCGCGTATAGTACTTCTCATCCTGGTCGCTGTCGTCCGAAATCTCGCCGACAATCTCCTCGATGATATCCTCCAACGACACCAGACCCAGCGTCGAGCCATACTCGTCGACCACAATGGCCAGGTGCACCTTGCTCGACTGGAACTCCTCCAGCAGGTCGTTGATCATCTTATGCTCGGGCACGAAGTAGGGCTTGCGCATCAGCTTCTGCCACTCGAACTCTTGGCCCTCACCAATGTGCGGCAGTAAGTCCTTGACATAGAGCACTCCACGGATCTCGTCCAGGGAGTTTTCGTAGATCGGAATTCGCGAGAAGCCCGACTCCATAATCACGCACTTCACATTGTCGTAGCTCTCGCCAAGCTGAATCGCCGTGATATCGACCCGCGAGTGCATGATCTCCTCGACCTCAGTATTGATGAAATTTAGGATGCCCGAGAGCATCACCTTCTCCTCTTTGGTCGCGCTATCGGTGAGGTCAACGGCATCGGCCAGCTCGTCAAACGAGATCTCGTTGGGGTGTCCCGCATGGTTCGAGATCGACGTTCCCGCCTTCATCAGCACCACCGAAAGGGGGTAGAAAATCGTGCGGAAAAGGAGCATTATGCGTGACGAAAACTTCGCGAAGCCAAGGGGGCTGGTCTGCGCCATAACCTTGGGGGCAATCTCGCCAAAGAGCAGCAGCACGAAGGTGACCACCACGGTCTTTACCACGAACTCCATCCGCCCAAGCGTGAAGATAGTGTCGATGATATTCGAGGTGACTATGACGATCGAGATGTTGACTAAGTTATTGATAACCAGAATTGTAGCTAGTAAGAGATCGGTGTTACTCAGCAGCAACAGCACTGTCGAGGCGCTCGAGCCTCCATCCTCCTTCAGCCGCTTTACATCATTGTGATTCAGCGAGAAAAAGGCTGTCTCCGAGCCCGACACTATCGCCGAGAGCAATAGCAGCACTAAGGCCACAATGGTTAACATTGCGACGCTCGAGGCGGAAAATGCGTTTATGGTTATTTCTTCTAGGATGTTCACGTTTACTATGTTTGGTACTTGAGGACCTTGGGGACTGTCCTGCGCGGACGGCGGCGGGGATAGCACCCCCGCGGGTGCAGATAGTTTTGCGTTTTGGGCTTAGAACTTTTAGTTCTAAGATTTTAGCAATCAATTCATTTCTCAAATGCATTTGAGAAATGAATCGTTTGTTAAAATTTGATCAAACACTTTTCAGTGTTTGAACCCAAACGTGTTGCAGGGGTAGTTTCCTGTTTTTTATTAACTGCTTCAATTCACAATTAATAATTCACAACTAACTAAACAGCGACGAGTCCGAAACATTGCCATTCTCCTCTCGCTCCTCTTTGAGCACCTCGGTTTTGTTGTTCGAGCTGGTTACTATTAGCTCCACTTTGCGGGTCTTGTAGGCTGGTGCCTTCACGATTTTGTCGATGTCGGCGTAGCGCGATTGGCGGTTGCCCAAGACCACGGGGCTCGAGTCGCTAGTTGCGATATTCTCGATGCTGATCTCGGCAGGGGTTTTGGCCTTCGCCTCCTGTTCCTGTGCTGCAACCTCTTGATCCTCTGGCTCTTTCTCCAAGTAATCGTCGATAGCTGGCGGGATGTCGACTGGCAATAATGTCGAGTCACCAAAGCCTGTAGCAACCACTACTAACTCCAGGCTCTCGCCGATATTTGGCTTGGTACTCGTACCCCAGATGATGTTGGCGGTGTGGCGTTTTCCCGAAGCATCCTCGACTGTGGCGTGCGATTGTATATACTTCAAGATGATATCTAACTCGCTCACGCCCAGACCATTTTTCTGCGAGGTAACGAAGTTAATCAAGATATTTTTAGCTCCCGAGATCAAGTTGCGATCCAAAAGCGGAGAGGTGAGCGACATCTTAGCCACCTCCTCAGCACGGTTCTCACCCACGGCCGAAACAACGCTCATATGAGCTGTGCCGCTGCCACTCATCACGCGGCGCACATCGGCGAAATCGACATTCACCAGGTCACTCTTGACGGTGATGATCTCGGCGATACCCTTAGCTGCCGAGCAGAGGATGTCGTCGGCCTTGCCAAACGCCTCGGTGAGCGAGAGGTTTTTATATTGCTTGATGATGTTATCGTTGTTGATAATCAGCAGAGAATCAACGTGTTCCTGCAACTTTTTGATTCCCTCGACAGCTTGCGAGAAACGATCGCTACCCTCCACGGAAAGTGGCGAGGTGACGATAGCGACAGTCAAAATTCCCATCTCCTTGGCCAAGGCTGCGATCACTGGCGAAGCACCAGTACCTGTTCCACCACCCATTCCTGCGGTGATAAAGAGCATCTTGGTGTTCGAAGCTATCAGCTGGCTCTTGATCACATCGAGGCTCTCGATAGCCAATAGGCGACCTACGTCGGGGTTATTTCCGGCACCTAGACCCTCGCTACCCAATTGCACTTTATTTTGGATTGGGCTCTTGTCGAGCGACTGGGTATCGGTGTTGCAGATCATAAATTCCACACCCTCGATACCTTGCTCACACATATATCGAACGGCGTTACCACCTGCGCCACCAACTCCGGCAACCATAATTATTGAATCACTCTCGCGCTCAGCTTTGAGGGTCTCCATTATATCTATCATATCATTCATATCTCATAAAATTTACACCTATACGGCTCTAGGCGGCCTTCGGAACAGCTTCACTGAAACACTCCTTGAACCGACTCCTAAAAAAGCCCCCTTTAAACCTCCTCGTCGTCGTCTTTGACGTCGAAGTGGCCATTTACATCGTCGACAACCTTGTTGGCTCTTTTAGATAGCATCTCGAGGAATTTCTTCATGCGGTCGGCAGGTTTGGCTGGCCCTTTTTGTGGCTTAACTTGCTCTGTTGTATCCACTTGCTCCTCTTGCTCATCCTCCTCCTCGATTGATGGTGGGGGTGGCAAGGTGCGCTTTGGTTGTTTTGGGCTCTCTGCCTTGATCTCCTGCTTTGGAGCTTCTGCGGCGATTGGCTCGGGCTTTGCTGGCTCTGGCTCGATTGGTTTCACCTCCTCGATTGGCTTGGCAACTTCGATTGGCTTGATTGGCTCAACTGGTTTGACCTCCTCAACAGGCTCTACCACCTTAACCACCTCACTTTCAGCTGCCTTTGCTGCTGCTTCGGCGGCTATTTTCGCTGCTGCTTCGGCTGCTGCTTTTGCCTCTTCGGCTGCTTTTGCTGCTGCTAGGGCTGCCTCCTGCGCTTTGCGCTTATCCTCGGCTTCCTTGGCAATTCGCTCCTCCTCGGCCTTTTTCTCAGCCTCAGCTTTTGCTATTTTTTGGCGCTCCTCCTCAGCTTTGCGCTCTATCTCTTCACGCTCTCGGCGACGTTTCTCCTCCTCAGCTCGGCGGATCTCGGCTGCTTGGCGCTCCCTATCTTTGCGACTCTCGACGATTTCTACCTCGCAAGCGCCATACTTCATACCATGGATCAGCAGACCCACAACAGTTGAGTCGGCCGACGAGGTGATAGTCTCGATAGTCTCAGGCGAGACAATATCCTCAGCCTCAGCAACTCTCACGTCGTAACCCGTCACCTCTTTCAAAAGCTCATCAATTCCACGCAGCTGCGCAGAACCACCCGTGAGGACAATTCCGTAAGGCAGCGAATCGTCGAAGCCCGAGTCGGCAATCTCTTGGGCGATAAGCTCCGCGATGTCGCGCAGACGAGCCTCGATCACTGCCGCGAGGTTATAGATCGCAATTTCGCGATGATCGTGTTTCGAGCGACCCTTGATAATAACGCTAAAATCTTGTGGCGCTAGGCTCGAAAGGGCACAGCCATATTTGAGCTTCAAGCTCTCGATATATCGCTCAGGGATCGTCAGGGTGCGGATATCACTATTGATGGTCTTCGCTCCGATAGGGATTGTCGAGATATAGCGCAGAATATTGTGGCGATAGATCGCAATGTCGGTAAGGTCACCACCCATATCTACAACAACTACACCCTCCTCCTTTTCGTCAGAGGTAAGCACAGCATCACCCACCACCACAGCGTTCGAGAAGATACGACGTGGGGTGATACTCAAACGACGAATAGCCATATCCAAGCGACAATAGAACTCATTGTCGGCCGAGATAAAGTTGTACGTTGAGCTTAGTGGGCTTCCGAAAACTCCCACAGGGTTATCCACCTCGATTGAGCCATTTATGACATAACGTTGCGGAATGCGCTCCATGATAAATCTCTCCTCCGAGACCATCACGTTGTTCATTCTTTCCGACAAGGCATCCACAACTTGTTGAGTTACACCAAACTTATGATCGGGAACATAGACGTGGTCGGTGTGCGAGGTGCAATAAATAAACTCACCCGAGATACCTGCGTAGAGCTCCAAGGGTTTAATTCCCGTCTGCTCGCGCAACTCATCCAACACCGATTCGATTGACTCGATCGCTTGGTTAATATTTTCAATCTTTCCAGCTCTAACACCCTTAGAAGGTTTAGAGAATATATGTTCTACATTTATACAGCCGCCCGACGCAGCTGTACCCACCGCGACTACCACATTGGAGTCGCCTAAATCCACCGCTACTATATAATCCTTCTTCTCCACAAAGCAACAAAATTCTTATTTACACACAATTTGACTCTTGTATTCGATATTGATACTCTTGAATTTGTTCCATCCTTGGCTTGGCAAAACCTCTTTATAGAACGTTTTGCAATTATCGAGCTTCTCATCCATATCATTTAGCTCACCAAATATTATCGTATGGCTACCACTACGCGGAATGAGCTCGAGTTTTAGATCGCCACTTGTTGACTCACTGGCAACAATTTGGACAATCTCGGAACTCCAGAATTTATCATTTTCTACAACATTTACAAAGGTAATGAGATTTATGAAATCTTTATACTTTTTTGTCAACTTTTTTTCTCTTTCACTATAAAGTTTCTGTTTATTTGTCTCTCGATCGATCGCCATATCGTTTTCATAGGCTGCTCGTTGCAATTTTGCTCGCTCTTGACGGTTCTTTTCGCGAAGCTCCTCGACCTCCTTTTCGAAGGCTTTTTTACTCTGTCCGAAGCCTCGGTTGATGTATCGTTTGTTCACCTCGCGCAGCTGGTCGCGGATCTCTACTCGGCGTTGGTACAGAGGGTGCAGAAGCTCCTTTTCCATACGCTTAATCTCGGCTTCAATCTCCTCACACTGAGAGGAGTAAACGTCGTGAATCGAGCCGTTGTAACCTGCCCTAAAAAGTGGTGAATAATGGCCCGTAATAATTGGCGCATAGTGCGACGAGGAGGCTGGTCGCGAGAAGACAAAACCATCGGAGGTGATATAGCAATTATAACCATCCAAAAGGATTCTCAGCGCAGGGTTAAGCTGCTCAACTTCAACCATTAACACGCCCGCGTAGGAGGTGAAACACTTCACCTGCTTCACAAAGCCATTTTGCTTGATGTAACCCTCCAGCGACTCCATCGAGAGTGAATCGGCCTTTTGACCCGTGATCTTGATGCGGCTATCTTTGATCCACCCCTCGACCATTGATCTGGTAACCAGGTTGTTAACCGCGCTACTATCGACAATCTTGATCTCAACACCTTCAACCACCATCTTTGAGCGATGGGCACGCACCGAGAGGGCGGCAAAAATTATATATGCCACCACCCCAATCCACATCACTGTGAAGAGTGTTTTTTTCAACCAAGGTTTCATTCTCTTTTCTCTATGCTCTCGTACTCAATAATTCGGCCAAAGGCTCGCAACAACAATCTATATTTCCGGCACCGAAGCTCACTACAACGTCGGTCTTTAATTTTGAGATGTGAGCTACTAGGTTATCTCTCTCGACAACCTCGCATGGCGCTGTCATCTCGCGCTCGATCATCTTCTCGTCTACACCCTCGATTGGCAGCTCACGTGCGGGGTAGATTGGCAGCAGGATCACTCGATCTGCTTTCGAGAGTGCCTCGGCAAAACCTTTGTATAAATCTTTTGTGCGGCTGTACAGGTGAGGTTGGAAGAGCGCCAGGATCTCTCTGCCTGGCAACATTGCCCTCACTGAGCTTAGTGCCGCTTCGATCTCGCGTGGGTGGTGTGCGTAATCATCCATGTAGACTTGATTTTCCGAGTTGACCCAGAATTCAAATCTCCGTTTTACCCCGCTAAATGAGGCCAACGCCTCGCGGATTTTTTCGCTATCAAGCTCTCTACCCTCTGCCTTTGCGGCGCACCATAATGATGCCACTGCGGCTACGCTATTCTCGACATTCACCCAGCCTGGAATGCCTAAAGTACACCCTTCGATAACCTCGCTTGGTGTGACAATATCATACTTATAGAGTGCTCCTCCGATAAGCTCCACGTTCCTGGCAAAGAAGTCAGCCTCAGCATTATAGCTATAGTTATAAACATCGATATCATCGTTGTTAACAACCACATCGACACCCTTTTTAATGATCGCAGCACCTCCCGCCTTGATAAGCGAGATAAACTGCGAAAAGGCCTCCTTAACCGCCTTATGCGTTCCATAAATATCCAGGTGGTCGGCATCCACCGAGGTCACAACAGCCACATCGGGTGTGAGCCTCAAAAACGATCTATCGAACTCATCCGCCTCGACGGTTAGCCTCGCTCCGCTACCCAACACAAGGTTGGAATCGAAGTTCTTCGAGATGCCTCCTAACACCGCTGAACCTTGCGCCTCAGCCTTGTGATTTAGCCACGCAATAAGGGTCGAGGTCGAGGTTTTTCCGTGGGTGCCAGCAACGGCCATCACATATTTTCCAGCCGACAAAACGCCCAACATTTGCGAGCGTTTCAGCACCTCGAAGCTGTTATCTAGGAAGTAATTGAACTCCGTGTGACTCTTTGGAATCGCGGGGGTGTAGATGATTTTTGTCGCTTCCTTATCTTTAAACCTGCTTGGAATCAGCTCCACCGAATCCTCGTAATGGATCTCTGCACCTTCACTCTCAAGCCTCTCGGTAAGGGGTGTTTTCGTTAGGTCGTAACCTCCAACCGAGTAGCCCTCATGGATGAAATATCTTGCCAGGGCGCTCATGCCGATGCCACCGATCCCTAATAAATATATATTTTTTTGCTCCATTACTTCAATAATTTTGCCGCTATTTTCACTATATCTTTTGCTGCGTTAGGTGTCGCTAACTCCTTTACCCTCAGCTCGATATCTTTTAATCTTTCTTTATCTTTAACCAATTCCGTGGCGCTCTCCAGGCACCTACCCACAGCCTCTACATCCTTAATCATCAGTGCTGCACCCTTATCGCTCAGTGCCCTCGCGTTACAAGTTTGGTGATCTTCCGCCACATTTGGTGATGGTACAAAGATTGTCGCTTTGCCCAACAAACACAACTCCGAAACGGTACATGCGCCACTTCGACTCACCACAACCGAGGCGGCCTCGTAAGCCAAATCCATCCTCTCGATAAAGGCTCCTCGCCACACACCCTTCATATCTCTACCTTCGCAGAATTTTTCCATCTCCCGCTCGTAGAATTTACCCGTCTGCCAGATCACCTGCACCTCTCTCTTCTCGCTCTCCGAATTCTCATCCAGCCACTTTTTCATCACCTCGTTCAAGGTTCTTGTGCCCAGCGACCCGCCGACAACCAGCACCACGGGCTTCTCCTCCGAGAATCCGAAGTACTCTAGTGCCTCTCCATTATCCACTATTCTCTTACCTAACACACCTCTTAAAGGGTTGCCTGTCAGTGTTATAACCTCCTTAGGGAAGAACTTCTCCATCCCATCGTATGCCACGCAGATATGTTTGGCCTTCCTGGCCAGGATCTTATTCGTAAGTCCCGCGAATGAGTTTTGTTCTTGTATCATCGTGGGCACACCCTGCTTCTGCGCAGCCCACAAGATCGGTGCTGAGGCATAGCCTCCGAAGCCGATCACCAGGTCCGCCCCGAACTCCTTGATCACCCTTTTAGCCTTACGGATGCTCTTCATAAGTTTGAAGGGCACCTCGATATTGTGCCAGTCGAACCTCCGCTGTAGACCCGCAATGGGTAATCCCACAATGTTGTAGCCCAGCTCTGGCACCTTCTGCATCTCCATGCGACCCTCGGCACCTACGAAGAGAAGCTCCACATCATCCCCGTAATGCTCCTTCAACGCCTCGGCAACCGCCACGGCAGGGTAGATATGACCTCCTGTGCCTCCTCCTGAAACTATTATCTTCTTCATTGTGTCTGTTTTTTTTGTGTTGCTACAAAGTTACGATATTTTTTTGGGGATTGTATTTAATATTTTTAATTTTTTTCTGGGGTTGTTGGGGTTGTTGGGGACTGTCCTGCGCGGACGGCGGCGGGGTGGTATACGCCCAAAAATGGCGTCTATGAAATTTAGTTAAAATATCCCACCTTTGTAACGAACCAAAAATTATGAATAGATGGCAAGTTACAGAGATTTTGAAAAACT
>JBCQVS010000016.1:0-41148 GCA_047172885.1 Rikenellaceae bacterium | reverse complement strand
AAAAAAAGAAAGAAAGTAAACAAATATGCATCAGCAGCATAAATTTTATCTTGACTTAACTTGCTGATTTATTGGTCGCAGGTATGGGGAGTGTTATATATCGCTAATGTGCTTCTTTGAGAAAACAGGGAAGATATAATTTTCATATGCCGCACCTCGATACTTCTCCATTATTGCTTTTGCCTTATCAATTAGAAATGGCTTAGCTTGCTTGGGGAATTTCATTCGCTCATATATTACAGAGTTACCCTGAATAGAATCCCACGTTAAATGGCAGACATCTGCGTTGGCAATACCGCCAGTATAATAGCTAAACAGAAAGAGGTCTAAATATAGATTCTCTGATTTCGTGAACAGTCGATGTGCTCAATCTTTGCAATATCTTTATATGATACAGCTTTTGAGGTTGTGGTGTCCCATTTCATATTTTCGCCCAAGCATTCGAACGCTTTCATATCGACTCCATAAATACCGTTATTTTCTGCTTGTCGGCAAACAGCTCTGAGTTTACGTAGTTTTTGTACTTTACCGCCCTTATTGCCATTTTCAATACCTCGTTTCTGAATATATAGAGTATAGTCCAGCAAAAATCTCTCGTTGATATCCTTAAAGTAGAATGACGAGAATGATTTATTATAAGTCGCTTTGGTGAAATCTGTCAGAGAGTTTCTAAGGTTGACATAAGAGCGAGTATTATTCACACAACTAATAATCTGCCCATTCTTATATCTCTCCTTATTGGTGAAACGCTCAATTTGGACTTCGATCATTTGAGCTACTGATAAAGATTTATTCTCCTCCTTACGAATCTTCACTTCATCGAAACAGTGAGAGAGTTCTACTGGCGACCACAGACGACCTTCGTACTCCCAATCTTCGGCTACCTTCTGATAACTATTTTTAAGCTCGAATAGCATCTTGTTTTTAGAGGTCAGAGTACTGCTGCTTCCTTTGAAAGATTGAGAGGCTACATTCCAATCTTTTAGTGGACCAGTAACGGGCAATACTTTAGTTACACGTGCATAACCTGTCTTAAAGAAAACAATCTCTAATTTGACCATTTTATTGTCTTTGGGATTGGCCTTACCCTTGATGTTAATTGTAAACATACTTCTTTAGAATTTAACGTTCAAAAATATGTAGCTACATATATGAGGCCTTGGTAGTATGTTATTATCATCCGCTCTTCAATTAGAGCAGCCCATCAAATACACATTTCCCAACCCGACATATAAGACTACACAAAGAATAGTGTTTAACTCCAAAAAAGGGTTAATACCCTCTGATCCGTCTATATCAATCCACTATAACCCAAACAAAAACAGAGGTTTACAGCTTTTTACACTGTAAACCTCTAAAACTAAAGCTGCCGTGTTAGGCGGCTTTCTATTTTCCTTCTGTGGATGACCGCAGTATTATCTCGGCATCTAGAGTTATCGACCGAATCGGCGCTTCGGGCTTCTTGATCTTCTCGACAATAAGCTCCGCAGCACGATTTCCCATCTGTCGCAAAGGCGATTCGACGGTTGTGAGCTGCGGGTGAACAATAGTCGAGAGAATCGTGCCCGAGAAGCTAGCAACAGCGACATCCTCGGGAATACGTTTTCCAACCTCGCGAAGGCGATTCATCGCACCGATAGCCAAGGTGTCGGTAAAAGCAAAGAGCGCATCAAACTCAACCCCCTTTGCCAAAAGGGCATCAACGGCAGCAGCTCCATCCTCGAAGCTCAGCCCACTCTTTATCACAAGATCCTTCGACGAGTCGGCATCAAATTTGGCCAATGCGCTGCGATACCCTTTCAATCGCTCCACCGAGTTATATACATATGTAGGCCCTTCGAGATGAACGATCCTCTTGCGACCAGCTCTCAAGAGGTGCTCGGTCAAGAAAAATGATTTAATATAATCATCGACAATCACCTGCGACACATTCATCTTGTGTGGAATGCGATCGAAAAAGACGATCGGCATACCTGCATCTATTAATTGTAGGTAGTGTTCGCGGTTACGCTCATAATCACACAAGCTCACCAAGATTCCATCGACCATAAATCGCTCCATGGTCTTGATATTCTCTCTCTCCCTCTCCCACGACTCGTGCGACTCGGCAATAATCACCTTAATTCCTAAATCGTGCAAAACCTCCTGTGCCCCTCCGATAACTTGCGAAGCGTAGGGAGTTATCATCTCGGGAACAATCACACCGACAGTGTTAGTACGGCCAAACTTCAAGTTGGTCGCAACAGGGTTTGGACGATAGCCTAATTGCTTGGCAGCAGCCAAAACCTTCTCTCGGGTCTCTATACGTATGTTCTTATCATCGGTCAGAGCTCGCGAAACAGTTGATACCGAAATCATAAGATGGTTTGCAATATCTTTTATAGTTACTCTTTTCATTCGGGTAAGGTTCTTGTTTATACAAATATAATAATAATTTTTTAAGTAATCAAACTCTTTGCAAACGTTTGCAGATTTTGGGAACGTTTCCGCAAACGTTCCCATTAAATAAATGATGATATTAATTGGCTGAAAGGTAATAGAATCCTAAATTTGTGTAAACCAAAAAACAAAAAACTATACTATTATGAAAACAACTCAAGCAACATTCGATTATTCGAGAGCAAACATTTCAGCAGGTATCCTTCACTTCGGAGTAGGTAATTTCCACAGAGCTCACTTAGAGTGCTACACCAATCGTCTTCTTGGCCAAGAGAGCCAATCAAATTGGGGAATTTGCGGCGCTATGATTATGCCTCAAGACAAAGCATTGTACGAGGCTTTGAAGAGTCAAGACAACTTCTACTCGCTAACCGTATGTGGTCGCGATGGAGTAAACAACATCGAATGGATTGGATCGCTTGTCGAGCTGCTTTGGAGCGGCGTGGAGTTGGAGGCAATTATCAATAAGATTGCTGATCCAGCTATTAAAATCATCAGTTTGACAATCACCGAGGGTGGTTACAACATCGACAAATCGAGTGGCGAGTTTTTGCTCGATAGCCCAGCGGTGGTTCACGACTTGCAAAACAGTGCAACTCCACAAACCGTTTTCGGAATCGTGGCTGAGGGTCTTCGTCGTCGCATTGCAGCTGGTGCTGGTGCAATCACAATCCTTTCGTGCGACAACCTTCAACACAACGGTAACACTTGTGCTCGCGCATTCAACTCATTCTTCGCAGCTCAAGACGCTGAGTTAGCTGCATGGGCAAAGGAGAATATCACCTACCCGAACAGCATGGTCGACAGAATCACACCTGCTACAACTCCAGCCGACGTGGAGCGCATTAACAAAACTTTGGAAACAGCCGACGCAGCTCCAGTATATTGCGAGGATTTCATCCAATGGGTAGTCGAGGATAACTTCGCGGCGGGTCGCCCTGAGTGGGAGAGTGTAGGAGTTGAGCTTACAGATGACGTTGCTCCATACGAGAATATGAAGCTAAGTTTGCTCAACGCATCGCACACACTTCTCTCGTACCCATCGATGCTAAGCGGATTCCGCAAGGTGGATGAGGCTATGCGTGATGAGCGTATTATCGCCTTCGTTCGCGCATTTATGGATAAAGATGCTACGCCTTACGTTCCTGCACCACGCAACACCGATTTGGATCTATATAAGCAAACTCTAGTTGAGCGTTTCGCAAATAGCGCAGTTAGCGATCAAATCGCTCGCCTTTGCGGTGATGGTGCATCGAAGTTCCCAGTTTATGTGGTGCCTATCGCAAAGAAAATGGTTACTGCTGGCGACGACATGACTCGCATTGCTTACCTTATCGCAGCTTACCGTCACTATCTTAAATTCCACACCGACGACGCAGGTGCATCATTCGATCTATTCGATCCATGGATCACCGCAGAGGATTGGGCAACAATCGAGAGCTCGGATTCACTAGCATTCCTTTCGTCTTCTCCATTCGGAGGTGTTGACCTCTCATCTCACACACCATTTGTCGAGCTTTACACTTCGATGGTCGAGAAGATCGCAACAAATGGCGCTATGGCAACTTTGGAGACAATCCTATAAGTATCGAGCCATGGAGCAAGAGAAAAAATATGGTTTAGGACCCTTTGTAATCCTAACCTTTATATACTTTATCGTAGGTTTCCTGACAACTGTCAATGGACAGTTTCAGGGACCTCTGAAGATCGCTTTTCTTTCGGATGTAACCACCCTGCGTAACACGTTGGTTACACTTATCCCCTTCTTTTTCTTCCTAGGTTATCTACTCAACAGTTCTACTGGAGGTCGTTGGATTAACGCCCACGGATATAAAAAGACACTTATGCGAGCGCTTTTGATTATGATATCGGCACTTGTCTTCTATCTTGTAGCTTCGTTCCTTGCCGACCAATACAACGGTTGGGGATTCAACATCTCGACAGATTATATTCCTTTTGGATATCTTGTCTTTCTGCTTGGCTCTTATCTGATGGGTACTTCGGCAGCTCTACTTCAAGTGGTTATCAATCCCTATATCGCCTCGTACAATTTGCCTAACACGCAATCGGTTCAAAGGCTCAGCATTGTAGGTGCAATCAACTCGATTGGTACTACGGTTGCTCCATTCTTCGTAACGGGTGTGATGTTCGCAGGTGCGGCAATCGACAGCGTTACGGCGGCTCACTTGATCACTCCGTTTATCTTGATGATTATTTTTATCGGAATTGTGACTGCGGTAACAGGTAGATTGAATCTTCCAAACCTCGAGGGTACATATTCGTCGAAGCCTAAAGGCACAGAGCGCAGCATTTGGTCATTTCGACACCTCCGTTTGGGTGTTATCGCAATTTTCTTCTACGTGGGTGCTGAGGTAGCCATCGGAATCAATGTTAATCTTCACGCAATGGAGCTTTTGGAGAGTGGTCGTCAATTGACATTTTTCGGAGAGGATAATATTATCCTTTGGGGTCTGCACTTAGGAATCCCAGCTCTACTTGCCACGCTATATTGGGGAGGTTTGATGGTTGGACGTATCTGTTCGAGCTTTATCAACTTTATCTCGCCTAAGGCGCAGTTGATCTTCACCGCTACCCTAGCGCTTGTTTTGACCACAATTGCTATACTTACCAGCAATCTTTGGATTTTGATCACCGTTGGTCTTTGCCACTCGATTATGTGGGCTGCGATTTTTGCCCTTTCGGTCAAAGGTCTTGGTGAGTACACTTCGAAGGCTTCAGGAGTCTTTATGATGGGAGTATTTGGTGGAGCAGTTTTTCCACTTATCCAAAGTTTTATGGCCGACAATATTGGCTCATGGCAATGGACTTGGGGAATAGTTATTGTCTGTGAATTGGTTATCCTATATTATGCTCTTTGGGGATCGAAGATCAAGGAGGGTGACGACGTCTCTTTGAACTAAACCTATTTTGAATTAAAACCTTTTAAGATATACAAAATGAACGAAAACAAATTTATAGTTGGACTTGGCGAGCTACTTTGGGATGTATTGCCAGATGGAAAGAAGATCGGTGGAGCTCCAGGAAACTTCGCATATCACAGCTCACAATTTGGATTTAACAGCGCAGTAGTTAGTGCTATTGGCGATGACAAATTGGGTGACGAGATCATCTCGACCCTTTCGCAAAAGGGACTTGGTGGCATTATCGAGCGAGTTGCTTACCCAACGGGCATGGTACAAGTTACCTTGGATGCCAATGGAGTACCAATTTACGATATTAAGGAGAATGTTGCTTGGGATAATATCCCCTACACTCAAGAGCTAGAGAACCTTGCTCAACAGACAATGGCCGTAACGTTTGGCTCATTGGCTCAAAGAAACGTTGTTTCACGCAACACAATCAACCGCTTTTTGGACGCTATGGGCGATGGTGATGATCGTTACAAGATCTTCGATATTAACCTCCGTCAAGGCTTCTACACTCGCGAGACTATCTGCAACTCGATGGAGCGTTGCAATATTTTGAAGATTAACGACGAGGAGTTGGTGGCTATCAGCCGTATGTTTGGCTATCCAGGCATCGACCTACAGGATAAGTGTTGGATTCTCCTTTCGAAATATAAACTCAAGCTCTTGATCCTGACATGTGGCGTGAATGGTAGCTATGTATTCACCCCTGGAAATGTTTCGTTTGTCGAGACTCCAAAGGTCGAGGTTGCCGACACGGTAGGTGCAGGTGACTCGTTCACAGCAACATTTATCTCGTCACTTCTTCGAGGCGATAGCATTGTTGATGCTCACCGCAGAGCCGTGAGAGTATCAGCGTTCGTCTGTACGCAACATGGAGCAATGCCCATTATTCCTGAAAATCTAAAGTAAGGAGCATTGTAAGGCCTTTTGGTAAAGGTTTATTATATTGGTGGAATCGAGGTTTATAAGGTTAGAAGACCGAGATTCGTTTATTAGGGTATGTAAGGTAGACTATGGAACTTTTCCACAGTTTACCTTACATATTTTTTACATAGTAGAGTCTGTGGAGTAACACTTTTAAGAAAAAATATATATCTTTGAATCGTGAATCAAAGATGTCTATACTGCTACCAAACGCTTCGTGAAGATCAAAAGGATTTTCACGAGGAGTGTGCCACCCTATTATTTGGCTGCACAACTGCCCCAACACACCCATTCGAGGCTACCTTAGCCGATCAATTTTACCTAAGCGAGAGCGCCAACGATGAAGGATATATCCCTGAATTACAATCCGTTGTTATGCGAATGGCTCAAGGAGCGCTGATCCTAACACAAGATAACACTCTGATTCTTAATAGCGACTCGAAATTGCAACACATAACCAAAGTTGATAGCTCAACCGAGAGTATCGAACAGCTTATCGCACGACTCGATGGATGTTCCTTCGATGGCACTGCCGAGATGATTGCCGAGCTTATCGAAGATTTTTCATCAATCTCGCGATTGGATGTCGTCTCATATTTCGAGCAACTGATATTCGCATGGGTTACAGGATGTAATTCGATCTCGCCACGCTCGTTTGGCCTCACTCGCCCCAATGCGGGAGTATGTTCACTAGCGGCAATATCTAACTTTACGCCCACACTCTCGGATGCGGGCATGGAGTTTGGCGTAGAGGTAAACGGCAAACGCCGAAATATACGGCGATCAGACTTCGAAGCGGCAATGAAGTTTATGGGGCTAAAGGATAGGATCATTAGAATCACAATCGAAAAAATGACCAAATCGAAGGAGAAATGGGGTGAAATTATCGACTCATCGCACCTCGATGAGAAGAGCAAACAAGAATATTTTGCACAAATTTCTGCTAAACTCTCAATTTTAGAGAGGTAAGAACTAGCAATTTAGAGCTTAAAGCCTTTGAATGGCAGGAAATTTTTATTATATTTGTACCAAACAGGAAAAAATTATCATTTATGAAAACAAAAAGCGACAACTTTCTCTTTGAAAGTGAGTTGAAATGGGAGAACCCTTCACCGGGTGTTAAACGCCAAATTATGGGATACGATGGTCAATTAATGATCGTGAAAGTTCTCTGCGAGAAAGATGCAATTGTACCAGTTCACCAACACTTCCACTCACAAGCGTCGTATGTTGTAAGCGGAAAATTTGAAATTCAGATCGGAGAGGAGAAAAAGATCCTTTCGCCAGGAGATGGATGTTACACCGAACCAGATTTAGCTCACGGTGTAGTGTGCCTTGAGGAGGGAATTGTAATTGATACCTTCTCGCCTACGCGTGTTGACTTCTTATAGAAATTTTTCAAACTTAAAATAAACCTACTAATAATTATGAAAATCGTAACAATGGGCGAAATCATGCTTCGCCTTTCAACTCCGGGCAACAAACGTTTTGTCCGTTCTGAATCTTTCGATGTTTGTTATGGCGGTGGCGAGGCTAACGTTGCTGTAAGCTGTGCGAACTATGGCCACGATGCTTACTTCGTGTCTAAACTTCCTACTCACGAGATCGGACAAAGTGCTGTTAACGCTCTTCGTCAATTTGGTGTTCACACCGACTTTATCGCTCGTGGTGGCGACCGTGTAGGTATCTACTACCTTGAGACTGGTGCTTCTATGCGTCCTTCGAAAGTTATCTACGACCGCGCTGATTCAGCTATCGCAAAGGCTACAGTTGCTGATTTCGACTTCGACGCAATTATGGAGGGTGCTGCTTGGTTCCACTGGTCAGGAATTACTCCTGCCCTATCGGATGAGTCTGCTGAGATGACTCGCCTAGCTTGTGAGGCTGCAAAACGTCACGGTGTAACTGTATCGGTTGACCTTAACTTCCGCAAGAAGTTGTGGACTAAGGAGAAGGCTCAATCTATCATGCGCCCACTTATGGAGTATGTTGACGTATGTATCGGAAACGAGGAGGATGCTGAGCTTTGCCTAGGCTTCAAGCCAGATGCTGACGTTGAGGCAGGTCACACAGATGCCGAAGGGTACAAAGGAATCTTCGAGCAAATGCGCCAAGCATTTGATTTCAAATATGTTGTTTCAACACTTCGCGAGTCGTTCTCTGCAACTCACAACGGTTGGAAAGCTATGATCTACAACGGTGAGGAGTTCTATATGTCGAAGCGTTACGACATCAACCCAATCATCGACCGTGTAGGTGGTGGTGACTCATTCTCTGGCGGTATCATCCACGGACTTCTTACTAAGCCTAATCAGGGTGAAGCGTTGGAGTTCGCAGTAGCAGCTTCAGCTTTGAAGCACACAATCAATGGTGACTTCAATCACGCTTCTATCGAAGAAGTAGAAGCCCTAGCTGGAGGAGACGCTAGTGGACGTGTTCAGAGATAATTCAAGCGAAAGCATAAAATGAGAAACGAAGTTTCTCCATCCAAGCTAGCTTGGTGCCCGCGCGGCATGAGCGCATAAAAAACGAAATAAAAGAAAAAAAATGGCAAGATTTACAAAGATGCAGGTGCTAGCAGCAGCACAGGCGACTGGAATGGTTCCAGTATTTTATCATAAAGATGCAGAGATCTCGAAGAATGTCCTAAAAGCGTGCTACGATGGTGGCGTGCGTATGTTTGAGTTCACTAACCGTGGTGATTTCGCAAGTGAGGTGTTTATCGCCCTTGTGAAGTATGCTGAGAAGGAGTGTCCAGAGATGATCCTTGGTATTGGATCTATCGTTGATGCACCGACAGCTGCTCTATATATGCAATATGGCGCTAGCTTTATCGTTGGCCCATACCTCAACGCTGAGGTGGCTAAGGTTTGTAACCGCCACTTGGTGCCTTACACTCCTGGTTGCGGTTCGGTTACCGAGATCGGATATGCTCAAGAGTTGGGTTGCGACCTAACAAAGGTATTCCCTGCAGGTAACGTAGGTGGCCCATCATTCGTGAAGAATGTGAAAGCTCCACTTCCATGGTCAAACATCATGGCGACAGGTGCCGTAGAGCCAACCGAGGAGAACCTTACTGCTTGGATCAAGGCAGGTGTAATGTGCGTAGGTATGGGATCTCAATTGTTCCCAGCGGACGTTATCAAGGCTGAGGATTGGGCAGCTATCACCGACAAGTGTAAGTTCGCTTTGGACGTTATCGCTAAGCTTCGATAGCGAGCGGTAAAAGCAATAGAAAATGGCTGATAAGTTTTCCACTTATCAGCCATTTTTATTCTATCTGCATAGATTAAATCTCGCGCACCAATCGTCGTTGCAGCTTCATCACAACATCGCCTTGCTCATTGAGCAGTTGTAGCTCTTGCTCATCATCCGATACTACAAAGCTGGTAACTTGCGTGAGGGTCTCCATAAACTCCGCCTCAACATCCATATCGGGACACGCTGTGCGAGTTGAACCTTTAGGGGTAATCTCTAGCTTCTCATGTCGAGACTGGATATAGCTTCCGAAGATGATATTACACTCTCCTCGAGCGTTGAGAGCATCATCCAAATTAAAATTAAGCGTATAGCGCTCCTCCTCATTGGTGATATGCATCCGCTTGCCGTTAAGTGATGTGACCTGCCACGAAGTAGTCTCGAGAGGGAAACTATAATTCTGCGTGATTTTTTGCAGTGTGCCGCAGCTCATGGTCATAGCCAATAGTGCGACCAGTAAAATGTGAATCCTTTTCATAAATATTCTGTTTTGACAAATATAACAATAAAAAAAGATGACCGCAAAATTCGGTCATCTTTTTATCTGTTACAATATGTTGGCCAAACTATTTGCGATATACGCTAATATAGAACGCGCCACAGATTGGATTATTGTTCTTGTCATAGAATACACCCTCGATTGTAGTTAGACCCTCATCAAGTTTCACGGTGTATGTCGCAGCTTTATCGTCAGCCTTAGTTACGATAGTCTCATCGTAAGTGTCGCCGATAATAAGTTGAGCCTTAGCGATTGGTTTAGCAGCCAACGATGGATCAACTGGATCCATGTAGATGTTGTCACCTGGACGGATCAACTCTGGGTCGTAACCAGTCAATGCTAGACCAGAGTCAAATTGCCAACGGCTAAGTTTGATCTCATACTCGCCAGCCTTGTCAACGTAGATATTGTGGTAACCACGCTCTTGACCCATGTATAGACGGAATTGATTGTCGCAATAACCACCATTCCAATCATTTGCAGCAAGCTCAATTGGGTTAACTACATCAGAACCAACAACGATCACGCGATCCTTCTTGTAAAGCTCAGCAGCCTCATCAAACCAAGCGTCGTAGTGAGCGTTCATCGCAGCAACGATCTCTGGGTTCTCAGCAGCAACATTAGTATCTTGGTGAGGGTCGGTAGTGATGTTGAATAGCTTATCTGGGCCAGTCAAACGCCATTTATCCCACATTACAACTGCATTGTCCCACTTACCATCTTTTTGTTTGAAGCGGTAGTGAACAACCTCCATACGATCATCCAACTTAGCCTTCTTATCTTTAAGGATAGATTTCAAGCTAACTCCGTCAACCTTAGGGGTAACACCCAAGTCGCACATATCAACAAGCGAAGGAAGGATATCTTGAACAACTGTCATTTGATCTACATCCTCGCCGTGCAATAGGTTTCCTTCTGGCCAGCGGATAAAGCAAGGTACGCGGTGACCACCCTCAAATACGCTACACTTTTGACCCTTCATACCTGCATTGTAAAGATCCATTGCAAGAGCATTTTGAGTTCCGTTGTCCGATGTATAGACGATGATTGTGTTATCTTTAAGTCCATTCTCAACGAGGAATTGATCCAATCTCTCGAGGTTATAATCAATATTTGCGATCATACCATAGAAGTTTGCTGGAACCTCTTTACCCTCATACTCGCCAATTGCAGCGTAAGGTGCTGAGTACTTCTCCTCAACATACTCTGGTGCGTGAGGTGTGTTCAACGCAACGTATGTGAACGATGGTTTTCCCTCCTCTTTACACTTCTTCATCCACTCCATAGCGTGATCGAAGAATACATCAGCGCAGTAGCCATCCGATTGGAAGATCTCCTCGTTTAGACGAAGTTTTGGGCTAAAGTAGCTATTGTGATAGAAATCAGGAAGTGACGAAAGTCCCCAACCTGGATAGTGAAGCGAAACCTCGAACCCACGGTCGTGAGCACGATAAGGGTAGATATCACCAATGTGCCATTTTCCGAAGTGACCAGTTGCGTAACCAGCATCGTGGAAGAACTCAGGCATTAGAGGCAAGTCGATATCTGGCATCGAACGACCCTCACAAACAGCAGTACAACCATTGCGCATTGCATCGACACCAGTCATCAATTGACCACGAGTTGGCGATGACATTGGAGCAACGTGGAAGTCGGTCAAGCGAACACTCTCATCGTGAAGTTTGTCCAAATTAGGAGTTTTAATCACTGGGTTTCCATGAGCAGAAAGATCACCATAACCTTGGTCGTCAACCAAGATAACCAAGACGTTAGGAGCCTCAGTTGGTTTTTGCTCTGCACTACCACATGAAACAACTGTTGTTGCAACAGAAGCGGAGGCAAGCAACATTAAAGATTTGTCGTTTAATAACATAATTACGATTTTAGTTAGGTCTAATATTTTAATTGGTAGTGCAAGATACGAAAAAAAATCCATATTTTGAATCCGTATGATACAAAAAAAATGGGCAACTAACTTTTTATGTTAGTTACCCACCTACCAAACTAAATTTTAGGGTGCTCTTTATCGCCTATTTTTGAGTCTCTGCATTCGATGGACGCTCACCGCCTTTGCCTTGTGGACGCTCGCCACCTTGACCCTTGCCTTGACCTTGCGGACCTCCTTGACCTTGACCTGCACGGCCTTGTTGTGGACGGTTGTGACCTTGACCATTTGACTTGCGAGTTAAGTGGCAGATATAGTCAACTACTTGCTCGTCGTTCAAAACCTTTACAATCTCCAACATTTGCGCCTTGCGTTGAGCCTCTGCTGCCTCAGCCTTCTCTTTCATCGCCTCACGTGATGGACGTGCTGCTTGCTCTTGGCCTCCTTGTTTGCCTTGCTTAGCTTGCTTGTCACCCTCGCCTCTTTGTCCACGCTCTGGACGTTCGCCAGCTTCTGGACGATCTGCTCTCTGAGGACGATCTGCTTTACTAGCCTCACGCTCTTGTGCATATTTTAGATTGATCGCGTAGATTGCTGCCTCTTGATCGTCTGTTAATTCCAATACTTGATCTAGCTTGTCGGTGCTAACCTCTGCCATCTTCTCGGCTGTCATTTGCTCTCCGCGTTGTCCGCCGCGTTGTCCGCCACGTTGTTGTGGTTGTGCTGATGCGTTAACTGCAAATAGAGATAAAAGAAGTGCTGCTGAAGTTGCCTTAAATTTTAGATTTTTCATGATTCTTTTGTTTTATTAGTTAATATTTATTACCTTGCTTTAGTGCACAAGCCTTAAGTGGTGTGCTCACAAGTATAGAACCTACATGGAGCAAAAGGTTAAAAAATAAAAGCAAAAAAATATATTTTTATTTCGATTTAACTTTTGACTATATATATGTTCTATTATAGTGAAAGCAAAAGATAACCAACATAAATATGAATGAAAAGGAGATTATAGAATTGCTCTCAAATATAGCTACACGCAACGAAGGGTTTCGATTGTTGGTGACAAAGTTTCGAGAACCTATCTATTGGCATATTCGTCGATTGGTTGTTTCTCACGAGGATGCTGAGGATGTAATGCAAGAGTGTTTTATTAATGTATATAAATATATCGACAATTTTAAGGGTGAATCATCGCTAAAGACGTGGATATACAAGATTGCAACAAACGAAGCGCTTAGGTTATGTACCAAAAAGCAGTTAGATATGGATTCGTACGATCAGAAAAGTCGCCTAGTCGACCTCTTCAGTTCTGAGAAAAATATCGACTTCGACTCGGCAGAGGCTTCTCTGCAAAGAGCGATACTTTCGCTTCCCGAGAAGCAACGCGTAGTTTTTAACTTGCGCTACTACGAAGAGATGAGCTATGAGCAAATTGCCGAGGTGACAGGCAGTAGTGTCGCCACATTGAAGACAAACTATCACTACGCTAGTGGTAAGATAAAGGAATATGTATTAAAAAATATGGAGGAGTAAACCATGAGAGATTTTGACATTAACACCATTGGCAAAAAGATGCCATACCAGGCTCCAAGTGAGGATTTCTTTGAGAAGTTCACCGATGACCTACTCGCCAAAGTTGCAGATGAGCAGAAACCTAAAAAGGTCTTTTCACTGCGTCGCGCTTTGACTCCTGTGCTCAGCGTTGCAGCAGCCATTGCAGTTATTATGACTACACTTTTTATGGGCGAACCTGGCGACGATTTCCTACGTGGAGAGTACATCATCAGCGAGAATTTGGACGAGAGTATCGACTCATTTTTGGGTAGCTTAACCGATGAGGAGTTAACATATTTGGCTGCGGCAAGTTCGTATGCTGACGATTTTTATGCAAATTTACCAACTGAATAATTATGAAACGATTTATTATATTTACAATTGCCATTATCGCGAGCGCAACCCAACTCTTTGCGCAGCCTCAACAACGTCCTCACCAAGAAAATAGAAGCGGCAATATCCAAGAGTTCCAAACTCAGCTAATAATCAAGCAGTTGAGCATCCCCGAGGCGAAACAGAGCTCATTCACAACCCTCTACACTCAATATTTTGAGGCTATGGAGCAACTTCGTCCAAAGCGCCAACGTCCCGAAAAAGGCGAGAATGATAACAGCAAATTGTCGGATGCCGAGGTTGAAGCTCAGATCATAGAGTCGTTCGATGCTGCCGAGAAGGTGACAACGCTCAAACGAGAGTATTACAAGAAGTTCAAAACGATCCTCACTCCGCAACAGATCTTGAAGATGTACAATATCGAGCGCCAATTTTCGGAGCGACTAAATTCAGAGTTGCAAAACCGAGCTGGCGGAGGTGGCAGAGGTGAAAGGCAACGAGAGAATTAAGAATTGGAAGTTAGGAGTTAGGAGTTAGGAGTTACTAATTTAAGAGTGTAATTTAAGGTAGGCGCCAAGCGTCTACCTTTATTATTTTAACGACTAAAAGATCGAGCATTTAATTTTTTTAATTATCTTTACAGTTGAAAACTTTTGAACCATGAAGAAAAAAGATCTATTTACTTTCCAAGATGCCGTCAAGGAGGCCTCACCAGTCGCTTTTTCGACAATGCTTAAACCTGCTGGCTCGACTTGTAACCTCGATTGCCACTACTGTTACTATCTCGACAAAGCGCAACAATATGGCGGCAAACAAGCTGTAATGAGCGATGAATTGTTAGAAGAGTACGTTAAACAATATATCGAGGCTAACGATATCCCCGAAGTTACCTTCTGCTGGCACGGTGGTGAGCCACTTCTGCTAAGCATCGACTTCTATCGCAAAGCCTTGGAGTATCAAGCAAAATATTGCGGCGAGAAGAAAATTTTCAACACTCTGCAAACCAATGGAACGCTGCTCAACGAGGAGTGGTGTCAATTATTCGCTCACCACAAGTTCCTAATTGGTCTTTCGCTCGATGGTCCAAAAGATATTCACGACTCTTACCGCCTCACAAAGTCTCAAAAACCTACCTTCGACAAGGTGATGAAGGGTGTGGAGCTACTCAACATGTATGGCGTAGAATTTAACACCTTGAGCGTGGTGAATGCCAAGTGTGAGGGACGAGGCACAGAGATCTACCGCTTCTTTAAATCTATCGGTAGCCGCTATATGCAATTCCTGCCAGCTGTGGAGCACGTCGTCGAGAGAGATGATCTTCACCGACCACTTATCGTTAGCCCTGAAACCGAAGGTGCTCACCTTGCGCCATGGTCTGTCTCGGCTAAGGGTTATGGACGATTCCTGTGCGACATTTTCGATGATTGGGTTATAAGCGATGTTGGTAGCTACTTTGTGCAGATTTTCGATGCAACTTTGGCCAATTGGTGCGGAATGCAAGCGGGAGTGTGTTCGATGAATGAGACATGTGGAGACAACCTCGTCGTGGAGCACAATGGCGATGTATATAACTGCGACCACTTTGTCTACCCTGCATATAAATTGGGAAATATCACCGAGATGCACCTAACCGACATCTTCGCTTCGCGCAAGCGTGTGGAGTTTGGGCTCAATAAACGTAACGGACTCACCAACGAGTGCATGCGTTGTAAATATTACTTCTGCTGCCATGGCGAGTGTCCGAAACACCGATTTATTGTCGATGAGGAGGGATTCCGCAAGAACTCACTTTGCCAAGGATTGTTTATGTTCTTCAAACATACGGCACCATATATGGAGTATATGCAAAAACAGATTAGCAACCAACAATCGCCAGCGTGGGTGATGCAGTTCGCACGTATGCGCATGGGAATGATGTAAAACGCAGATTTATTGAGTAGCACGGCAAAATATTGGAATATATTAAGGCTAAGTGTCGTTAGCCTTGTTCTCTGCTGCTCTTTGGTTGGTTGTGGCGTGAGTCGATTAGCTCAACTGCCTAATGCTACAAATAATGAGATTTATCGCAACTATCCGCCTCTCGAAGATGAGCAGGTGGATAGTTTGCTTGTTTTATATGGTTCGAATAAGGTGTTTGTCGATGAATTCTTAGAGCCAACTCTTATCGCTCTCTCGCACTACCCCGAGCTGAAAAAAACTAAGATCAAGTTTAAATACTCAAAGGAGGCTACCACGATGGCGGCACGTCCCAAGCCCTCGTCGATGTTTTGGCGACGGAAGTATCTTGTGGTGATTAATAATCGGGAGGAGTTCGAAGGGATTCACCTCGAGGATGTCCCTTTCAATGCGCAGATCGGAATTATTGGGCATGAATTGGCGCATATTGCCGATTACCAGAACCATAATTTCTTCGGTGTGGCGGGTATTCTATTTCGGTACTCTAGCAAGAGGCGGAAACCACTTTTTGAACGAGAGATTGACCTTGCCACCATTGAGCGTGGATTGGGTTGGCAGTTGTACGATTGGGCTCAATATTCACTTTCGTCAGAGGGTGGCGCTACGGAGGAGTATCGTGAGTTTAAACGCTCGCACTACCTCACGCCTAAGCAGATCGAGGAGTATATCCGATTTTTCGCTCGGTTCGGTGGAAAGTAAGCAAGAGATTAACGCAAAAAAGGTGGCCCAATCAACATGGGTCACCTTTTTACTTATAACTCCGCAGAGCTTAGTCCTTCAACTTCGCTGACAAGAACTCACGGTTCAAACGAGCGATGTGTGAAATTGAGATTTGCTTAGGACATTGAGTCTCACAAGCACGAGTGTTGGTACAGTTACCAAAACCTAGCTCATCCATCTTAGCGACCATCGCCTTAGCACGACGAGCACCCTCAACCTTACCTTGTGGCAAAAGAGCAAGCGACGATACGCGAGCTGCAACGAACAACATCGCAGAACCGTTCTTACAAGTTGCTGCACAAGCTGCACAACCTACGCAAGCTGCTGCATCCATACTGCTCTCAGCATCCGCTTGAGCGATTGGAATAGCGTTAGCATCTGGCACCGAGTTAGTACGAACCGAGATGTAACCACCAGCTTGAAGAATCTCGTCGTAAGCATAGCGATTAACAACAAGGTCCTTGATTACTGGGAATGCACGTGAACGCCATGGCTCGATAGTGATAGTTGAACCATCCTCGAACTTACGCATATACATTTGGCAAGTGGTAACAGCCGATGATGGACCGTGCGCTTGACCATTGATGTGCAAAGAACACATACCGCAAATACCCTCACGACAGTCGTGATCGAAAGCGATAGGATCCACATTCTTGTGGATAAGATCATTATTTAGAATGTCGAGCATCTCCAAGAATGAAGTGTCGGCAGAAATACCTGTTACAGGATAGATTTCGAATTTACCTGCAGATTTAGCGTCCTTTTGACGCCATATTTTTAATTTAAAATCCATTGCTTAAAAAATTAAAACGTCAAAATTACTCTTTATAATTACGTTGAGCTGGCTTCACAAACTCGAAGTTTAGAGGCTCCTTGTGAAGTACTGGCTCACTCTCTGCGCCTGTGTACTCCCAAACTGCTGCGTATACGAAATCCTCGTCGTTACGTAGTGCCTCACCCTCCTCGGTTTGGTGCTCCTCGCGGAAGTGACCTCCACAAGACTCCTCACGGTTCAAAGCGTCGCGAGCCATAAGCTCACCTAGCTCAAGGTTGTCGACCAAACGGATAGCTTTCTCCAAATCTTGGTTGAACTCGCCTGGTGCACCTGCGATCTTAACATCTTTCCAGAACTCAGCACGTAGAGCCTTGATCTCAACGATTGCCTTTTGCAAACGCTCCTTATCGCGACCCATACCTACGTTATCCCACATGATGTTACCCAACTTCTTGTGGATATCGTCAACCGATTGCTCTCCCTTAATAGAATATAATTTCTCGATCTTAGCTTTGACTGCCTTCTCTGCCTCGTCGAAAGCTGGAGATGAAGTGTCGATTTTTGGAGCTTGGATCTTTTTAGCCAAGTAATCACCGATTGTGTAAGGCAAAACGAAGTAACCATCAGCCAAACCTTGCATAAGAGCCGAAGCACCTAGGCGGTTAGCACCGTGATCCGAGAAGTTAGCCTCACCAATTGAATAAAGACCTGGGATTGTTGTCATCAAGTTGTAATCAACCCATGTACCACCCATTGTGTAGTGAACTGCTGGGAAGATCATCATTGGCTCCTTGTAAGGGTCAGTATCTTTGATCTCCTCATACATATCGAATAGGTTACCGTAACGTTGTTTGATAACATCTTTTCCTAGGCGCTCAATAGCTGTTTTGAAGTCAAGGAATACAGCAAGACCTGTTCCGTTAACACCATAACCAGCATCGCAACGCTCCTTAGCTGCACGCGACGCAACGTCACGAGGAACAAGGTTACCGAACGCTGGATAACGACGCTCTAGGTAGTAGTCACGATCCTCCTCTGCGATTTGAGACGCTTTAAGAGTACCTGCGCGAAGAGCCTCAACATCCTTAAGGTTCTTTGGTACCCAGATACGACCATCATTACGCAAAGACTCAGACATCAAAGTAAGTTTCGATTGTTGAGTTCCGTTAACTGGAATACAAGTAGGGTGAATTTGAGTGAAACATGGGTTTGCAACAGCAGCTCCCTTGCGATAACATTGGTACATTGCAGAACCGTTAGAGTTCATCGCATTGGTCGAAAGGAAGAATACGTTACCATATCCACCTGTTGCCATAACTACTGCGTGAGCTCCGAAACGCTCGATCTCTCCTGTGATCAAATCACGTGTGATGATACCACAAGCCTCACCATTCTCAACTACCAAATCCAACATCTCGTGACGTGGGTATGATTTCACTGAACCAGCCGCGATCTCCTTGTTAAGTACTGAGTAAGCACCCAAAAGAAGTTGTTGACCAGTTTGACCACGAGCATAGAAAGTACGCGATACTTGAGCACCACCAAATGAGCGGTTATCAAGCAATCCACCATACTCACGCGCGAAAGGTACACCTTGAGCAACACATTGGTCGATGATCAAATTCGACACTTCGGCCAAACGATATACGTTTGCCTCACGTGCACGGTAATCTCCACCCTTGATTGTATCGTAGAACAAACGGTATACTGAGTCATTATCATTACGATAGTTCTTAGCTGCATTGATACCTCCCTGTGCTGCGATAGAGTGAGCACGACGAGGAGAGTCAGAGATGCAGAATATCTTTACGTTGTAGCCCAACTCGCCTAGAGAAGCAGCAGCCGATGCACCACCCAAACCAGTTCCGATGACGATAATATCTAGCTTACGCTTATTAGCAGGACTTACAACCTTAACGGCTGCTTTGTGGTTACTCCACTTTTGAGACAAATCACCTGCTGGGATTTTAGAATCTAATTTTAAAGCCATATCTATAAATTTTAATTGTCTATAATTTAGTGAGCACCACAACAGCTAGCAGCTGCGGCAGCTGACGATGGACAGAAATTTGTTGCAATAAAGAAGTAAACTACAACTACGGCAAAACCTAGGAAGATAAGAGTTGCGATGATGTTTGCGATACACTTTAGGCGTGGGAACCAAGTGTCGTTTGCAAAACCTGCTGATTGGAACATCGACCATACACCGTGGGTTAGGTGGAACCACAAAGCTACAAACCAAACTAGGTAAGCCAATGAGAAGTACCATTTAGAGAAGGTGTACTTGATAAGCGCTGCACCATCGGTTGGGTGCAAGCCCAAAGAGTTAGTGATGCTGTGGTGATCCGCTCCGCTACCGAAGTGAAGAACCTCAACAAGTTGCATCTTAGCCCAGAAGTTAACAAGGTGAAGCAAAAGACCACCCACGATAACGTAACCTAGAACCAACATATTTTTTGATGCCCATGAAACACCCTTTTCCTTTACTGTAACCTCGTAGCGGATGTTTCCACGCGCTGCATAGTTGTTCAAAGTTAGGATAATTGCATAAGCAAAGTGCACTACAACTCCAGCTGCCAAAACTGCTGTTGCTGCCAAAGCATACCAGTTAGCACCCAAAAATGCACAAATAAAATTGTAGGCTTCACCGCTGAAGATAGCTACAATGTTCATCGACATGTGGAAGAGGATAAAGAGGATCAGGAATAGACCCGAAAGGCTCATAACCAACTTCTTACCGATAGAGGAATTAATTAGAAAACTGCTCATAATCTTTTTGTTTGTTTATATGAATTTTGTTTGTTTCAAATTTGCACACAAATATAACCATTGTTTGTCAAATAACAATGGATTGAGACCAATATTTTATTAAGATTTATTAAAAAAGCCTTTTCGAGTTTCGAAAAACCTAAATCGCTTTAAAAAGTGATCGAGAGATTCACGCCGTAGCTATCGGAAAAGCTACATGGCGAGATGGTCGCGCTGTAATAACCCTTATCGTATCCCGTCGCACTACCCCACAAGAGTTTATTTACCCTTGGCGCTATCCAATAGGCGATACGAGTACCTAGGATTCCGATTCCTGCTCCCGCAATAACATCACCGAAATAGTGACGATCGTTATAGACTCGCATAAAGGCGGTGGTCGATGCCAGAGTGTAGCCCAAAGCACTTATCCAAGCTGAGTGGTGTCCAAACTCTTGATGAAGCATCTCGGCACAGAGGAAAGCTGTGGCGGTGTGACCCGAAGGAAATGAGTTTAGAGCATTAGAGTCGGGTCGTTTTCGAGCAACGTAGTACTTTGTGGTTTGAACCAAGGCGTATGAGGTCAGGGCTGAAAGAGCTAAGACTGTCGATTGCTGTTTGAATTTATGAGTTGGATTGAGCCCTTTGACAGCGTTTAATCCATACATTATTATAATAGGTGAGTATTGGAGGTAGTCGTCGAAACGGTATTTATGAAGACCGCTACTAGCTTGATCGCTCAACTCCTCATCGAAATCCTCGAAGTCGCTAATCGATACCAACAATGTTCCGACAACAATTGGAACTGCTGGTGCAACCACCTGCTTAACCTTAAAAATACTTGGGTGTGACTCCCTTAAAGGTGGTCGTCTTCTTACATAAGAGTCATTAAGAATAGAGTCGAGACTTTTCTTCAATGCCAAAGTGTGGGAGTCGAAGCCGTAATTTTCGGCATACAGTTGCGCAACCGAGAAAATACAAAAAACCAGAAAACTGACGAAAAAAAGAAGTGTTTTGACCATAAAATGCTCTATATGGTCACAAAGGTAGCATAAAAAGAGGGATTTTCAACTATCGAGACCTCAAAAATAGGGTTATTAACCGTTTTTTTACATTTTTGACACATCCTTAAATTCTCACACTTCGCACTGATCAATTCCCCCCAACGACAAAAAATATAGTCTATCGGAAATCCCCAATAGACTATATAAATATTAAGTAAGCGCTGCCTTTACTCCAAAGAGCAAAGAACGCACTCGATTCCAACTCTTTGCAAAAGATCTGGACCATCCGTACAGTGATAGAGGTCAGAATAGACCACTCTTTTGATTCCCGCTTGGATAATCAGCTTGGCACACTCGATACATGGCGAAGTGGTGACATAGAGAGTTGCTCCATCACAGTTGTTGGCACTCTTTGCAACTTTGGTTATCGCATTAGCCTCGGCGTGCAACACATATGGTTTTGTCATCCCCGTCGCATCATCCTCGCAGATATTCTCAAAACCCGAAGGAGTGCCGTTGTAACCATCCGAGATAATCATCTTATCTTTGACAATTAGCGCTCCCACTTGCCTACGCACGCAATATGAGTTTTCTGCCCAAATTGTCGCCATCCGTAAATAACGCTGATCCAAAAGATGTTGCTTCTGCTCGTTGTAACCCATAACGCTATGAGAATTATTGAGCCTTACCGTGGCACGCTTTATACTTCTTGCCGCTTCCGCAAGGGCATGGGTCGTTGCGACCGATCTTCTTCTCGGCGTGTGCTGGCATTGGTTTTTGCTTCTCGGCTTGACCCGCTTGCGCAGCTGCTTGAACTCTAGACTCTTGGAGTTTGTTTACATCAACCTTTGGACGCTCCGTACGAGGTTTTGGTGCTTCAACGCGATCGGTACGAACTGGGATGTAAGCCTTGTTGATTACGGCCAAGACATCGCGGTTGATCTTGAGAAGCATCTTCGAGAAGAGCTCGAACGATTCGAATTTATAGATCAAAAGTGGATCTTTCTGCTCGTAAGTTGCATTTTGAACACTTTGACGAAGATCATCCATCTCACGAAGGTGCTCACGCCAAGCATCGTCGATTGTGGTAAACATCACAACCTTCGAGAAGACCTTGAAGATCTCCAGACCTTCACTATCCTTGCAACGTTGCAAGTTCACTGGCACATTGTAACCCAAATGACCATTGGTAATTGGGAAGACGATATTTGAATCCATGTTATCTTTGCGATCCTCGTAAACCTTTGCCATAACGGGTGAAACCATCTCGGCAATCTGCTTAGCACGACGCGCATAGTGCGATTGGATATCGGCAACGATTAGATCAACGAGTTCACCCTTTTTAGCCGACGAATATTTAGCAGCATCGAACGATGGCTCGATAGCGATATCGCGCATTAGCTCCAAGCGGAAATCCTCGAACTCAACACCTTGAGTCTGCTCAACAAAGTTCTCGGCATAGTCGCACATAATATTGTTCAAGTCGATCTCGATACGCTCTCCGTGAAGTGCGTGACGACGACGTGTGTAGATCACCTCGCGTTGCGAGTTCATCACATCATCATACTCCAACAGACGCTTACGAATACCGAAGTTATTCTCCTCCACCTTCTTTTGAGCACGCTCGATAGTCTTGGTCATAACGCCAGCTTGGATCACCTCACCATCTTCGAGACCCATTCTATCCATAATCGAAGCTACACGCTCCGAACCGAATAGACGCATCAAATTATCCTCGAACGAAACGAAGAATTGCGATGAACCTGGATCACCTTGACGACCCGCACGACCACGCAACTGACGGTCTACACGACGGCTATCGTGACGCTCAGTACCGATAATTGCCAAACCACCAGCAGCTTTAACCTCAGCCGAGAGTTTGATATCCGTACCACGTCCCGCCATATTAGTAGCGATAGTAACTTGACCTGGGCGACCAGCTTCAGCTACGATTTGTGCCTCAGCTTGGTGCTGCTTAGCATTGAGGACATTGTGCTTGATTTTGCGAAGAGTAAGCATACGGCTCAAAAGCTCCGAGATCTCGACCGAAGTTGTACCGACCAAGACTGGACGATTTAACTCAACTAGCTTCTGGATCTCCTCGATCACCGCGTTATACTTCTCACGCTTAGTTTTATAGATCAAATCCTCACGGTCGTCACGCAAAATTGGACGATTCGTTGGGATCACAACAACATCAAGCTCGTAGATGCTCCAGAACTCCGATGCTTCGGTCTCTGCCGTTCCTGTCATACCACCCAATTTGTGGTACATACGGAAGTAGTTTTGAAGTGTCACCGTAGCGAAAGTTTGCGTTGCAGCCTCCACCACAACTCGCTCCTTAGCCTCGATTGCTTGGTGCAGACCATCCGAGTAGCGACGACCATCCATAATACGGCCAGTTTGCTCATCGACAATCTTCACTTTGTTGTCCATCACAACATACTCGGTATCCTTCTCGAACATTGAGTAAGCCTTCAAAAGTTGGTTTACAGTGTGAACACGCTCCGATTTCACGGCGTACTCCTTAACCAATTCATCTTTCTTCTCAACACGCTGCTCATCCGATAACTCACTCTTTTCCAACTCAGCGATCTCAGATCCGATATCTGGCAAGACGAAGAAACCATCCTCCTTGAAGTAGTTCGACAACATCTCGTGACCCTTGTCGGTAAGCTCCACAGAGTTCGATTTCTCGTCGATCACGAAGAACAATTCGTCGGTGATCTCTGGCATACGACGGTTATTATCTTGCATATAGATATTCTCCGTTTTTTGCATTTGAGCCTTAATACCTGTCTCCGAAAGGAACTTGATAAGTGGCTTAGACTTTGGTAAAGCCTTGTGAGCACGGTATAGCGATACACCACCCTCGTCGGTGTTACCCGCAGCGATGAGCTTACGTGCATCCGAAAGAAGCGTGGTTGCTAGATTTTTTTGAAGGTTGTAGAGTTGATCAATAGCTGGGCGATATTGTTCGAACATCTGATCATCGCCCTTTGGCACTGGACCAGAGATAATTAGCGGAGTACGCGCATCGTCGATCAATACTGAATCGACCTCATCGACAATTGCGAAGTGGTGCTTACGTTGCACAAGATCCTTTGGCGAAGATGCCATATTGTCGCGCAGGTAATCGAAACCATATTCGTTGTTCGTTCCGAAAGTAATATCAGCCATATAGGCTTGTCTACGAGCTTCAGAATTTGGCTTATAGCGGTCGATACAATCTACCGAAAGACCATGGAATTGATAAATTGGACCCATCCACTCCGAGTCACGCTTCGAAAGATAGTCGTTGACCGTAACCAAGTGAACACCCTTACCAGCCAATGCATTAAGGAATACCGGAAGCGTTGCAACAAGGGTCTTACCCTCACCTGTAGCCATCTCGGCAATCTTACCTTTGTGAAGCACCACACCACCGAAGATCTGCACATCGTAGTGGATCATCTCCCACTTGATGTCGTTACCACCCGCTAGCCAGTGTGTCGCATAGATCGCCTTATCGCCCTCGATAGTGACAAAGTCTTTGGTTGCCGACAAATCGCGATCAAAAGCCGTTGCTGTCACCTCGATAGTCTCATTTTCGGTGAAACGACGAGCTGTATCCTTCATAATTGCAAAGGCCTCGGGCAAGATCTCATCCAATTTCTGCTCGATCTTGTCGTCGATAGCCTGCTTGATTTGATCGACCTCCTTAGAGATACGCTCCTTATCCGAGAGGGAAATATCCGAAGATTCCAACTGCGTGCGTAGCTCTACGATGCGAGCCTCGTCACCTGCGATAAAATCGACAATAAGTTTCTTTAGTGCTGCACTACGTCCACGGAGCTCATCATTAGAGAGTTGCGAAATTGAGGGATAGAGTGCTTTGACTTTCTCCACATAGGGTTCGATCTCTTTGCGATCCTTGTCAGCCTTCGATCCAAATACTAGTTTAATTAAACCTGCTAAAATATCCATATATAATTTATCTTTTCTTGTCTTTATCTATCCCGCAAAGATACAAATATAATTCTAATATCAATAACCTTTAGGGGCTTATTTTAATCCTTCGGAGCCAATGATGAGTAAAATCTTTTGTTTGATAGAGAAAAAGTTGCATCGTTTATGTTAATATTATAATAATTTTTAGTACCTTTGCAGCGCTTTATCTCACTCGAGATAGAGTGTGTGGAAAGATTTGACTGATTGCAAACCACAATAAAAAAGAGCTAAAACAGCCCCTAAGAGAGCCGTAGCCCCTATTTATATTTGTCATTCAGGCCAATTTTTCCCTTGTTTTAACGTTAATAGAACAAAATATTATTTATAAACTATGGGATTTTTATTTACATCTGAGTCTGTCTCTGAGGGACATCCAGATAAAGTTTCAGACCAGATTTCTGATGCCATTCTCGACGAATTTCTTCGTCACGACCAAAATTCAAAGGTAGCTTGCGAGACCCTTTGCACAACAGGACTTGTAGTTGTTTCGGGCGAGGTTCGCTCGAATGCTTATGTCGATGTGCAATCTATCACTCGCTCGGTGATCAACAAAATCGGATACAACAAAAGCGAGTATCAATTCGATGGAAATTCGTGCGGAATCCTTTCGGCAATCCACGAGCAATCGGCCGACATCAACCAAGGTGTGGATCGCGCCGAGGAGCAGGAGCAAGGAGCAGGAGACCAGGGAATTATGTTCGGCTACGCAACTAGCGAAACTCGCGAGTTAATGCCAGCATCGCTTATCTTATCACACGTAATTCTTAAGGAGCTAGCCGATATCCGTCGCCAAGGAGAGTGCATGACATACTTGCGCCCAGATTCAAAGAGCCAAGTGACAATCGAATACGGTGAGGATAATAAACCTCAAAGAGTTCACACGATCGTTGTCTCAACACAACACGATGAGTTCGTTTTGCCTTCATCGGAGCTTAGCGAGAAAGAGGCTGAGAAACTTATGCAAGATACAATCCGTGAGGATGTTCGCACAATCCTTATCCCACGCGTTAAGGCTCGCCTGGAGCGTGCTGGAGATAAAGCCTCGGAGCTTATCTGTGAGGAGTATATCCTTCACGTTAATCCAACTGGCAAGTTTGTCATTGGTGGACCTCACGGAGATACAGGCCTAACTGGCCGCAAGATTATCGTTGATACTTACGGTGGTCGCGGAGCTCACGGTGGTGGTGCATTCTCGGGTAAGGACTCTTCGAAGGTTGACCGCTCGGCTGCTTATGCTGCGCGTCATATCGCTAAGAATATGGTTGCTGCAGGTGTTGCCGACGAGGTGATGGTGCAGCTAAGTTACGCTATCGGTATCGCTGAGCCACTTTCGGTTTACGTGAGCACTTATGGAAGTAATAAACTCTCGATCTCAGAGGGCGAAATTGCTGAAAAGATCAGCAAGCTATTTGACCTTCGCCCAGCGGCTATCGTTAAGCGCTTCGGCCTTAAGAACCCTATCTTCCAAGCAACGGCATCGTATGGCCACTTCGGAAATAGACCTTATTGCGAAAAAGTTACTCTCTTCGAGGAGGGCAAAGCTGTAGAGCGCGAAATCGAATTCTTCGGTTGGGAGCGACTTGATGCTGTCGAGGCTATCAAGGCAGAGTTCGGACTGTAGAGTCGAGCTGAAAATAAAAAGAAAAAAGAGCAACTAATAAGTTTCTAAAACTGTTAGTCGCTCTTTTTTATCTATAAAATATTGTGGCTTAGAAAACTATAATAATTAGAGTCTGCAATAATAATATGGTCAATTAATACGATATCGAATAGCGCTGCCGCCTCTTTGACTTTCCTCGTTAGATGAATATCTTCTACGCTTGGGTCGACTGCACCCGAAGGGTGGTTATGCACCATAATGATCTGAGTTGAGAGTAGTTCCAAGGCTCGCTTGATGATAAGTCGATGGTCGACCACTGTTGCTGCGACACCGCCTTGGCTCACGCGATAGCGTTCGACAATTCGATTCGAGGTCGAGAGAAAGAGCACCCAGCACTCCTCATATTTCATCGAGTGGAAATATGGGCGGAAGATATCTACAACATCGGCGCTACTTGATATGGTCTGCGCATTGTCGCTCTCTTTTACTGTGGCGCGCCTCCCCCACTCTGCAGCCACTTTGATTTGGACTGCATTTTTGAGCCCCATACCCTCGACCATGCGCAGTCGCGATAGCTCCTCCTGGGCTACTGCCAAGAGTTTACCACCATAATTTTCGAGAATTGCTTCGGCCAGAGAAATGGCCTTATCACCGCCGAGAAGCACAGCAAGAAGTTCGGCATCGGATAGTGACTCGACACCTCGAACAGCAATTTTATCGTGCAGTGACAACATAGGATTTCGATTTTAGGACTCTTCAACCTCCATCATTCGATCGACCATCTCGAGGATAGTATCACCTGCTTGGTCACTCACACCCTGCGACACAGAGTATGCAGCGTGTTGCTCTGCCTCCTTTTTCGACTCTCCAATACCGTGACCAACCTCCATGCCACCGATGAAAACCATCGAGTAGAATAGCGGTCTAAGTTGCGTTGAATCCTTGTCGTTTCGCGTGCGGAACTCGATCGAGAGATGTTGCTTTTGCGACCATTCGATTAGGCGACTCTTGTAGTCGGTCTCCGAGGTCATCATCTTGTCAATGTCCAAATAACGATAGTAGATATTATTTATTAGTAGTCGATTAACAAAGTCGTAACCCTTATCGAGGTAGACTGCGCCGATCAACGCCTCGAAGGCATCCCCAAAAATGTGCTTCTGTGAAAAGTTTCCATTGGCATTGCTGATCATATGTTGATCCAAGCCGATGGCCTTAGCCAAGGCATTCAGCGATTGTCGAGAGACAATCTTCGAACGCAGCTGCGTTAAGAAGCCCTCGTTCTCTCGCGGGTATTGGATATAGAGGTAGTCCGAGGTGACCGACTCGATCACCGCATCACCCAAGTACTCCAACCTCTCGTTGTTGATCGAAGTACCATCCTCCAACACCAAAGAAGCTGACTTATGAATCAAAGCCAGCTTGTAAAGGTCGATATTGTGTGGGGCATACCCAAACATATCGCTAAAAATTTTGTAATACGCCTTGTCAGAACCGAATCGACACTTTATAGTGCGACGAATAAAATTAAACACGGCAATGAAAGGTATTAGATTTTACGGAAAATAATTGTTGCATTGTGTCCGCCGAAACCGAACGTATTGCTCAATGCACATTTTACCTCACGTTTTTGAGCTACATCCAAAGTCAAGTTGATTTTTGGGTCGATCTCAGGGTCAAGATCTTGGCAGTTGATCGACGGAGGAATAACACCCTCGGTAATCGCGAAAATACAAGCCAAAGCCTCGACAGCTCCAGTTGCTCCCAACAAGTGACCTGTCATAGATTTTGTTGAAGATACATTGAGCTTATATGCGTGCTCACCAAATACACCTTGAACAGCCTTCAATTCGGCTTTGTCTCCAAGTGGAGTTGATGTACCGTGAACGTTGATGTAGTCGATATCCTCAGGGCTAATCGACGCATCTTTGATTGCATCACGCATAGATTTCATAGCACCTAGACCCTCTGGGTGTGGTGCAGTAAAGTGGTGAGCATCTGCCGAGCAGCCTCCACCGATAACCTCGCAGTAGATCTTGGCTCCGCGAGCTTTTGCGTGCTCATACTCCTCGAAGACAAGCGCTCCTGCACCCTCACCAACAACGAAACCATCGCGGTTAACGTCGAACGGACGAGATGCCGTAGTGCAATCATCATTACGAGTAGATAGTGCCTGCATAGAGTTGAAACCACCCAAAGATGGCTCGTTAACTGGCGCCTCAGAACCTCCAGTAACCACAACATCAGCCTTTCCGTAACGGATAGTGTCGAATGCGTGAATCATACCGTGGTTTGACGAAGCACAAGCCGAAACTGTACAGTAGTTAGGGCCCATGAAACCGTATTTGATTGAGATATAGCCCGCTGCGATATCCGAAATCATTCGAGGAATGAAGAATGGGCTAAAGCGGGGGATGTTACCACCCTCCGCATAGCCAACACATTCATCGAAGAAGGTCTTAAGACCTCCAATACCTGAACTCCAAATTACGCCAACTTGCTCCTTGTCGATTGTCTCCATATCGAAGGCAGCGTCGTCAACTGCTTGAGTTGCCGCGATAAGTGCAAATTGTGTGTAGAGGTCATATTTACGAACCTCTTTACGATCGAAATGTTGAGTCCAGTCGTAGTCCTTTACCTCGCAAGCAAAACGAGTTTTAAACTTCTCTGCATCGAATCGAGTTATTGGGCCGCAACCGCTAATGCCCTTTTCTAGATTTGAAAAATACTCTTCTATATTGTGACCCAACGGGTTGATAGTTCCTACACCCGTTACAACAACTCTTCTCTCTTTCATGATACTACTTTAAAACCTTTGGAAATACTTGCGAAAATTATAATAAATTATTGGATGTGAGCCTCGATGTAAGTGAAAGCATCACCTACTGTAGCGATCTTCTCAGCGTCCTCATCTGGAATTTGGATGTCGAATGCTTTCTCGAACTCCATGATTAGCTCAACTGTGTCTAGTGAATCAGCTCCTAGGTGGCTAGTGAAACCTGCTTCAGCAACTACTTCAGACTCTTTAACGCCCAACTTGTCAACGATAATCTCGACAACTTTTGTTTGTACTTCTGACATAACTTTAATTTTTTAGTTAATAATAATTATTTAGTAATATTGATTAATTTCTTTGCGTAATCGTGGACAAATTTAACACTTTTTTATTACTTTTGACTCATTGAATGGTTTTTTTTTTAAAAAAAAAACACACACAACACATAAACTATTAAAATTCAACACATTATGAACTTATTATTAATTTCTAATTCTACAAATGCAGGCGAAGCATACCTAAAATATCCAATAAATAAGATCGGTGAGTTCCTCAGCGGAGTCAAAGAGGTGATTTTCATCCCATTTGCAGCAGTCACCTTCTCTTTCGACCAATACGAGGCCAAAGTTCAAGAGAGATTCGATGAGATTGGAATCAAAGTTCGTTCGATTCACTCATGCCCTTCGCCCTTGGAGACTATCGCTCAAGCCGAAGCTATCTGCGTAGGAGGCGGTAACACCTTTGCTCTTACAAAAGCTATGCAAGAGTTGGGTCTAGTGGAGGCAATTGCTCAAAGAGTGAAGCAAGGTGCTAAATATGTTGGCTGGTCAGCAGGAAGCAATGTCACTTGTCCAACTCTCTGCACAACCAACGATATGCCAATCGTGGAGCCAGCATCGTTCAAGCTAATGGGGCTCGTTCCATTCCAGATCAACCCTCACTACTTGGACGCAAACCCCGAGGGACACGCTGGTGAGACTCGCGAGCAACGTATCTTGGAGTATATCGCAGCAAACAAAGAGATGTATGTGGCGGGACTTCGTGAAGGATGCATGATGGAGTACACTAATGGCAAGTTGGAGCTTATCGGCCCTAAGCCAATGCGCATTTTTAAATATGGGGAAACGGCCAGAGAGGTCAACGCTGGAGAGGATATCTCATTTTTGCTCGCATAATAGCAACTCAGTAGAGACGATAAAATGACAACATATATAATAGGTATAGGATTAATTGGCGGTTCGATAGCTCTAGCGCTACGCGATCGCGGTATTAGCTCTCTAATTTTAGGATCTGACTCTTCGGAGGAGAACGAACAAACAGCCTTGAAAATGGGGCTTGTGGATCGTATTGTGGATCTAGAGGAGGGTATCGAACAAGCCGATATGATAATCTTAGCTACGCCAGTGAGCGCTACCCCGCTTCTAGCCATTAAGGTTCTAAACAGATTAAAGCCTCACCAAACGCTTATGGATATGGGCTCGATCAAGGGTGAGATCTGCGAATCGGTTGCCATGCACGCTAAGCGTGGCAGATTTGTTGCAACTCACCCGATGTGGGGTACGGAGTATAGCGGACCGAAGGCGGCTCAAAAGGGTGCATTTATCTCTAAGACAGTCGTTTTATGCGACTGCGAGCTTAGCGAACAGAGTGCCGTAGACAAAGTGAAAGAGATTTACAACAGCTTGGATATGAACATTATAGAGATGAATGGCGAGGAGCATGATCTCCACGCTGCATACATCTCGCACATCTCGCATATCACATCGTTTGCACTGGCGCTAACGGTATTAGAAAAGGAGCGTGAGGAGCAGCATATATTCGACATGGCGGCAACAGGTTTCGAATCGACTGTGCGACTTGCAAAGAGCTCGTCGTCAACCTGGATTCCAGTTTTGCTTCGCAACAAGTACAATGTGTTGGATGTTCTCCGCGAGCATATCCACCAGTTGCAATTGATGCGCAAGGCCATCGAGCAGGATAATGCGGATCTGCTTCGTGAGATGATCTCGCGAGCAAATTCGATACAGCGAATTATTAACTAGCTATGGGGCTGACACTAGAGATCGGAGCTCAAGGCGAACGTATCGCGGTGAAATATCTTCGCGAGCATGGCTTTTTGATTCACGATCTGAATTGGCGAGCTGGGCGTTACGAAATTGACGTCATTGCCGAGCGTTGGGGAGTTCTGCACTTTGTCGAGGTGAAGACTCGCAGAAGCTCAGGATGGAGTAAACCAGAGGATGCGATCACCAAGGAGAAGTTCTCGGCGCTTCGACACGCAGCATCGTCATATATTGCGCAAAAGAGATTTTTCGGTGAGACTCAATTCGATTTGATTGCCGTTGAAATGCAGGGAGATGTTGCCGTAGAGATACGTTATATTGAAAAAGCTATGCAATGTAGCTGGTAGTGTTGCATTTTGGCTAAAAAATATTATCTTTGTGTCACAAAAATGTTACAGAAGTAGATGTGGTTATATAACATAGCAGTAGCGCTTTACGCATTTATAATCAAAATCGCCTCCATATGGATTCCAAAGGCGAGATTATGGTGCGAAGGACGACAAAATATTTTTCAGCGCATGGCTCAGCTCATAGCGCCTGAAGATCGTATTCTTTGGATTCATGTTGCCTCGCTAGGTGAATTTGAACAGGGAAGACCATTAATTGAGAAATTTAAGGCTGAAAGGCCTGAGTATAAAATCCTTTTGACTTTCTACTCGCCATCGGGTTATGAGTTGCGTAAGGATTATAAAGGGGCTGATTACATATTTTACCTTCCAGTAGATACGCCTCGAAACGTACGCAAGTTTTTGGATGTAGCACATCCCGAGATTGCTATTTTTGTAAAGTATGAGTTTTGGCTAAATATGCTATTCTCGCTCTCGAAAAGGGGCGTTAAAACATATATTGTCTCGGCAATTTTCCGTCAGGACTCTATATTTTTCCGCTCTTACGGCTCTCTTTGGCGCAAGGCGCTCCGCTGTTTTGAGGTTATTTTCGTTCAGAATGAGGAGTCTAAAAGTCGTCTGAAAGAGATTGGTATCGAGGATAGCGTAGTTGCAGGCGACACCCGTTTTGATCGTGTTGCCGAGATTGCGAAAAATGCAAAACACAACGAACTCGTTGAGCGTTTCCAAGGCTCATCGAACCTTTTTGTCGCTGGTTCAACTTGGCCGATGGATGAGGAGTTGCTCTTAAGGCTCGTTGCAGAGAACTCGGATATTAAATTTGTCATTGCACCTCACGAAATTGAGAAGACGCGCATTGATGAGTTGGCTGCAAAATTGCCAGGTGCGCTGGTTTACACCCAGGCCGAAAAGGTTGAAAATATCGAGGAGTGTCAGACGCTTATTCTCGATACTATGGGTCAACTATCGTCGATATATCGCTACGCTTCGTGGGCATATATCGGTGGTGGATTTGGCGTTGGTATACACAATACTTTGGAGGCTTCGACATTTGGACTTCCTATCGCTTTTGGACCTAATTACCACAAGTTCAAGGAGGCTAGGGATATGATCTCGATTGGGGCTTGCCGCTCAGTGAGTGAGTATGGTGAGTTGAAAGAGTGGTTCCTGCAGCTTAAAAGCAAAGAAGCAGAGTATGAAAAGGTTAGCTCATTGGCTAAGAAATATACACAAAACCACCAAGGGGCAACTGCTATAATATTGAAGAATCTAACAAATAAGAAATAATAACTGGTAAGTAACAGTTTGTTAACACAATTTTAACATGACTATTGTTTCTTTGCAGTCTGAAAACCATAAAAAACAAATATGAGTCCTATTTTTACTTTTGTTGTCATTACACTAGCCGTCTTGGCTATTTTTGACATTATCGTTGGAGTCGCTAACGATGCTGTAAACTTCTTGAATTCGGCTATTGGCTCGAAGATCGCCCCATTGAAGGTGATTTTGAGCGTTGCTGCTGTGGGTATCTTAATTGGTACTATTAGCTCGTCGGGAATGATGGAGGTTGCCAAGAGTGGAGTTTTCCACCCTGGAATGTTCACCTATCCTGAGATTATGATGCTCTTTTTGGGTATGATCGTCGGAGATATTATCTTGCTTGATATCTTCAACTCTCTCGGCCTTCCAACATCAACTACCGTGTCGATGGTATTCGGCCTGTTGGGTGCTGCTGTGGGTATTTCGATCCACCGAATTGCAATCGACAACGGATTGGTTTTGGGAAACTTAGGCTCATTTATCAATACAGGAAAAGCGTTCGAGATTATCTCTGCAATCCTGCTTTCGGTAGCACTTTCGTTTATCTTCGGTTTGATTTTCATGTATATCTCACGTCTGATCTTCTCGTTTAGATATAAGAAAGTTTTCTCGAAATTTGGTGCTCTTTGGTGTGGTATTTCATTCACTGGTATGGTCTACTTCGTAGTTTTCAAGGGTTTGAAAAGTAGCGGTTTGATCCCAGTTGAAGTTACAGAGTATATCACCGAAAACACCTTCACATCGCTTCTTATGATCTGGGCTGCAAGTTCATTTATCTTGTTCTTGCTTCAAATGTTCAAGATCAAGTTGCTTAAAGCGACTATCCTAGCAGGTACATTCTCTTTGGCTTTGGCCTTCGCGGGTAATGACCTTGTAAACTTTATCGGTGTGCCGGTAGCGGGTTACGAGTCATACCAAATTGCAAGACAAAGCGAGAATTACGAGACTCTAAAAATGACCGCTTTGCAACCAAAGGGAACGATGACACCAGCAATCAAGGGTGGCTCATCATCAAGTTCAGCCATTGCAGCTCCTGCCGTACCAGCAGCTTCAGTACCAGCGACTAAGTCACCTCGTGCAAACACTTGGATGTTGGTTCTTTCGGGTGTAATCATGGTTCTGACACTATTCTTCTCGAAAAAGGCGATGAATGTGTCGAAGACCGAGCTGTCGCTTTCGAATCAAAATGAGGGAACCGAGAAGTTCAACTCGTCGGAGCTCTCGCGTGGTTTAGTTCGCGCTGCACTTTCGATCAACAACATCTATATTAAATATATGCCTAAGAGGATTCAGGCAGCTATTGATCGTCAATTCGAGCAACTTCCTCCCGAGGAGCGTGGCGATGCAACCTACGACCTTATCCGTGCAACTGTAAACCTTACAGCAGCATCAATCTTGATCTCGATCGCAACTTCATTGAAGCTACCACTTTCGACAACATACGTTGTTTTCATGGTCGCAATGGGTTCGTCGCTTGCCGATAAGGCTTGGGGTCGCGAGAGTGCTGTGTATCGTATCACTGGCGTTATGACCGTGGTTACTGGTTGGTTCCTAACGGCTATCGTTGGTTTCACCATCGCACTTTGTACATCATCGGCTCTTATTTGGGGTACTCACATGTGGGATGGCGGTTGGACCGTTATGATCCTTGTAGTTGGTCTATGTCTGTTCCTTGCGATCCGCAGCAACTTCTTCCCAAGCAAGAAGCAAGAGGTTGAGGATGATCTAGATAAGAGAATGAACCTTATCGCAACAGCTAAGGGAGAGGAGATTTTATACCGTTGTGCAGAGGAGGTTTTGGATGTGATTAATCGCATCAACAAGATCTACAACAGAACGTTGGTTGCGATCTTCAAGGAGAACAGAAAAGTACTTAAGGAGATGAATTCAGAGGCTTTACGCCTAAATTCGAAGGCTAAGGAGAGCAAGCACAATATCCTTGTGACGCTAACTCACCTTCAAGATAACAACATCAACTCAGGTCACTTCTACGTGCAAGTAGTTGACTATGTGGGCGAGGTTACAAAGGCTCTTACATACATCACACAGCCATCGTTTAGCCACATCGACAACAACCACTCGGGATTGACCAAGGAGCAAATTTTCGATCTTATGAGTATCAACAACGATGTTGAGCAGATGTTCGGAGTGATGCAGTCGATGCTCGAGAGCAAAGATTTCTCGGATATCGAGAATTTGATCACCCTTCGTTATGAGCTATCGGGCAAGATCGCCGATGCAACCAAGAAGCAGTTGAAGCGCATCAAGGCAAATGCCCCAGGCAACTCATCGCGCTCAAGTATGCTCTACCTAACGATCCTAAACGAGACAAAAACAATCGTCCTACAATCGAAAAACTTGATGAACGCCCAAAGCTACTTCATCGAGAATAAGGATAACTAGAAGGGGGGTTGAATATAAAAAAACGGAGACCAATAAGTTTTTAGGCTTATTGGTCTCTGTTTTTTTGTTTGGATATTACAAACGGTGTTCGTTCGGCTGAGTGGAATTACAAACGACTCTTAGCCTCGCTACCAGCACCCTTACCTTTATACTTGCTACGTGCTGCGTTGAAGTTGTAGCGGAGAGTTAATTGTAGCTCGCGACTGTCGTATGTATGGCTATTTTTGATAGTTGTTTGCGGCATATAAAGTACAGTTACACTTTTTTTTCTGATTGGTAATATCTGAAACCGCCAACTTTGCCGACAGAGATTTATTGAAAAAGCTCTTAGTAACTCCTACATCAAATGTTAAACAAGGCTCTGCGAGATATGCTGCTTCGGCATAACCAGTACCTAAGTACGATGCATCGACATTGATAATAAAGTTGTTGGGCAACTCAATAGTATTATTTAGGTTTGCAAATAAAACTGGGTCGTTCATCTTTACATCAACCCCATACTCACTTAAATCTTGCCAATATTTTAACAACCCAGTGCTCAACTGTGGATTCCACACACCTACTGTTGGGGCATACGCTACAACCGCCGATATTTTGGGCAACTCATCAATATTGTGGTAATTTATAATCGAGATAGGCGAATCTTCCTCATACTGGTCAATCCAATATACAATGGCATCCTTCTGGTGAGTATAGCTCACCTGTGCTTGTAGATTCTTCCAGACTCCAGCAAGCGAAATATTTTGCGAAATTGTAGGTGATAGGTATGGATTACCCGTTTGCAAAGTAAGGCTATTTGCATAAGTTAGATTGCTACTTAGTTGGTTATAAGTTGGTCGCACAACCTGCGAGGTGTAGCTAAGCTGCAGAGCAAATGATCCAAATTGATTAGCATATGAGGCACTCGGAAACCACTGCCTCGTCGATCAACAATCCACCATCAGAAAGAGTTATAGTTTGATCCGCTAGTGCTGAAGTATATTGCGTTTGATAACCCACAAACGAGATCTCCAAAATTGCATCGTCACTCGGAGCTGCTTGCAGATCGAAACGGCCCTCATCATTGGTGATTACACCTGCAACATATGTTGTGTCAGGCAAATTGTAAAGTATAACATTCGCGTAGCCGATTGGCTCACTCGCCGTGTCGATCACTCGACCTTTAATTGTTTGTGCATTGAGAGCCGCTGCACTCAGCATCGCCAATGCGGATAGCAGTAGTAACTTTTTCATAGTTTAATTTTCGTTTACCGTTATTAATATTCTGTTTTGGCACATTTGATACATATGCCGTGCCAAAACTGTAAACATCTAACTATTAAAACATTACCTTTTCATCTAAAATTAAAAGTGTCTAATTTTTTGACACTGCTGTCAAGAAATTAGACACTTTTATATGTTATTTCACCTCTGCTCTTCTACTCCCGTAAACCCTCAATTAGATCAATATCACTTTGTAGCTCCTTGATGTTGTTAAACACCTTTAAGGCTAGTGAAACTCCGAGAATGGCTCCGGTTACGCCGCTAATAACTGCACCAATTACTCTAGGGTGTGTAATATCAAATCCCATTACAATAACTGCCCAAATTGCTATTGCAATCAAAGATAAAATATCAAATGCTTCTGTCCATAAATAGTGTCTTTTGAATGTTACTAATGATTTACTATATTTCACTACGTCAATATTACTATCGTTAGGCGTTCGGATGATAAATGACATATAGAGTGCATTTAAAGCCATTACAAACATCAGCAAGGCTAGCGTAATAGATATAGGCTGAGGAACTCCTATTCGAGGGAATGCAAATAAAAATGATGGCACAGCAAAAAGAATTGTAATAAAAAACACACATCTTAATAACCCCCTATTCCACGAAATCCGCTTGCGAGCATCCTTAAGTATAAGCTTAATATTTATCTCTTTCTGACTATTTAACGCTGTTTGGAGAGTCGCCCATTGCTGCTTCATCTCCTCTAATTCAAAATTGTTTTCCATTGTTCTCGTTTTTAATTGTTTGACATCTGCTTTAGCTTCTCCCTGATTCTCATTAATCTAGTGGCAACCGTAGGCACCGTGAGACCCATTATCTGCGCAATCTCGTCGTAGCTCATGCTTTCAAGCCACAAGAGGATCAGCGCTTTTTCCAATCTATCGAGGCGACTAATGCGCTGATATAGAATCTCGATCTGCTTCTGATCTTTATCATCCGAGGCGATCTGCGAGATACTTTCACTTATCGAAACGGATTTTACGCTCTTTTTCCGCTTACGCAGAAAGGTGATGCAGGTGTTGATCGAGATGCGCCAAAGCCAAGTTTTCACGTTGCTCTCGCCCCGAAAATCCCCAAATCCTTTCCAGAGATTTACAAGCACCTCCTGGGCGTAATCGTCGACATCCGAGGGGGTCGGAGCATACATATAGCATATGGAGTAAATCGTGCTCCGATGCTCTTGTACTAACTTTTCAAATTCATTTATTCTCTCCATTTTATTTATTGTAAATTTTTGTGTCGTTAACGATTACTCTATTAGACGCAAGTTGTGACGAAAAATAGCAGAGTTTAATGATTTTTTGCAGAAATATCAAATAAACAATGGTACTAAAGGTGCAGATAGCTCTTGAGGGTATCGACATAAGAGGCAAAAGCTGCACGCCCAACATCGGTTATCGAGCAGGTGGTTCGAGGACGTTTTCCTACAAACTCCTTTTTCACCTCTATATAGCCCGCCTTTTGGAGCTTGTCGAGCTGCACGCTGATATTTCCAGACGTGGCACCACACTGCTCCTTGAGATAGGTGAAATCTGCCTCTTCGACACCGACTAAGATTGAGAGAATTCCCAATCTTAGCTCCGAGTGAAGTAGTGGATCGAGTTCTTTAAACATTTTTCTTTGATTTAATATAATCGTTTAGCTTGATGCCAGGAATAATCATCGAGGCGATTGCCCAGGCGCAAAATATGTATGCTTGGGTGAATGTTGAATCACATAGAAGCAAGAGGGACAATATTGCACCGACTGCACCGCCAATTTTGAGTGGCTTGAAGTCAATGATTATTGCATTGGCTATCAAGGCTATACTTACTATAAGCATCTCCGCAAAAGGTATAAGCGCCATTAGAGTATAACCTGGGAGCAATAACATATCCTGTTCCATTTTGATGGCTAATCCCCAAAATGCAAAGGGTAGCACCACCACCAAAATTAGAATAGTATTGAATAGGCTGCTTACCATCTTGTCAACTTTTGTTGTAACTTTTGGTCTGCCATCGGCCGCGATTTTTATCCAGATCATTCCAACTAATGGTAGCATCATCCACGCCCAATAGCTCATAGGGCTTTGCGTAAAATACAATAATAGAAATACGATTAGATTGGTGATAAGTGTTGATACTCCCCAGATAATAAGTCCATTGCCTGACCCTACTTCGAGGTTCATCTTTGTGTTTTGCATCATACGAGTGATAAGCTCTAAGCTCTCCTTCTCATTTAATTTACGCTCTTCCATTGCTCTGTTTTTAAGTGTTGTTTAATTTATCGTATTAATACGATACAAATATAAACAAGTTTATTTTATAAACCAAATAAAAAGAAGAAAAAATAAAGGAAAACAAAGTTTTCCATAGCCAAACTTGTTTGGTGCCCGCTCCGGCATTAGGCGCAGTCCCCAACATAAATATATTCACATCATCCCAGGCTCAATCTGGGATCTACAAAAGCAGGTGGATCTAACGCAGCGTTCAACGCGCCAGTAAGCAGCCCGAAGAGCTGCAAAGTCCTCCTTATCAAAGGAGGGTTTGGGTGGATTGTAAAAGGAAGGCTGGCGGCTGGGGCCGCCTCTTCAAGCACGATCCTTTTTTAAGAAGTGAAGCGGGTCACGGTACCAAAAAATCCAAACCACACCCATATACCAAAAAAAGCACGATCCTTTTCCCAAATTACCGTTCGAACTACGGATGATAAAAATTAACAACTAAGGTATATACGCCAACGCCAGAGATATGTTCTACTGTTACATCTATTTTTTAACAATAATGTATACCGTTAAGATTATTTTATTACCTTTGTTTAGATAATAAAAAATATTTGCTAATGAAATAAAAGTATAACAGAAGACATATTTAGTAAAAAGCGTTTGCTATTATTTGTGCTGTCCTAAACTACCACTTTTGACAACAATTACAACAATAATAAGTGAATGCTCATACCTCTTGGTGTGGGCTTTTTCTTGTTTGTAATTGTAGGGTGTGGTAGCCCTTGGACTCAACAAGGATTGCTTGCACCTTTTTCTTTGTGTGGATTCATAAAAAAGAAAATTATGAGATTATTATTTTGGAAGAGAACAGAAGAGGAGATTGTTAGAAAGCAAATTAGGGAAACATTTGCTAAAGTCGTAAAAAATGGAAGGAAATTACACCTTAGCGACTCTAGTGTGGGTAATTTTTCCAGTAGTCTTTTAGTTCTAGCAGAGCTAACTACACTATATGATAATTTGAAATATAATAACTCATTTATATTATTATGTGAGTCTAAAGGTATTGATGGCTATGCAATGTTAGAGGAAGAGTTTTTCTATGCAAAAAAGAAGTATTTTAAACAATTTTAAATTAAAAAAATGATTACAACTATTATACTAGCTATTTCAGCTGTTGGTTTTATAAGCTCTTGGGGATGTCATGGCATTTCACTTTATAATAATGATTATTGTATGTATCAAGGAATACCAATCCTATCATCCGTACCTATAATTAGTGGTTTCATTTTAGCGGTCATACCTGAGTGTTTAATTTTTAACATTGCTTGGTATTGGATGTTTTTAATAAATGCAATAGGTCTTTTCTTAATAGGTCCATTTATAACTCGATTGTATTTGGTAATGTTAGCTAGTGGAAAAGGTTTTGGTGTAGATTGTTTTCGTGCGCTAATATTAGGTATAATTTCATTGATTATTGGAATTATTTTAATGTTTACTATATATGAATAAAGCAAAAATAGGATTAGTAATAGCACTACTTATATGCTTGCTACCAATGCCTTATGGATATTACACCATTGTTAGACTATCTGTGATGATAATATTTGGAATAATGGCATTATCTAAGTATGAAGAATCTAAGAGAGGATTAGCGGCTCTAAATGGCGCAATAGCTCTCCTTTTTCAACCTTTTATACCATTAACGATGGATAGGGCTATGTGGGCAGTAGTAGATATTGCTGTTGCACTCTATTTAATCATAATACTAATATATGAACATAAAAAACGAGACTAAGCTCATTCACCCAATATCCTATGGATTAAGCAGAGTAAAATTGCCTCTTATTCCAATAAGCATAGGAGACTATACCACATGTCTTGATACTGTTCCCCAAAAAGCACGACCCTTTTTTAAGGGTCGTGCAATGACTTATATAACACGCAAGGTTCACCGCGCCAGCCAGGCAGCTCGAAGAGCTGCAAAGTCCTCCTTCTCAAAGGAGGGTTTAGGTGGATTGTCATGAGCAGGTGGCGGCACTAGCCGCCTCTTCAAGTACGATCCTTTTTTAAGGAGGTGACAAGAAGCGGGAACTGGCGCCGAAAGATCCAAGCCACACCCACATACCAAAAAAAGCACGACCCTTAAAAAAGGATC